>NZ_CP102513.1:9635208-10270417 GCF_024612035.1 Streptomyces sp. DSM 40750
CCGGTTCTCGACGCCGACGCACGGCCCGGACGGCGGCTCGGCAGACTGCGGCGCGACGCGCTGCCCGTACCCCTGCATCTGGGGCGCAGTCTGGCCACGTACACCCATCTCTCGCTCACCGAGCGCGCCAGAGTGGGGCGTGCCGCACTGGCGCTCAAGGCGCTCGACCTCGCGGATCCCGCGTTGGACGAGCGGGACTTCGGCGGCTGGCTGGCCGCGCATGGTCAGTCGGCGCGTGCCGTCGAGGCACTGTGGGACCTCGTGGGGGTCGCCACCCTCAATGCGGTGGCCCAGGACGCCTCCCTCGGGCTCGCCGCGATGGTGTTCAAGACGGGTCTGCTGTCCGACCCGGGCGCGGCCGACATCGGCTGGGCCCATGTCCCGCTGGGTGAACTGCACGACCGGCTGGCCCGCAAGGCGCTCGACTCGGTGGGCGTCCGTACCGAACTGCGTACACGCGTCACCTCCATCTCCCCCCAGCGGAACGGGAATTGGCGCGTCGAGGTTCCCGGCGAGAGCCTCGACGTCGACGCGGTCGTCCTCGCCGTACCGCAGCGCGAGGCGTATGACCTGCTGCCCGAGGGCGCGCTCGACGAGCCCGGGCGGCTGCTGGAGATCGGTACCGCGCCGATCCTCAACGTCCATGTGGTGTACGACCGCAAGGTGCTGAGCAAGCCGTTCTTCGCGGCGCTCGGCTCCCCCGTGCAGTGGGTCTTCGACCGGACCGAGGCGTCCGGGCTGAGCGAGGGCCAGTACCTGGCGCTCTCGCAGTCGGCCGCGCAGGACGAGATCGACGCGCCCGTGTCCGCGCTGCGCGAGCGGTATCTGCCCGAGCTGGAGCGGCTGTTGCCCCCCGCGCGGGGCGCCGAAGTGAAGGACTTCTTCGTGACCCGGGAGCGCACCGCGACCTTCGCTCCCACCCCCGGCGTCGGACGGCTCAGGCCCGGCGCCCGCACCAAGGCACCCGGCCTGTACCTGGCCGGAGCGTGGACCGCCACCGGGTGGCCCGCGACCATGGAGAGTGCGGTCCGCAGCGGCATCGGTGCGGCGGACGCCGCACTGGCCGCTCTGGGCCGGCCCCGAGATCACCTCTTCGACCATGAGGAGGCGGCGTGACGCTCGAAGCGCACCGGACCGGTTCCCGCACTCTCGGTACCGCGAACACATCGACATCTGGAGAGACTGTGCCCACTGTGCCCCCGGCCGTGACGGCCGCTGCGAGGACCGCGGTGGACGTGACCGCGCTCCTGGAGCGCGGGCGGACCCTGGCCACCCCCGTGCTGCGGGCGGCCGTCGATCGGCTGGCGCCGCCCATGGACACCGTCGCCGCCTACCACTTCGGCTGGATCGACGCCCACGGCAACCCGGCGGACGGCGACGGCGGCAAGGCCGTACGCCCCGCACTCGCCGTCATGTCCGCCGAGGTCACCGGCGCCGCACCCGAGGTCGGCATCCCCGGGGCGGTCGCGGTGGAACTGGTGCACAACTTCTCGCTGCTGCACGACGACCTGATGGACGGCGACGAACAACGCCGCCACCGCGACACCGTCTGGAAGGTGCACGGCCCCGCCCAGGCCATCCTCGTCGGCGACGCCCTGATGGTCCTCGCCAACGAGATCCTCCTCGAACTCGGCACCGCCGAGGCGGCCCGCGCCACCCGCCGCATCACCACGGCGACCCGCGCGCTCATCGACGGGCAGGCCCAGGACATCTCCTACGAGCACCGCGAGCGGGTCACCGTCGAGGAGTGCCTGGAGATGGAGGGCAACAAGACCGGCGCCCTGCTCGCCTGCGCCTGCTCCATCGGCGCGGTCCTCGGCGGCGCGGACGACCGCACCGCCGACACACTGGAGAAGTACGGTTACCACCTCGGCCTCGCCTTCCAGGCCGTCGACGACCTGCTGGGCATCTGGGGCGACCCGGTCTCCACGGGCAAGCAGACCTGGAGCGATCTGCGCCAGCGCAAGAAGTCCCTGCCGGTCGTGGCCGCCCTCGCGGCTGGGGGCCCGGCCTCGGAGCAGCTCGGTGACCTCCTCGCCGCCGACGCCAAGAGCAGCGACTTCGAGAACTTCTCCGAGGAGGAGTTCGCCGCGCGCGCCGCCCTCATCGAGGAGGCGGGCGGCCGGGAGTGGACCGCCGAGGAGGCGCGCCGCCAGCACGCGATCGCCATCGAGGCACTGGACTCGATCCGGATGCCCGAGCGGGTGCGGGACCAGTTCGCGGCGCTCGCCGACTTCGTCGTCGTACGGAAGAGATGATCGCCATCCCTCAGGAGCCGACCACGATCGGTCGAATAGGCCTCGCGTAGTCGCCGGCCGGTGCCTTGTCACCGGGCACGCACCGGCCGACGGCTGACCCACCGCAGAGAGATCCGTCCACTGCACGAAGGGGAAGCCATGACAGCGACGACCGACGGAAGCACCGGGGCACTGCCGCCCCGCGCTGCCTCGGCCAGCGACACCGACCACGACACCCCGGTGACGGCAGGGGTCCAGGACGCCGCCACGCACGCCATGCGGCGCGCCACCGCATACCTGCTCTCCCGACAGGACGCCCAGGGCTGGTGGAAGGGCGACCTGGAGACCAACGTCACCATGGACGCCGAGGACCTGCTGCTCCGTCAGTTCCTGGGCATCCGCGACGAGAAGACCACCCAGGCCGCCGCCCTCTTCATCAGAGGCGAGCAGCGTGCGGACGGCACCTGGGCCACCTTCTACGGCGGCCCGCCCGAACTCTCCGCCACCATCGAGGCGTACGTCGCGCTACGGCTGGCCGGGGACGACCCGGCCGAGCCGCACATGGCGAAGGCGTCCGCGTGGATCCGGGAGCGGGGCGGGATCGCCGCCGCCCGGGTCTTCACCCGCATCTGGCTGGCCCTGTTCGGCTGGTGGAAGTGGGACGACCTGCCGGAGATGCCGCCGGAGATCGTCTACTTCCCGAAGTGGATGCCGCTGAACATCTACGACTTCGGGTGCTGGGCCCGCCAGACGGTCGTGCCGCTGACCGTCGTCTCGGCGAAGCGCCCGGTACGGCCCGCACCGTTCCCGCTCGACGAGCTGCACACCGACCCCGGGCGACCGAACCCGCCCAAACCCCTCGCTGCTCTGGGCAGTTGGGAGGGCGCCTTTCAGCGGCTCGACAAGGTCCTGCACGGCTACCACAAGGTGGCGCTGAAGTGGCTGCGCAAGGCGGCCATGAACAGCGCGGCCCGATGGATCATCGAACGACAGGAGAACGACGGCTGCTGGGGTGGCATCCAGCCTCCTGCCGTCTACTCGGTCATCGCGCTGCACCTGCTCGGCTACGACCTGCAACACCCCGTGATGCGGGCCGGGTTGGAGTCCCTCGACCGGTTCGCCGTGTGGCGCGAGGACGGGGCCCGGATGATCGAGGCGTGCCAGTCCCCGGTATGGGACACCTGCCTCGCCACCATCGCCCTCGCCGACGCGGGCCTGCCCGCCGACCATCCCCAACTCGTCAAGGCCGCCGACTGGATGCTCGGCGAGGAGATCGTCCGTCCCGGCGACTGGGCGGTCAAGCGTCCCCAACTGCCGCCCGGCGGCTGGGCGTTCGAGTTCCACAACGACAACTACCCCGACATCGACGACACCGCCGAGGTCGTACTGGCGCTCCGCCGGGTCGAGCACCACGACCCGGAGCGGGTCGAGAAGGCCATCCGGCGCGGGGTGCGCTGGAACCTCGGCATGCAGTCGAGGAACGGGGCCTGGGGCGCCTTCGACGTCGACAACACCAGCCCGTTCCCCAACCGGCTGCCGTTCTGCGACTTCGGCGAGGTGATCGACCCGCCGTCCGCCGACGTCACCGCGCATGTGGTGGAGATGCTCGCGGTCGAGGGGCTGTCCCACGATCCGCGCACCCGGCGGGGCATCGAGTGGCTGCTCGCCGAACAGGAGCCGAACGGCTCATGGTTCGGCCGCTGGGGCGTCAACTACGTCTACGGCACCGGGTCGGTGGTCCCCGCGCTGGTGACCGCAGGGCTGCCCGCCGCGCATCCCGCGATCCGCCGGGCCGTGGCCTGGCTGGAGGCCGTGCAGAACGACGACGGAGGCTGGGGCGAGGACCTGCGCTCCTACCCGGACCCCGCCGCGTGGGGCGGCAAGGGCGCCTCCACCGCCTCCCAGACCGCGTGGGCCCTGCTCGCGCTGCTGGCGGCGGGGGAGCGGGACGCCAAGGCCACCGAACGCGGTATCGAGTGGCTCGCCCAGACCCAGCGGGAGGACGGCGGCTGGGACGAGCCCTACTTCACCGGCACCGGCTTCCCCTGGGACTTCTCGATCAACTACCACCTCTACCGGCAGGTGTTCCCGCTCACCGCACTCGGCCGGTACGTCAACGGCGAGCCGGCCGTCCTGAAAGCCAGGGAAAGCTGATGAACACGCCCGCCGCCCCGGCCCCGCTGCTGATCGCCTGTGCGCTCGGCATCGAGCAGCTCGCCCTGCGCAGCGGCGACCGGGGCGGCGCCGGGGGCCCGGTCACCGTACTGCGCACCGGCATGGGGCCGAGGGCAGCCGAGCGGTCCGTCACCCGACTGCTCGCCGACCCGGGGCTGCGCGACGCGGCCGTGCTGGCCACCGGGTTCTGTGCCGGACTCGCCCCGGGCATGCACCCCGGCGATCTCGTGGTCGCCGAGGAGACCCGGGGCCCGGACGGCGCCGTCACGCCGTGTGTGGGCACCGAACTCCTGGTCAAGGAGCTGGGGCGGGCCGTGCCCGGGCGCATGGTCCACACCGGCCCGCTCACCGGATCCGATCACGTCGTACGCGGTCAGGAACGGTCCGATCTGTTCGCGACCGGGGCGCTCGCGGTCGACATGGAGTCGGCGGTCACGCTCCACTGCGCCGTGAGATCGGGCGTACGCCCGGTTGCGGCCGTCCGGGTGGTCGTGGACGCTCCAGAACATGAACTGGTCCGGATCGGCACGGTACGCGGTGGAATATCAGCTTTCCGCGTTCTTCGTGCCGTTCTCCCCGCCTACTACGAATGGCACCGTTCTTTGCTGCTCCCCAGGAGGTGAGCCAGATGGCCATGCCGCTCCGCCAGTCCATCAAGGTGGCGACGTATCTCGCTGAACAGAAGCTCCGCAAGCGGGACAAGTTCCCGCTGATCGTCGAGCTGGAACCGCTCTACGCCTGCAATCTGAAGTGCGAGGGCTGCGGCAAGATCCAGCACCCCGCGGGCGTGCTCAAGCAGCGCATGCCGGTGGCGCAGGCCGTGGGCGCAGTCCTGGAGTCCGGCGCGCCGATGGTGTCGATCGCGGGCGGCGAGCCCCTGATGCACCCTCAGATCGACGAGATCGTACGACAGCTCGTGGCCAGGAAGAAGTACGTGTTCCTGTGCACCAACGCGATGCTGCTGCGCAAGAAGATGGGCGAGTTCAAGCCCTCGCCGTACTTCGCTTTCGCCGTCCACATCGACGGGCTGCGGGAGCGGCACGACGAGTCGGTGGCGAAGGAGGGGGTGTTCGACGAGGCCGTGGCCGCCATCAAGGAGGCCAAGAGGCGCGGCTTCCGGGTGACCACCAACTCGACCTTCTTCAACACCGACACCCCGCAGACCATCATCGAGGTCCTCAACTACCTCAATGACGACCTCAAGGTCGACGAGATGATGATCTCTCCCGCCTACGCCTACGAGAAGGCCCCCGACCAGGAGCACTTCCTCGGCGTGGAGCAGACCCGCGAACTGTTCAAGAAGGCCTTCGCGGGCGGCAACCGGCGGCGCTGGCGGCTCAACCACTCGCCCCTGTTCCTCGACTTCCTGGAGGGCAAGGTCGACTTCCCGTGCACGGCGTGGGCGATCCCGAACTACTCGCTCTTCGGCTGGCAGAGGCCCTGCTATCTGATGAGCGACGGGTACGTCACGACGTACCGGGAGCTGATCGAGGACACCGACTGGGACGCGTACGGCCGCGGCAAGGACCCGCGCTGCGCCAACTGCATGGCGCACTGCGGTTACGAGCCGACCGCCGTCCTCGCCACCATGGGATCACTGAAGGAGTCCCTGCGCGCCATGCGTGAGACCGTCTCCGGGAACCAGGGGTGATGTGATGACCGCCGTGTCGCTGGGCGTCCCCGACATGCCCGCCCGACCGGTCGCGGAGCGCCGCCTCGCGCGGCGGATCCAGGTCGGTCCGGTGGCCGTGGGGGGCGGGGCCCCGGTGTCGGTGCAGTCGATGACGACGACCCGTACGTCGGACATCGGCGCCACCCTGCAGCAGATCGCGGAGCTCACCGCGTCCGGCTGCCAGATCGTCCGGGTCGCCTGCCCCACGCAGGACGACGCGGACGCCCTCGCCACCATCGCCCGCAAGTCGCAGATCCCGGTGATCGCGGACATCCACTTCCAGCCGAAGTACGTGTTCGCGGCGATCGAGGCCGGGTGTGCGGCGGTGCGGGTGAACCCCGGCAACATCAAGCAGTTCGACGACAAGGTGAAGGAGATCGCGGGGGCGGCGAAGGAGCACGGGACACCGATCCGGATCGGGGTCAACGCCGGCTCGCTCGACAAGCGGCTCCTGCGGAAGTACGGCAAGGCGACGCCCGAGGCGCTGGTGGAGTCCGCGCTGTGGGAGGCGTCGCTGTTCGAGGAGCACGACTTCCGGGACATCAAGATCTCCGTCAAGCACAACGACCCGGTCGTGATGATCGAGGCGTACCGCCAGTTGGCGGATCAGTGCGACTACCCGTTGCATCTGGGTGTGACGGAGGCCGGTCCGACCTTCCAGGGGACCATCAAGTCCGCCGTCGCCTTCGGGGCGCTGCTCAGTGAGGGGATCGGCGACACGATCCGGGTCTCGCTGAGCGCTCCGCCCGCCGAGGAGGTCAAGGTCGGCATCCAGATCCTGGAGTCACTGAACCTGCGGCAGCGGCGGCTGGAGATCGTGTCGTGTCCGTCGTGCGGGCGGGCGCAGGTCGATGTGTACCGGCTGGCGGACGAGGTGACCGCCGGGCTGGAGGGCATGGAGGTGCCGTTGCGGGTGGCCGTCATGGGCTGCGTCGTCAACGGCCCCGGGGAGGCGCGGGAGGCGGACCTGGGGGTCGCCTCCGGCAACGGCAAGGGGCAGATCTTCGTGAAGGGCGAGGTCATCAAGACCGTCCCCGAGTCGAAGATCGTGGAGACCCTCATCGACGAGGCGATGAAGATCGCCGAGCAGATGGAGAAGGACGGCGTCGCGTCGGGGGAGCCGGCGGTCACCGTGAGCTGACAACACGGGCTGAGAGAGCACGGATCGAGAGGGGGCCCGACGTGACGATTCTGGAGAGCATCCGGCAACCGCGCGACCTGAAGGCGCTGAGCGAGGCGGAACTCGGTGAACTGGCCGAAGAGATCCGGGAGTTCCTGGTGCACGCGGTCGCCAGGACGGGTGGTCACCTGGGGCCCAATCTGGGGGTGGTGGAACTCTCCGTCGCGCTCCACCGGGTCTTCGAGTCACCCGTCGACCGCATCGTCTGGGACACCGGACACCAGAGCTATGTGCACAAGCTTCTGACCGGACGTCAGGACTTCTCCAAGCTGCGCGGCAAGGGCGGCCTGTCCGGCTATCCCTCGCGCGAGGAGTCCGAGCACGACATCGTCGAGAACAGTCACGCCTCCACCGCACTCGGCTGGGCGGACGGCCTCGCCAAGGCCCGCCAGGTGCGGGGGGAGAAGGGCCATGTGGTCGCGGTCATCGGCGACGGCGCGCTGACCGGCGGCATGGCCTGGGAGGCGCTGAACAACATCGCGGCCGCCAAGGACCGGCCGCTGATCATCGTCGTCAACGACAACGAGCGCTCGTACTCCCCGACCATCGGCGGTCTCGCCACCCACCTCGCGACCCTGCGGACCACCGACGGCTACGAGCAGTTCCTCGCCTGGGGCAAGGACGTCCTGCTGAGCACACCGGTCGTCGGCCACCAGGTCTACGAGGCGCTGCACGGGGCGAAGAAGGGCTTCAAGGACGCGTTCGCACCGCAGGGCATGTTCGAGGACCTGGGCCTGAAGTACGTCGGCCCGATCGACGGGCACGACGTCAAGGCGGTCGAGTCGGCGCTGCGCCGCGCCAAGCGCTTCCACGGGCCCGTCCTCGTCCACTGCCTGACGCAGAAGGGGCGTGGGTACGAGCCCGCGCTCGCCAACGAGGAGGACCACTTCCACACGGTCGGCGTGATGGACCCACTGACCTGCGAACCGCTCACCCCCGCCGGCGGACCGTCCTGGACCTCGGTCTTCGGCGACGAGATCGTACGGATCGGCGACGAGCGCGAGGACGTCGTCGCCATCACGGCGGCGATGCTGCACCCGGTCGGGCTCGGCAAGTTCGCGGAGAAGTACCCGGACCGGGTGTGGGACGTCGGGATAGCCGAGCAGCACGCGGCGGTGTCGGCGGCCGGGCTCGCCACCGGCGGACTCCACCCGGTCGTGGCGGTCTACGCGACCTTCCTCAACCGGGCCTTCGACCAGTTGCTGATGGACGTGGCGCTGCACCGGTGCGGGGTCACCTTCGTCCTGGACCGGGCCGGTGTGACGGGTGTCGACGGTCCGTCACACAACGGTATGTGGGACATGTCGATCCTCCAGGTCGTGCCGGGGCTGCGGATCGCCGCGCCGCGTGACGCCGACCAGCTGCGGGCGCAGCTGCGGGAGGCGGTCGCCGTCGACGACGCTCCCACGCTGATCCGGTTCCCGAAGGAGTCGGTGGGGCCGGAGATCCCGTCCCTGGAACAGGTGGGCGGCATGGACGTCCTGCACCGCTCCTCGTCCTCGGACCGTCCGGAGGTGCTGCTGGTCGCCGTCGGCGTGATGGCGTCGGTGTGCCTGCAGGCCGCCGAGCTGCTTCAGGCGCGGGGCATCGGCTGCACCGTCGTCGACCCGCGCTGGGTCAAGCCGGTCGATCCGGCGCTGCCGTGGCTCGCCGACGAACACCGGCTGGTGGCCGTCGTGGAGGACAACAGCCGGGCCGCCGGAGTCGGTTCGGCGGTCGCGCTGGCTCTGGGGGACGCCGAAGTCGACGTACCCGTACGGCGGTTCGGGATTCCGGAGCAGTTCCTCCCGCACGCCAAGCGCGGGGAGGTACTGGCGGACATAGGTCTGACACCGGTCGAGATCGCCGGGCGGATCAGCGCCTCGCTGGCCGCCAAGGACGAGTTCGCGAAGCCCGACCTGCCCGAGGCCGAGCTTTCCAAGGAGAAACCGGAATGACCACCGTGGAACCCGCCGCCGGAACCGAGGAGTTCGACCTCGGCAGACTCCTCGCCGAACGTGGCGCCGAGCGCTACGAACTCCACGCCCGGCACCTCAACCACCAACTCCCGCGCATGCTGCACACCATCGGCTTCGACAAGGTGTACGAGCGGGCCGAGGGCGCGTACTTCTGGGACGCGGACGGTGACGACTACCTGGACATGCTCGCCGGGTTCGGGGTGATGGGGCTCGGCCGCCACCACCCCGTGGTCCGCAAGGCGCTGCACGACGTGCTCGACGCGCGGCTCGCCGACCTGACCCGCTTCGACTGCCAGCCACTGCCCGGGCTGCTCGCGGAGAAGCTGCTCACCCACAGTCCGCACCTGGACCGGGTGTTCTTCGGCAACAGCGGCACCGAGGCCGTCGAGACCGCGCTGAAGTTCGCCCGGTACGCCACCGGCAGACCGCGGGTCCTGTACTGCGACCACGCCTTCCACGGGCTGACCACCGGCTCGCTGTCCGTGAACGGCGAGCCCGGCTTCCGGGACGGCTTCGCACCGCTGCTGCCCGACACGGCCGTACCCCTCGGTGATCTCGACTCCCTCGCACGGGAGTTGAAGAAGGGCGATGTCGCCGCGCTCGTCGTGGAGCCCATTCAGGGCAAGGGTGTGCACGAGGCGCCGCCCGGATATCTGCGCGCCGCCCAGGAACTGCTGCACCGGCACAGGGCGCTGCTGATCGTCGACGAGGTGCAGACCGGGCTCGGGCGGACCGGGGACTTCTACGCCTACCAGCACGAGGACGGCGTCGAGCCGGACCTGGTGTGCGTGGCGAAGGCGCTCTCCGGCGGCTATGTCCCGGTCGGGGCGACCCTCGGCAGGGAGTGGATCTTCAAGAAGGTCTACTCGTCGATGGACCGCGTCCTCGTCCACTCGGCGAGCTTCGGCTCCAACGCCCAGGCCATGGCCGCCGGGCTCGCCGTCCTCTCGGTCATGGAGAACGAGCAGATCGTGGCGGGCGCCCGGGCCACCGGGTCGCTGCTGAAGAGCCGGCTCGCGGCACTGGTCGACAAGTACGAGCTGCTCAGCGACGTACGCGGCCGGGGGCTGATGATCGGCATCGAATTCGGCAGGCCCAAGTCGCTGAAGCTGCGCAGTCGTTGGACGATGCTCCAGGCGGCCCGCAAGGGACTGTTCGCGCAGATGGTCGTCGTACCGCTGCTGCAGCGGCACCGCATCCTCACCCAGGTCTCCGGCGACCATCTGGAGGTGATCAAGCTGATCCCGCCGCTGGTCATCGGGGAGCGGGAGGTCGACCGGTTCGTCGAGGCCTTCACCGCGGTGATGGACGACGCGCACGGCGGGGGCGGACTGATGTGGGACTTCGGCAAGACGCTGGTGAAACAGGCGGTGGCCAACCGGTAGTGCGCAGGGCCGCCGGTGGTGCGGCCCGGTTTTGCCTCCGAGGCAAGAAATTTGCCCCACAGGCAAAGCTCCGGCTGAATGGAGGGCATGAGCCCTTCCGAGGGTACGAACCCTCCCGAGCCCCCGTTGAACGGGGAACTGCCCGCGGTCGCTCCGCAGTTGCGGGCCCTGCGCCGCCGGGCCTCCCTCACCCTGGAGGCGGCGGCCCGCGCCGCCGGGCTGTCGCCCGCGCACCTCTCCCGGCTGGAGACCGGGCAGCGCCAGCCCTCACTGCCGATGCTGCTCGCGCTGGCCCGTATCTACGGTACGACGGTCTCGGAGCTGCTCGGCGAGACCGTCGCCGAGCGGGACGCCGTACTCCGCGCGTCCGAGATGGAGCCGACCGAGGCCGGCGGCTGGACCTATTGGCAGGCGGGCGCGCCCGGGCGTGGGATGCAGGCGCTGCGTGTCCATGTGCCGCACGGCTCGCAGGGCGACATCGTCCGCGTCCATCCCGGCGAGGAATGGCTGTACGTCCTGAAGGGGCGGCTGCGGCTGCGCCTCGGGGACACCACGCATCTGCTCGCGCCCGGGGACAGCGCGCACTTCGACTCGCTGACCCCGCACCGCATCGCCGCCGCCGACCACGACGGCGCCGACTTCCTGTTCGTCCACACCCTCTTGCAGAGCCCGACCGCCGCGCTGTGCCTCGGGCCGACCACCCCTGGAGAGACCCCGTGACCGACCTGGAAGAGAAGTTCCCCCGCGCCCTGTGGGTGCGGCTCATCATCTACATCGCGGCCGGCCATCTCTTCGCGGCCTTCGTCTATCTGCTGTTCGAGGTGGGTGCCCAGCAGTAGGCGTGCGGTCGGGGCCGGCCGGTCGCCTAGTCGAGCAGTCGCTCGCGCAGCCGCTCCCGGGTCTGCGGGGTCACCTTCAGGCCCTGCTCCAGATATGTGTCCACATCGCCCCAGGTTTCCTCGACCGTGTCGAAGGCCGTCTGGAGGTACTCGGCGCGGGCGTCGAACAGTGGGCTCAACAGCTCCATGACCTCCGGGGAGTAGGCGCTCGCGGAGGTGCTGCTGCGGTGCACCTTGTAACGGCGGTGCTTGGCGTTCGACTCCAGGTAGTCGGCGACGATGGCCGCGCGCTCGACGCCCAGGGCGAGGAGGGTGATGGCGATGGAGAGGCCCGCTCGGTCCTTGCCCGCCGCGCAGTGCATCAGCGCGGGCACGCTGTCCTCGGCCAGCGCGTGCAGCACACGGGAGTGCTCGGCCGTGCGGTGCTTGATGATGGTCCGGTAGGAGGCGATCATCCGGCCGGCCCCCTTGCCGTCGTCGAGCAGTGCGCGCAGTTGGTCCAGATCGCCGTCGCGGACCATCTTCCAGAACTCGGCGCCGTCCGCCGGGTCGCTCAGCGGTAGATTCACGTTGAGCACGCCGGGCAGCTCGACGTCCGGGCCCTCCAGCTTCTGATCGGCCGCGTTACGGAAGTCGAAGACCGTGTGCAGACCGAGGGAGGCCAGGAACGCGGTGTCCTCGTCGGTCGCGTGCGCGAGGTGACCACTGCGGAACAGCACCCCGTGGCGCACCCGACGGCCGTCCACGGTCGGCAGACCGCCCACATCGCGGAAGTTGCGCACTCCGGTCAGCTCGGGCTCGGTCGACGGGACCTGCTGCGTCACTGGGGCTCCTCCCATCCGGCCGCCGGCGCCGAACGTCGACGGGCGCGCACTCGACACCGAGGCGCGCCCTCGACGATACGACATGGGTGCGTACGCCAATGAGTTGTCCACAGGGGCCGCGGCACGGCCCGCTGCGGTTGTCCACAGGTGTCGCGAAGGCCCCGTCGGTAGTTGTCCACAGGTGCCGCGAGCGCCCGCGACGACCTGCGATGATGTTGAGCCCGATCGCACCTGTTCGAATCTGTGGGGATCTGATGTTGGAAATCGGCGCCGACGGCCGGACCTGGCTTCTTGCGGGCCCCAGGAGCAGCTATGCCCTGCGGCTCACGGAGAACGACGAGCTGCTGCACCTGCACTGGGGCCCGCGGATCGCGCTCGCCGACGCCGAGGAACTGGCCGCCCGGCAGCAGTTGCCGTACTGGCCGTTCGAGGCCCCGGTCGACGGGCACGAGGAATACCCCGTCGAGGGCGGCCCCCGCTTCACCCGCCCCGCCCTCTCCGTGCGCACGGACGAGCGGCGCGGCACCGAGTGGGCCTTCCAGGCGTACGAGGCCGACGGCGACGAGCTGCGGCTGCGGTTCACCGACGGCGGCCTCGGCATCACACTGCACTACCGGATGCGCGACGACGTGATCGAGCGCTGGGTGACCCTCGCCAACGAAGGACCGGCGGTGGAGCTGCTGCGGGCCGACTCGGCGACCTGGACGCTGCCGCAGAGGGAGGAGGCCTGGCGGCTGTCCCAGCTGCACGGGCGATGGGCGGCCGAGTCCCGGCTGGTGCGCGGGGACCTCACCTACGGCGAGAAGGTGATCGGCAGCCGGCGGGGGCACACCGGGCACCAGCATCTGCCCTGGGTCGCCCTCGACACCGACGCCACCGAGGAGCGCGGCGAGGTCTACGGCTGCGCCCTCGGCTGGTCGGGGTCCTGGCGGATCGCGGTCGCCCAACTCCCGGACGCGCGCGTGCAGATCACCGGCGGCGCCGGATACGACGAGTCCGGTCTGCTGCGGCTGGAGGCGGGCGGGACGTTCACCACCCCCGTCTTCGCCGGTCTGTGGAGCGACGACGGCTTCGGCGGGGCCAGCCGCGCCTGGCACACGTATCAGCGGACGTACGTCATCCCGGACGCCGACCAGGACCGGCCGGTGCTCTTCAACTCCTGGGAGGCCACCGAGTTCGACATCTCGGAGGAGCAGCAGGGGACGCTCGCGCGGCGGGCGGCGGCCATCGGGGTCGAGCTGTTCGTGGTGGACGACGGCTGGTTCGGCGCGCGTACCAGCGACCGGGCCGGGCTCGGCGACTGGACCCCCAACCCCGACCGTTTCCCGAAGGGGCTGACGCCGCTCGCCGACTATGTGCACGCCCTCGGTATGCAGTTCGGCATCTGGGTCGAGCCCGAGATGGTCAATCCGGACAGCGAGTTGTACCGGGCGCACCCCGAATGGGCCCAGTTCCAACCGGGACGAAAGCGGACGGAGCTGCGCAATCAGCTCGTACTCAATCTCGCGCGTGAGGACGTCCAGGAATATCTCTGGGGGCAGTTGAACGGGCTCCTCTCCAGCGCGCCGATCGACTATGTGAAGTGGGACTTCAACCGCTGCTTCACGGATGCCGGCTGGCCCGGCGAGCCGTACCCGCAGAAGGTATGGGTGGAGCACGTGCACGCTTTCTACGCCTTGCTGGACCGGCTGCGGGCCGCGCACCCGGGGGTGGCGTTCGAGTCGTGCTCGGGCGGCGGCGGCCGTATCGACCTCGGGGTGATGGCGCGGACGGACCAGGTGTGGACCTCCGACAACACCGACCCGCTCGACCGGCTCGCCATCCAGCACGGCTTCAGCCAGATCCACCCGGCCCGGACCATGGCCGCCTGGGTCACCGACAGCCCGAACAACCAGCTCAACGGCCGGGTCAGCTCGCTGCGCTTCCGCTTCGTCAGTGCCATGGCGGGCGTGCTCGGTGTCGGCGGCGACCTCACCGAGTGGACCGAGGAGGAGCTGGCCGAGGCGCGGGACTGGGTGGAGCTGTACAAGGAGATCCGGCCGGTCGTGCAGCGCGGCGACCTCTACCGGTTGCGGCCGCCGACGGGCGGGCTGAGCGCCGTGCAGTACGTCCACGGCGACGAGGTCGTCGTCCTGGCCTGGCTCCAGGCCCAGCACTACGGCGAGCCGCTCGCGCCGATCCGGCTGCGTGGCCTCGACCCGACAGAAGCGTACGAGTGTCGCGAAACGGGCGAAGTGCACCGAGGTGCGGTGCTGTTGCATCACGGGTTGCGGACGGGGCTGCGTGGTGACTTCGATGCGATGGTTATCCGCTTGCGTCGCACTTGAGTGAACTGTCCGAAATAGAGCTGTAATTCCAACAAGCCCTGGAATAAAGCCTACTGGGTCGTAGGTGCGTGAGCAGCGTCATATTCGTGACGTTCTGTGGCCGTCATGTCCACGTAATTCGTGGGGGTTTCCAGGGCGGTTGGAAAATGCCAAAGGCCGGTCTTTTACGGAGTGTGATCGTGAATTGATGTAAGGATCAGGGAGGAAGACGCACAGGAAGTCCCAATGGTTGTCCCTGTGGGCACAAGTCGCTTACGTTCGGCGTCAATCCGGACGGACGCCCAATCCTGCCGCCGACCGGAGCCGCGTACCGACCTGATCCACGGCAGGAGCGGGGGACCCACAGGAATTACCGCCTGTTCCGGTCTCCGGAACGGCTAGGGGTTAAGTCGTGCGCAAGCACGGCCGGGCATCTCCAGTCCGCACCCGACAGCTCACCTCGCAGGCGCCGGAGAGGAATTCGTCATGCCCGCGAAGGGTAAGCACCGCCGTCCGAAGTCCCAGCGTTTCACCCGCTCCATCGCCGCCGCCGGGACCGGTGGCGCGGCGCTCGCACTGCCGCTGATCGGAGCTGCCGGCGCCCATGCCGCGACTCCGACGGCCGCCGTTTCCGGTGTTTCGGAGAAGACGGCCACGATCGCCGCCGAGAAGGCCACGGCCGAGGCGAGCGCGCGAATAGAGCAGGCCGAGAAGGCCGCGCAGGCGGAGAAGACCTCCACCAAGAAGGCGGCGACCAAGACCTACTCGGTGAAGGTCGGCGACTACCTCGCGAAGATCGCGGACGAGCAGGACGTCGAGGGTGGCTGGAAGCAGCTGTACTCCGACAACCGTGCGGCGATCGGCTCCGACCCGTCGCTCATCCACCCGGGCCTCAAGCTCAGCCTCGGCGGCCGGGCCGCGTCGAGCGGTACGCCGGAGTCATCGACGAAGACCCAGTCGTCGCAGTCCTCGAAGTCCTCCCAGTCGTCGAAGTCCTCCGACTCCTCGACGAAGGAGACGACGGAGGCGAAGGACACCCAGGCGTCGACCTCCACGTCGAGCGGCCAGTCCTCGTCGTCCAACAGCTCCGGCTTCAGCTCGCCGATCCAGGGCGCCACCGTCGGCACCGCGTACAAGACCGCCGGCAGCATGTGGTCCAGCGGCTACCACACCGGCGTCGACTTCGTGGCCCCGACCGGGACCAGCCTCAAGGCCGTGGGCGCGGGCACCGTCGTCTCCGCCGGCTGGGGCGGCGCGTACGGCAACCAGGTCGTCATCCAGCTCGCCGACGGCTACTACGCCCAGTACGCCCACCTCTCCTCGATCTCCGTCTCCGCGGGCCAGTCCGTGAGCGGCGGCCAGCAGATCGGCCTCTCAGGCGCGACCGGCAACGTCACCGGGCCGCACCTCCACTTCGAGATCCGTACGGCCCCTGGCTACGGCTCGGACATCGACCCCCTGGCGTACCTGCGGTCGAAGGGCGTCAGCGTCTGACGCACCGCCGCCCCGCGTAGGCCGGACCCCATGATCCCCGGGGTCCGGCCTTCGGCGTCGGCCGACGATTTTCGCGGGGCGCCGATGATGTCGAATGCGCCGGTTCCTGATCGACGTGAGGGTGAAGGCAGTACCTTCCACGACTTCAGGAGCACCCATCGTGACCGTGACCGCGGATCTGGCCATCTCCCTCGACGGCTACATCGCCGGCACCGACGTCTCCCTCGACAACCCGGGAGGCGACGGCGCCGAGCCGCTCTTCGAGTGGATCCACAATCTGGCGAGCTGGCGGGAGCGCCAGGGCATGACCGGCGGGGAGGAGAACCGTGACTCCGAGCTGATGCGCGAGTGGTTCGATGCCACCGGAGCGGTGGTCATGGGCCGGATGATGTACGACACGGGCGAGGAGTTCTGGGGCGACAACCCGCCGTTCCGGACCCCGGTCTTCGTGCTCACCCACCGCCCCCGGCCGACTCTCGTCAAGGAGGGCGGCACCACCTTCACCTTCGTCACCGACGGCATCCACAGCGCCCTCGACCAGGCGAAGGCGGCCGCGGGGGGCAGGAACGTCGACATCGCGGGCGGGGCGGGCACGGTACGGCAGTACCTCGCTGCGGGGCTCATCGACGAGCTGCAGTTGCACGTGGTGCCCGCGCTCCTCGGAGACGGGCTGCGGCTCTTCGAGGGACCGGGCACCACCGCGGGGCGGCGAAACCTCGAAACCGTCAGGGTGGTCGACACACCCCTCGCCACCCACCTGAAGTACCGCTTCGTGAAGTGACCCGGCAGGTCCGTACCGCCGGGCCGGCGCAATCCGTGATCACCGCATTGCGGTCGTGTGGCATGGCTGATCGAAGTCTCGACAGTCGCGTCACTGTGGGGACACAGTGATCTCCGTAAGCGCTTTCTGTTCCTTCGGAGGTCACCCGTGTCCGGCGTCGATCGACGCACCGTCATCAGGGGCGCCGCTGTCGCGGCCGCCGCCCGGTGGGTGCTCGTGGCCGATCCGGAACCTCGCGCTCATCGGCGATCGGATCCCGTCGTGAGGTGCGTCCTGGCGGTGCGGCGGTGGCCGGCGGCTCGTCCACGAGGGCCGCTGGAGCCGGAGTGGCTTCGGGCGGCAGGGTGTGATCCGGACCGGGAACGGAGGAGTGCCGGCCGGCGGGGCCGCGTACGGCTGGAACCACGCGGGCGCACCGGCGCGTTCGGAACGGGACGCCGACGACCTCGCCGCCGTGGCCGGCGAACTCGCGGACCGATGCACGCAGTTCGCCGACACGAACGGTTGGCTCTCGATGGCGGACGGGGACCTTCATGGCACCGTCCATCCGAGTGCCAAGGGCCATCGATAGGTGGCCGACCTGCTCGTTTCCCTTCTGCTTAAGGAGTGTCATGACCACTCGTAGAGCCTTTGGAGTCCTTGCCGCAGGTGCCGCTTTCGCGGCATTCGCACCGGCATCGGCTGCGGCTGCGGCTGACGACGCGACCCCGCGTCGTCGCGGTCGGCTGATCGCGAAGGACGACTTCCGGCATGGACTTGGTCAGTGGGCCCTGGAGCTGGAGAAGGGCGGAGCGGTCACGGCCTCGCGTGGCGTGCTGGAGGTCGATGTGCCGGCGGGTGCGACGGTGTGGTTCAGGCGGAGACTGGAAGGGCCTTGCGTCATCGAGTACACGGCCACCCCGGTCTCCGAGGGTGGCGTCAATGATCGGGTTTCCGATCTCAATAACTTCTGGAACGCCGTCGACGTGCGGTCGCCCGACGATCTTTTCGCCACTCCGCGCGGCGGCGCGCTCGCAGAGTACGACTATCTGAAGACTTACTACTCCGGTTACGGGGCCAACTACAACACCACGACGCGGCTGCGCCGATACGTCGGTGAGGCGGGCGTCCGGCCGCTGATCCACGACTACACCGAGCCGCTGCTCGTCGCGAACGAGCCGAACCACGTGCGGATCGTTTCGGACGGGTCCACCGTGCGGTGGTGGAACAACGGGCGGCTCGTGTTCGACTACGTCGATCCCGAGCCGTACACGAGTGGGCATTTCGCCTTCCGGACCACCTGGAGTCACTTCCGGATCGAGGGCTTCCGGGTGTGGAGGTTCTCCGGTCGCCGCTGAGTGGTCGAGAGGGTCGGGGTGGCGGTGGGCGGCCACTCCGACCTGCTGTATTCCGGATTGCCCCATACTTGACACGTGGTCTATCTCACCGCCCGTCAACCCCTTATTACGGTCGCGTAGGTCACATCGGAAGGTGAATCATGGGCCGATGTGGCAGACGATTCGAATGACAGCAGATCAATGATCGGGTCGTACGTGGCGGTGGGGGACAGCTTCACCGAGGGCGTCGGCGACCCCGGGCCCGATGGGCGGTTCGTCGGCTGGGCCGACCGGTTCGCGGTGCTTCTCGCGGACCGGGTGCCAGAGGGCGACTTCGACTACACCAACCTCGCCGTGCGCGGGAGGCTCCTCGACCAGATCGTCGAGGATCAGGTGCCGCGCGCGCTGGAGCTCGCGCCGGAACTCATCTCCTTCTGTGCGGGCGGAAACGACATCATCCGGCCCGGCACCGACCCCGACGAGGTCGCCGAGCGCTTCGAGCGGGCGGTCTCGACGCTCACCTCGGCCATCGGCACCGTCATGGTGACCACCGGGTTCGATACGCGTGATGTGCCTGTGCTCCGGCATCTGCGTGGCAAGATCGCCACGTACAACGGGCATGTGCGGGCCATCGCCGACCGGTACGGCTGCCCCGTACTGGACCTGTGGTCCCTCAAGACCATCCAGGACCGGCGGGCCTGGGACGGCGACCGGCTGCATCTCTCGCCCGAGGGGCACACCCGGGTCGCGCTGCGTGCCGGACAGGTGCTCGGCGTCGACATCCCGGCCGATCCCGACCAGCCGTGGCCTCCGCTGCCGCCGCGCGGCACGTTCGAGATGCGTCGCGACAACATCCAGTGGGCGCGGGAGTATCTGGTGCCGTGGATCGGGCGGCGGCTGCGCGGGGAGTCCTCCGGGGACCATGTGTCGGCGAAGGGGCATCTGTCGCCGGACGACATCAAGATGCGGATCGAGTCGGTGGCCTGAGCGGAGCCGCCGCGGACGACGGGGTGCCTGCGGGTTCGTCGGGGGTCGGGGCCGTGCCGGTGCGTCAGCCCGTCGCTTGGTGCCCTACTGCCCGGACTTGATGGGGTGGGGTTCTCCGGGCCGCTGTATGCGACGGGCTTGACGCAGCGGCACGGCCCCTTCCGCCGTCGTGCGGGCAGTCCGCCGTTGTGACGTGCGTGCATGCATGCGGTCGGGTGGCTGTTGTCCTCTCAGCGGGTGGTGGCTGTCAGGGCTTCGCGGTCCAGGCCCAGTTCGCGGGCCAGGGCCTCGTCGGCCCAGTCCTGGGCGCGGGCGCGTGAGACGGCTCCGCCGTAGGTCGTCATCTGTACGGCCAGGCCGTCCAGGAGGGCGGTGAGGCGGAGGGCTGTCGCCGGTGGGTCCGGGCAGCGGAACTCGTCGGCCGCCACGCCGGTTTCGATGACCTCGGTGAGTGCGGCCTTCCACTGTCTGTCCAGGTCGCGGGTGACCTCGCGGAGGGCGGGTTCACGGAGGGACACCGCCCAGCCCTCGATCCAGAGCCGCCAGCCCTTGGCCTGGCCGGTGGGCGCGTACCAGCGGACGGCCGTCCTGAGCCGGCGCAGCGCGGTCGTGCGGCGGCCCAGCAGCCTGCGCAGCTGGGCGAGGTCGTCCTCGGCCGCGTACCGGAACGCCTCGGCGACCAGTCGTTCCTTGGTCGAGAAGTGGTAGAGCACCAAGGCGTTGCTCACTCCGAGGACGGCGGCCACGTCGGCGATCCGCACCGCCGCGACGCCCCGCTCCTGGATCTGCTCGATGGCGGCCCGGAGCAGCTCTTCACGCCGCTCGGCCACACTCAACCGCACCCTGCCCACGCGGCAACCCTACCTACGCCCGCCAGTGACCACCGTGGTCTTCGGCCACCCATGACCGGGCCGGAAGCGGTCAGCGGTACCAACCGAACCGTTCCGCGATCACCGGCAGCCGGTCGGCGACGACGCCGTGGGCGGCCGCCCGGGGGGTCGTGCCGTCGGCCTCGGCGCGGGCGAGCATCAGGTCGACGAGGGCGCGCATGGAGCGGCGGGTGTGGGCGAACGCCTCGTCCGCGGTGGGGCCGATGTCGCCGAACAGGGTCCACCACCACCAGGCGTTCGTGGCGGAGTTGACCACGACGTCCGGCAGGACGGTGACCCCGCGCGCGGCGAGCAGTTCCTCGGCCTTCGGCAGGACCGGCATGTTGGCCGCCTCGACGATCAGCCGGGCGGTGATGTGCCGCTGGTTGGCGGTGTCGATCGTGTACGAGACGGCGGCGGGGACGAGTACGTCGACGTCGGTGGCGAGCCAGGTGTCACCGGGGGACTCGTGGTCGTCCGGGCGGAGTACTGAGCGGTCGACCGTGCCGAATGGGTCGCGGGCGGCGAGCAGTGCCTCGACGTCCAGGCCGGCGGGGTTCGTGAGGGTGCCCTTGATGTCGGCGACGGCGACGATCGTGAGCCCCGCGCGTGCGAGGAAGCGGGCGGTGGCTCCGCCCATGGTGCCCAGACCCTGCACGGCGACCCGCGTCCCGGTGTACGGCACCCCGGCCCGGTCCAGGGCCGTGAGGACCGACTCGGCGACTCCGCAGCCGCCGACCAGCTCGTCCAGGCCGATGCCGTCCACCTGGACCTGGAAGGCGTCCGTGAGTCTCCGGCGGGCCGTCTGCTCGTCGTCCAGGAGGGGGTAGACGGCCTGGATCGTCGATACGAGGCCCGCCTCGGCGGCCGCCCGGTCCACCAGGTCCTGGGTGAGTCCGAGATCCTCGCCGGTCGTCCAGAATGCCTCGATGTACGGGCGCATGGCGCGCAGGTAGCGCACCAGGACGCCGTACGCCTTCGGGTGCCGGGGGTCGCAGTCGATGCCGCCCTTGGCGCCGCCGAGCGGGATGTAGCGGCCCTTGGGGTCGTAGTGCAGCGCTTCCTTCATGGTCATGCCACGGGCGAGCCCGGCGACCTCGTCGAGCGTGCAGCCCGGACGCATCCGCAGCCCGCCGCTGGAGACGCCGCGCACCAGCCGGTCCACGACGAGGAAGCCTCGCTGACCCGTGACGTGATCGGTCCAGGTCAGCGACATGAAGGAGGTGGTCACGGGGCTCCTCGGGGTGGCCTGGGGTGGTGGAGTGGGGAGGAAGTGTGCGGAGAGGGAGGGAGATGAAGGTGGGGGGAACAAATGGATCTACTGAATAGTTGGTCAGTATTGCATCGCGCGGTGACGGGTTGGACCCGGCGCTGTCGGAGGGGCGGACCATAATGGGATGCCTGAGCGAACCCACCAGGAGGTGCCGTGTCCGGTTCCGGATCCCGTTCTCTGAGCTCGGGGCTGCGCGCAGCGCGGCCCGCCGCCTTCGGCGCGGACCCGAGCGGTGCCCGGCTGGAGCGGATCCGTAGATCCCCGCACTTCGCGAACGGGGTCTTCGTGAACCCCGTGGGCGCCCGGGTCCGCCCCTCCGGCAGTGCCGCGGCGGCGATGGCGAAGAGCTACTTCCGCAAGGACGAGCGCGTCAGACGCGCCCCGGCCGGGTTGATTCCCGTTCACTCCACGACCCTCGCCGACCTGGCCAGGCCCCCGGCGAGCGGTCTGCGGATCACTTGGATGGGGCATTCCAGTGTGCTCGCCGAGATCGACGGGTACCGGGTGCTCTTCGACCCCGTCTGGGGCGAGCGCTGCTCCCCGTTCGCCTTCGCCGGGCCCAAGCGGCTGCACCCCGTGCCGGTGCCGTTGGCCGCGCTCGGCCCGGTCGATGTCGTCGTCATCTCGCACGACCACTACGACCACCTGGACATGCCCACGATCAAGGAGCTGGCCGGCACGGACACGGTCTTCGCCGTCCCCCTCGGCGTGGGAGCCCATCTGGAGCACTGGGGCGTCTCCGCGGACCGGATCCGCGAGCTGGACTGGCAGGAGGCCACGAAGGTCGGCGGCCTCACCCTGACCGCCACCCCCGCCCGGCACTTCTGCGGCCGTGGGCTGCGCAACACCCAGCACACGCTGTGGGCCTCCTGGGTCGTCGCCGGTGACGAGCACCGGATCTACCACAGCGGCGACACCGGGTACTTCGAGGGCTTCAAGGACATCGGCGCCGAGCACGGCCCGTTCGACATCACCATGATCCAGGTCGGTGCTTATTCGGAGTTCTGGCCCGACATCCACATGACTCCCGAGGAGGGGCTGCAGAGCCACCTCGACCTCCAGGGCGGCCGGCTGAGCGGTGTGATGATGCCGATCCACTGGGCGACGTTCAACCTGGCGATGCACGCCTGGGCCGAGCCGGGCGAGCGCATGATGTGGGCCACGCACGGCGCGGGGGTGACGATGGCCGCGCCACAGCCGGGGGAGCCGTTCGAGCCGAAGAGCACACCGCCGGTGAGCCCCTGGTGGCGTGGCGTGTCCCAGCAGCCGGTCGGCGGCTGGGCCGCCTGGCCGCCGGTGGGGGAGCAACTGGACCTGGTGGCGGAGAGCTGACGCCCTCCGCCGGGATCCCCGGGCCGTTCCTGTGCGGGGTCGAGTGGGTTCTCCGGCGTGGTGTCAGGTGGGGGCCGCCCCCTTGAGGTTCGCGACCGTGGCCCGGATGGTCGGGTGGCGGTAGAGCTCGCGCAGCCGCGGGGGAGGGCGGGCCCCGGCCCCGTGGCGCGGCGCCGGTGCGGACGGCCAAGAGAGAGTTGCCGCCCAGCTCGGAGTCGTCGTCCAGGCTGACGGGTAGCCCGAGGACCTCGCTCCGGATCTCCGTCAGCTGAACGGTGAGCGTGTCGTCCGTGCGCGGCGCGGTCGTGTCGCCGGTGGCGACGGGGGTCGGCTCGGGCAGCCTCGATGCGTCCAGCTTGCCGTTGGCCTTGAGCGGCAGTGTGTCCATGGCGGTGACCGCGGTCGGCGGCATGTGGTCGGGCCGCAGCCAGGCGGCCCTCTCGCGGGCCGCGCCGGTGTTCCTCTCACTGGTCAGAACGGCGTAGGCGTCGATCCGGGCGGTGGCGGCGTCCGCCGGGTCGTCGCGGCGTGCGACGACGGCGGTCGTGCGGACGGCGGGGGTCCTCCAGCAGGACCGCACGGATCTCGTCCAGCTCGATCCGGAAGTCGCCGATCTTCACCTGGCCGTCGATGCGCCCGAAGTGTTCGAGACGGCCGTCCGGGCGAAGCCGTCCCGGGTCACCACTGGGGTACAGGGTGCCGTCGGCGAACGGGTACGGCACGAACCGCCGGGCGGTCAGCTCCTCCTGGCCGAGACAGCCGAGCGCGACCCCCGCGCCGCCGACGCGCTTACGTCGGTGTGGTGGATGTCCAGCAACTGGGCGGACGCGGAGGGGATTTGGCTGAGTACGGTGACCTGCTCCGCCACCAGCAGGTCCCGGAACCGGCCCGGTTCGCGGGAGACGAAGTTCGCCTGAGACCAAGTTCGCCTGAGACGAAGTACGGGACGACGACCAGTCGGCCGCCGCTCAGCAGACAGCCCCAGATCTCCCACACGGAGAACCGGCCCTCGGGACGGGGACACGTACGCAAACTGCCGCCTCCGCCGACCCTGTCGACCGTCGAATGGCAGGAAGTCTCGGACACCCTTGTCGAGGTGGCGACCGACACCGTGAACGGGTCGAGAATTCTCCCGACAGGGTGATTTCTGGATTGACGACGGGGGCCGGAGAGCGCATTGCTCTCCGGCCCCCGTCGTCTGTTATCGCCCTGTTCTGACCAGCTCTGATCAAAATCCATCCGCAAAAATAATTCGACAGGAACATGCGTCCGAAGAATTATCGGCCTGTCGTGCGAACCCTCATACCAGAGCGGGACGCATTACGGAGGTATTTGTCAACTGCGCACCGCACATGACGCGTTGGAGACTACTGTGAGTTGCCGTCGGACGACGCTGGGCCGAATTCCTCGACTCTCACGACCGACACGCGATGGCGCATGCCCAAGTCGCCCAGCTGCGGCACCCCCCACACTCCAGACGGACCAGTACGAGGACGCTGATGTCTCACCTTCGCGCACCGGCCGCACGCGCAGACCGCCGTGAGGGCGGACGGCACGGGCGATCGGCCACCCGCGCCGTCCCCTCGCTGCCCGAGATCCACATACGGCCACAGCTGCTGCGCCTCGCGGTCCTGCCCCCCACCGCCGTGGCCCTCAGCGCCTGCGCCGCCGTGCTCTTCACCGTCCGGGCCGGCGGAGCCAGGTTCAGCCTCACCCTGTGGGCGGTACTCGGCGGAACCGCTCTGGTGGCCTTCGCCGGCATCGTGATCGCCGCCGTGGCCGCCGGCCGCACCGCCAAGTCCGTACGCGAACGCCTGGGCGCCCTCCGCCAGGTCAGCACGAAGAGCGAGGACGACCTGCGCGCCCTCGTCGACGCGCTCCGGCGCGGCGACCAGCCGCCCGCACGCGGACCGCGCGCCAAGCCCGCCGCGGACGCCGACGACTTCGAGCTGCTCACCGCCGACCTGGCCCGCGCCCACGACAGCGCCGTCACCGCCGTCGTCCAGGCCTCCCAGCTCTCCAGCCACGCGGGCAACGAACAGAAGCTCGAAGTCTTCGTGAACCTGGCGCGGCGGCTGCAGTCCCTGGTGCAGCGCGAGATCTCCATCCTGGACGACCTGGAGAACGAGATCGAGGACCCGGACCTCCTCAAGGGCCTCTTCCACGTCGACCACCTCGCCACCCGCATCCGCCGCCACGCCGAGAACCTCGCCGTCCTCGGCGGCGCCGTCTCCCGCCGCCAGTGGAGCAACCCCGTCTCCATGACCGAGGTGCTGCGCTCCGCGATCGCCGAGGTCGAGCAGTACTCCCGGGTCAAGCTGGTGCCCCCGGTCGACGGCACCCTGCGCGGGCACGCCGTGGCCGACGTCATCCACCTCGTCGCCGAACTCGTCGAGAACGCCACGGTGTTCTCCGCCCCGCACACCCAGGTGCTGCTCCGCGCCAACCTCGTCACCTCCGGGCTCGCCGTCGAGGTCGAGGACCGAGGCCTCGGCATGCCCGTCACCGAGCAGAACAAGATGAACACCCTGCTCGCCGACCCCGACCAGGTGAACGTCGCAAGCCTCCTCCAGGACGGCCGCATCGGCCTCTTCGTGGTCTCCCAGCTGGCCCGCCGCCACGGCATCCAGGTCCGCCTCCAGACCAACATCTACGGCGGTGTCCAGGCCGCGTGCGTCGTCCCCCAGGGCCTGCTCGGCAGCGAACCGGGCGCCCTCGGCGACGTAGCGCAGTCGCAGCCGCGCGCCCAGCAGGTCGGCGTACGACGCCCGATCCCCGGGCCCCGCCACGCCCAACCCGCCACTCCCCAGCGGGCGTCCGTATCCGGCTCTGCCGACCGTTCGACGGCCGAGCGGTCCGCACGCTCCGCGAACGACCGCACCGGACGGTCGGCACCCGCGCAGTCCGCACGCCCCGAGCCCGGCCACCGGTCCGCCCCGAGCCCGGCGCGGGCCTCCGTGCCCCGGCAGCAGGGCCCCGGCCGGGGCAGCGGTCAGCAGAGGCCGGGCAGAGGCAGCGGCGGCCCGACCCCGCTGCCCGTGCGCGGCGCCCGCGACGAGCGGCCCAACCCGGCCGAGGCGGTGCCCGGCATCCGCCCCGACGACCGGCGGACCGTCGCGGAGAACACCGCGACGCCCCCGACCCCACGCGTCGCCGGCACCGTACGCGGCACCATGGGCAAGCCCCAACTGCCGCGCCGCCGCGCCCAGCAGCACATCGTGCCCCAGCTCCGCGGCGGCCCCGCGCCCGCGCCCCGTAGGGACCCCCACCACTACATCAGCCACGACCCCGGCCTGATGGCCGCATTCCAGCGCGGCATCGGGCTCGCCGAGGCCCGCCAGATGGAGAGCTCCGACTGGGGCACCTCCACGCCCGACACGCCCTCCGTGGACCTCGCACCCCCCGCCCCCGACGCCGCGTCCCGCATCGACATGGGCCAGTCGGACACGGGCTACCCGGCCTCGACGTCACGCGGCGGCACGGACCGGACGGACGCGCTCCACATGGAGTTGGCCCACATGGAAGCGCCCCACAGGGACGCCACCCAGCCCCTGGGCGGAAACCCCAGGGGCGTCGCCCCCACAGCCGTACCGCCGTCGGCCCTCGACCTCACGCCCCGGCAGGACGGGAGCACACCGGCCGGATGACCACCCCCCTCACCCCCCCCACCTCCTCCGCTCCAGCAGACCTTCGTACCCCAAGGAGTCGATCCACCATGGCGAGCGATGCGCCGACCGGCCATGTATCCGATCTCGACTGGCTGATGAGCGGCCTCGTGCAGCGCGTACCGCACACGACGAGCGCGGTGCTGCTCTCCTGCGACGGGCTCGTGAAGTCGGTCCACGGCCTCGATCCGGACAGCGCCGACCACATGGCCGCCCTGGCCTCCGGCCTGTACTCCCTCGGACGCAGCGCGGGCGTCCGCTTCGGCGACGGCGGCGACGTCCGCCAGGTCGTCGTCGAACTCGACTCGACCCTGCTGTTCGTCTCCACCGCGGGCTCCGGCACCTGCCTCGCCGTGCTCGCCGGACGCGAGGCCGACGCCGCCGTCCTCGGCTACGAGATGGCGATGCTCGTCAAGAGCGTCCGCCCCTACCTGGTCACCCAGCCCCGTCAAGGCGTCGAACCCTCCGCGATGAGGCCTTGAGCGTGCCCCCGGCCGGCGACGGGCCCCTCTACGACGACGCCGCCGGGCGTCTGGTTCGCCCCTACACCGTCATCAACGGCCGGACCCGGCCGACCACCGCGCTCGATCTCCTCTCCCAGGTGATGGCCACCGGGGCGACCCCCCTCGGCTATCTCGGCCCCGAGCACGCGACCGCGCTCGACCTGTGCCGGGCACCCATCTCGGTCGCCGAGGTCGCCGCCCACCTGAAGCTGCCGGCGGCGGTCACCAAGGTGCTGCTGTCCGACCTCGTCGACTGCGGCGCACTCACCACCAAGCCCCCGGTTTTCCACCACAACCCGACAGACCGGTCTCTTCTGGAGGCAGTGCTCGATGGACTACGACGACAGCTCTGACCCCTTCCCCACCGCACTCAAGATCCTGGTGGCGGGAGGGTTCGGGGTCGGCAAGACGACCTTCGTGGGCGCGGTGAGCGAGATCGCGCCGCTGAGCACGGAGGAACTGCTCACCACAGTGAGCGCCGCCACCGACAACCTCGACGGCATCGAGAACAAGGTCGAGACGACCGTCGCGATGGACTTCGGCCGCATCACACTCGACCCGCGGCATGTGCTCTATCTGTTCGGCACACCCGGACAGCAGCGGTTCTGGTTCATGTGGGACGAACTCTCCGAGGGCGCCCTCGGAGCGGTCATCCTCGCCGACACCCGCCGCCTGGAGGACTGCTTCGCCGCGGTCGACTTCTTCGAGCAGCGAGGTCTCGGCTTCATCGTCGCCATCAACGAGTTCGACGGCTCCTTCCGCTACGACGCCGACGAGGTCCGCGCCGCCCTCGACCTCGACCCGGACATCCCCGTCGTCTGCTGCGACGCCCGTATCTCCAGCTCCGGAGTACAGACCCTGCTCACCCTCGTACGGCACCTCCTCGCCCACACCCCGGCACAGCTGCCGAGCCACGGAGCCCACACGTGACGTACGACCCGCCGCGTCCCGTCGGCCGGCTGCTGCTCACCCCCGAGGACCGGGACGCTCCCGAGCGCGTCGGACGGCTGCGGCTGCTGGGGCTCGGCGAGTACGCCGAACCGGCCTTCGACGCCTTCGCGGACCGGCTCGCCGAGATCGCCACGGTGCCGTACGCGATGGTCAACTTCATCGACGAGAACCGGCAGTTCTTCGCGGGTCTGCATGTGTCGGCGGAGCCGACGCCCGACATGGCGGTGCTCGGGGCGGATCGTCGCCTGGCCCGTGACCGCGGCTTCTGCCCCTATGTGGTGGTCCGCCGCAAGGGCCTCGTCCTCGAAGACGTACGCGAGTACCCGAAGTTCGCGGGGAACCCCGTCGTCGACGACCACGGCATCCGCTCCTACCTCGGCGCCCCGCTGATCGACCGCACGGGCATCGCCCTCGGCACGATCTGCGTTCTCGACGTACAGCCGCGCCCCTGGGGCAGAGCGGGCCTGGAGACCATCAAGGCGATGGCCGCGGAACTGGCCGCGCGGATCGAGGGCCGGGAGGCGTTCCCGTGATGACGGAAGCGGGTGGCACATCATGGCGGATCCCGCGGCTCGGCGGGGTGTGAAGGAAAGCTGCGGCGGAGGTTAAGAAAACCTCGATGGACCCGGGGTCCCGCCGTACGGCAGATTGCTCAGCGATCCCACCCCTCTCCCCGGTACGGGCCTGTTCGCCATGGCTCGCGCCGGGACCTCACCCACAGGAGCCGTCCGTTGAAGGCGCTGGTCAAGGAGAAGGCGGAGCCCGGGCTGTGGCTCGCCGACGTCCCGGAGCCCGGGATCGGCCCCGGCGACGTACTGATCAAGGTTCTCAGGACCGGGATCTGCGGCACCGACCTGCACATCCGGTCCTGGGACGGCTGGGCCCGACAGGCCATCCGTACACCGCTGGTGGTCGGCCACGAGTTCGTGGGCGAGGTCGTCGGGACCGGCCGTGACGTCGCCGACATCCAGGTCGGCGACCGGGTCAGCGGCGAGGGCCATCTGGTGTGCGGCAAGTGCCGCAACTGTCTCGCCGGGCGCCGCCACCTGTGCCGGGCCACCGTCGGACTGGGCGTGGGGCGCCAGGGCGCCTTCGCGGAGTACGTGGCGCTGCCCGCGACCAACGTCTGGGTGCACCGCGTGCCCGTCGACCTGGACGTCGCGGCCATCTTCGACCCGTTCGGCAACGCCGTGCACACCGCGCTCTCGTTCCCGCTGGTCGGCGAGGACGTCCTGATCACCGGTGCGGGCCCCATCGGCCTCATGGCCGCCGCCGTCGCCAAGCACGCCGGCGCCCGGCACGTCGTGGTCACGGACGTCAGCGAGGACCGGCTGGAACTGGCCCGCAAGATCGGCGTCAGCCTCGCGCTCAATGTCGCCGAGTCGACCATCGCCGACGGGCAGCGGACCCTCGGCCTGCGCGAGGGCTTCGACATCGGCCTGGAGATGTCCGGCAACGCGGTCGCGATGCGCGACATGATCGCCAACATGACCCACGGCGGCCGGATCGCCATGCTCGGACTGCCGTCCGAGGAGTTCGCCGTCGACTGGTCCCGGATCGTCACCTCCATGATCACCATCAAGGGCATCTACGGCCGAGAGATGTTCGAGACCTGGTACGCGATGTCGGTCCTCCTGGAGGGCGGCCTCGACCTCGCCCCCGTGATCACCGGCCGCTACGGCTACCGCGACCACGAGGCGGCCTTCGCCGACGCGGCGAGCGGCCGCGGCGGCAAGGTCATCCTGGACTGGACCGCGTAACGGCCGTGCGACCGGCGTAACTCCCTTTCCGCGTAAGCCCTTGAGGAGCTTCCTGATGTTCGAATCCGTGCGCGACGACCTCCGCACCACCCTCGACGAGATCCGCGCCGCCGGCCTGCACAAGCCCGAGCGGGTCATCGGCACCCCGCAGTCCGCGACCGTCGCCGTCACCGCGGGCGGCCGCCCCGGCGAGGTCCTCAACTTCTGCGCGAACAACTACCTCGGCCTCGCCGACCACCCCGAGGTGATCGCCGCCGCCCACGACGCCCTCGACCGCTGGGGCTACGGCATGGCCTCCGTCCGCTTCATCTGCGGTACGCAGGAGGTGCACAAGGAGCTGGAGGCCCGGCTGTCGGCGTTCCTCGGCCAGGAGGACACGATCCTCTACTCCTCCTGCTTCGACGCCAACGGCGGCGTCTTCGAGACCCTGCTCGGCCCCGAGGACGCGGTGATCTCCGACGCCCTCAACCACGCCTCGATCATCGACGGCATCCGTCTGTCCAAGGCCCGCCGCCTCCGCTACGCCAACCGCGATCTCGCCGACCTGGAACGGCAGTTGAAGGAGGCCGCCGAAGGCGGGGCCCGCCGGAAGCTGATCGTCACCGACGGCGTCTTCTCCATGGACGGCTATGTGGCCCCGCTCCGCGAGATCTGTGACCTCGCCGATCGCCACGACGCCATGGTCATGGTCGACGACTCCCACGCCGTCGGCTTCACCGGCCCCGGCGGCCGCGGCACCCCCGAACTGCACGGCGTCATGGACCGCGTCGACATCATCACCGGCACCCTCGGCAAGGCCCTCGGCGGCGCCTCCGGCGGCTACGTCGCCGCCCGCGCCGAGATCGTCGCCCTGCTGCGCCAGCGCTCCCGCCCGTACCTCTTCTCGAACACGCTCGCGCCGGTGATCGCGGCGGCCTCCCTGAAGGTGCTCGACCTCCTTGAGTCCGCCGATGGCCTGCGCGTCCGCCTCGCCGAGAACACCGCGCTGTTCCGGAGCCGGATGACCGAGGAGGGCTTCGACATCCTCCCCGGCGACCACCCCATCGCCCCCGTCATGATCGGCGACGCGACGAAGGCGGGCCGCCTCGCCGAGCTGCTCCTGGAGCGCGGCGTCTACGTGATCGGCTTCTCCTACCCGGTCGTCCCGCAGGGCCGGGCCCGCATCCGCGTCCAGCTGTCCGCCGCACACTCGACGGCGGACGTGAACCGGGCGGTGGACGCGTTCGTGGCGGCCCGGGCCGAGCTGGAGGCCTGAGCAAGACCTCGTCCGGGAAAAAGCAGGATTTGAGAGAATCGATCCCATGATCGAAGCGCGGCGGCTCCACATCCTCCGTGCGGTGGCCGACCACCGCACGGTGACGGCGGCTGCCGCCGCGCTGTATCTCACGCCGTCCGCCGTCTCCCAGCAGCTGACCGCCCTGGAGCAGGAGACGGGCCACCGTCTGGTCGAGCGCGGCGCGAAGGGCGTACGGCTCACCCCGGCCGGCGAGATCCTGCTCGGCCACACCCACGCGGTCCTCGCCCAGCTGGAGCGGGCGGCGGCGGAACTGGCCGCGTACAGCTCGGGCGCGGCCGGCACGGTCACGGTCGCCTCCTTCGCCACCGGTATCGCCCAGGTCGTGGCGCCCGCGCTGGCCCGCCTCGCCGACTCCGCGCCCGGCATCCGCATCCGCGTCCAGGACGCGGAGGGCGACGCCAGCCTCCCGATGGTCCTGGACCGCCAGGTCGACATCGCCGTCGCCGTCGAGTACCGGGGAGCCCCGGCCGCGGACGACCCGCGCCTGACCCATGTCGCGCTGTACGCCGAGCCCTTCGACGCGGTCGTCCCGGTCACCCACCGCCTGGCCGACGCCGACGAGGTCCCGCTCGCCGAACTGGCCAAGGACCCCTGGATCGGCCCCTACCCGGGCAACCCCTGCCACGACGTCGTGGTCCTGGCCTGCGAGAACGCCGGCTTCCAGCCCCGCCTCGAACACTCCTCCGACGACTTCCGCGCCGTCGTCGCCCTCGCCTCCGCCGATGCCGGTGTCGCCCTCGTACCCCGCTCCGCCCTCCGCGGCATGGACCTCGCGGGAGTCGTCGTACGCCCCGTCGACGGCGTGGCCCCCACGCGCCGCGTCTTCGCCGCCGTACGGCGGGGCGCGGAGGGGCATCCGCTGATCCGGCCGGTACTGGAGGCGCTGGGGGAGGCGGCGGAGTGAGAGAGCGCACCCCCACGGCCGCGCTCCTGAACCGCCTCTGTCATGTGCGGCCCGCTCCCGCGCTGACGACGGAGACGGGCTCGGACTCGACCTCGCTGAGCAGTTGGGACATGGTCCGGCCGTATCTGGGAGGACAGGGCCTCCGGATTCGTACGGCGGTCCGTGTCGCCGCCGGCGGCCGGGATGCGCGGCGAACTGGTCGAGGGGCGGCTCACGGCGGGCGCGGACATCGCGTACGACGGGCCGCCCGTGCCCGGTCCGGAACAGCACATCTGGGCCCAACAGCCGCCACCGGGCGGAGCTCGTCAAGCTGATGGTCCACCGGGACGCCCGCGGGCAGGGCCTCGGCCGGGCGCTCCTCGCGACGGCCGAGCGGGCGGCCGTCGACACGGGCGTCACCCTGCTCCACCTCGACACCGAGGCCGACAGTCCCGCCGAGTGCCTCTACGGCAAGGCCGGCTGGACCCGGATCGGGACGATCCCCGACTACGCGGCCGACCCGTACGGGACGCTGCGGCCGACGTCGATCTGCTATAGGAAGCTGGGAGACGGGACCGCCGGGTGATTGTCAGTGGTCACCGCTACGGTGCGTCTCATGCCGGATGCCGAAGACGTACGACGTGTCGCCCTCTCCCTGCCCGACACCACGGAGAAGGTCGCCTGGAACATGCCCACCTTCCGGGTGTCGGGGAAGATGTTCGCGACCCTGCCGGAGGACGAGACGTCCATGGCCGTGCGCTGCCCCAAGGAGGAGCGCGACGAACTGGTCCTCGCCGAGCCCGACAAGTTCTGGATCGCCGACCACGAGGCGGGCTTCGCATGGGTGAGGGTGCGCCTGTCCGCCCTGGAGGACGAGCCGGAGCTGCGCGACATCCTCGCCGACTCCTGGCGCCAGGCGGCCCCGACCGGACTCGTCGAGTCCTACCCGGAGTTGGGGCCCCCGGCCGCCGACTGACGCGGCTCGGCCCCTCGGGGGCGCCGCCGTCGGTCACCTCGGCGCCGCCGTCGACCACCTCGCCCCGGAACCCCCTGATCCGCTACCACAGGAACTCCGCGATCCGCTCCCGCAACGAGGCCGCGTCCAGCCCGTGCGCGGCCATGTGCTCCTCGACCCGCCCGTAGCGCCGTAGCTCCCGCAGGCCCACCCCCAGCCCGAGCACCCGGTGCGGCACATCGACGAGCGCGTCGTTCGCGGCGGCCGTGGAGGTGCCCGCCAGATACGGCTCGACGAGCACGACATCCGCGCCGGCCGACTCGGTGGCCCGGCGCAGCGCGGCCGTGTCGAAGGGGCGGACGGTGGTCGCGTACAGCACGGTCACGTCGAGCCCCTCCACGGCCGCGAGGACGGAGTCGAGCATCGGCCCGACGGCGACGACGACCCCGCGGCCCCCCTCGCGCACGGTGAGGAACCGCTGCCCGTCCACCGCGAGCGCCCGCCCGTTGGACTGCACGGACAGCCGTACGTACACCCTGTCGTCCTTGCCCTCGCCCGCGCCGACCGCGTGCCGGAGCAGGGTCTCGGCCTCGTCGGGATGGCCCGGCACATGCACGGTCCAGCCGTCGAGTGTGTCGAGCAGGGCCACGTCGCCGGGTGCCATGTGGGTGTAGCCGCCGGCGGGCCAGTCGAAGGAGGCGGCGGCGCTGACCAGCACCGCGCCCACATCCTGGTGCCCGAGATCCAGCTTCACCTGCTCGAAGGGCCGCTCCACCAGGAAGCTCGCGAAGGTGTGCACCACGGGCCGCATCCCGGCCAGCGCCAGGCCCGCACCCGTGCCGACCAGCAGCTGCTCCCGGATGCCGACGTTGATCACCCGGTCCGGATGCCTGCGCGCCGCCTCCGTGAAGCCGTCCCTGCCGATCTCGGCGAGGATCACCGCGATCCGGGGATCCTCGTCGAGCAGCCGGGAGGCGGTAGGGGCGAAACGGTCACGCATGGTGTCCATGGGGTCGTTATTCCTTTCGCGGAGGCGGGACAAGGTCCGGGGAGGTGAGTGGGCCAGAGGAGCCGAAGGGGCGGGCGAGGAGGAGAGGCGGGCGAGGCGGAGGGGCAGGGGCAGGGGCAGGGCGAGAGTCTGCGGGAACTCAGGCGTTCTTCGGCTCGACGCGGGCCACCACGACCCGCGGCCGCCCCGGATGCGGCGCGACGAAGGCGGCGTACAGCGCCTCGTGGTTCCGGCCGTCCACGGTCTCGGCGGACCAGCCCGCCGCCTCGAACCGCGCGGCGATCCCGCCCGGCAGGGCATGGCTGGCGGAGGAGTTGTCGATCACGACGGTGTGCAGCCGGTCGAGCCCGGCCGGCCCGGCGTACGCGATCGCCTCGTGATTGCTGCCCTCGTCCAGCTCCGCGTCGCCGATCAGCACCCACACCGCCGGGCCGACCCGCCCCTGGGCCCGCAGGCCGAGCGCCGTGCCGACCGCGATCGGCAGCCCGTGCCCGAGCGATCCGCTGCCGATCTCGGCGCCCGGCACGAGCACCCGGTCCGGGTGGTGGCCGAGCGGCGAGTCGTACGAGCCGAAGCCAGGCAGCCAGCCGACCGGCACGAAGCCCTTGGCCGCGAGGACCGCGTAGTACGCCATCGGCCCGTGCCCCTTGGACAACAAAAACCGGTCCCGCTCCGGGTCCTCCATCCGCCCCGGCCCCACCCGCAGTACCCGGTCGTAGAGCACCCACAGCACGTCCAGGGTGGAGGTGGCCGCCGGCCCATGCTTCTCGTCGCCCGTCATCAGCCCCATCAGCCGCGGCAGATCCGTGAACCCGTACGTACGCTCCGCTGTCGTCGTCATACCGACGAGCCTGCAACCTCAACTCAACTTCAGGTCAAGCGGCGGCGGAGGCGGCCCCGTGCCCCTCGATAAACGGGTGCGCGACCACCAGCCCGAGTGCGGTATTGTTTCCGTGCACGTTCAGACAGGGGAAAGTCCAGGTCAGACGGGCAACGGGACGTGGCGCAGCTTGGTAGCGCACTTGACTGGGGGTCAAGGGGTCGCAGGTTCAAATCCTGTCGTCCCGACCAGCTTTGATGCAGGTCGGAAGCCGTTCTCTCGTTAAGGGAGGGCGGCTCTTCGTGTGTCTGGAGGGCGGCTCTTCGCGTGTCTGGAGGGCCGGCGGTCGCAGGGTCGGCCTGGTGGCAGGCTGGAGGAAACGGACTGTCTCACCCGCGCCAGATCCGGGGCTCTGGCGCGGGCGGTCGCCGCAGGGCCGGTGGCCGGGCGGGATTGTTTCCCGAACGGGTCGCGCTGGCTCTGTGTTTACTGGACGCTGTCGTCGACCTTGAAGTTGTAATTGACCCGCTTGCCGTTGACCGAGGTGGCAGTGACGGTGACACCGAGGGTGTCGCTGCCGGCAGTGAGCTCGCAGCGGATCGTGGCGCCGACCCTGGCGGGGAGGTGCTCAGGGCAGGTGACCCTGTCGGGACGCTTGCCGGTGTCCGCGGCGAGCTTGTCGGCGATCGTCTGCGCGACTCGGGCCTTGTGGACGGCCCCCTCCTCGCTGACGCCCGTGTTCTCGGGCTCCGCGGGGCCGTCACTGGCCGGCTTCTCCTCGGCCGTCGGCTGTTCCTCAGCGGCGGTTGTGGCCTCGCTGGCCGTCGCCTCGTTCTTCTTGTCCACGTCGCCAATGCTCAAGGAGCATCCGGTGGCGAGAAGCACCGTCAGTGCGCCCATCGCCGCCGCGGCCGCAATCCTCTTGTTGCGCCCCGTGTACCGCATTCTGTCCCCTTGTTTATGGGTGATGAGACAAAGATCAGGAGTGCAGATCGGCTGAATCGATTCTGCGTATAAGCGGTTTGAGTTGGACCGTTACATCATCAACACCTACTGCTCCGCCGAGCGGCCCCAAGGAAGGTCGGCCCTCAGACGCGGGCGCTGTGGCAGCGGACGGCGCATGTTCCCTCCACTGCCGGATGCCCCTGTCGGTGTCGGCTCCGTACGACGGGCACAGTAGCCCGGCCCGGTCGTTGAACGTGCCGGTCGTTCGCCCCACAGGGAACGGCCGCCGCGCACACCGGAAGACGCGGAAGGCAGCGGCAGCTGGAACCAGAAGGCCGACCCTGACGACTCCATCGCACCCAGGCCGGAGGCGCATGCTGCCTTGATCGTGGATCAACTATCCTGCTTCTGTGCGGCATGGGGGATATGAGGGGAACAGGGATGGATCCGCTGAGCCGATAGACGGGCCCAGGTCCAGCGAGCGCCTGTTGAACCTGACCCTCGAGCGGTACGGGGTGTGGCTCAGGTCCACCGTGGTCTGCCTGTGCGGTGCGCTGGGCGTCGTCTCGGCGGACGTGGCGGAGATTCCCCTGGCGATGTCTCTGCTGGTGCCCGCTCTCCTCGCCTGCGGTGTGCGCCTCTACGCGCTGCGCCGCCCGCTCCCGTTCGCCCTGCTGTGGACGTTGGACGCGGCCGTGGTGGTGCTGACGGGGCTGTCCCAGCCGGTGATCGGCGGCGACGGCGCGGATGTGATGGTGGAGGCGATTGTCGGCATCAGCATCATCGCTTTCCAGTACGAGTGGGCGACGCACCCCATGGCCGGGGCTGCCCTGGCCGTGTTGGGGGCCGCCGTCTGCGCGCTCGGCGACATCCTCTCATCGCCCACGCACAGCCCCGACTTGATTCCGCTGGTGCGCATATTTGTCCAGGTGGGCCTGTCGAGGGCCGCTTACCTCGTGGTTCGGGCGCGGGCCAGGGCGGCTGACCGGTCGGCCACGGCCAGGGCGGCGTCGCGCCGGGAGGCCGAGGTCGCCGCCGCACGGAGGGCAACTGAGCGCGAGTACCTGGCGACTCTGCACGACACGGCGAGCGCGACGCTGCTGATGGTCTCCCAGGGCGACGGCCGGGACTGGTCGTGGCTGCCTCCACGTGCACGACAGGATCTGGAGGCATTGTCCGCCGTACCCGGATTCGAGACGGGGAGCGTCGACCTCGCGGCGCTGCTCGACTGTGTGCCCGAGGGTGAGGGACAGGCCAGGGTGCGGCTCAAGACGCACATCGACGGCCCGCTCACGATGCCGTCCGGCCCTGGGCTTGCGATATTCAACGGGGTCCGGGAAGCCGTCACCAATGTGGGCCGCCATGCAGGGGTGCGGGAAGCGGAGCTCAGGGCATGGATGGAGGAGGACGGCGCCGTCGTCGAACTGTCCGACGCGGGACGGGGCTTCGCCCCGGAGTCCGTCTCCGTGCGGCGCCGGGGCATCTCCGGTTCCATCGTCGGCAGGATGCACGCGGTCGGAGGCTCCGCCACGGTCGACTCGCAACCGGGCGCCGGGACCCGCGTGCAGTGGCGCTGGCACGCCCATACCCGGGCGTCACAGAAAGGGGACGGAGCGGGGGTGGCGGGCGTACATCGCTCGCCTGGCGCCCAGATACACCACACGGCTGCCGTCCGCCTCATCCGCGGGCAGCTTCTATACGGGGCCCAACTGGCCGTGCTGCTGATCAGCCTGGTGTGGCAGTTCACCATGTCGCTGAGCCAACTCACGGCCTACCAGCACGTGTACCACCCTGCGTGGGCGCAGACAGCGGCCTTCGTCTGCCTCGCCGCCGTCGCGGCGACCGGGGGCGCCTATCTGCTGCGTGGCAGGCGGATCCCGCCGAGGGTGCGCTGGTGGAGCCTGGGCTCGGTGCTGGCCGTTTCGGCGGTATGCGCGTTCACGCTCGCGCCGGAGCGGTTGACAGGTGCGGAGGACTGGGCGTTCGCGGTGGTCGGCTGGCATGCGCTGTTCCTGCTGGCAGACCTGCGGGTCAGAGTGTTCGCGGCGTTCCTCGGGGCGCATATGGGGCTCAACGCGGCCGCTGTGTTCCTGTCGGGTGCGCCGACCGCCGCGGAGTCGGCCGTCATGGGGATCTCCGCGATATCCAACTGCGGCTTCCAGCTCTCCGTCGGTGCACTGATGACGCACCTGCTCCACGGTACGGCGCCGGCAGCGGGGACCGCAGCCGCACGGGAGGAAGAACTGCGTACCCGGGAACGCATCCACGAGACCAGGCAGCGTGATCACAAGGAGCGGTACCGCGCCCTGACGGCGACGACAGTGCCGCTGCTCGTGGGCCTCGGCCACAGTGTGCTGAGCCCGCACGACGAGGAGGTCAGGCTGCGGTGCGGCGTGGAGGCCGCCCGCATGCGCCGCCTGTTCGCGGAGAGCGATGCCGTCTCCGACCCGCTGCTGAACGAGCTGCGGGCGTGCATTGAGGTGGCCGAGCACCAGGGGGCGACGGTGAACCTGGCCGTACGAGGCCGGCCGGGTGAGGTGCCTGTGGAGGTACGCAGGGAGCTGGTCGACCCGGTGGCGGTGATTCTGGGCCGCACCCGCTCGACCGCGCGGGTGACTGTCGTGTGGACACCTCGCGCGGTACGCGTGAGCGTGGTCAGCGGGGACTGCGCCGGCGGCCGTGGCACGGGAGAGGTCGCGCCGTCGCACGGCCGTGCCACGGCCGCGAAGGTGACCGTGGTCAGGACGACGCGCGGGGGAAGTGTGTGGGTGGAGGCCGGCTGGAGAAGACCGGCGGCCTCCGGAGTTGACCTGACATGAGTGACAACGCACCGGTCAGCGTGGTCGTCGTAGACGACCATCCCGCCATCCTCGCGGGCGTAGAGGCCTGGTACGCCGCATCCCGGCGGCCCATCACCGTCGTCGCGGCCGGCGGCTCCGTAGGGGAAGCCTGGACCGCGCCGGGCAGCACGGCCGACGTCGTCGTCCTTGATCTGCAACTGGGCGAGGGCGGCCCCGCCTTCGGCAGCCTTCGAAGACTCGTCGACGCCGGGCGGCAGGTGGTCGTCTATTCGATGCGGGACGACGAGAAGACAGCGCTCAACTGCCTGGACCTGGGAGCCGCGACCTTCCTGACCAAGAGCGAGGGCCGAGAGCACCTGGTCGAGGCCACCCTGGCAGCAGCCGATGAGCGGCCCTACATGCCGCCCGCGCTGGCCGGCGCGCTGGGAACGAACACCCGCGCCGACCGCCCCCAGCTCTCCGTACGCGAGGAGAACGTGCTCATCGAATGGTTCCAGTCGGAGTCGAAGGAGCTGGTCGCGCAGCGTCTCGGCATCTCCGTACGGACGGTCAACTCGTATCTGGACCGGGTGCGGATCAAGTACGCGAACGTCGGCCGCCCCGCGCGGACCAAGGCAAGCCTGGTGGCCCGGGCCATCCAGGACGGGCTGGTCGACGTCGACGACCTCTGAGCAACGGCTGACCTGCCACGACTTGATTACGCGGGTTGCGGTGCGAAGGGGAGCAGCTCGTCCGCCCCGGGCCGTACGACGCCGTAGCTGTTCTCGGGGACCTCGTTCCAGGCGCCGGGGAGATCGCCCAGGGGCTCGGAGACGACGAGGCGGGTCTCGTCGGAGACCTCCCGCAGGAAGGCCAGGTCGGGGTGGAGCGAGCGCAGCGTCTCCACGCGGGTGCTGTAGAACAGCGAGCGTGACGTTTTCCGGCTGGAGTAGCGGAAGGCCCACAGCGCCTGTCCGTCCGTCACGGCGACCGTCATCTGCAGCGGGAACTCCACCCCGTGCCGGTGACCGGTCCGTTCCACCAGGCCGGCCATGCGTGCGACGGCGCCCGGGGGGTCCTGCTCCAGGCCGAAGGTGAGGGCCAGGAAGAACATCAACTCGGAGTCCGTCGATCCCTCGATGCCGGCGAAGAGCTCCGGGGCGACGGCCAGGGCCAGGTCTCGCCGGACCAGGTGGAAGTCGGCGATCGCGCCGTTGTGCATCCACATCCAGCGGCCGTGGCGGAACGGGTGGCTGTTGGTCTGCTGCACCGCGGTACCGGTCGAGGCGCGGATGTGGGCGAAGAACAGCGGAGAGCGGACGTGGTCGGCGAGCTCCCGCAGATTGCGGTTGCTCCATGCCGGACCGGTGTCGCGGAAGACCGCGGGGGTGTCGAGGTCCGGTGAGTACCAACCGACGCCGAACCCGTCACCGTTGGTGGTCTCCACGCCCATCCGGGAATGCAGGCTCTGGTCGATCAGTGAGTGCGCCGGCCTGTACAGGATGGTGTCGAGCAGGACGGGCGTTCCCGAGTAGGCGAGCCACCGGCACATCGGCTACCACCTTCCTGGTGTTCTGCTCCGCGTCGCAGGGGGAACCGGCATTCCCATGGTCACGTGCGCGGCCATTGATCGCCACACGACGGGAACCGGAGCCGCGCCGAGTGTTCCGGTGAGAACCGCACTTTCCTCGTCTGCCGGAGTCGGGGCCCATCCGCGCGGAGTCTCTAGGCGACCGGGGACGGGCCCCTTCGGTGGGGGCGGAGCAGGGCCGCGCCGGCCGGCGTGAGGGTGTGGAGGACGGTGTTGGCGTGGCGCTGGCTCTCGATGAGGCCCGCGTCGCGCAGGACGGTCGTGTGGTGGGTCGCGGTGGCGGGGGAGACGCTGACCGCGCGGGCGAGTTCCGAGTTGGTGGCGCCGTTGGCGACGACGTTCAGTACGGCGGCACGGGTGCGCCCGAGCAGCGCGGTCAGGGGCGCGTCGGACCGGTCGGCAGATGCCCGGGGGTCCGGGCGGCTCACGGGGTACACGAGGACCGGCGGCAGGCCGGGGTCCGCGAGGGAGACCGGGGTGCGCCAGCAGAAGTACGACGGGATGAACAACAGGCCGCGGCCGTCGAGATGAAGATCGCGGGTCTCGCAGTAGTCGACCTCCAGGACGGGAGGGCGCCAGCGCGTGATCGGCGGCAGGCTGCGGAGCATGCTGTCGGTTCCGCCGTCGAGGAACGCCCGGGCCAGTCGGCCGCGTTCGGCGTCGACGCAGGCCTGCATACGGTCGCGGTACGGAGCGATGACAGCGTTGTTGTAGGCCCGCAGGACGCGCACCAGCTCTCTGCGGGCGTCCTTGTCGACCAGGGCGAAGACGGCTGACGGGGCGTCGGTGACCTGGACCAGCCGTCCGATCTCGTGCCGGACCCGGGCGGGCGGAGTGCTCAGGATCGCCGCGAGTCCGTGTTCCAGTCCTGCCCCCGCCTCGGGCGGGGTCAGGAAGTCGGGAAAGTAGGCCGCGCGGGGGAACAGCGTCAACAGGCCCAGTACGGCGGCCCCCAGACGGTTGTCGGACAGGGCGGCACGGGCCTCCCGGTACCAGCCGGCGTAGGCCCGGCGTCCGCTCTGGGTCTGGAAGCGGTGCAGGCTGGAGGCGATCTCCCACAAGGGATCGGGAGCCGCCGCGATCCTGGTCCGTATGAGATCCTCCGGGCCGAAATGGATGCGCAACATCTGTTCCCCCGGTCCCCCCGGAAGCAGCGGCCTCCCTACGGCGGCTGCGTCACCGGTTCGACGATGCCGGACGGTCTCGGCGGCGGACAACATGAAGACCGGCCATGTGCATGCTCAGGGGACTTATGGGTTCGGGTGATCACTGGGCGATCAGGTCGGCGACGGCGGCACGGATCGCGGGCAGTTGGGTGTAGAGCGTGCCGCCAGGGCAGTCGGTGGCCGCCCAGTCGAGGTGTCCGGAGATGGCGGGCCCGTCCCAGAGGGCGCCGTTGGCCGGGTTGACGTAGACCACCTTCTCCCGCTGGGGATCGATGGAGTGGCGCACCGCGAGTTCCGCGAGCAGCTGGACGAGCGCGGTACGCGCGGCGGCCGTCGGCGGGGTGCCGACCAGCGTCCCCAGCAGGGCGATCCCGACGTTTCCGGTGTTGTACCCGCCGATGTGAGCCCCGGTGACGAGCTGTCCCGCCGCGTTGTGTGCGGCATCCCCGTCGGTGCCGGACCAGCGCCCCTCGTACACCAGTCCGCTCGCGTCGATCAGGTAGTTGTACCCGATGTCGCCCCATCCCTTGGTGACTGTCTGGTCGCGGTAGATCGTGCGGACCCTGGCCGCGGGGTTGGCCTCGCCGTTCGGACTGCCGGTGTGGTGAACCGACAGGGTCTGCACGGGGTGGTACTCGGGTGACCAGGTCTCGGTGCCGTCGGGGCCGAAGCGGAGGCTCTCGTCCGCGCCCCACGCCTGTCGTGACACCAGTACGTAGTCGGCGGCGGTCTGTGACGAGGCGGCCGCGGCCCTGGTCGGACGGGAGACGGCGCCGGTCACGACGGCGGCGCCCAGGGCCCCCAGCAGCGTGCGCCGGGGTAACGCTCCGGCGGTCCGGCCTGGGCCCGCGGAGTCGGAGGGACCGGAGGGAATCGAGTGTCTGGAATTCATGTCACCCCTAACTGGAGCGGTGGTGCCTACCCCGTGAAAGGGACGCGCGTCCAGCGCGGTCCGGGCCGCGATGGACGCGCGTCGTCGATGGTGGCTCGTCCGTTCAGGTCACAGGTCGAGATTGCACACGTAGTTCGGGCTGTTCGCCCAGTAGCGCAGGCTGTTCCAGGTGTTCGGGCCGACGTACCCGTCGACGGTGAGGCCGGCGCAGGACTGGAATCGCCGGGCGGCTGTGTTGGAGAGCGGTCCGAACCTGCCGTCGACCGTCAGGTTGTCGCCCGACATGGAGAGGTTCAGATAACACTGGGCGAGCATGACGGCGGAGGGGCTCGTCGTGTCGACGGATCCCTGGCTGACCGTCGGCGGGGTCCAACTCGTGCCCCAGTAGCTGCCGCAGACACCGTCGATGGTGGGTGCGGCACTCGCGGTCTGCATACCGCCGATGCCCCCGGTCAGCAGCATGACAGTCGCGGCGATGAGCACGGCGATCCGGTTCTTTCTCATACGCGTGTCACTCCAAGGCCTCAGTCCGCATACGCGGAGCCGTTCTGGCGTGCCCTGATGTTGTAGGCGGTGCGTGGCCACTGTCACGCTTGTTCGAGCGTGGCGAAAAGACGCAGGTGGGGGGCGAGGGCGAGGGAGGAGAGGGATGTTCCGATTCCATATGGCCGCTCAGGAGTGGATCGAGCGCGGCGTCGGCTGCCTGTGCGCCCAGCATGGCGGCCGCGACGGTTCCGAGTAGCTGAACGCGCGGCGCACGGTGGTGATTCGGGGTGCGTCGGGGGTTGCCCGGTGGACTGGGTGGAGTGCCCGTCGCTTTGATGGGGACTGGCGCGGTGATCCGTGCCACCCACGATCGACGACCACGGATCGACGACCACGAGTCGACGACCACGGGTCGACGACCAGGAGTCGACGACCACGGGTCGACGACCAGGAGTCGACGACCACGGGTCGACGACCAGGAGTCGACAACCACGGGTCGACGACCAGGAGTCGACAACCACGGGTCGACGACCAGGAGTCGACAACCATGGATCGACGACCAGGAGTCGACAACCATGGATCGACGACCACGGGTCGACGACCCGGATCAACGACCACGGGTCGACGACACTCGACACGCGCCGGAGATGAGCTGCCATGGTGACCGACCGGTACGGCAACCGCCTGTACGAGTGCACCGCCGAAGGGGCGGAGCACCTGGACCGGGCCGTGGAGGGGCTGTTGTTCTTCCGGCCCGACTTCCCGAACGCGGTCGCGGACGCCGTGGCCGCGTCACCGGGCTCGCCGCTCGCCCAGGCGTTCGCGGCCTATCTGGGGGTGCTGGGCACCGAGGCGCGGGACGCCGCCGAGGCACGCCGCCGTTTCGCGGAGTTCGGCGCCGGGCTGGACCACTCGGCGCTGCCCCGGCGGGAGCGCATGCACATGGCCGCGGCGGAAGCCTGGCTCGCGGGCGACATGGGGCGGGCCGGGCAAGTCCTGGAGGAGCTGGTCGTGGAGTGCCCTCGTGACCCGCTGGCCCTGGCGGTGGGCCATCAGCTCGACTTCTTCACCGGGGACGCGACCCGGCTACGCGACCGGATCGGCGGGGCCCTGCCCGCGTGGGCGGCGGACGACCCCCATCGCGGGCCCCTGATGGGCATGTACGCCTTCGGCCTGGAGGAGTCGGGGCACTACGACCGCGCCCAGGAGGTGGGCCGGGCCGCCGTCGAGCAGAACCCCCGGGACATCTGGGCCATCCACGCGGTCGTCCATGTCCACGAGATGCGGGGGCGGTTCGCCGAGGGGATCGACTTCCTCGACGCGCGCCTCGACGACTGGGCGAGCGGCAGTCTGCTGACCGTGCACAGCTGGTGGCACTACGCCCTGTACGCCTTGGAGGCGGGCGACACCGGTACGGCCCTGCGGATCTACGACGCCGTACTGCACCACAAGGACTCGACGGGGTTCGTCATGGAACTCCTCGACGCCGCGGCCCTGTTGTGGCGGTTCCTCCTCGACGAACTGGACCAGGACGCTCGCTGGCAGACCCTCGCCGACGCGTGGGCCGCGCGTGCGGACCCGCCGTTCTACGCCTTCAACGACGTGCACGCCGTCATGGCCTTCGCGGGAGCGGGACGGCTGGAGACGGCGGACGAGTTCGTCGCCGACCGGCGGCGCTGGCTGGAGAGCCAGAAGGAGGAGCGCCCGAACACCAACCGGGTGATGACCGGCGAGATCGGCCTGCCCGTGTGCGAAGCGCTGGTGGCGTACGTCCGGGGGGACTACGCGTCGGTGGTGGAACTGCTCTGGCCGATCCGCCGTCGGCTGCACACCTTCGGCGGCAGCCATGCCCAGCGGGACGCGATCCAGCGGACGCTCCTGGAGGCGGCCATCCGCGCCCGCCGGGACGACCTGGCCCGGCTGCTGCTGGGGGAACGCACCGGCCTCAGCCCCCACAGCCCCTACAACTGGCTCGGTCAGGCCCGCCTCGCCGACGCCCTGGGCGAGGCGGGCCGCGCCGCTGTCGCCCGCGCCACGGCGAGCGAACTGGCGGCGCCCGCCGCGGCGAGGCTGAGCCGGAACCCGCACCACATGTGACGAGAGCGGTTCACGTCTGTCACGGCGGCTGCCGCGCCTCACCGTCGACGACCGCTCGGTGGTGCTGCGCCCGGTCAAGCACATGGGGCGCCTGCTGGACCACGAGGGCCGCAGCGTCGGCGTCGTACCCCTGCCTCACCCCCGAGGCGCCGACGCCCCCTCCGTACCCGTCAGCGCGCCGGATCCACCCAGGTCAGCCCGTCCTCCGAGGGCACCAGCCCACCGGGCCGCAGCGGAGCCTCGTCCTCCAACGGCCCGCCGTAGACGCCCCGTTCCTGCATCACCGAGCCCTCGTGGAACGTCCGACGGAAGGCGGGGGACTCGTAGAGCGGGTTGCGCCGGCCGTCCGAGTCCGGGAGCCGGCCCACCGCAGCGTCGAGGTCCGAGGAGGCCGCCGCCAGGCGCGCGCCCCGCTGCCCGGGATCGGCGAGCGACGCGTCGCCGGACGCCAGCCCACCCACCAGCTCCACGAACGCCTGCAGCTCCGTCGCACCGACCTTGGTCACCTTGCGGGCCGACCAGTAGTACGACCGCTCGTCCCGGTGCATGTCGTAGAAGGACACCAGGAACTCGTAGAACAGACCGTACTCGTGCCGGTAGCGCGCCTCGAACTCCTCGAAGCAGCGGGCCTCTTCGAGGGTCCCGTCGAGCGAGCTGTTGATCGCCCGCGCCGCGAGCAGCGCCCCGTACGTCGCGAGGTGCACGCCGGAGGACAGCACCGGGTCGACGAAGCAGGCGGCGTCGCCGACCAGCACCATGCCCGGCCGCCACAGTCCGGTCTTCCAGTACGACCAGTCCTTGCGGACCCGGACCTGGTCGTACGGCGCCTCGGTGGCCTGCGGCACCCCGTCGAGGAGGTCCCGCACCTCGGGGCACGAGTCGATCAGCCGCCGCCAGGCCGCGGCCGGATCTCCCTGGACCGCGGTGGCGTTCTCCCGGCTGACCACCGCGCCGACGCTCGTCAGGTCGTCCCGGAGCGGGATGTACCAGATCCAGCCCTCGTCGAAGGCCGCGCAGAAGATGTTGCCGTCGTTCGGCCTGGGCAGCCGCTCGCCGCCGGCGAAGTACCCGAACACCGCGATGTTCCGGAAGAAGTCGGAGTACGTCCGTTTCCCGCCGACATGGCCGTGGATCCGGCTGGTGTTGCCGGACGCGTCCACGACGTACCGGGCCCGGGCCTCCCGTATCTCGCCGCCGGGACCGGTCCAGCGCACGCCCCGCACCCGCTCCTCGTCGGCGACCACGTCCGAGACCCGGCAGCCCTCCCGCACGTCCACACCGATCCGGCGGGCGTTGTCCAGGAGGATCGCGTCGAACCTCGCCCGCTCGACCTGATAGGCGAACGAGGTCGGGTCGGACAGCCGCGGCGACAGCGCGAAGGAGAACTGCCACGGCTCCCGGTTCCGGCCCCAGCGGAAGGTGCCGCCGCGCTTGACCTTGAAGCCCGCCCGGGCGACCTCGTCCTCGACACCGAGGATGCGGCACAGCCCGTGGACGGTGGAGGGCAGCAGCGACTCGCCGATCTGGTACCGGGGGAACGTCTGCTGGTCCAGGAGCAGCACGCGGTGGCCGCGCAGAGCCACGGCCGACGCGACGGTCGACCCGGCCGGACCGCCGCCCACGACGATCGCGTCGAACTCCTCGCCCATGGAATCGCTCGCGGTCACTGGTCTCCTTCTGTGGTCGGTGCCGTGGGAGTGTCCGTGGCCGCCGGCGCCGGGCGGACCTCCGCGTGGCCGAGGGAGGCGAGCCAGGCGCGGATCGCCGCCACGGTGGTCGGCGCGTGCTCCCGTCCGAGCGAGAAGTGGTCGCCGGGGACGTCGACGACGTCGTGCGGCAGCGGCCAGGACGTCCGCCAGCCGTCCCCGTCCGCGCCCGCCGCCATCTCCGGGGTCGGCCGCGTGGCCCGGACCAGCAGGGTCGGGGTGTCGACCGGCTCCGGCTCCCAGTCGAGGAACATCCGGGTGTACGCGCCCATCGCCGCGATCGCGCTGTCGTCGTCACCGGTCGACGGACCCCCGGTCAGATGCGGGACCAGGGCCGCCGGCAGGGCCAGCAGCCAGTCCGTTCCGATGTGGTCCCGGTCGACGAGATACGTGTCGAGCAGCACCTGGCCCACGGGGGCGGACCCCATGGCCTCCAGCCGCCGGGTCACGACATGCGCGACCGCGCCACCGGTGGACGAACCGACGAGCACGAAGGGCCGGCCGCCCACATGCCGGACCACCGTCTCGGCATGGACACGCGCCAGCGTCTCCAGGTCCTGCGGCACCGCCGTCCCCGCGCCGACACCGGGGTGCCGCAACTCCAGGACGTCCCCCTCGCCGTCGAAGCAGGCGTGGAAGCGAGCCGCCCCTCCACCCGGACCGGGGAAAGCGGGGTGGTAACCGTTGAGGAAGACCACGACCGGGCCCTCGCCCGACCCCTCCGCCCGCCGCAGCGGCGGCAGGGCATGCCGTGCGCTGCTCGACGCGTCGAACGTCGGTACGGCCCATGAGGCGGTGACCACCATGTGCATCGCGGCGACCACCTGGCCGGCCTCGCAGACCCGCCGGTAGAGCGAGGAGAGGGACTGCACGGGCCGTTCCCCGGGCGCCTGCTCGGGTTCGCGGTCCTGCGGCAGGTCGTCGAGGAGACCCAGAACGTGCCGGGCCAGGCTGTCCGCCGTGGGGTGCTCGAAGACCACGGCGGCGGACAACCGGAGCCGTAGCGCCAGGCTCAGCCGGTTGCGGACCTGGACCGCCATCAGTGAGTCGAAGCCCAGCTCGTCGAAGGACTTGCCGACCGGCAGCGCGTCGGCACTCGGATGACCGAGTACGACGGCCACATCGGCGAGCATCAACTGCGCGAGCACGCCCGCCCGTTGGGCGACGGGCAGCTCGGCCAGCACCTTCCGCCAGGCGCCGGGTTCCAGGAGGTCCGGTGAGTCGTGGTCATCGGCTGCTGCCGTCCCGGCCCCCGCGGCCGGTCGTCGGGTGCGTGCCGGTTCCTGCCCTCGCAGGAGCGGTGGCAGTGGACCCCGCGCGGAGCGCAGAGCGGACCGGTCCAGCAGGATCGGCGCCAGTACGGGTCCGCCGTCGCGTAACGCCGCGTCGAAGAGCGCGAGCCCCTGCTCCACGGTGAGGGGCCGGAGCACGTCACCATCGGTCTCCGGATGCCGTACCGGCTCCCGGCGCCGCGGGTCCGCGGCCATGCCGTCGCCGTGCTCCCACGGGCCCCAGGCCAAGGACAGGGCGGGCAGCCCCAGTGCGGTGCGGTGGAGGGCGAGGGCGTCCAGGAAGGAGTTCGCCGCCGCGTAGTTGCCCTGCCCAGCCCGGCCGAGCAGACCCGACACCGAGGAGAACAGCACGAACGCCGACAGCTCCAAGTCCCGCGTCAGTTCGTGCAGATACCAGGCCGCGTCCGCCTTCGGCCGCAGCACCGCCGCCATCCGCTCGGGCGTCAGGGCGGCCAGTACGCCGTCGTCGAGTACCCCGGCCGCATGTACGACCGCGCTCAGCGCGGGCTCACATCCCTTGACCACCTCGGCGAGCGCCGCCCGGTCACCCACGTCGCACGCGACGATCCCGACCTCGGCTCCCCACTCCTCCAGCTCGGCGCGCAGGTCCCCGGCACCAGGCGCGTCGAGGCCACGGCGTGAGGTGAGCACCAGGTGTCGTACGCCGTGTGCCGTGACCAGATGCCGGGCGAGTGCCGCGCCGAGGGCACCGGTACCGCCGGTGATCAGGACGGTGCCGGTCGGGCCGAAGGCGTCGGAGGTGTCGAAGGCGTCGAGGGTGTCGGAGGCGGGCCGGTGGAGGTCGGGTGCGCGTCCGGACGGCGCTTCGAGGGCCTGGGTCAGCCGTGGCGCCATCAACTGTCCTGCGTGGATGACGATTTGGGCCTCACCGGTGGCCATGGCCGCCGGGATCAGCCGTACGGACTCGGGCCCTCCGTCCACGTCGACCAGGACGACCCGGCCGGGCACCTCGGACTGGGCCGTACGCACCAGCCCCCACACCGCCGCACCGGCCAGATCCGGCGTCGGTGCGGTGGCGTTCCGCGTCACGACCAGCAGACGGGAACCGGCCGTGCGCGGATCGTCCTGCCAGTCCTGGAGGGTTCGCAGCACGCGATCGGTCAACTGCCGTACGGCGGTGGGCGCGTCGTCGGACATCGGCGGACCGACGGCGGTGAGGACCATGGCGTCCGGTTCGACGGCGGTGGCGACCGCGTCCGGTTCGAGGAGGGCCGTTGCGACGACATCGGAGATCGCCTCGCGGAGGTTCAACTCGTCAGGTCCCACGAGTTCCCAGCGCGGCTGTCCGGATGCGTGTTTCCGCGTCTCGCCGGGCGGCAGTCCGAAGGCCGTCCACTCGGGGCGCAACAGAGCCCGTCGTGCCACATCCCCGGCCGGTTCGGCCGGTTCGGCCGTCTCGGCGGGGAGTTCGCGGGTGGTCAGCGAGTCCACCCGTGCCACTGGGCGGCCCGTCGGATCGGCGAGCGTCACCGTGACCGTCTCCGGCCCGGCGGGGGTCACCCGTACGCGTAGCTCCGACGCGCCCGACGCGTACAGCCGCACACCGTTCCAGGCGAACGGCACCCGGACCGCGCCGGACCCGGCATCCGGCCTCGTTCCCGTTCCCGTTCCCGTGAGCAGTGGGGCGTGCAGTGCCGCGTCCAGCAGCGCCGGATGGATCCCGAACCGTTCGGCGCCCGCCGACCCGCCCTCGGGCAGCCGTACATCGGCGAGCAGTTCGTCGCCCAGCCGCCATGCCGCCCGTACGCCCCGGAAGGCCGGGCCGTAGGAGAGACCGGCCTCCGCGAGTGTGTCGTAGGCGTCCGTGAGGTCGACCTCGGTCGCGCCCGGCGGTGGCCACTGCGAGGGTCCTGTCTCCGACCAGGCTGCCGGGGATGCCGGGGACATTTCCGGCGGACCCGACGTCTCCGGGGCCGACGCCGTGCCGACCAGCCCTGTCGCATGCCGGGTCCAACCAGGTTCCGTGTCGGCGTCGGTCGGCTCCTCGGGCCGGGAGTAGATGTCGACCGGCCGACGGCCGGAGTCGTCGGCCCCGCCCACCACGACCTGCACGCGTACCCCGGCGGCGGGCAGGGCCAGCGGCGCCAGCAGCACGAGTTCGTCGAGGGTGTCGCAGCCGACCTCGTCGCCCGCCAGGACGGCCGTCTCCACGAAGACCGTCGCGGGGACGAGGACGGTCCCGGCGATCACATGGTCGGTGAGCCAGGGGTGGGCCGTGGGGGAGAGGTGGCCGGAGAGCACGGTCCGGCCGGTGTCCGGGACCGTGAAGGCCGGGCCCAGCAGGGGGTGACCAGGGGGAGCCGCCGTAGGGGCCGGGGCGGGGGACGGGGTCAGCCAGTACCGCCGGCGCTGGAAGGCGTAGGTCGGCAGGTCCACCCGCCGGGCCTCGGTGCCCGCGAAGACGGCGGGCCAGTCGACGCGTGCTCCGCGCACATGGAGCCGGGCCACGGCCGACAGCAAGGTCTCCGGTTCGCGCTCGCCGGCCCGGGTGGCGGCGGCGAAGAGAGGCCCCGTGCCGCCGTCGTCCGGACCGGGCAGACAGTCCTCGGCCGTGGCGGTGAGCGCGGCGCGGGGGCCGAGTTCCAGGAACGCCGTCACCCCGTTGTCGCCGAGCCACCGCACGGTGTCGGCGAACCGCACCGGCAGCCGGGCGTGCCGTACCCAGTACTCCGGGGAGCACAACTCGTCCGCGTCGGCCGGCCGGCCCGTGACCGCCGAGACCACCGGGATACGCGGCGGCCGGAAGGTCAGCCCCTCGGCGACCCGGCGGAACTCGTCGAGCATCGGCTCCACCAGTGGCGAGTGGAAGGCGTGCCCGACCCGAAGCCGTACGGCCCTCCGCCCACGCACCTCGAACCCGGCGGCCACGGCGAGCACCGCGTCCCGTACGCCGGAGATCACCACGGAGCGGGGCCCGTTCACGGAGGCGATTCCCACCCCGGCGCCGGCGCCGGCGAGCGTGGTGAGGACTTCCTCCTCCGTCGCGTGCACCGACACCATCGCCCCGCCCTCGGGCAGCGCCTGCATCAGCCGGCCGCGCGCCGCGACGAGCGTCGCCGCGTCGGTCAGGTCCAGTACGCCGGCGATGTGGGCCGCCGCCAGTTCGCCGACGGAGTGCCCGGCCAGGAAGTCGGCGCGAAGTCCCCAGGACTCCAGCAGCCGGAACAGCGCCACCTCGAAGGCGAACAGGCCCGCCTGGGTGAAGTCCGTACGGTCGAGGAGGGCGGCCTCCGGTGAACCGGGCTCGGCGGAGAGCACCACGTCCAGCGGCCGTTCGAGCCGGCTGTCCAGTGCCCGGCACACCTCGGCGGAGGCTGCCGCGAAGACGGGGAAAGCGGCGCTCAACTCGGCGCCCATACGGGCACGTTGGGCCCCCTGACCGGTGAACAGGAAAGCCGTGCGGATATGCGGATCGGCGACCGCCCGTTCCGCCCCGGCGCCGTGCGCGCCCTCGGCGACCGCCTCCAGCGCGGTGAGCATCCGCGCCCGATCGCCGGGCGGCACCATCGCCCGGTGGGTCAGTGCCGACCGTGACACGGCCAGGGAGAAACCGATGTCGGCCGTCGACAACTCGGGCCCCGTCACCGCCAGTTGGGCCGCCAGCCGACGGGCCTGGTCGCGCAGGGCACCCTCGTCGGCCCCGGAGAGCAGCCAGGGGGCGGACAGGGGCGGGGCCACGCGGGTGGAGTGGGGCAGCGCCGTGGTCGCGCGGGTGGTGTCGGGCGGCGGCTGGGGGGCCTCCTCCAGGATCACATGGGCGTTGGTCCCGCCGATGCCGAACGCCGACACCCCGGCCCGGCGCGGCCTGCCCTCGGTCGGCGGCCACGGCCGGGCGGCGGCCAACGGTTCCACTCGGCCGGTGGACCAGTCGACATGCGGCGAAGGGGTCTCGGCGTAGAGGGATCGCGGCAGTTCCCCGTGCCGCATCGCCTGCACCATCTTGATGACGCCCGCGACACCGGCGGCCGCCTGCGTGTGCCCGAGGTTGGATTTGACCGAGCCCAGCCACACCGGGGGCAGGTCCTCGCCGCGCCCCTGCCCGTACGTGGCCAGCAGAGCCCGGGCCTCGACGGGGTCGCCCAGGGTCGTGCCCGTGCCGTGGGCCTCGATCGCGTCCACAGCGTCCGCGTGAAGCCCGGAGTCGGCCAACACCCGTTCGATCAGGCGCTGTTGGGCCTGCCCGTTCGGAGCGCTGAGGCCGTTGGACGCGCCGTCGGAGTTGACGGCGGAGCCGCGCAGCACGGCCAGGACCGGGTGACCGTTGCGGCGGGCGTCGGAGAGACGTTCCAGGAGCACCAGGCCGACGCCCTCGGCCCAGGCGGTGCCGTCGGCGGAGGCGGAGAAGGACTTGCAGCGGCCGTCGGGGGAGAGCCCGCGTTGCCGGCTGAACACCGTGAAGGCCTTCGGAGTCGACATCACCGTGACCCCGCCGGCCAGGGCCAGGGAGCACTCGCCGGAACGCAGCGCCGCGGCCGCCCAGTGCAAGGCCACCAGAGAGGAGGAACAGGCGGTGTCGACCGTGATCGACGGTCCGCGCAGCCCGTACACGTACGAGATCCGGCCGGCCGCCACACTGCCGGAGGTGCCCAGTCCCAGATGCGCCTCCAGCTCGTGGTGGGGCAGGCCGACGGAGTAGTCGGCGTGCATCATGCCGACGAAGACCCCGGTCTCGCTGTCGCGCAGCGCGGCCGGGGCGATGCCGGCCCGCTCCCAGACCTCCCACGAGGTCTCCAGCAGCAGCCGCTGCTGCGGGTCCGTCGCCAGTGCCTCGCGCGGCGATATCCCGAAGAGCCCCGCGTCGAACTCCCCGGCCCGGTGCAGGAATCCGCCGCGCCGGGTGTAGGACGTGCCGATCCGGTCCGGGTCGGGATCGTAGAGGGCGGCCAGGTCCCAGCCCCGGTCGGTGGGAAAGTCCGAGGTGGCGTCCCGGCCTTCCGACACCAGCCGCCACAGGTCCTCCGGCGAGTACACGTCTCCGGGATAGCGGCAGCCCATGGCGACGATCACCACCGGATCGTCCGCCGCCCCGCTCTGTGCCACCGTCGCGCCGGCCTGCCGTACGGCGTCGTCCATCGGGCCGAAGAGTGTGGTGTGGATCGACCGGGCGAGGTCCGCCGGAGTGGGATGGTCGAACACCAGCGTCGAGGGGAGGCGCAGTCCGGTCGCCTCGCCCAGCCGCTCGATCAGGGTGACGGCACCCGCGGACGTCAGCCCGAGATCGGTGAACGGGTCCTCGGCGTCGAGCCGTTGGTACGGTCCGCCGCCGCACACCTCGGCCGTCTCGGCGAGCACCGCCTCGCGCAGCGCCCGCTCCCGCCCTTCCGGCGGCAGAGCCGGCAGCCGTAGGCGCAGCGACCCGTCGGCCGGCGTGGTGGTGGCGGCCGACGGCCCGGGTGCCGGACGGGCGGCCGGTTCCGAAACGGTCGGCCGCCGGGCCGGGTCCGGGACGACGACCGCGTGCCGGGCGATCTTCCCGGACGCCGTACGCGGCACCGCGGCGATCTCGTGGATCTCGGCCGGCAGCTTGTACTCGGCCAGCCGGGTCCGGCACGCGGCCAGTACGCGCTGTGGGTCGAACCCGTCCGGACCCGGTACGACGAAGGCCACCGGCACCTCGCCGAGGACGTCGTGCGGCACACCCACCACCACCGCGTCCGTGACGCTGGGGCTGTGCAGCAGGGCCTGTTCGATCTCGGTGGGGTGGATGTTCTCGCCGCCCCGGTTGATCAGTTCGCCGACCCGGCCGGTGAGGACGAGATGGCCGTGCTCGGCGCGGCGGCCGAGGTCGCCGGTGCGGTACCAGCCGTCCGTGAGCGCCGCCGCCGTCGCCTCGGGCCGGTTGTGATAGCCGGTCATGAGGCCCGGGCCGCGTACCCAGATCTCGCCCTCGACGCCGTCCGCGACATCGTTGCCAGGACCCGGATCGACGACCCGTACGTCGACGCCCGGCACCGGCGGCCCGCACGAACCGTCGACCCTCGGCCCGTCCGGCCGGTTCACCGCGATCATCCCGCAGGTCTCGGTGCTGCCGTACGCGTCGAGCAGCGGCGCGCCCAGCGCCCGCTCCACGGCTCGGCGCAGGGCGGGGGAACTCGGTGCGCCCGCCACGACACAGGTCCGCAGGCCCGTCGGCAAGGGGGCGTCCTCGGCCGACTCCACCAGCCGGTGGTAGATCGCGGGCACTCCGGCCAGGACCGTGTAGGGGCCGTCGAGGGCCTTGTGCGGGGCGCGCAGTTCCCGCCACAGGCCGTCGGGCGGGAGGAGTTCGGCGGTGATGCGGGCGCTCGCGCCGACGGCGGTGACGCCCAGGATCGCTAGGGAGTGCCCGAAGCTGTGGAACAGCGGCAGGGGCCACAGCAGCCGGTCCTCCGGCGAGAGGCCGAAGATCGGGGCGTAGCAGGCGGCCACCGACCACAGGGCGGCGCGCTGGGTGGACAGCACGCCCTTGGGGCGGTGGGTGGTGCCCGAGGTGTAGAGCATCCAGGCCGGCTCGTCGAGCCCGAGATCGTCCCGGGGCGCCGGGGAGCCCGGCGCTGTCCCGTCGGCCACCGCGGTCTCGAAGAGAACCGTGCCGTCGGGTGCGTCCGCCGGAACCGGTCCCGGGCCGGTCAGCAGGACGCGTGGACAGGTCCGGCCGGTGGCGCGGCGCAGGCGGGGGAGTAGCGCGGGGTCGGTGATGACGACCGAGGCGCCGCTGTCCTTGAGGAAGTGGGCCAGTTCGGCGTCGGAGGAGCGGGGGTTGAGGGGGACCCCGACGCCGCCGGCCCGGACGGTGGCGAGGACGCTCTCCACCATCTCCACGCGGTTGCCGAGGCAGATCGCGACCCGGTCGCCGCGCGCCAGGCCCGTCCGGGCGAGAGACGCGGCGAGCCCGCCGGTGCGCCGCGCCAACTCGGCATGGGTGACGGCGCGCAGATCGTCGGCGAAGGCCACCCGCGCCGGTGACGTCTCGGCGTGCGCCTTCAGTAACTCCGGCAGCGGTCGTATCAGCTCGTTCCGGTCCATGCGCAGCCTCCCCGGCCCGTGAGGGCCCGCGTCCCACCCCGTCGATCTCCTTGCGGAGCAACGGCGTTGACCCTACGGGGCGACCACCACATGGCCGAACATCTCGGCGACCGGCGTTTCGGACGACCGGCGCTTCGAGCCGACCCGCGCTCCGGCCGGGTCGGCGGCACGCGTGCGCGCCGCCGAGAACCCGTACCGGTGGCTAGGGCAGACAGCCGACGTGCGCCAGGGCCTGCTTCAGCAGGACCCCCTGGCCGCCCGGCATCTCGTTCTGGACCGACGCCGACGCCGCCTCCTGCGGGCTGAACCACACCAGGTCGAGCGCGTCCTGCCGGGGACGGCAGTCGCCGGACACCGGGACGATGTAGGCGAGGGAGACGGCGTGCTGACGCGGGTCGTGGAACGGGGTGACGCCCTGCGTCGGGAAGTACTCGGCGACGGTGAAGGGCTGGAGGGCGGCCGGGACGCGGGGCAGCGCCACCGGGCCGAGGTCCTTCTCCAGATGGCGCAGCAGGGCGTCGCGCACCCGCTCGTGGTGCATCACGCGGCCGGAGACCAGGTTGCGGCTGACCGCTCCGTCCGAGCCGATGCGCAGCAGCAGGCCGATGCTGGTGACTTCGCCGCTGTCGTCGACGCGCACGGGCACGGCCTCGACGTACAGGATCGGCATTCGGGCGCGAGCCGATTCGAGTTCGTCGGACGGCAGCCAGCCGGGCGTGGTATCGGTCATGTCAGACATTGGCCGATCATACTTTCTAGGTCATGTGGAGCGCGCGTCGCTCCGATCACACTCTGCCCCGTCACGCCGGTCACATGCGTACCGACGGTGATCAGTCGTGGGCGGCCCACAGACCGCGGACATGACCGAGATGGCGGGTCATCACCGCGCGTACGGCGGCCTCGTCGCGGTCGAGGAGGGCGTCCAGGAGTTCCAGGTGTTCCTGGGCGGAGGACAGCAGCCGGCCGGACTCGGCGAGCGCGGTCAGGCCGTAGAGGCGGGCGCGTTTGCGCAGGTCGCCGACCACCTCGACGAGGTGTGCGTTGCCCGCGAGGGCGAGCAGACCGAGATGGAAGCGGGTGTCGGCCTCGACATACGCGATGAGGTCCCCGGCGGCCGCGGCGGCGACGATCTCCCGGGCGGCCGGCCGCAGCGCCTCCAGGGAGACCGGGTCGGCGGTCCGGGCCAGGTCGACGGTGGTCGGGATCTCGATGAGCGAGCGCACATGGGTGTACTCGTCGAGCTGCTTCTCGGTGACGGCGGTGACCCGGAACCCCTTGTTGGGCACGGCGTCGACCAGGCCCTCCTTCGCCAGGTCCAGCATGGCCTCGCGCACCGGCGTCGCCGAGACGCCGAAGCGGGCGGCGAGCGCGGGCGCGGAGTACACCTCGCCCGGCCGCAGCTCACCGGCGATCAGCGCGGCCCGCAGCGCGTCGGCGACCCGCTCCCGGTAGCTGCTCTTCTTGCCGCCCAGCACCGGCAGGGCGGGGGCCGGGGGAGCGGCGGTGGCAGCCGTGGCGGCGGACGGGGCGCCGGTGCGCTGCGGGGCCATGGGGGGCATGCGGTCTCTCCTGGAGTCCTGAAGTCCCAAAATCCCGGAGTCCTAGAGGACGAATCCGGACGGGAACGGGTCGGACGGGTCGAGCAGATACTGGGCCGTTCCGGTGATCCAGGCGCGGCCGGTGAAGCTGGGCAGCACGGCCGGGACACCGGCCACCTCGGTCTCGCCGAGCAGCCGCCCCGTGAACCGGGTGCCGATGAAGGACTCGTTCACGAACTCGGTGCGCAACGGCAGTTCACCCCGCGCGTGCAGTTGCGCCATACGGGCGCTGGTGCCCGTGCCGCAGGGCGAGCGGTCGAACCAGCCGGGGTGGATGGCCATCGCGTGCCGCGAGTGCCGGGCGGTGGCGTCGGAGGCGTACAGGTGGACGTGGTGGACGCCGTGGATCGACGGGTCCTCCGGATGGACGGGCTCCTCCTCGGCGTTGATGGCCTCCATCAGCGCGAGGCCGGCCTTGAGGATGTCGTCCTTGCGGTCGCGGTCGAAGGGCAGCCCGAACCGCTCCAGCGGCAGGATGGCGTAGAAGTTGCCGCCGTACGCGAGGTCGTATGCCACCGTCCGCCCGTCGGCGAGCGTGACCTTGCGGTCGAGGCCGACGGAGAAGGACGGCACGTTCCGCAACGTGACCGCCTTCGCCGCGCCGTCCTCCACCGCGACCTCGGCCACGACGAGGCCCGCCGGGGTGTCGAGGCGGATGGTGGTGACCGGCTCGACGACCTCGACCATGCCGGTCTCGACGAGCACCGTCGCGACACCGATCGTGCCGTGGCCGCACATCGGCAGATAGCCGGAGACCTCGATGTAGACGACGCCGTAGTCGCAGTCGGGGCGGGTGGGCGGCTGCAGGATCGCGCCGCTCATCGCCGCGTGGCCGCGCGGCTCGTTCATCAGGAACTGCCTGATGTCGTCGCGGTGTTCGCGGAACCACAGTCGGCGTTCGTTCATGGTCGCGCCGGGGATCGTGCCGATCCCGCCGGTGATCACCCGGGTGGGCATGCCCTCGGTGTGCGAGTCGACGGCGTGCAGGACGAGTTTGCTGCGCATGACCGGTCTCCTTCCCGCGCGCGTTACGCGAGCCCCGCCGCGACGGCCTTCTCGGTGGCCGCACGGATCACGGCCTCCTGCTCCGGCGACAGTTCCACCCGCGGCGGACGGCAGCGTCCCCCGGGCCGGCCCACGATGTCCATGGACAACTTGATGGCCTGCACGAACTCGACCTTCGAGTCCCAGCGCAGCAGTGGGTGCAGCTGTTCGTAGAGCCCCTTGGCCGTGGCGAGGTCGCCGTCCACCGCCGCGTGGTAGAGCTCCACGGACGCGGCGGGCAGCGCGTTCGGATAGCCGGCCACCCAGCCCTTGGCACCCGCCAGCGCCAGCTCCAGCAGTACGTCGTCCGCGCCGATCAACAGGTCCAGTTCCGGGGCGAGTTCGGCGAGCTGGTAGGCCCGGCGGACGTCCCCGGAGAACTCCTTGACGGCCCGGATGTACCCCTCGCCGTGCAGCTTGGCGAGCAGTTCGGGGACGAGGTCGACCTTGGTGTCGATCGGGTTGTTGTACGCCACGACCGGGACGCCCGCCTTCGCGACCTCCGCGTAGTGCGCGAGCACGGACCGCTCGTCGGCGCGGTACGCGTTGGGCGGCAGCAGCATCACCGACGCACAGCCCGCGTCCCGTGCCTGCTCCGCCCAGCGGCGGGACTCGGCGGACCCGTACGCGGCGACGCCCGGCATCACCCGCGAGCCGCCGATCGCGGCGACGGCCGTCTCGACGACCTTGGCGCGCTCCTCGGGCGTCAGCACCTGGTACTCGCCGAGCGAGCCGTTCGGTACGACACCGTCACAGCCGTTCTCGACCAGCCAGGCACAGTGTTCGGCGTACGTGTCGTAGTCGACGGAGAGGTCGTCGCGGAGGGGGAGTGCGGTGGCGACGAGGACGCCGCGCCAGGGGCGGTTCTCGGTGGTGGTCATAGGGGGCTCCCTCTCAATGGGGTGTGACATATTACTGCCGATTTTCGGACGGTTCGCTGGACTGGGCGGGAGTGGACCACCCCGGAGGCGCACTTTCCGGGTCCTCGGGGTCCTCGGGGTCCTCGGGGTCCTCGGGATCCGCTGGGCCTTCGACCGACCCGGCCCGGGCCAGCACGCCCAACGGCACCGGGTGGGCGAACGGCCGCCGGGTCACGGTCTCCGCGCATCCGGCGATCCCCGCGACCGCCGACCCGCACATCCGGCCCTGGCACCAGCCCATCCCGGCACGGGTGAGCAGCTTCACCGTCCGGACGTCCCCGGCGCCCAACTCCCCGACGGCCTCGCGGACCGCCCCGGCGGTCACCTCCTCGCACCGGCAGACGACCGTGTCGTCGGTGACCTGCTCGGTCCAGTGCGCCGGCGGTGTGTACACGGTGTCGAGCACACCGATGAACTCCCGGAGTTGTCCTCGTGACCTGGCGGCCGCCGTCCACTCGCCCGGGTCCGGTTCCCGGCCCTGGAGCCGGGCGGCGGACGACCGCCCCGCGATGTGGCCCTCGGCGAGGGAGAGGGCCGCGCCGCCGATGCCGGTGGTCTCGCCCGCCGCCCAGACGCCCGGCACATCGGTGCGCTGCTCGTCGTCGACCCACACACGCGTCCCCGCGGCGTCGATGCGGCAGCCGAGCGCCCCGGCGAGGTCGGTGTGCGGGAGCATGCCGTGCCCGACGGCGAGCGTGTCGCAGGGGATGCGCCGCTCGGTGCCGGGCCGGACCCGCCCCCCGGCGTCCAGCGCGGCGACGGTCACGGCCTCCAACCGGTCGGTGCCGTGTGCCGCGACGACGGTGTGGCGTACGAGGGTCCGCACCCGGCGGCGCAGCAACTCCACCGCGTATCCGGCCCCTTCGGCGAGCTTGTCCGCCCGGCCCACCAGCACCCCGGCACGCCGCACCAGGGCCTTCGGGTCCGCGGACTCCACCAGCGCGGCCACCGTGACACCCGCCGCCGCGAGCCCGGTCGCCACCGGCAGCAGCAGCGGACCCGTTCCGGCGACGACCGCCGTACGCCCGGACACCACCAGCCCGCCCTTCAGCATGGCTTGTGCTCCCCCGGCGGTGACCACGCCCGGCAGGGTCCAGCCGGGGAAGGGGAGCACCTTCTCGTAGCCGCCGGTCGCGAGCAGGACGGCGTCCGCGCGCACCTCGACGGGGTCCTCCTGCCCGGGGCCCAGCAGCGCGTGCACGGCGAAGCGCCGGACGCCCTCGGCCCGCCGCTCCACGCACCACACATGGTGGTCCGGGAGGTGGGTGACGCGCCCGGCGGCGACCTGGCGTTCGAGACCGTCACGCAGCCGCAGCCAGGTCCGCCACTGGTGGTGCAGGGCCTGCGGGCGCCGAGCGCCGAGCGCGGCCGCGGGCTGCCGGTAGAACTGGCCGCCGGGCGCCTGCGCGGAGTCGACCACCGTGACCCGTACGCCCCGTTCGGCCGCCGCGAGGGCTGCGGCGAGCCCGGCCGGGCCCGCGCCGACGACCGCGAGGTGGGGTCGTTCAGTCCTCATGACCCGTTCCCTCCTGACCCGTTCCCTCCTGGGTGCGGATCGCGTCCCCCGGCCGGAGCGGAACCAGGCAAGCGCGTTGGTTCGGGCGGTCGTTGACCGTCACCAGACAGTCGAAGCAGACGCCGATGCCGCAGAAGATCCCGCGGGGGCTGCCGTCGCCCCGGGTGGTGCGCCAGGACGTCACCCCGGCGGCCCAGAGCGCGGCGGCGACCGTCTGACCGGGCAGTGCGTCGATCTCACCGCCGTCCAGCGTGACGGTGAAGGCGGGCCCCGGTTCCGCCTCCGCGAGTTCCAGCGGGTTCATGCCGCGTCCCCCTCGTGCTCCTCGAACCGGTCCGGACGGAACGGCGTCAGATCCAGATCGGGCGTCTTGCCGCTCATCACCTGGGCGATCAACTGCCCGGTGCCGGTGGCGAGTCCGATGCCGGCGCCCTCGTGGCCGCAGGCGTGGAACAGCCCCGGAAGCCGGGGATCCGGCCCGATCGCCGGCAGATGGTCGGGCATGTACGGCCGGAAGCCGACGTACGTCCGCATCGCGCGCACCCGCTCCAGGAACGGGAACAGCCGGGTCGCGCCCGCCGCCAGCGCCCGTACGACGGGCAGCGAGAACGACCGGTCGAAGCCGACCCGTTCCCGGCTCGCCCCGATCAGCACCGGCCCGGCGGCCGTTCCCTCGACGACCGGCGAGGTCTGGAGCGCCGCCGAGTCGCTGGCCACGTCGGCCACATAGTCGGCGGCGTACACCTTGTGCCGCACCAGGGGCGGCAGTGGTTCGGTGACGAGGACGAAGCCGCGCCGGGGGAGGACGGGGAGGGCGACTCCGGCGAGCGCCGCCAGGTCACCGCCCCAGGTGCCGGCGGCGTTCACCACGGCCGGGGCGTGGATGTCGCCCCGGTCGGTCCGTACGCCGCGTACGGCGCCGTCCGGCGTGCGCAGCACCTCGGTCACCGTCCGGCCGGTGAGCAGACGGGCGCCGGAGGCCCGTACGAGATGGGCGGCGGCCAGGGTGGGCATGACCTGGGCGTCCTGCGGGTAGTGCACGCCGCCGGCCAGGCCGGGCGCCAAGTGCGGCTCCAGATCGGGCAGTTGATGCGCGGCGACGGTCACGGCCTCGACCCCGGCGGCCCGCTGCCCGGCCGCGAACCGCTCCAGCGCGGCGAGGTCTTCCGGTGCGGAGGAGACGACGACCCCGCCCTTCTGCTCGTACTCGAACGCCGCGCCCAGGCCGGGCTCGGCGGCCAGCTCCGCCCACAAGCGGTTGGACAGCAGGGCGAGTTCGAGCTCGGGGCCCGGTTCCTTGTCGGAGACCAGGAGGTTGCCCTCACCGGCACCGGTCGTGCCGCCGGCCACCGGGCCACGGTCCACCACGATGACGCCGAGGCCGGCCCGGGCCGCGTACAGGGCGCAGGCCGCGCCCACCATTCCCGCTCCGACAACCACGACGTCGCAGGTCAGTCGCTGGGTCACGGCAGTACTATGTCACATGGCGCTCCGCGCGTGAATACACTGGACTTCGCCGCTCTTCACTCCTGCCTGCCTCGTCACTCCTGCCTCATCGCTCCTGCTTGTCGCTTCTGCCCCATCTCACCGGAGGACCGTGCGATGTCACACGACAGGCCCTGCTGCGCGCCGGGCCGTGAGCCGGTGACCGTGCCGCTGGGCGTGCCGACGGACCTGACCTCGGGCGAGGCCCCGCCCCCGGGGGCGCACCCGGCAGCGGACCCGGCCGTGGACGCACCGGCCACCCGGCCGCTTCTCGACCTGCCCGGCGGCCGTTTCCTCATGGGCGCCGAGGACGAGGTCGGTTACCCGGCGGACGGTGAGGGCCCGGTCCGTGAGGTCGCGTTGAGCCCGTTCCGTATCGCCGCGACGACCGTCACCAACGAACAGTTCGCGAGCTTCGTGGACGCGACCGGATACGTGACCGAGTCCGAACACTTCGACTTCTCCTTCGTCTTCGAAGGGTTCCTCCCCGCCGAACTTCGCGCCGTCTCCCCACGTGTGCCCGGCACCCCCTGGTGGCGCGGCGTGCGGGGCGCCACCTGGCGGCGGCCGGAGGGCCCCGGCTCCTCCGCCGACGCGATCCCCGACCACCCGGTGGTGCACGTCTCCTGGAACGACGCGCAGGCCTACTGCGCCTGGACGGGCACCCGGCTGCCCACCGAGGCCGAGTGGGAGTACGCGGCCCGCGGCGGCCTGGAACAGAAGCGGTACCCATGGGGCGACGACCTCGCCCTCGACGGCCGCCCCACCTGCAACATCTGGCGCGGTACCTTCCCGACCGACAACACCGCCGCCGACGGGCATCGTTCGACGGCCCCGGTCGACGCCTTCGAGCCCAACGGATTCGGCCTGTACAACACCGTCGGCAACGTGTGGGAGTGGTGCGCCGACCGGTTCAGCCCCGACTTCCACGCCACCGGCCCGCGCACGGACCCGGCGGGGCCGCCGGACGGCCCGGCCCGGGTGATGCGCGGCGGTTCCCACATGTGCCACGTCTCCTACTGCAACCGCTACCGCGTGGCCGCCCGCTCCTCCAACACCCCCGACAGCTCGGCCGGCAACATCGGCTTCCGGGTCGCGGCGGCGGTCTGAACCACCGGCCCGGGCCCCGCGCGGTTCGGCCCGGTCAGCCGGGCGTCGCCGACCGTTGGACCGCCCTGACCCGTCGGTCGAACTCAAGGTTGAGCAGCGGCATGAGCACGCTGCCGAACCGGGACAGCGCCCGGGTGCCCGTGTCCGGGCAGATCGTGAAACGCCGCTGGTCGATGCCCTTCACGAGGGCCGCCGCGACCTTCTCCGCCGTGAGGGGCTTGATCGTGCCGCCGACCACGCGGGTCTCCCGCGGCTTCCACCGGTTCTCCTCGGCGAGCTGCGGGGTGTCCACGTCCGGCGGGAACACGACCCCGACATGCACCCCGCGCGGAGTCAGCTCCGCCCGCACCGACTCCATCAGCCCGCGTACGGCGAACTTGGCCGGCCCGTACGCGCTGTAGCCGAAGATGCCGAGCAGCCCGGCGGCGGACGACACCGCGACCACACTGCCGTGCCCGCGCTCCACCATGCCAGGGGCCACGGCCCGGATGGCGTGGAGAGTGCCGAAGTAGTCGACCTCGATCATCTGCCGGAAGACCTCATCGGGCAGTTCGAGGAAGTGCCCCGGCCGGGCGAGCCCCGCCGAGGTGATCAGGATGTCGCAGGGCTGTGCCTGTTCCTCCTCCAGTTCGGCGATGGCGCGGGTGAGGGCCGCCTGGTCGGCCACGTCGGCGGCCCGCGCGGCGACCGACCCCCGCCTCGCGGCGGCCGACACTCCCCTCGCGGCGGCCGACACTCCCCTCGCGGCGGCCGGCACTCCCTTCGAGGCGGTCGGCACTTCCTCCGGGGCGGCCGACACCTCCTTCGCCGCCGCCTCCAGCCGTTCCGCGCCCCGCGCGATCAGCGAGAGTCTCGCGCCGCGTGCCGCCAGCAGCCGGGCCGTGGCCAGACCGATGCCGCTCGACCCGCCGGTGACGATGACATGGGACGAACCGATGTCCATGGGGCGGGCGTTCCGCAGTCTCATGGCGGGAGCGTAGCGGTCGTCACCACCTGAGCAGGAGGTCTGCAACCTGGCCGGTCACAGCCCGAGCCCCTGGAGCATCTCGTCGACGACCACCCGGCACCGGGGCAATGGGCGTCGGGCCGCTCGCGAAGGTGTCGTGTCGTCGGCCGCCCGGTTCGCCCGGTTCGCCCGGTCAGTCGGCGCGGCCACGGGGATGTCCCGCAGCCACTGCTGGACGACCCGCACCGGGACGCCGTTGCGGAGCGCGGCGTCCCCGGCCGTGAGTCTGCCGGAGAGGATGTCCGCGAGGATGCGGATCCGCTCGGTCGGGGAGATCTCCGAGGCTTTCAAGAGCCGGTCCTTTCCGTGGGGCGTTCACCGGTGCCGCAGTTGAGCCGTCGGAACTCGGGACAAGGTCGTCGTCGCGTTCCCGGATGACCGTGCACTGAGCAGCTTCGGACCGTGTGAGAGAGCGGTCCTTACCGTTGCGTGGCCCGCGACCGTCAGGAAGATGAAGAACCGCGAGCTCCGCCGTTCCTCGAACACCCGGTCACCCTGTCTGCCGAGTACCGGGATGGCTCCTGGGCAGTCGTCCCGTGCCGCACCTGTCGAATGTCCTCGGCCCGCAACTCGAACGCCCCACCCCGCATGCCCCCACCCCACAACCCCCCGAAACTGACCCCATGCCGGGACAGCCCAGCCGCATCGAGGACTACGCCCTCATCGGCGACCTCCTCACCGCCGCCCTCGTGGGCAAGGACGGCAGCATCGACTGGCTCTGCCTCCCCCGCTTCGACTCCCCCGCCTGCTTCGCCGCGCTGCTCGGCGACGAGGACAACGGCCGCTGGCGCATCGCCCCGGCGGACGAGACCGGCCCGTACGCCCGCCGCCGCTACCGGGACGACACGCTGATCCTGGAGACGGAGTGGGAGACGGCCGGCGGCAAGGTCCTGGTCACCGACTTCATGCCGTGCCGAAAGGCCGCCGCCCCCTGCGTCGTACGCATCGTCGAGGGCCTCTCCGGCACCGTCGACATGCGCATGGAGCTGCGACTGCGCTTCGACTACGGCCGGGTCCTGCCCTGGATGCGACGGCGCGACGGGCACCTGACGGGCATCGCGGGACCCGAGTCGGTGTGGCTGCGCACCCCCGTCCGGTCGGCCGCCCACGGCACCGCGCACACCGCCGTCTTCCGGGTCACGGCGGGTGAACGCATCCCGTTCGTGCTCACCTGGCACCCCTCCCACCTGCCCGCCCCCGAACAGGCGGACGCGTTCGAGGCGCTGCGCACCACGGAGGCGTACTGGCGGCGCTGGCTGCGCAGACTGTCGTACGACGGGCCGTACCGCGACGCCGTCGCCCGCTCCCTGATCACCCTCAAGGCCCTGACGTACGAGCCGACCGGTGGCATCGTCGCCGCCCCGACCACATCCCTCCCGGAGGAGATCGGCGGGGTCCGGAACTGGGACTACCGCTTCTGCTGGCTGCGGGACGCCGGCATGACCCTGGAGGCGTTGCTGCGCAGCGGCTTCACGGCCGAGGCGGACGCCTGGCGGGGCTGGCTGGAGCGGGCCGTGGCGGGACGGCCCGAGGACGTGCAGATCATGTACGGCATCGCGGGGGAGCGGCGGCTCACCGAGTGGGAGGCCGACTGGCTGCCGGGCTACGAGGGTTCGCGCCCGGTGCGGATCGGCAACGCGGCCGCCGGACAGCGACAGCTCGACGTACCCGGCGAGGTGATGGACGCCATCCATCTGGCGGTCGGCTGCGGACTGCGCCCGCGCCGGCACCTGATCGAACTGCAGACGGTCCTCCTCGACCACCTGGAGCAGGTGTGGTCCGAGCCCGACCAGGGCCTGTGGGAGATGCGCGGCGCCCCGCGCCACTACACGCACTCCAAGGTGATGTGCTGGGTCGCCTTCGACCGGGCGGTCCGGCTGGCCGAGGAGCACGCCCGCCCCGGCCCCGTGGAGAAGTGGCGCGCGGTCCGCGACCGTATCCACCACGAGGTCTGCGAGAACGCCTTCGACCCGGCACGGGGCACCTTCACCCAGTCGTACGGATCCCGTGAACTGGACGCCGCGCTGCTGCAGATCCCGCAGACCGGGTTCCTGCCGCCGGACGATTCACGTGTGATCGGCACCATCGAGGCCGTACAGCGCGAACTCGGCGGAGACGGGCTCGTGGCCCGCTACTCGGCCGGCACCGCCGACTCCCCGGACGGCCTCACCGGCGGCGAGGGCGCCTTCCTCGCCTGCTCCTTCTGGCTCGCGGACGCCCTGCGGCTGATCGGCCGCGAGGACGAGGCCCGCGCCCTGTACGAACGGCTGCTGGCGCTGCGCAACGACGTCGGGCTGCTCGCCGAGGAGTACGACCCCCGCGCCCGCCGCCAACTCGGAAACTTTCCCCAGGCGTTCACGCACGTCCCGCTCATCAGGGTCGCCTACGAGCTCGACCGCCACGCCGTCCACGCCCGCCGCGGCGACCCGAGGATGCCGCCAGGGACGCCGCCCGTGGCGAAGGAGGGGTGAGAGGTGCTGCCCGGATTCCTCACCAGGGCCGTCGAGCTGCTGCTCGGCCGGGAAGGCCGGGGCCGTTCGGGCCGTTCCCTGCACCTGAAGGCGGCGGGCGGCGCCACCGCCGTACTCGTCGTGGTGATGCTCCTCGGCTCCTGGGCCGTGGTCGCCGCCGAACACGGCGCGCCGCGCGCCAACCTGACGTCGTACCCGAAGGCCCTGTGGTGGTCCATCGAGACGGCCACGACCGTCGGGTACGGCGACTTCTACCCGGTGACGCTCTGGGGCCGCATCGTCGGCGCGGTCGTCATGGTCGTCGGCATCACCACGTACGGCATGGTCACCGCCGCACTCGCCACCTGGTTCGTGGGGCGGGAGCAGAAGCGTCACCAACTCACCTACAAGGCACATGAGTTGGGCGACGAGACCGCCCATGCCCTGCACGAGCGGTTCGACCGGCTGGAACGGATGCTCGGTGGCAGGGGGGACGCCGACCGACCGCCGGCTCCGCGGTGACCGGCCACCGGCTCCGCGGTGTGTCCACCCCTCGGACACCGCTCATCATTCCTCGGACACCCTCTTGACGCGGGACGTGGGCGGCTCGACACTCCAGGTGGGGTATTTCCTAGTGAACGGGTAGGGAATGATGGGGCGCCTGGAGCCGGTGGTCACTCGCGTGCTTCGCATGCGTCGGCAGTCCCTTCTTCTGACCTCCCGCCGTCACATCGATCTGCTGCGCGTCTGCAGCGCGACCAACCCCTGAGCGACGCAAGCCCTCCGAGCCGAGCCGCTGTCGCGTCGGTGCGGCGCGCCGCTGTGGCTCGTACCTCCGTTTACTCGCGTAACCGCTTTGCCATGCACCAGAACCCCCGGGGAGACACATGTCCGCCATGCCCGTCCACGCCCTGAACGCCGTCCCGTCGCCGCGGCCCCTGCCCGCGTTCCGGGGCAGGATCGGCTGTGACGCGCGCAGCGGCCACTACGCCGTGCCGCGCCGCTACCGGCTCCATCTGTCGCTGTCCTGTCCGGGCGCCCTGCGCATCGCCGTCCTGCACGGCCTCCTCGGGCTGGCGGACGTCTGTCCCGTGACCCTCCTGCCCGCCGTGCCCGACGGACCCGGCGGCGAGTACTCCGCGCTGCGCCCGCTGTACGAGGCGAGCGCACACCGCTACCCCGGAGCGGCCGTGGCGCCGGTCCTCAGCGACGACTGGTCCGGACGCATCGTCAGCACGCACGCCCCCGACATCATGCGCGACCTCGCCCGGCGCTTCGGCGGCGGCCGCCCCGACCTGTACCCGGAGGGCACCGAGGCCGAGATCGAGGGTGTCGCCCGCCTCTGCGAGCAGGGCATCGACGGCGCCGCGCAGCGCGCCGGACGCGCCGACGCCGACGACGCGGAACGCCGCGACGCGCTCGGCTCCCTGCTGCGCACCCTGCGCTCACTGGACGCCCGGCTGGCCGGGCAGGAGTACATCCTCGGCGGTGAACTCACCGCCGCCGACATTGAGTTGTGGGTCGCCCTGGTACGGCTCGACACCGTGCACCGCTGGCACCTGGACGCCTCCGCCGTGCACCGCGTCGCCGACCACCCGCACCTGTGGGCGTACGCGCGACGACTGACCGCCCACCCCGCCTTCGGCCCCCACCTCGACCTCGACGGCATCGCCCGTCGCCACCACGCGGGGTGCCAGGGCCTGGAGGCGGCCGGCGCGGCCGTGCAGATCCTGGACTGGGCCGCCCATGCCCCCGAGCAGGCCGTATCGGCAGACGGACGGACGTCCCATGTGCTGGACTGACGTTGACAGCCGCGCGCCGGGCCTGCGTTACTTACGGCCACCCGAAGAGCACGAGGCCCACTGGGCCGGAGAAATGATGGTGACGGACATGTACGCAACCCCGAGGCCGGCCGCATGGCGCCGCCACGGTTGCGTGCCGCTCTGCGCCGACCGCGCCGTCGATCTGCTCCGGGTCAACAGCGCACTGTGTAGCGCACGTTAGTACGGCCCCGGCTCAAGCCCGGTGCCGTGCACCCCGTCGAGGCTGACGGTTCTCTGAACCCCTGAGGCGCCGCGCCAGCGGCCTGCCCCTTTCCGCCAGCCCCGGTGTCGTGCGCATCCTTGTGTCTTCGTGCCTTCCGCCCGGCGAGCGTCCCCGTCCGTCGCGTGGCCGAAGTCCCTTGCGTCGCCCGGGGTTTCCGCACTCCTCCGGAGCCATTGATGAGTGAACCCCCAGGCGCCGCCGTGTCCTTGGCCGAGGCGCCCCCGCCTGCCGACACCCCGGCGAAGCAACTCACCGCCCAGCGCGTCCTGCCGCTGCGCCGCCCCGGCCGCTGGATCGCCACCGCGGCCGTCCTGGTCCTCGCGGCCCAGTTCGTCCACGGACTGATCTCCAACCCCTTCTACCAGTGGGACCGCTTCGGCTACTGGTTCCTGCGGCCCGCCATCCTCGACGGACTGCTCATCACCCTCGAAGTCACCGCATACAGCGCCGTCTTGGGCCTGCTCGGCGGCATCCTGCTCGCCCTCGCCCGCCTCTCGAAGAGCCCGGTGCTGCGGTCGGTCAGCTGGGTCTACATCTGGGCACTGCGCTCGATCCCGCTGATCGTCGTCCTTCTGTTCCTCTACAACTTCTCGGCCCTGTACCAGACGCTCAGCGTGGGCGTTCCCTTCGGCCCCGCCTTCTTCACCTTCGACGAGTCCCGGCTCGCCACCGACATGGCGGTGGCCGTCATCGGTCTCAGCCTCAACGAGGCGGCCTACGCGGCCGAGGTCGTCCGCGGCGGCATCCTCTCCGTCGACCAGGGCCAGCACGAGGCGGCCTCCGCGCTCGGCCTGCCGAAGGGCTACCAGTTCCGCAGGATCGTCTTCCCGCAGGCCCTGCGCTCCATCACCCCCAACTACGTCAACCAGCTCATCGGCCTGGTCAAGAGCACCTCACTCGTCTTCTACGTGTCGCTGCTCGACCTGTTCGGCACCGCCCAGACCATGAGTTCCACGTACCCCGGCGACATCGTGCCGCTGCTGCTGGTCGCCACCGTCTGGTACCTGATCCTGACGAGCGTCGTCTCCGTCATCCAGTTCTACGTGGAGCGGTACTACGCCCGGGGCGCCACCCGCACCCTCCCGCCGACACCGTCACAGAAACTGCGGGCCGGTCTCACCGGCCTGCGTGCCCGCATCCGCAGGGAGACCGCCGCATGACCGCCGAGACCGCGGAGCTCCTGCGGACCGCGCCCGCCGCCGTCGAGGTGCACGACGTGCACAAGTGGTACGGCACCCACCGGGTCCTGGACGGCGTCGACCTGACCGTGCGGCCCGGCGAGGTCACCGTGATCCTCGGCCCGTCCGGCTCCGGCAAGTCCACGCTGCTCAGGGTCGTCAACCACCTGGAGAAGCCGGAGATCGGCCATGTCAGCGTCAACGGCGAGCTGATCGGCGTACGCAGGCACGGCGACCGGCTGAAGGAGCTGAACGAGCGCAGCATCCTCGCCCAGCGCAGCCGTATCGGCTTCGTCTTCCAGAACTTCAACCTCTTCCCGCACCTGACCGTGCTGGACAACGTGGCCGCCGCCCCGGTCGCTACCGGGCGGCTCGACAAGCCGCGCGCTCAGGAACTCGCGCGCGAACTCCTGGACCGGGTAGGCCTCGCCGACAAGGCGGCCGCCTACCCACGGCAGTTGTCGGGCGGCCAGCAGCAACGCGTGGCCATCGCCCGCGCCCTCGCCCTGCGGCCCGGCGTCATCCTCTTCGACGAGCCGACCTCCGCCCTCGACCCCGAACTCGTCGGCGAAGTCCTGGCCGTCATCAAGGACTTGGCGAGGAGCGGCACCACGCTCCTGATCGTCACCCACGAGATCGGGTTCGCCCGCGAGATCGCCGACCGGGTCGTCTTCATCGACGGCGGAAAGATCGTCGAACAGGGCCCGCCCGCCGAGGTCCTGGACAGGCCCCGGCACGAGCGGACCAGGGACTTCCTCAGCAAGGTCCTCTGACCCGGGGCCAGTTCCTCCGACCCGGCCGACGCCGGGCTCCACAGCTATCCCCACGCCATCCCGCCACCCTCTCGAACGACAAGGACAACCATGCCCATGCCCACCCAGTTCTCCCGGCGCGGCCTGCTGCGCGGCGTCACCGCGGCGACCGCCGCCGCCACTCTCGCCATCGGGCTCACCGCCTGCGGGGGTGACACCGAGGCCGCCGCCAAGACCGAGACCGCCGGCACGGTCACCGTGGGCCGGCTGTCCAACGGCGCCGCCGAGGAGACCGGCATCAAGGTCTCCGAGGTGAAGTCCATCAGCGCCAAACTGCCCGACGCCGTCAAGAAGAGCGGCAGGCTGGTGATCGGATCCGGCACCCTGCCGTCGGGCAGCCCGCCGCTCGGCTTCATCGGCGACGACCAGAAGACGCTCACGGGCTCCGAGCCCGACCTCGGCAGACTCGTGGCCGCCGTCCTCGGCCTCGAACCCGAGCTGCGCCAGTCGACCTGGGAGAACCTGTTCATCGGCCTCGACAGCGGGAAGGTCGACGTGGCCTTCTCCAATGTCACCGACACCGAGGAGCGCAAGAAGAAGTACGAGTTCGCCTCCTACCGCAGGGACGACCTCACCTTCGAGACGAAGAAGGACAGCGACTGGACCTTCGACGGCGACTACGAGGACCTCGCCGGCAGGACGGTCTCCGTCGGCAACGGCACCAACCAGGAGAAGATCCTCCTGGAGTGGAAGGCGAAGCTGGCTAAGGAGGGCAAGAAGCCCCTCACCGTCAAGTACTTCCAGGAGAGCAACAGCATCTACCTGGCGCTGAGCAGCGGAAAGATCGACGCCTACTTCGGCCCCAGCCCCAACCTCTCCTACCACGCGGCGAAGACCGCCGGCACGCCCCAGGCGACCCGTATCGCGGGCCAGTTCTCCGGCGCCGGCGAGACCCTCCAGGGCCTGATCGCCGCGACCGCCAAGAAGGACAGCGGCCTCGCCGAGCCCCTCGCCGAAGCCATCAACCACCTCATCGAGAACGGCCAGTACGCCGAGTGGCTGAAGGCCTGGAACCTCTCCAACGAGGCCGTCGAGAAGTCCGAGGTCAACCCGCCCGGCCTGCCGCTGACCAATTCCTGATTTTCCGTCACATCCACAGCGACACCTACCCGTTGCATCAGGAGAGGATTCCGCCTCAGTGGCCCAGCAGACCGACCTCCACGGAGGCGGAGCCCAGCCCGCGCTCCACATACCCGCACTGGACGACATACCGGTCCTCGACATACCGGTCCTCGACAACGCCGTCTGGACGGCTCTGGACGGCCCACACGCCCACTTCGCCGAACGGTTCGGCAAAGCCGCTCGCTACCCGGCCGACGTCTACGCCTTCGCCGCCCTCGCCGAGCCCGGGGACCCGGCCGCCTGGGCCGACCTGCACACGCTCGTCGGCCCGGGGGCCGTCGTACGGGTCAAGCCGGTCGACGAGATCCCCGCCGGCTGGGAGGTGGTCGGAGGCGGACAGGGCGTCCAACTGGTGGACACCGGGCTGCGGGCCGAGCCCGCCCCCGAAGCCGTACGGCTCGGGCTCGACGATGTCCCCGAGATCCTGGACCTGGTCGCCCGCACCCAGCCGGGCCCCTTCCTGAAGCGGACCATCGAGATGGGCACCTATCTCGGCATCCGGGACGGGGGAGTGCTGGTCGCCATGGCCGGCGAGCGGATCCATCCACCCGGCTGGACCGAGATCAGCGCGGTCTGCACAGCCCCGGAGTACCGAGGCCGGGGCCTCGCCACCCGGCTGATCCGGGCCGTCGCCGCGAGCATCCGGGAACGCGGCGACAGGCCCTTCCTGCATGCCGCCGCGGACAACACGCGCGCCATCCGGCTCTACGAGTCGATCGGCTTCACCCTGCGTCGCCGCTCGACCATCCTGGCGGTCCGCAGCCCAGGAACACCCGGTGAGGCCACGGTGTTGTGACTCACGACGAGATCCGCGAGGCGCCCCCGCCCGCCCGGACGAAGGAGGTGACGGCCGTGCCCCGTGTGCCGCACGCCGTCCGCCTCCACTCCCGGCCCCACATCGATCTCCAGCGCGTGGCCGGCGCGCTCTGTCGCTCCTGACCCCGTTGTTCAGCCGCCGTGCCCCCGTTTCGTGTGCGGGCCGGCGACGGATGTCGTACGAACTTCCAGGAAGGCAACGCACCCGTGTCCCCCTCCGCTTCCTCCGCATCGCCCTCTTCCCCGACCACCTCGTCCGCCCTGCACCTCGCCGTCGCCCTCGACGGCACCGGATGGCATCCCGCCTCCTGGCGCGAACCGGTCGCCCGCCCCCGGGAGTTGTTCACCGCCGGATACTGGGCCGACCTCGTCGCCGAGGCCGAGCGCGGACTGCTCGACTTCGTGACCATCGAGGACGGCCTGGGCCCGCAGTCCTCGCACTTCCTGGACCCGGACGAGCGCGGCGACCAGGTCCGCGGCCGTCTGGACGCCGTCCTCGTCGCGGCCCGGATCGCCCCACTCACCCGGCACATCGGCATCGTGCCGACCGTGGTGGCCACCCACACGGAGCCGTTCCACATCTCCAAGGCGATCGCCACCCTCGACCATGTGAGCACCGGCCGGGCCGGACTCCGGGTGCAGATCACCGCCCGGCCGAACGAGGCCGCCCACTTCGGCCGCCGCACGATCCCGCGCATCGAGGCCTACGGCAGCCCGGACACCCGGGAGTTGGTGACCGAACTGTTCGACGAGGCCGCCGACTACGTCGAGGTCGTGCGCCGCCTCTGGGACAGCTGGGAGGACGACGCGGAGATCCGGGACGTGGCCACCGGCCGTTTCATCGACCGCGACAAGCTCCACTACATCGACTTCGAGGGCCGCCACTTCAGCGTCAAGGGCCCCTCCATCACACCCCGCCCGCCGCAGGGCCAGCCCGTCGTGAGCGCCCTCGCCCATGACACCGTGCCGTACCGTCTGGTGGCCCGCCAGGCCGACATCGGCTACGTCACGCCCCACGACACCGACCAGGCGCGGGCCGTCGTCGCGGAGATCCGCGCGGAACAGCGGGCCGCAGGCCGCGCCGACGAGCCCCTGCATGTCTTCGGCGACCTGGTGGTCTTCCTCGACGACGACCCGGCCGAGGCAGCGGCCCGACGGGAACGCCTCGACGCCCTCGCGGGCGAGCCGTACACCAGCGACGCCCGGATCTTCACCGGCACACCCGTCCAACTGGCGGAAGCTCTCCAGGAGTTGGCGAGCGCCGGTCTGACCGGCTTCCGACTGCGCCCCGCCGTCGCCGGGCACGACCTCCCGGCCATCACCAGGGGCCTGGTCCCAGAACTCCAGCGCCGGGGCGTGTTCCGGCAGGAGTACGAGGCCGACACCCTGCGCGGCCTGCTGGGTCTGCCCCGTCCCGTCAACCGCTACTCCCCCGAACTCTCGGCTCCGCCCGAGCCCGGGGTGACCCCCATCGCGACCGCCTGAGCCGGACGGAGACCGACCACCATGACCAAGCCCCTGAAGCAGATCCACCTGGCCGCGCACTTCCCCGGCGTCAACAACACCACCGTGTGGAGCGACCCCGCGTCCGGCAGCCACATCGAGTTCAGCTCGTTCGCGCACTTCGCGCGGACCGCCGAACGCGCCAAGTTCGACTTCCTCTTCCTCGCCGAGGGCCTGCGCCTGCGCGAACAGGGCGGAAAGATCTATGACTTGGACGTTGTCGGCCGTCCGGACACCTTCACCGTCCTCACCGCGCTCGCCGCCGTCACCGAACACCTCGGTCTGACCGGCACCATCAACTCCACCTTCAACGAGCCGTACGAGGTGGCCCGCCAGTTCGCCAGCCTCGACCACCTCTCCGGCGGGCGCGCCGCGTGGAACGTCGTCACCTCCTGGGACGCCTTCACCGGCGAGAACTTCCGCCGAGGCGGCTTCCTGCCGCAGGAGGAGCGCTACTCCCGGGCCAAGGAGTTCCTGGCCACGACGAACGAACTCCTCGACTCCTGGCACGGGGACGAGATCGTCGCCGACCAGCAGACGGGCGTCTTCCTGCGGGACGCCAAGGCCGGAGCCTTCGTCCACACGGGCCGGCACTTCGACATCGAGGGCCGGTTCAACGTTCCGCGCTCACCGCAGGGCCGCCCGGTCATCTTCCAGGCGGGCGACAGCGACGAGGGCCGCGAGTTCGCCGCCGCCGGCGCCGACGCCATCTTCAGCCGACACGCCACTCTCGACGCGGGCCGGGCCTTCTACACCGACGTCAAGAACCGCCTCGCCAAGTACGGCCGCCGCCCCGACCAGCTGCTCATCCTGCCCGCCGCGACCTTCGTCCTCGGGGACACCGACGCCGAGGCCGAGGAACTCGCCAAGGAGGTACGCCGCCGACAGGTGAGCGGCGCCACCGCCCTCAAGCACCTGGAGTTCGTCTGGAACCGGGACCTGTCCTCCTACGACCCGGACGGTCCCCTCCCCGACATCGACCCCGACCTCGGCGAGCACCACATCGCCCGTGGCCGCGCCCAGGTCCGCATGTACCGCGACCCGCTCGCCACGGCCCGCGAATGGCGGGAACTCGCCGCCGCCAACAACTGGTCCATCCGCGACCTGGTCATCGAGACCGGCAACCGCCAGAACTTCATCGGCTCCGCCGAGACGGTCGCGAACACCCTGAACGACTACGTCCAGTCCGACGCCGCCGACGGCTTCATCCTCGTCCCCCACATCACCCCCACCGGCCTCGACACCTTCGCCGACAAGGTCGTACCCCTGCTGCAGGAACAAGGCGTCTTCCGCACGGACTACGAGGGCACGACCCTCCGAGACCACTTGGGCCTGGACACACCCGCTCCGCCCGTTGCCCTGGCCCAGTTGCGGGCAGGCCGCTGATCGTCGAGGAGAACCCGTACCGGGGCGGCTGGGTCGGCACCCTCGTGCGCGGATGTCGGCCGGGCCCGCCACCTGGTCGAGGAGGACGGCGCCGCGCACACCGGCTTCGGCCTCTGTGAGCTACGGCCGCAACCGCTCGCTCAACGCGGTGAACCTGAACCCCGAGGGGCCGACTGCCGCGCCGACGCCGTATGTCCTCATGTCCTCCGTGCCGTCAGTCCTCGCGCGGCCAGTTCTCCGCCTCGAACATCCAGCGCTGCTTCTCCAGCTCGTAGGTGAGGGAGATGAGCAGGTCCTGCGAAACCTTGTCGGCGTCCTCGGTGGCGTCGATACGCTCGCGCAGCCGCCCGATCGCCGTCTCCAGCGCCTCCACCAGCAGCCGTACGACCTCGGTGTCCCGCAGCCAGCCGTCCTTCGGCCCCTGGAGGTCGAACCGCGCCGCCACGGTCTCGGGCCGGCCGTCCGGGGCCACCCCGAGAGCCGCCGCGCGTTCGGCGACCTGATCGGCGTACGACCGTGTCGTGGACACCACCTCGTCGAGCTGGAAGTGGATCGAACGGAACCTCGGTCCCACGATGTTCCAGTGGGCCTGCTTCCCGATCAGCGAGAGCCCCAGCAGATCCACCAGGCTCTCCTGCAGTGCGTCGCCCGCGATCCGGCGGGCGGGCTCGGGCAGTGTGCTCCTCACCATCGTCATCAGGCGTTACTCCTCATCGCTTCGTGCCGGGCGAACGCTTCGTGCCGGGCGGCGTCGGCGCTGCCCGCCCTGCGGAGCAGTTCGGTGCGCTCCTCCTCGCCCATGCCGCCCCACACGCCGGCCGTCTGCCCGTTGCCGAGCGCCCAGTTCAGGCACTCGCGGCGCACCGGGCAGCGGGCACAGACGCGCTTGGCGGCGGCGACGTCGTCGACCGCCGGTCCTGTGGTGCCCACGGGGAAGAACAGTTCGGGGTCCTCTCCCACGCAGGCCGCTCTCCGCAACCACTCCATGCGGGGCCGGGTGCCCAGGACGGATGGGGGAAAACGCGGCATCCGGCAGCCCGCCCGCCGGAGCCTTGGGTCTCAGCGCGCGAGTACGCCGTCCACGAACTCCCCGACGTCCGCCAGCACTTCACCCTTGTTCGTCTCGTTGAACACCTCGTGCCGGGCGCCCGGATAAATGCGCTCGGTCCACTCGGTACCGCGGAACTCCTCGATCCCCGTACGGCTTCCCGGCAGCGGCACGATCCGGTCGTCGTCGCCGTGCAGCCACAGCAACGGGAGCGAACCGATGGCCCCGCTCTTCGAGATCGTCTCCAGGGTGCGGTCGAAGGCCTCCAGCGTCGGCCGCTTGAACGGGCCGTGCCACACCAGCGGATCGTTCGCGTACGTGGCCCCGACCGCCATGTCCCGCGAGAGCAGCTTCGGGTCGAGCGGGACGTCGGGCACCTCCGGCGGTGCGAGCAGCTTCCTCACCGGCTCCCAGATACCGATCACCGGCCCGGACAGCACGAGCGCGGCGAGCCCGGTGCCGTACCGCTGGGCGTACCGGGCGGCGATCAGACCGCCCATGGAGTGGCCGATCAGCACCACCGGCAGACGCGGGTACACCGTCCGGGCCAGCTCCTCCACCGTGTGCACATCGGTGACCACGTCCTCGAAGTCCTCGATCAGCACCCGTTCGCCCGCCGACCTGCCATGTCCCATGTGATCGGGACCGAACACCGCCGCGCCGTGATTCACCAGGGCATCGGCCACGTGTTCGTACCGGCCGATGTGTTCCCCGTAGCCGTGCACCAGGAGCACGACGTACCGCGCCCCCTCACACGGCCATTCCCGTGCGGTGACACCGCCCCGCGTACCGGCGAAGCTGTGCTCGCGCGAGTCGGCCATGTCTCCTCCAACTACGTCGGTGAAGGTACCCGGGGGATCTTGCCAGCCCACCGGACGATGGTCCATGGGACGTCCGGGGCGAAACCCGAACCGGCCGGCGGCCGGTCAGCTGGCGAGACGGTCCTGTCGTCGGCTGATAGGTGCGCATAGCATCGGTCCCCGCATGAACACGATGACTCTCTGGCACCTGTCCATGGCCGAGTTCGCGGCCCTTGCCTTCGCCGCCCTGCTCGTCGGCTTCTCGAAGACCGCCGTGAGCGGTGCCAACACGGTCAGCCTCGCGATCTTCGCGGCGGTCCTGCCCGCCCGTGCCTCGACCGGGGTCCTCCTGCCGATCCTCATCGTCGGGGACGTCCTCGCCGTGCTCACCTATCGCAGACACGCCCACTGGCCCACCCTGTGGAAGCTCTTCCCGGCGGTCGGCGTCGGCGTCGTCCTCGGCACGCTGTTCCTGATCCGGGCCGACGACCAGATCGTACGAACGTCCATCGGCGCGATCCTGCTGCTGATGACGGCCGTCACCATCTGGCGCCGCCGCACGGTCGACAAGGACGACGAACCCGACGCGATCACGACCCGCGCCGGCCGCGTCAAGGCCCGCTCGTACGGCGTCCTCGGCGGCTTCACCACCATGGTCGCCAACGCCGGCGGCCCCGTGATGTCCATGTACCTGCTCTCGGCGGGCTTCCGGAAGCTCGGCTTCCTCGGCACGTCGGCCTTCTTCTTCCTCATCGTCAACGTCTCCAAGGTCCCCTTCAGCGTGGGCCTCGGCCTCATCGACGCCCACTCCCTGCTGCTGGACGCCGCACTCGCCCTGTTCGTCGTGCCGGGCGCCTTCCTCGGCAAATGGGCAGTGAGCCGCATCAACCAGAAGGTGTTCGAACAGTTGGTGATCGCGGCGACGATCGTGGGCGGCCTGCAACTACTGCTCCGCTGACGACCCGGCGGCGCTCAACTCCGGTGTCCGCGTGGGCAGCCCGGGGAGAAGAGGGTGCCGTGCCCGGTCAGGTCCCCTCCTCGACCATGCGGTCGAAGACCGGCACCAGACCCGCCTTGCGCACACCTACCGGCGTCCGGGACGAGCTGTCGAGGACCCGTCGGCCCCACGCAGCCGCGGCGCCCACGCCCCCGCGTCCACCGCACGCCCCTCCCGCTCCACGACGTCGGCCAACTCCCGCGCCCAGGCACCCACTCCGGCCAGATCGACACCGTGGGGACGCCGACGCCCACTGCCGGCCCCCCAGTCCTCGACGGCCCCGGCGCCGCGCCGCAGCAACCGCGCCCCGCCCTTGACGTTCCCGCGTGCCGAGTGCGTGAGTCCCACCGCGAGCTGGGCCAGACCACGCCACAGGGCACGCTCCTCCTCGGGCCCGGACTTCCAGGCGTCCTCGAAGACCTCGTGCGCGTGGAACGGCTTCCCCGCGTCCAGCAACGCCTGCGCCTCGACGACCGTCTCCTCGGGGTCCCGCACGACCCCCTCGGGCTGCCGCTCCACACCCCGCGCCCCGTAGGGCAGCGGCCGCCCCAACCCGTCCCGTGGCCGCGCACTCCGCGCCCGCCCCTCCACGTCCCGGTCCCGCCCCTGTGCCGTCCCACCATCCGATGTCCCGCTCATGCCCCGATTGTCCCTCGCCCCTCACCGGCCGCGGGGCAGTGGCCGACGTACGGTAAAGTTCTCAGTGCGCGATCACGCGGTTCACCGCAGACAGCGCACCGGGACGTGGCGCAGCTTGGTAGCGCACTTGACTGGGGGTCAAGGGGTCGCAGGTTCAAATCCTGTCGTCCCGACAGAGTTGTCGGTTATACAAACCAGGTCAGGGCCTTGGATCACATCATGTGAGACAAGGCCCTTGATCGTTTCCGAGGCTCTCCTCTCACGCTTGACGCGCTCTGAGCCTCCCGTGCCTCCACCAGCCCGGACTTCATCGCCGAACTGCCCGGCGTGTTCCAAGGTGGGGGCAATGGGCGTGATGATGTCGATCAGGACGCCGTTGGGATCGGCCACGATGAAGTGCCGCTGCCCGAAGTCCTCGCTGCGCAGCTCGAGTAAGGGCCGGAGCCCTTCGCGGATGACGGAGCAGACGGCTGTTCTCGGAGCGTGGCCATGCCGCAGTGGGCCTGGCGGAGCTCGTGCAGGCGGCCGGGGTGACCAAGGGGGCGCTCTACCACCACTTCCCCGGTGGCAAGACGGATCTTTTCCGGGCGCGGTGCTTGAGGAGGTCCAGCAGGAAGTGAGCCGGCGGGTGGCCGCGGCCGCAAAAGCCCAGCAGGATCCGTGGGCCCAGTTGGCAGTCGGCTGCCAGGAGTTCCTCGCCTCGGCCACGGCACCGGAGACAGAGCGGATCATGCTCGTGGACGGTCCGGCCGTGCTGGGCCGCAGCGAATGGCGAGCGATGGACGAGGCCGGGTCGGCCCGCCATCTCGCCGAGGCGCTGACCTCTCTCGTCGAGGCGGGGATCCCGCCCCGCAACCCGTCACACCTCTGGTCCATCTGCTGTCGGGTGCGATGAATGAGGCGGCGCTCTGGCCGGCGTCCTCACCCTCCGGTCCCGAGGGCCTGGCACACACCATGGCCGCTTTGAAGTGCATGTTCCAGGCGCTGCGCGCCGGCTGAGCCCTCTGCCGAACCGCCGAAGCCGACCGGCTCGCCGTGCCGGGATCAAGCGGACGGAGTACCGCGCCGGCTTCCTCCACGGACTCGCCGCCAGCGGCCGGTGGGCGATTAAATGCGATATGTACTTGATGTTGCTGTATGTCCTCTTTAGTGTTCGCCGGAGGAGAAACGTTGCCAGGTCCGAATCCCGTACCACCGTCCGGAAGCGAGGTGTGGAGCGCGTGCAAGCGAGGTGCGACTGCCGGCCGGTTTCGGGTCAGAAAGGACGTCCCAGAGGGACGTCGTGGCTGCGGATGTTTGCCGTACTGCCGTTGCTGGCGTCGGTGCTCGCCGCTTGTGGCAGCGACGAGGGCTCCGGTAGGCCCACCCTCAACTGGTACAACTTCCCGGACGACTCCGGTGCGCTCCAGAAGGCGGCCGACCGGTGCAGCCAGGCGTCGGGCGGCCGCTACAGGATCAGCTACAACAAGCTCCCGCGTGCCGCCGACGGCCAGCGCCAGCAGCTTGTCCGCAGACTTGCCGCCGAGGACGACTCGCTCGACATCCTGGGCCTGGACGTCACCTGGGCGGCGGAGTTCGCCGAGGCACGCTGGGTCCGGGAATGGACGGGGACGGCGAAGCAGCAGGCCACCGAGGGCACCCTGCGCGTACCGCTGCAGACCTCGACCTGGAAGGGCAAGCTGTACGCCGTCCCGTACAACACCAACACCCAGCTCCTTTGGTACCGCAAGGACCTGGTGCCCACCCCACCCAGGACCTGGTCCGAGATGCTGGACATGGCCGACGCTCTCGCCCGGCAGGGCAAACCGCACTTCGTGGAGATCCAGGGCGCCCAGTACGAGGGCCTGACCGTCTGGTTCAACACGCTGATCAACAGCGCGGGCGGCTCCATCCTCAACGCGAGCGCGACCGAGCCCTCCCTCGGTCCTCCCGCCGTGCGGGCCGCCGGGATCATGCGTGATCTGGCGAAGTCCCCGGCCGCGGACCCCTCCCTGCCCAACCAGATGGAGGACCAGAACCGCCTCGCCATGGAGTCGGGGGCGGCGGCATTCGAGCTCAACTACCCGTTCGTCTATCCGTCGATGAAGGCGAACAACCCCGAGCTGTTCAAGAACTTCCGCTGGGCGCCGTACCCCCGGGTCGACGCGAACCGCCCGGCACGGCCCACCATCGGCGGCATCGATCTGGCGGTGAGCGCCTACTCGCGCCACCCCGACCTGGCCTTCGAGGCGGCACTGTGCCTGCGCAACAGGGAGAACCAGCTCACCGCCGCGCTCGAGGGCGGTCTGCCACCCACCCTGCGCGCCCTGTACGACGAGCCCGCGTTCATGAAGGAGTACCCCTTCTCCGGGGAGGTGCTGGCCGCACTGGAGTCGGCGAGCGTGCGCCCGCTCACTCCCGCCTACCAGAACGTGTCGATCGCGGTCTCCCACACGCTGTCTCCGCCGTCCGGGATCAAACCGGAGAGCTCCGTCGACACCATCAGGGAGCAGATCGGCGATGCCCTGCGATCCGAGGGTGTGATCCCGTGAACCACCTCCTCCCGCACCACTTGGTCAGCCGGCGCCGCAGCGCGCGGGCCTCGTCCTCGGGCGGCCCGAGATGAGCACGCGGGCGCAACCGGCCGGAGCCCCGCCGCCGCCCGAAGCGGAGACGCGGCAGGAGGGGCCGGACCGGGCGGCGCTCTCGGCGGGCGCAAGGCAGGAGCGGCGGCTCGGCTGGCTGCTCTGCGCGCCTGCGGTCGTCGTCATGATCGCCGTGACCGCCTACCCCATCGGGTACGCCGTCTATCTGTCCCTCCAGCGGTACGACCTGCGCTTTCCCGGACGGGCGGAGTTCGTGGGCCTGAGCAACTACGGGGCGGTGCTGTCCTCACCGTTCTGGTGGGACGCCTTCTGGGTCACGCTGTTCATCACCGCCGTGTCCGTGACGATCGAACTGGTCCTCGGAATGGGGCTCGCCCTGGTGATGCACCGCACGATCTTCTGGCGCGGCGTCGTCCGCACGTCGGTCCTCATTCCGTACGGAATCGTCACCGTGGTCGCCGCCTTTTCCTGGCAGTACGCCTGGACCCCGGAACTCGGATACCTCGCCGAGTTGCTGCCCAGCGGAGAGGCCCCGCTCACCGAGCAGTGGCCCGCCCTCTGGCTGATCATCCTCGCCGAGGTGTGGAAGACGACGCCGTTCATGGCCCTGCTGCTGCTCGCGGGCCTCGCGCTGGTCCCCGAGGAGACCTTGAAGGCGGCCATGGTGGACGGTGCCACCGCCTGGCAGCGCTTCACCAAGATCATGCTGCCGCTGATGAAGCCGGCCATCCTGGTGGCACTGCTCTTCCGCACACTGGACGCGTTCCGGATCTTCGACAACATCTACGTCCTGACCGCGGGCGCCCAGGGGACCGGCTCTCTGTCGATCCTCGGGTACGACAACCTGTTCACCGCACTGAACCTGGGCATCGGGTCGGCGATCTCGGTCCTGATCTTCATCTGCGTCGGCATCATCGCCTTCACCTTCGTCAAGTTGTTCGGCACCGCCGCACCCGGTGCGGAGGTGAAGCGCTGATGGCCGCAGCAGGAAAGACGCATGCCGCCCGATGGGGCGTCATGAACGTGGTAGTCGTGCTGTATGCGCTGTTCCCGGTGTGGTGGATCGCCGCGCTGTCGTTCAAGGACCCCACCACCCTGACGGACGGCAACTACATCCCCACGGACTGGACCTGGGAGAACTACCGGGGCATCTTCGAGACCGCCGAGTTCACCCGTGCGCTGATCAACTCGATCGGTATCGCTCTGATCGCCACGGTGATCGCGGTGGCGCTGGGCACCATGGCCGCCTACGCGGTGGCCAGACTGCGCTTCCCCGGCAAACGGGTGCTCATCGGGATGTCACTGCTGATCGCCATGTTCCCCCCGATCTCCCTGGTGTCACCCCTGTTCAACATCGAGCGGATCGTGGGGATCTTCGACACCTGGGTCGGGCTGATCATCCCGTACATGACCTTCTCCCTGCCGCTCGCGATCTACACCCTGTCGGCGTTCTTCCGGGAGATCCCCTGGGATCTGGAGAAGGCAGCCAAGGTCGACGGGGCGACGCCCGCGCAGGCCTTCCGGATGGTCATCGTGCCGCTGGCCGCGCCGGGCGTGTTCACCACGGCCATTCTCGTGTTCATCTTCTGCTGGAACGACTTCCTGTTCGCGATCTCGCTGACCTCCACCGAGTCCGCGCGCACGGTGCCCGCCGCGATCGCGTTCTTCACCGGGAGCTCCCAGTTCCAGCAGCCCACAGGGTCGATCGCCGCCGCCGCTGTGGTCATCACCATCCCGATCATCGTTTTCGTCCTGTTCTTCCAACGGCGGATCGTCGCCGGACTGACCTCCGGGGCAGTCAAGGGGTGAACGGGCCGACCACGGCAGGCAGGCCACCGGTCCGAGACACCGACCTCAAGTACTCGGACCCGGAAGGCATGAAGGCAAGGAGGCACCATCCATGGCCGAGATCATCCTTGAGGGAGTCACCAAGCGCTTTCCCGACGGGGCCCTCGCCGTGCAGGACGTGGACCTCGAGATCGCCGACGGCGAGTTCGTGATCCTGGTCGGTCCGTCGGGATGCGGCAAGTCCACCACCCTGAACATGATCGCCGGACTTGAGGACATCACGGAGGGCACCCTGCGCATCGGAGACCGGGTCGTCAACGACCTGGCTCCCAAGGAACGCGATGTCGCGATGGTGTTCCAGAGCTATGCCCTGTACCCGCACATGAACGTCCGGGAGAACATGGGCTTCCCGCTGCGCCTGGCCAAGGTGGACAAGGCCACCATCGACGCCAAGGTGACGGAGGCCGCCCGGATCCTCGACCTGACCGAGCACCTGGACCGCAAGCCCGCCAACCTCTCGGGCGGTCAGCGCCAGCGGGTGGCCATGGGGCGGGCGATCGTCCGTGATCCCAAGGCGTTCCTGATGGACGAGCCGCTGTCCAACCTGGACGCCAAACTCCGGGTGCAGATGCGCACCCAGATCTCACGTCTGCAGCGGCGCCTCGGCACGACCACCGTGTACGTCACCCACGACCAGACCGAGGCGATGACGCTCGGCGACCGGGTCGTGGTCATGAGACAGGGCCTGGTCCAGCAGATCGGCACACCTGCCGAGCTGTACGACCTGCCGCGCAACATCTTCGTCGCGGGCTTCATCGGCTCCCCGGCGATGAACTTCCTGAACGCCACTCTGGAGGGCGGTGTCCTGCGCTCGTCCCTGGGCGACCTGCCCCTGGACGACCGTACGAGGCAGGCACTGGAACGCCGGAACGCGCCCCGCGAGGTCATCGTCGGGCTGCGACCGGAGGCATTCGAGGACGTGGCCCTGTCACACGACCGGGACCGGACGGGCCCGGTCTTCACCGCGACCGTGGAGGTACTGGAGTCGCTGGGCTCTGATGTGTATGTCTACTTCACCGCGGAGGGCGGGCCCGCGACGACCACCGAACTGGAGGAGCTCGCCAAGGACTCGGGCCTGCGCGACACCGGAACCGACACCCAACACATCGTGGCCCGCCTGGACGCCGCCACGCGTGCCCGCGAGGGCGAACCGGTGGAGCTGCGGGTCGACATGGCCAAGGCTCACGTGTTCGACCCGGCGACCGGAGCGAACCTTACGCATCCACTGAGGGCGGACTGACGATGTGCGCATGCGATACCGGGCCGCCGAGCGGGCAGGTGAATGGGCATGGTCGGCGAATCAGGTGACGACAGGGAGGCGCGGCGGCAGGGCGAGGGCGGGCACCGGCTGGTGCCGCACACGGCCGACGTGCGCATCGAGGCGTGGGGCACGAGCCTGGAAGGCTGCCTGGCGGAGGCCGTCATGGGCATGGTGGGCTGTTTCGCGGACGTCTCCGCGGTCCGGCCCACCGCCGTGGAGCCGGTGCGGTTCCCCGAGGCCGGCGGCGACGATCTGCTGGCCGCGCTGCTGGACGAGGTGGTCTACCGGCTGGAGGTGCACGGCCAGGTGCCCGTCGACGTCGAGGCGGACGTGGACGACAGCGGCCTCGAGGTGCGGCTCGCCGTCGCCGCTCTCTCGGACGTGGAGATCATCGGCGCGGCACCGAAGGGCATCTCGTGGCACGAGCTGCACATCGGGCCGGACGCCTACGGCTGGTCGTGCGCGGTGACCGTCGACGTGTGAGAGGCGGTCGCATCGGCCCTTGGCCGCACTCATGTGTCAGAGGCGGGTGGTCCTGGCCCTTGGCCCACTCATGTGTGAGAGGCAGGTCGCCTCAGCCTTTGACCACGCCCAGCGGAACCAGCCGGGCCACTGTGCGGCACAACCCCGCCGCCTCGCTCGCGGCGACCACCTCGGCGACGTCCTTGTACGCCTCCGGTGTCTCCTCGGCCAGCCCCCGCAACGACTTCGGGCGCACCGCGATGCCGGCCGCCTCCAGCCGGGCCCGCAGCTCCTTGCCGACGACCGTGCGTGCGGCCCGGTGTCGGCTCATCACGCGGCCGGCGCCGTGGCAGGTGGAGAAGAAGGCGTCGCCGCCGGGCACTCCGGCCAGGACGTACGAGGCCGTGCCCATCGTTCCGGGGATCAGTACCGGCTGCCCGAACTCCCGCAGATCCTCGGGCAGTTCGGCGTGGCCGGGCGGGAAGGCACGGGTGGCACCCTTGCGGTGCACACACAGGCGTCGCCGTGCTCCGGCCACGGTGTGGGTCTCGATCTTGGCGAGGTTGTGGGACACGTCGTACACCAGTGAGAGGTGCGCGCCCGAGGCCCGTTCGAAGACCCGGCGTGCGGCATGCGACAGCAACTGGCGGTTGGCGCGGCCGTAGTTGGCGGCAGCGGCCATCGCGCCCAGATAGTCCCGCCCCTCGGGGGAGTCGACGGGGGTGCAGGCCAGCTGCCGGTCGGGCACGGTGATGCCGTACCGGCTCATGGCGTGGTCCATCGCCCGGACGTGATCGGTGCAGATCTGGTGTCCCAGGCCGCGCGAACCGCAGTGGATCATCACGCACACCTGGCCGACGGCGAGCCCGAAGGCGGCGGCGACCCGCTCGTCGTACACCTCGGCGACCCGCTGGACCTCCAGGAAGTGGTTGGCGGATCCCAGGCTGCCCACCTGCCCGAGGCCGCGTTCCCGCGCCCGCCGGCTGACCTGCGTCACGTCGGCGTCGGCGACCGCCCCGCCGTCCTCACAGCGCGTCAGGTCGCGCTGTTCGCCGTACCCCTCCTGGACGGCGTACCGGGAGCCGCCGCGCAGGATCCGCTCCAGTTGCCCGGGGCCGGTCATCCGCCACACGCCGCCGGGCCCCGCGCCGCGCGGGATCGAGCGGTCCAGGGCGTCCATGATCTCGGGCAGTGCGGGCTCCACCGTCCGCCGGTCGGCGTCGGCGGCCAGCAGCCGCACGCCGCAGGAGATGTCGAAGCCGACTCCGCCGGGCGAGACCACTCCGCCGTCGTCGAGGTCGGTCGCGGCCACGCCGCCGATGGGGAAGCCGTAGCCCCAGTGAATGTCCGGCATGGCGTACGAGGCGCCGACGATGCCCGGCAGTGTGGCCACGTTGACGACCTGCTGCAGCGACTGCTCGGCGTCGGCGAGCAGGTTCCGGGAGGCGAACACCACGCCGGGCACCCGCATGGGTCCCCGGGGGTCGATGCGGTAGCGGTAGGGGCGCTCCTCGATCAGTTCCATCGCGGCCTCCCATACGAATCCGCTGAGCGATCCGCGTACCCCTTCGTCGGGCTCCCTCCCCATTTCCTCCGTGTCGCCCGTCGTACGGCCGACCGGTGCGGGGCCGCCTAGGGTGGAGGTATGGGCGACGGCGTGGTGACGCTGTTCCTGTGCGGGGACGTGATGCTCGGGCGCGGCGTCGATCAGATCCTCCCGAACCCCGGTGATCCGGTGTTGCGGGAGGACTGCGTCGTGGACGCCCGGTCCTACGTGCGGATGGCGGAGGCGGTCGGCGGCCCGATTCCGGCTCCGGTCGATCCGTCCTGGCCGTGGGGCGAGGCGCTGCGTCTGCTGGAGGAGGCTGCCCCGGACGTCCGGATCGTGAATCTGGAGACCGCCGTGACGCGTGGTGACGCGTTCGCGGCGGGCAAGGCGGTCCACTACCGCATGCACCCCGACAACCTGCCCTCTCTCACGGTGGCCCGGCCGGACGTCTGCGTGCTGGCCAACAACCACGTGCTGGACTTCGGCCGCGAGGGCTTGGACGAGACGCTCGGCTCGCTGGCCCGTGCGGGACTGCGGACCGCCGGCGCGGGCCGGAACGCGGCCGAGGCGTACGCGCCCACGGCGATCCCCCTCACCCCCACCGGCCGCGTCCTCGTCTTCGCCCTCGGGACGCGCTCCGGCGGCGTCCCGTCCGGCTGGGCGGCGACCGACGACGGCTCCGGCGTCGCGTACGTCCCCGGACTGTCGGCCTCCGCCGCCGACGCGCTGGTCCGGCGCGTGGACGCCGTCAGACGTGCGGGCGACATCGTGGTGGTGTCCGTGCACTGGGGTTCCAACTGGGGATATCTCATCCCCCGCGACCAGGTCCGCTTCGCGCACGCCCTGGTGGACGGCGGCGTCGACCTCGTCCACGGACACTCCTCGCACCACCCCCGCTCCATAGAGGTGTACCGGGATCGGCTGATCCTCCACGGCTGCGGCGACTTCATCGACGACTACGAGGGCATCCCCGGCTACGAGGAGTACCGCGACGACCTCCGGATCGCCTACGTCGTCACCGTGGCGGCGAGCACGGGACGGCTCACCGGCCTGCGCATGGTCCCCCTGCGCGCCAGCCGCATGCGGCTGGAGCCCGCGCCCGCCGGGGACCGCGCCTGGCTCCGCACCACCCTCGACCGCATCAGCCACGGTGTACGCATCACCCTCGAGGCCGACGGCACCCTCGCGGCGGAGAGCGGACCATGACCCGATGGCTGCGGCTGACCCTGCTCGGCGTGGGCGCGATGAACTCGCCGAGGTTCGCACCGGCCGGCCTTCTGCTGCGTCACGCCGGACAGCGCGCCGCCTTCGACGGCGGCTCCGGAGCCGAACCGCCACCCGGTCCGCTCGCCGCCTGGCTGGTCACCGACGAGCGGGCGGAGCTGCGGTCCGCGCTGCGCCGGATCGCGGCCGCCCGGGATGCCGGGATACGGGCGGGCGACCTCGATCTGGACGGACTGCGGGTGCGCTGCCGCCCGGTCGCCCACACGTCGCATCCCACGTACGGCTACCGCATCGAGGCCGACGGCCTGGTGGTGGTGTGGGCGCCGGAGTTCTGGGAGTTCCCGGCCTGGGCCGCACAGGCGGACCTCATGTTCGCCGAGGCCGCCGCCTGGGACCGGCCGATACGGTTCCGGGGCGGCGTCGGCGGCCACACGCCCGTGCTGACCATCGCCGAGCAGGCCGTACGGCACGGTGTACGGCGACTGGTCTACGCCCACATCGGGCGGCCCAGCCTGCGGGCGATCGACGCCGGGTGCAAGCCGCCGGTGGGCGAATGGGGCGTGGAGGGGCGCACGTACTCCCTGCGGCCGTCGTGAACGGCCGGCGTCCGTGCGTTCAGCGGTCGGCCCCCGTGTGCAGCGCGGCGAGCACGTCCTGGTCGGAGAGCTGGTCGAAGTACTCGTACCAGAGACCGACGGCCATGAAAGCGGCCGGACGGTAGAGGCAGACCACCTCGTCGACCTCGGCGCGCAGCAGGTCCGACGCCTCCGGCGAGCAGACCGGCACGGCCAGCACGATCCGGTCGGGTGTCTGCCGCCGTACGGCACGCACCGCGGCGCGGGCCGTGACGCCGGTCGCCAGGCCGTCGTCGACGACGAGCACGGTACGTCCCCGCAGGTCCGGGGCGGGGCGGCCCTCCCGGTAGAGCTGCTCGCGGCGGCGGAGCTCGGCGCGCTCCCGCTCGACCGTCCCGGCGAGGTCGGCTTTGCTCAGGCCCAGCCGGTCCAGGGTGCCTTCGTCGAACAGCGGCTCGTCGTCCCCGGCGATCGCGCCCACGCCGAGCTCCTCCTGGAACGGGGCGCCGATCTTGCGTACGACGAGCACGTCCAGCGGGGCGCCCAGCGCCCGGGCCACCTCATGGGCCACGGCGACACCGCCCCGGGGGAGGGCGAGGACGACGGGGTCCGGGAGGGCGCCCTTCTCCTGCCGGATCCGCAGCTGTTCGGCCAGTTTCCGTCCGGCCTGCTTTCGGTCACGGAACTGCATCGCGGATGCCACTCCTTTCGCACCTGGGAGTGCGCCCCCTGAGTTGAGCCCTCTGAGTCGAGCCGACTGAGTCGAGCCGACTGAGAGGCGAGCCCCTGAGTCCGGCCTCCGCGTACCCCCTCCCGCGCAGGTCGATGCACGGCGGCGGTTCTCACCCGGTCGCGGTCTTCAGACGGTCGTCGCACCACTGCCGGGCGATGTCGGCGACCCGCTCCAGCGCGCCGGGCTCCTCGAACAGGTGGGTGGCGCCCGGCACGACACGCAGGGTGTGCGGACCGCTCAGCCTGCGGGCGGCGTCCTGGTTGAGCCGCAGCACCTGGTGGTCCTCTCCGCCGACGATCAGCAGGACCGGATTCCGTACGGCTTCCAGGGCGTCACCGGCCAGGTCCGGCCGTCCGCCGCGCGACACCACGGTCAGTACCCGGGCGGGCCGCTCGGCGGCGGCGACCAGGGCCGCGCCCGCGCCGGTGCTGGCGCCGAACAGGGCGACGGGAAGGCCCCGGGTGTCCGACTGGGCCTCCAGCCAGTCGATCGCGGCCACCAGGCGGCGGGCCAGCAGGGTGATGTCGAAGCGGTGCTCGCCGGTCGCCGTGTCACGCCGCTCCTCTTCCTCGGTGAGCAGGTCGATCAGCAGGGTGCCGAGCCCCGCGGTGCGCAGTTCGGCGGCGACCGCGCGGTTGCGCGGGCTGTGCCGGGAGCTGCCGCTGCCGTGCGCGAACAGCACGACCGCTCGCGCGTGCGTCGGTACGGCGAGGTCGCCCGCCAGTTCGGTGTCGTCGACGGGCACCGTGACCAGTTGGGAGATCATCTGCCTCGTCTTCTTCCTCGATGCCTTTGATCTGTCCGATGCCTTTGATCTATCCTGATTGATCCGGTTTTCTCCGATCGCGTACCCGGCCCGGACGGGGGTACTCCGGAGCACATGACTGATATCGACCTCCACAGCAGCGCGTTCAAGGATCACTCCTTCATCGCGCGCCGGTATTCGTACGAGGGGGCGAACGTCTCCCCTCCCCTGACCTGGGACGGCGCCCCGGACGACGCGGCCGAGCTGGTGCTGCTGTGCGAAGACCCCGACGCCCCGTCGGGCACCTTCGCGCACTGGATCGTGGTCGGCATCGATCCGCACAGCGACGGCGTCGAACCGGGCCGCTGCCCACCCGGCGGCACGGAACTCGTCAACGGTTACGGCGAACAGGGTTGGGGCGGCCCGCATCCGCCGCCCGGCGACGACGCCCACCACTATCTCTTCCGTCTCTACGCCCTCAAGGAACCGTGCGTCCTGCCCGACGCGCCCAGCGCCGACCAGGTGCACCGGGCCGTCGAGGAACGGCAGATCGCCAGCGGCACGCTCGTGGGGCTCTACCAGCGGTGAGGCTCAGGGGCTGGGCGCGGTCGTGCTGATCAACGCCGGCCGGCCTTCTTCAGGAAGCGCCGCAGCCGGCTGTGCGGCCAGGTGTTGATCACGTCCTCCTCGGTGAGCCAGCCGCGCTGGGCCGTACCCACGCCGTACCGCATGTGGGCCAGGTGGAGGGTGGAGTGGGCGTCGCTGTCGATCGCGAACTTCACGCCGTGCCGCCGGGCCCGCAGGATGTCCTCGTCGCGCAGGTCGAGCCGGTCCGGGTGGGCGTTGATCTCCAGGGCCGTGCCGGTGCGGGCACAGGCGGCGAAGATCTCGTCGAGGTCGGCGTCGATGCCGGGCCGCCTGCCGAGGATGCGGGTGGTGGGGTGGCCGATGATGTTGACGTACGGGTTCTCGCAGGCGCGGACGATCCGCCGGGTCAGCGCCTCGCGGTCCTGGTTGAAGTGCGAGTGCACCGAGGCCACGCACAGGTCGAAGCCGGCCAGGAAGTCGTCCGGCCAGTCCACGCCGCCGTCGGGGGCGATGTTCAGCTCCGCGCCGTGCAGCAGCCGCATGCCGCCCCGCTTGCCGTACGCGCGGTCGAGCTGCCGTACCCGATGGCGCTGGGCGAGCATCCGCTCGTCGGTCATGCGCTGCATGTACAGGTCCGGCCCGTGGTCGGTGATCGCGTAGTAGGCGTAGCCGCGCTCCGCCGCGGACCGGATCATCTCCTCCAGCGGGGCGAGCCCGTCGGTGAGGTCGGTGTGGGTGTGCAGGTCGCCCCGGATGCCGGACTCCGTGACCAGGTCGGGGAGTTCGCCGCGCCGCCCGGCCTCGATCTCGCCGCGGTCCTCGCGCAGCGTGGGCTCGATCCACGGCAGGCCGAGCCGGGCGTACACGTCCTCCTCCGTCGCGGAGACGATCTTCTCGCCGCTCTCGGCGTCGAACAGCCCGTACTCGGAGAGCTTCAGCCCCTGGTGCACGGCGATCTCGCGGATGCGGATGTTGTGCGCCTTGGATCCGGTGAAGTACAGCAGCGCGGCGCCCCAGGAGTCGGGCGGTACGACCCGCAGATCGATCGCCAGCCCCTTGCCGGTGCGGACCGACGTCTTCTTCTCGCCGTGGGCGATGACCTCGGTGACGTACGGCAGTTCGGTGAGCGCCCGCATGAGGGGCATCGGCTTCCTCGCCGCGGCGAGGACGTCGATGTCGCCGACCGTCTCCCGGAAGCGGCGCAGGGACCCGGCGTACGCGCACCGCCGGCAACCGGTCACCCGGGACAGCTCGGCGACCGTCTCCTCGGCGAGGTCGAGGGCCACGTCGAGCAGGACGCGGTCCCCGGCGGACCTCAGCAGCTCGATGCCGTGGAGGATCTTCTCCTCCGTCCTGGGGCCGAAGCCCTTCAGGTCGCGCAGCCGCTCCGCGTGGATCGCGTCGGCCAGTTCCTCGACGGAGGAGATCCCCAGTTCCTCGTGGAGCACCAAGGCCTTCTTCGGGCCGAGCGTGGGGATGGCGGTCAGCTGCCGGACCCCGGCGGGGATCTTCGCCCGCAGCTTCTCCACGGCGGACACACTGCCGTCCCGGAAGTACTCGACGACCTTCTCGGCGATCGACCTGCCGACACCCGGTATCTGCTGGAGGCCCTTCGCGTCGAGCGTGTCGACATCGGCGTGGTGACCGCCGATCGCGCGGGCGGCCTTCTCGTAGACGCGCGCCTTGAACGCGTCCCCGCCGGTGATCGAGATCAGGTCCGCGTACTCCTGGAAGAGTGCGGCGACCTCGTCGTTGGACCGAGCCACACCTCCAGGGTAGGCACGTCAAGGTCGCGACGACTCATGGAAACCGCCCGTCTCGGAGGGGTTCCGGTCAGGCGCCCGGGTTCGGATCGGCGTACCGGAGCAGAACGCCGACGCCGTCGTGCAGGCGCAGCTGCTGCTGGGGTACGACGACGAGTTCGGCCTTGGTGTCGACGAGGGCGCGGGTGAGGGCCGCGTCGGCCCGCTCTTCGCGGATGTCCTGGATGCCGTAGGAGCGGAGTTCCTGTTCGGTGAGGGCGAGTTGGCTGGGTTCCGGGCCGATCCACAGGCGCAGCGGCGACTCGGGGTGGTTGTTGAGGAACAGGGCTTTGACCTGACCGCGTTGCAGGGCCGAGACGGTTGCGATCAGGCCCTCGGCCGACGCCCCGTCGCGGGCGCGCTGGGCGAGGAAGTCGGCCAGCAGGGACCGGTCGTGCTCGGCCATGCGTCCGCTGAAGAGGCTCTCGAGTCTGTGCTCCAGCAGTGCCCGCCGCGGCTGGGACTCACCGGCGCCCTCGACGGTGGTGACCCGCCCGCGCAGGGGCACGGGGAGCCGGCGGACCAGAATGCCGCGGGCCCAGACGTCCCCCGCGACGACCACCTCTTCGGCGTTGACACGCCGCGCGTGGCCCTCCAGTTCCTCGCCCAGCACCTTGGCGGCGTTCAGCCAGTCGGTCACCGGGATCTCCTCGTGGAGGCGGTGTCCCGGTGTGACCTTGGTCAGGGGCCATACGCCGATCTCCGCCTCGATCCGAACGGTACCGGTGGCTTCCGTGGAGTGACGGCCGCCGTAGTGGACGTGGACCGCCACATAGGGGATCTCGGGGGAGTGCTGGACGATCAGCGGCATGGTGTCCGGCAGCGTTCCGAAGTGCGCGGTGTCGTGTGCGGGGGGCGTGGGCAGCTCGTCCAGCAGGGCCAGCCGGCCGTGCGCGGTGAACACGGCCTGCCCGTGTACGCCGGGGATGTCCGTGTCGCCGCCCACGGCGGCCGCGGCCGCCGTGATGGAGGCCTGGTCGGCCCCTTCGGACGCCAGGGCGTTCCGCAGGTGCCGTCGGCGCAGGTCCACGGCGGCGTCGGGATCGTCGATGGCGCTGTCGCGGGAGGTGTCCAGGTAGACCGATGCGTAGGGGCCGGTCTGCTTGTACAGGGGTTCGAGGAACGAAAGTCGCATGTTCCACTCCTTCGGGTCCCGCTGCGAGGTCGGGGGACGGCCTTCTGCGTGACAGCAGCCCGGCACACCGTCGAGAAGGTCCGTCACGGACGCGGCGACGGGCATGCGCATTCCGCATTCCCTTCCCCGGGCTTCGGCGGGTCGGACAGCCGGTCGCCACCTCTGCGAGTGCCCCTCGGACGTGGCCGCATGCGGACAGCGGCGCGCAGGTGTCCGGACTGACTAGGAGTTGGCTTGATCTTCGATCGGGAATGCCCCAGTGCGGGGAAGGTCTTGTTCGGCCCAGGCGCCCATGGTGGCCAGCACGACCTCGAGTCGGGCGCCTGCCGGGGTGAGTTCGTACACCACGCGGGGCGGGATCTCCGGATAGGCCGTGCGGGTGACCAGCCCCAGGAGTACGAATCGTCGCAGCCGTGAGGACAGGGTCTTGGGGCTGATCCCCGGAAGCCCGGCGCGCAGCTCGGTGAAGCGTTTCGGGCCGGTCAGCAGCTCCCGCACGATCAGCGTCGCCCAGGGCCCGTCCAGCACGGTCAGGAACCGAGCGATCGGACATTCCGGCAAAGGGTGATCCAGCTCACTCATGCTCTTCCCATTGGTTCATTTGAGGGAACTGATTCCCTCAGGGAACTATAGCCGGAGCAGCCCGCACCCCCACACCTTGGAGGACCTCATGACCGCGATCAGCACGGCCAACACCGCGAGGGAGACGGTGCGCTCGGCCACCACCACCGCGTTGCGGGTCGCCGCGCGCAACCTTGAGCTCTACGACACCGGTAACGTCGCCGGGGCGGACGAGGTGTTCGCTCCGGATCTGATCGACCACAACCCTGCTGCCGACGCCGCCTCGGGCATCGACGGCATGCGAGTGCTGATCGCCGCGGTCCGCGACGGATTCACCGACACGCAGCACCGGGTCCTGTTCCAGCAGGAGCTTCCCGGCGGCTGGGTGGTCCTCCACTGGCGGATGACCGGGACGCACACCGGAGACGCCTTCGGGTTCGCCGCCAGCGGCAACCCGGTCGACCTCACCGGCACCGACATCGTCCGCGTGGCTGACGGCAAGATCACCGAGATCTACCACGTCGAAGAACTGCTCAAGCTCACCCAACAGATCAGCACCGGCGCGCAGCCGGCCTGAAGACCGAGGCCGTCTCGGACCACGCCTGCCCCGAGCCCTGATCGGCAACCGCCGCCTCGACGCGACGCACTCGTTCCAGGGGCTGGTCCGGGAAAGGCATGCCGACGGCCATGAGTGGGTGGGGCGGCGGGCCATCGGCACCGCCGGAACCTCCGTCCTCACCGGGGATGAACCCAGCCGGTCGCGGTTCGTTCGGCCCGCGCTGACACGGTCGTCGCCGTCGGGACGACCGTCCGCGGAGCCGTACGCCTCCCCGGCAGCAACTCCCGGCGAAGATCGCGGACATGCAACTCATCGCTCAGCGTCTACCGAGCGGCCATACCGCTCACCCGTTTACAACGTGCCCGTCCTCAAATCAGCACTGCTCTTGAGGATCGCAGAGTCGAGGGTCCAGTTCTCCGGTTGGACCCTCTCCCAGAGACTACCTTTACCGAGTTCCCTTCCCACCTGGTCCTCCCGGAGGAACCACTCCTCAGCACTTCTGATCCTGTTGGGGTGGATTTCGTCGAGCAGAGCGTAATCCCTGGTGATGATTCCGTGCTTCCATGTGTTCCAGAAGCCCGTGAAATTGTCCCGGAAGCTCATGGTGCTTTTATCGTTGGGATCGGCGTTGTAGCCGGCAGGCTGATCAGCGATGCCCTTCACGTCCGGCGCGTTCCAATATGTGTCCAGATCAGTGTCGATGTACTGTGCCGGATGCCCGGTGACCTTCTCGAACGCCGCAGCCATGTCGGCATAGGTCATGTGCTCGATGGCGACTTCGAGGTCCATGCCATTCGCGCGCTCCGGATGGTCGAAGAGCCAGCGAACGTAGAACCCGCAGTCTTCGAGAGCCACGTGAGGAACGGCTCCCTCGCCGAGAGGGACTCGCCACGTGACGACACCGTCCTCAACGGTGGGCGTCATGGGCGTGAGCGGTGAGATCACCATCTCAATGTAGGGACCTGACGTGAAGACGGCTGCACCCATCCGGTCCCTGTTCTTTTCATTTTGAAACAACACCCATTCGGCCATGCGGCCTTTACCGTCATAATGGCCTGTGCGGAACCTCGAGTCGTAGCCGGACTTCTTGAGGGTGTAGTCGAGATTTCCGTAAACGAAGAACTTGACTCCTTCTTCGATCGCTATCTCGTAACTGCGGATCGCCCAGTAGGTCTCCGTTTTCTCACCGGTGTTGAACCCGTCGATGTTGATGAATACCCCGTCACAGTCGCGGAACCCTTCCCGCAGCACGTCCTCGTCGGCGAACGACCCTTCCAGGAGGGAGACGTTGCCGAGCGCGAGGAGTGCTTGGGCTCGAGGGGAGCTGGAATCGCGGGTGAGAACCTGGACGGAGTATTTCTTGTCGGCGACAAGAGAGCGGACGATGGGCATCCCTTGAGCCCCCGTACCGCCGATCACGAAGATACGGGAGGTGGCGTGAGAAGGCATGGAAAACGACTCCGGAGGTTGAGTGCGTACGTGATCAGTACGTGATGGACGCGGTGAGTTCGAGACTGATCTCTAAATCGGCCCGGCGACCGAGACCCGTTTGGGAAACCGATCGGTTTCGAGCAGGGTACACCGATCGGTTTCCGAGGGGCAAGCGCCTCGGGCGGTGGCGCCTCGACGACCTCGCGATCCTGGGCGCGGATGACATCCATCGCGGTCGGCCGGGACGGATGCAGGCCGCAGGCGGCCTGGATGACCGGAGGCCCGGCACCCTTTCACCGGCGCCCGGCCGTCGCCCGCAACCCGGGCAAACGCGCGTCGGTCAGCGTCGGACTCTTCGCGGCGGGTTGAACCCGCGCGATCGACGGGCCGCTTCGGTCATAGGCGGCTGGGTCATCCCCAGTAGCCCTTGAGCGCGACCTCGGCGACCGCCGCGCGGGTGACACTTTCGCGTCTCTCCTGCGCGCTGACCCTGTTGCTGTGGATGGCAACCTCAGCCTTGCGTGCAGAAACCGACCGGTTTACGATGACGGAAACCGGTCGGTTTCTCCACGAGTCCAAGGGCTGATGCGTGGTCACCCCCATCGGGCGGTCCCTATCCGAATCACCTGTCCGCAGCAGTTCACACAAAGGGAAGCTGACGAGATGCCCAGCCCAGAGCCACGTCCCACGATTCACATTCCGGGGACCACCAGCCACACCATCGTCCCGCGCACAGGACACCGCAGCGACGAGGGAACCCTGCGCTACCTCAAAGCGGGCACCGGCGCTCCTGTGGTCCTGCTGCACACCGTGCGCACCCAGGCCGAGCACTTCCGCTCCCTCATCCCCCTGATCTCGGACCAGTACACCGTGTACGCCCTCGACCTACCGGGGATGGGCTACTCCGAGATCGTGCCCGGCGCGTCGTACGACGAGCCGGCCATGCGCGCGGGCGTCAAGCGGCTCCTCACCGAACTCGACCTCCACGACGTGACCCTGGTCGGGGAGTCGATGGGGGCGGTGCTCGCCCTGACCACCGCGGCCGATCTGCCGGAGCGGGTACGGCGCGTCGTCGCGGTGAACACGTACGACTTCCCCGGCGGGATCGCCCGGTCCAGTCTCCTCGCCCGTGTGGTGGTCACCGGTGTCCTCACTCCGGGGGTGGGCCCGGTGATCGCCGGGGTGGAACCCAAGGCCGCCCTTCGCAGGATCCTTCAGGGCGGGCTGGGCGACAAGGCCGCTTTGCGGGCGGACTACGTCGACGAGCTCCTCCAGGTGGGCAGCCGCCCCGGCTACCCGACCGTCGCCAGGGCCGTGTACCAGAGCCTGCCCAGTCTCATCGCCGCCCGCTCGCGCTACCCCGAGATCAAGGCACCCGTCCACCTCGTCTACGGGGAGAACGACTGGTCCCGGCCCTCGGACCGGCAGGCCGACAAGGAACTGCTGCCTGCCGCCGATTTCGCGCAGGTGCCGGGAGCGGGCCACTTCATCGCGCTGGAACGGCCCGGCATCCTCGCCGATCTGTTGAACGCGGTGGCGTGACCGCCGCCCGACGTCCTGACACGCAAAGGAACGGTGCATGACCGAAGCGCCGTCGAGATCATGTGCCAGTGGGTCGCATCGTCGGCGATGTCGCTGATCAGGGCTCTGGCCTGATGCGCCTGGCGCCACCTGGGCATCGCCCTCGAGCGGACGGTTGGTGATGAACGGCCGTATCGATCGGACCTGGACGGGTACACGGATCGGACCTGGACGGGTACACGGATCGGGCGGGGATCGGGTGGGATATGAGGCCCTCCGGGAAACCGGTGAAACCTTGAGCGGGTGACCAGGCGATGACTGCGAAGACCAAGGGGAAGTCCGGCCGGAAAGCGACCGGCGCGACGGACGAAGCAGTGGTGCGTGCCCTGCTCGACCGACAGCAGCGCACCTATACGGCGCAGGCCGGCATCCGGCTGCGCAACACCCCGACGCCGCTGTACCAGACGCTCGTGCTCGCGATACTGCTCAGCGCCCGTATCAGGGCCGACATCGCGGTGGCAGCGGCCAAGGCGCTGTTCGACGCCGGCATGCGCAACGCGCGGTCGATGGCGGAGGCGTCCTGGCAACAGCGCGTCGACGCACTCGGCGAGGGCGGCTACCGGCGCTACGACGAGCGGACCTCCACGATGCTCGGCAAGGGAGCCGAACTGCTGCTGGAGCGCTATGACGGCGATCTGCGCCGGCTGCGCGAGGAACCCGACCCGAAGAAAGCCCTGTTGGACATACCGGGGATCGGGCCCACAGGGGCCGACATCTTCCTGCGTGACGTGCAGGGCGTGTGGCCGGAGTTCGCGCCGTACATCGACCGCAAAGCCCTGGACGGGGCCCGACGGCTCGGGCTGCCGGCCTCACCCGAAAAGCTGAGCGGCCTCGTCCCCGACCGCGAGATGCCCCGCCTGGCGGACGGCCTGGTCCACGCGGCCCTCGACAAACCGCTGGCGGACGAGGTACTCGCGGCCGCCAAGGCGGCGTGACAGACCCTCCGGGGAAACCTTGCGAACGGGCCCCGGTCGGCGGTGGCCCGGTCCGCGTCCGTGCCCGCCCGGCGGTGGCCCGACCCGCGTCCGTGCGCCACCCGACCGCAGCCCTGATCGACTGCCGGACGGGCGCGACGACCGCAGCGCGTCCCGTGGGAGGCACAAACCCCGGCGGCAAGCGGCTGCTGGATCTCGGTCAGCGGCAATCGGCGCATTCGGAACCCGTCACACACCGCGACCGGGCCCGACCGCGGCGACGCGGCGACCCGTGCTCGCCGACCGGCACCGGTCGCGTCGTCACGGCGTCTCATCCACGGATGCACACGGATGCACACGGATGCACACGGATGCACACGGATGAAAGGCGCCGGGAGCAGGTGGGCCGAGGAGAACACCGTCAGCCCCGGTAGCCCCGCAGCTTCCGGTACAGCGTGGCGCGGGCGATGCCCAGGGACGCCGCCGCGCGGGCCTTGTTGCCTCCGTTGCGGCGGAGGGCCTCCAGGATGGCGGCGCGTTCGGCGTGCTCCATGGGGCTGAGACGTCGGGTCGCGGGCCCCTCGCGAACGGGGTCCGGCAGTTCGGCGCGCCGGACGGGGCCCGACGCACGGCGGTGCTCGGCCAACGCCCGTACGAGGTGCAGGAGTTCGGTGATGTTGCCGGGCCACGGATGCTGTTCCAGGGCGCGCAGGGCGTCCAGTGTCCAGGTGAGCGGGGGCTGCCCCGGTGTCGGCTTCGGCGCCAGAGCCGTCAGCAACTCCCTTATGTCCTCCGGTCGTTCACGCAGCGCGGGAAGGGCGACCGAGCGCGCGGCCAGCGTGTCCAGGAGCCGTTGGAGGCAGGGGCCCGGAGGAGGCCCGGGGGTGTAGGTGACCAGCAGGGGCGCGCCCGGATGGGTTTCGAGGAGCGCGTTGAGCGTCGCGGTGTCGGGCTGCGCGAGGCGTTCGACATGGCGGATGAGAAGCGCGTGACCCTCCGTCAGTACTGCGGTCACGGAGCCCAGTTCGCCCTCGGCCGCGTCGACGACCAGCAGGTCGGCGGCCAGTTCGTGGGCGAGCGCGGACTTCCCGGTGCCGCGTTCGCCGACGAGCAGCAGCGGTTCCGGCGACCGGGCCAACTCCGTCGCGCGGCCGACCGCGTGCCGCCACGGCACCGAACGCCCCGCCAGCGCCACGACACCCCGCCCGACCGGCGCCGCGGTCGCACGCCCCAACGGCTCCAGTACGGCCACCACACCGATGACCGCGCCCCGGTGCGGTACGGGGGAGACGGTCGCGGAACACCTCACACCGTCAGGGAGCCGGACGTGGAAGGAACCCGAGGCCGAGCCTGCTACGGCGATGGCCGCGGACACTGGCTTCGAAGCGGCGCCCGAGGCGCCCTCACCCGCCGGCCGCACCCCACCGTCCGCGTCCCGCAGCAGCGCGACCACGCTCCGCTCCAGCGCCTCCAGACCCTCCGGTGACAACAGCCGCCCCGCGGCCTCGCTCACCAGACGGTTACGGCCGTCGAGGGCGACGACCGCCTGCCCCTGGTCCCGTGCGGCCCGCAGATACGCGTCCAGCAGAACCCGTTCGGCCGCCTGCGTCCGCGCCAGGAGTTCCGCCTCTACGGCGCCGGCCGCGGCCTCGGCGAGCGGGGCCCACGGATGCGGAGCGCACTCGGCGCAGAGCCCGGAGGTGACCGTCACCGTGCCCAGCGCCTGGCCGGTCTCCGGCGCGAGCACGGGGACGCTGACCGCGGACACGTCCTGCCACACATCGAGGAAGTGCTCCGGGCCGTGCACCTCGGCGCGGCGGCGGATGCGCAGCGCGAGGACCGCGCTGTTGTGGCCGACCACCTGCTCGGAGAGGTCCTGGCGACAGGGATCGTCCGACGCGCACCCGGTGGCCCACAGCACCCGCAGCCGTTCGTCGGTGAGCACGAGTGCCGTCTCCCCGGTGCCGACGGCGGGGGCGAGCCGTTCGAGCACCGGCCGGGCCGCGGCCAACAGGTCGGACTCGGCCGGTCGTACGGAATTCCGTGGCGCTTCGGGCGCGAGGGCGTGAACGTCGTGTCGTACGCCGAAGAACCGGGCACGCTTCCAGGCGGCGACGACTTCCTCCGGCACACCGTCCGGGAGTGGGCGCCCCTTGAGGAACAGCTCACGGGCCCTGCGCAGCGACGCCGGGGCAGGGTGGACGGAGAGGTGCTCTGCGGTGGTCACGACACCACTCACCGTACCGGGCGGGGTTGAACGAGCAACGACCACCCCGCTGCCCGGCGGTAGGCCCGATCCCCGTGCGTCTGCTTGAACGGGCGCGGCCCCCGTCTCGTATCCCATGGTGACAAGCCAGCCACACGCACTGTCTCTTTTTGAGACACCCACGCTCCCGCGCCGCCCTCCATGATCTTGAAAGGTCGGTGCTGTTCTCATTCCCTGGAGCGTTTGCCGTGCACATCGTCGAGCCCGATGTCGTGACCGACGTACTGATCGTGGGCAGTGGCCCCGCGGGCGCCTCCGCCGCGCTCGCCCTCAGTACGTACGGCGTCCCGAACATCGTGGTCACCCGCTACGCGAGTCTCGCCGACACGCCCCGGGCGCACATCACCAACCAGCGCACCATGGAGGTCCTGCGGGACCTCGGGGTCGAGGACGAGGTCGTCGCGAAGGCCACGCCGCAGCCGCTGATGGGCAACACGACCTTCTGCACCAGCCTCGCGGGCGAGGAACTGGGCCGGGTCCGTTCCTGGGGCAACGACCCGCTCGTCCAGGCCGCGCACGACCTGGCCAGCCCCACCCGTATGTGCGACATGCCGCAGCACCTCATGGAGCCCGTGCTCATCGACGCGGCCGTCGCCCGCGGCACCAACCTGCGCTTCAGCACGGTCTACAAGTCCTTCGTCCAGGACGACGAGGGCGTCACGGTCACCGTCGAGGACCGGCTGCGCGGCGACGAGTACACCATCCGCGCCAAGTACCTCATCGGCGCCGACGGCGGCCGCTCCCAGGTCGCCGAGGACGCCGGGCTGCCGATGGGCGGCCAGATGGGCGTGGCCGGCAGCATCAACATCGTCTTCGACATGGACCTGACCAAGTACACCGCGCACCGGCCGTCCACCCTCTACTGGGTACTCGCCCCCGGTGCCACCGTCGGCGGCATCGGCGCCGGCCTCGTCCGGTGCGTACGGCCCTGGAACGAGTGGATGATCGTCTGGGGGTACGACGTCACCGCGGGCGCCCCCGACCTGACCACCGAGTACGCGGAGTCGATCGTGCGCAGGCTGGTGGGCGACGACGAGATCCCGGTGACCATCAGGTCGTCCTCGGCCTGGACCGTCAACGAGATGTACGCGGAGACCTACTCGAACGGCCGAGTCTTCTGCGCCGGTGACGCCACGCACCGCCACCCGCCGTCCAACGGCCTCGGTTCCAACACCTCCATCCAGGACGCGTACAACCTGGCCTGGAAGCTCAAGCTCGTCCTCGACGGCACGGCCGCCCCCGAACTGCTGGACACCTACACCGCCGAGCGCGCCCCGATCGGCAAGCAGATCGTCACCCGCGCCAACAAGTCCATCGGCGAGACCGCCCCCGTCTTCGAGGCGCTCGACGGGCTCTCCCCGCAGACCCCCGAGCAGCTGTGGGCCAACATCGCCGCCCGCAAGGACGACACCGAGGCGGCTCAGAAGCAGCGGGCGAAGCTGCGCGAGGCGATCGCGTTCAAGGTGTACGAGTTCAACGCGCACGGCGTCGACCTCAACCAGCGGTACGCCTCGGAAGCCATCGTGCCCGATGGCACCCCGGACCCCGGCTTCGACCGCGACCCCGAGCTGTACCACCAGCCCACCTCCCGCCCCGGCGCCAAGCTCCCGCACGCCTGGATCACCTCCGGCACCCGCACCCTGTCCACCCTCGACACGGTCGGCCAGGGCCGCTTCACCCTGCTCACCGGCATCGGCGGCACCGACTGGACACAGGCCGCCGCGGCCCAGAACCTGGAGATCGCCACCGTCGTCATCGGCCCCGGCCAGGAGTACGAGGACCCGTACGGCGACTGGGCGCGGCTCAGCGAGGTGGCCGACGGGGGAGCCCTGCTCGTACGGCCGGACGGGTACATCGCCTTCCGGCACGCGACGGCGGCCGCGTCCCGGGCGGACGCCGAGCGGTTGCTGACCGAGGCGGTCCGGCGGATCCTCGGGCATGCCTGAAAGGGAACAGCCGCGCGCTCAGCCGTAGCGGAGTCGCGGGAACCGTCGTAGGAGTGGGGCATGACCACCGAATTCACCACCCGGATCACCGAGGCGGTCGTCGACAGCCTCGACGGCACGGCCGACCCGCGGCTGCGCGGGCTGCTCGCCGCCCTCACCCGCCACCTCCACGCCTTCGTCCGGGAGACCGAACCGACGATGGCCGAGTGGGAACGGGCGATCGATTTCCTCACAGCGACCGGACAGACCTGCACGGACACCCGACAGGAGTTCGTCCTCCTGTCGGACGTCCTCGGCGTCTCGATGCTGGTCGAGACGATCAACAGCGACGAGCGCGGAGGCCTGACCGAGTCAACGGTTCTCGGCCCGTTCCACATGACCGAGTCCCCGGTCCGGGAGCTCGGCGCGGACATCGACCTGATGGGCGGCGGCGAGCCGTGCGTGGTCAGCGGGCGCGTGCTCTCGAAGGACGGCACTCCGCAGCCCGGCGCGGTCCTCGACGTCTGGCAGGCGAACGCCGAGGGTTACTACGACGTCCAGCAGCCGGACATCCAGCCGGCCGGCAACGGGCGCGGACTGTTCACGGCGGACGCCGAGGGCCGCTTCTGGTTCCGCACCTGCGTGCCGAGCCCGTACCCCATCCCCACGGACGGCCCCGTCGGGGACCTTCTCCGCGCGACGGCCCGGCACCCCTACCGCCCGGCCCACATCCACTTCATCGCCTCCGCCGAGGGCCACGCGCCGGTCACCACCCACATCTTCGTGGCCGGCAGCGACCACCTCGACTCGGACGCGGTCTTCGCGGTCAAGGAGAGCCTCGTCAAGGACTTCGCCGAGACCGACGACCCGTCCCTGGCAAAGGAGTTCGGCATTCCGAACCCGTTCCGGCATGCCCGCTTCGACCTCGTGCTCAACCCACTCGATCCACCGGATGGGCTCGACGCCGACGGGCCCGGCACACGAGACGCAGTCAACTCGGGGCGGTCGTGATGGAGTTCGTGTACGAGGCCCAGCCCATGCGGGTCGTCATGCGGCCCGGCGCGTCGGTGACCGCGGTGGCGGGTGAGGCCGAACGGCTGGGGCTGCGGCGGCTGTTGGTGGTGTGCGGACCGAGGGGCGGCGAGACCGCCCGGGCGGTCGTGGAGTCGCTCGGTGACGCGTGCGCGGGATTGTTCGCCGAGGCTCGCCAGCATGTGCCGGTGGAGGTCGCGGACCAAGCGGTGCGAGTGGCACGGGCCGCGGGCGCGGACGGATGCGTGGCGGTCGGCGGCGGCTCGGCGATCGGACTGGGCAAGGCGATCGCGCTCCGCACCGAACTGCCCTTGATCGCCGTACCGTCGACGTACTCCGGCTCCGAGATGACCCCGGTCTGGGGCCTGACCGAACACGGCGTCAAGCGCACCGGCCGCGCCCCCTCGGTCCTGCCGCGCAGTGTCGTCTACGACCCCGAACTCACCCTCTCCCTCCCGGCGGGTCTCTCCGTGACCAGCGGCATCAACGCGGTCGCACACGCCGCCGAAGCACTGTACGCGCCGGACGCCTCGCCGCTGGTGTCGCTGATGGCCGAGGAGGGCGCCCGGTCCATGACGGGCGCTCTCCCCGGGGTGGCCGCCGATCCCGAGGACCTTGAGGCGCGCGGTCGTGCCCTCTACGGCGCCTGGCTCTGCGGTGCCGCGCTCGGTGCGACCACCATGGGCCTGCACCACAAGCTGTGCCACGTCCTCGGCGGCACCTTCGGCCTCCCGCACGCCGAGACCCACACGGTCGTCCTGCCGTACGCCCTCGCCTACAACGCGCCCGCCGCCCCCGATGCCCTGACGGCCCTCGGCCGAGCCCTGGCCACCGACGATGCCCCTCACGCCCTGTGGGACCTCTCCGGCCGCCTCGGCGCACCCCGCTCGCTGGCCGAACTGGGCCTCGGCGAAGCCGACTTGGCCGTGGCGGCGGCCGAGGTGACCGGGCAGGCGTACCCCAACCCACGGAACCTCACCACGGCGGACGCCCTGGAGGTCCTGACGGCGGCGTACGAGGGCGACCGGCCCCCGACCTGGTCGTGACCGACCACCACTGGCCGACCACGACCGACCGACCGACCGACAACAACCCACCGACGACAACCCACCGACGACAACCCACCGACGACAACCCACCGACGACAACCCACCGACAACAACCCAGCGACGAGAACTGATCCACGAGAACCGAAAGGTGAACACCATGCCCCTCGGACTGCTCCGGTGGCGACTCAGGAGTGCCACCGGAGGCGGCGCGGGCCCCGCGTTCCCGGTACCGGACGGCGCGGGTGTGGTCATGCGCGAGGTCCTGGACCCCGTGAACGATCCCATGGGCGCGGCCGATGTGACGGTCACGGAACTCGGCAGCCACCGTACGGCGGCACGCGGTACGACCGACCCGTACGGCTTCTTCATGGCTGTCCTGCCGCCGGGCAGCTACAGCCTGTTGATCGTGGCCGAGGGCCTGGAACCGCACCGCGAGACCATCGAGGTCCTGCCCGACGAGGGCCCGTCTCCTGAGCGCGTATGGCTCCGATCGGCGCGACAGCTCCAACTCCCCGTCGCCGGCACCTGGCTCTTCGACCCGCCCCACACCGCGATCCGGTTCATCGCCAAGCATGTCGGCATGGCCCATGTGCACGGCCGCTTCGAACGCTTCGACGGTGGCATACAGATCATGCAGGACGTCTCCCAATCCCGCGTCCATGTGCGGATCGACGCGTCGAGCATCACCACGGGCAACAACACCCGCGACACACACCTGCGTTCCGCCGACTTCCTCGACGTCGGACGCTTCCCGTACATCGACTTCACCAGCACCCGCTTCGCCTACCGCGGCGGCAGCAAGTGGGTGCTCCAGGGCAGCCTCACCATGCACGGCGTCAGCCGCTCGGTGTCCCTGGACACCACCTACCTCGGCACCGTCAACGGCGGCTACGGCGAGGAACTCCGCTGTGCCGCCCTCGCCAAGTCCGAACTCCATCGCGAGGACTACACCCTCAACTGGCGCTCCATGCTCGCCCGCGGTATCGCGGTGGTCGGCCCGACCATCCAGCTGGAGCTGGACGTCCAGGCGATGTACCGGACCCACGACACGCCCACGCCGCCCGAGTAGAGGGCACAGGATCTGCGCGATATCCGCTCACATCGGGGGTGGCCGAATTCCGCTTTCCGGATGAGTACGCCATTCGTTGTCATCCGCAGCCGGAAACCCGGCGGTCATGTACATCAATTCGGCCATGGTGGCAAATAAAGAGGGGGAGAGAGCCTGCAGTTGTCGCTGTGTGCGGGGGCCTGCTGACGCCAAATGTCTTGTGGACGTGCGAAGAGCACTGACAGAGCATGGACAGGGAATGCATCCGGGCGGGGGCGGCTTCTCCGCACCCAGCGGCTCTCAGGGAGGCAGCAAGGCATGGACGCGCCTCAGAACAGCCACGACAGCACACGACTGGTCGACATCTCCCAGGTGACGGCCGGTCTGCTGGAGGCGGTGGCCGGGAGGAACACGGTGTTCGGTCACGCCGTGCGACGCCACCTCGAGGAACGAGACGGCGCGTCGAGGACGACCGACATCGTCTTCGACAGTGCGCTGTGATGACGGCGGAGGCCGGGTCCGGGGGCTTACCCGTAGTCCCCTTCCGGCAGTTCCTGCTGAAAATACACAGTTTATGCAACCTGTCCTGTGACTACTGCTATGTGTACTTCGCCGCCGACCAGAGCTGGCGAAGACGTCCCGGAGTGATGTCCCTCGACACCGTGCGGCAGGCCGTGGACCGGATCGCCGAACACGCGCGTGAGCACCGGCTCCGCACGGTGCGGATCATCCTCCACGGGGGAGAACCTCTGCTTGTCGGCAAGGAGCACCTCGACGAGCTGCTCACCGTCGTCGCCGAACGCCTCGCCCCCGTGGTGGAGGTGCGCTGCTCGATGCAGTCGAACGGCACACTCCTCGACGAGCGGTTCCTGGCGCTGCTGCGCCGCCACCGGGTCGGCGTGGCGGTCAGCCTCGACGGTTCCCCCACGGCGCACGACCGCCACCGCCGGTTCGCGAACGGCCGCCCCAGCCACGCGCGTGTCGCGGCGGCGCTGCGCCTGCTGAACAGTCCCCGGCACAGAGAACTGTTCAGAGGGCTGCTGTGCACCCTGGACCTGGCCAACGACCCTGTCGAAACCTACGAGGCACTGCTGGACTTCGACGCGCCCCGCATCGACTTCCTGCTGCCGCACGGCACCTGGGGGCATCCACCACCCGGTCTCGAACACCGCCGGGTTCCCCCGGCGCGCCCCCCGCTCGTCGTGCCGCCGGACGAGCCGACTCCGTACGCCCAGTGGCTCGTCACGGCGTTCGACCGCTGGTTCGACGCGCCGCGCAAGGAGACCGGGGTCCGGATGTTCGAGGAGGTCGTGTCCGGAGTGCTCGGCGGCGCCGTGAACTCCGAGGCGCTGGGGCTCGCGCCGGTGGACCTCGTGGTCGTCGAGACCGACGGGGCCATGGAGTACTCCGACTCCCTGAAGGTCGTCGCGGAGGGAGCCCCCGAGACCGGTCTCGACATCTTCCGGCACTCCTTCTCCGACGCGCTGGCGACGGAGACGGTACGCGGCAGACAGGCCGGACTGCCCGGCCTCGGCCCCGTCTGCCGCGACTGCGCGCTGGCCCCGGTCTGCGGCGGCGGCCTCTACGCACACCGTCACCACCCCGCCACCGGATTCGCGACCCCGTCGATCTACTGCTTCGACCTCGCCGCCTTCATCACCCACGTCCGTCACCGTGTCCACCTCGAGTTGGCACACCTCACGGAAACCCCGTCGGAACCCGGGCCGGAACGCCCGTCTGCTCCCCCCTGAGCCGGAGCGCGACTCAGGGCGCACGGACAACGGCCGTGCGGCATTCCGCGAACAAGCACTCACGGAAGGGGAGTTGGACGCGTAGATCGGGGGAAGCATGGATTCGGGCCCTGCCGAAAAGGGGCCCCGTCCGGCCGGACAGGGGTATCGTTCTCTGTCTCGGCACGACTCAACCAAGGCTATGGCGAGGGGTACCGGTTGGGGGGTGAGGAGGTGTGGGAGGCGACCGAACCGCGTGCACTTCCGCCGGTGTCGGCCACCTTCCGAGGCGCGAGAAACCATCCACCCCACGACAGGAACCCCGCGAACGCGGCACGTCGGGGGCTCCTTGGAACCGTATTTCTTCCTGAGCTATGCGCGCAGGCGCGGACCCCGGGTCCTCGTCAAGCGGTTTTACGACGACCTGTGCGCGGAATTGCGCCAAGAGATCCGGCGATTACACAAGGGCAAAGAGGTGCCCTTCGGCCGTCCATTCCTCGACGTACAGTCGATACAAGTGGGACAGGACTGGAACGCGGCCCTCTGCGACGCCCTTGCCCACTGCCGCACCATGCTCGCCCTGTACACCCCCGATTACTTCAGAAGCGACTTCTGCGGTCGAGAGTGGAAGGCGTTCGAGGACCGGCAGCGCAGCCACAGAGAAGTGACGGGAGTGGACGCGAAGGCGCTCATCCCCGTTCTGTGGGAGCCGGTGCAGAACATTCCGTCGGGCGCGGCCCATATCCAGTACGACAACTTCGATTTCGGCGAGAACTACGCCCGATGGGGCCTGCGCCGCATCCTGGTCGCCGACCCGGGCGGCGAGGAGTACCGCCGCATCGTGAACCTCATCGCGCATCAGATCCTCGTCGCCGCCGAGCACTTCCGCATACTGCCCGCCAACGGCCTGGACCTCACCGGGCGGGAAGCCGCCGGCCCCTTCCCGTCCGCCGCGGAACGTGCGGAGCCGGGCAGCCACGCTCTGCTGCTCGTCGCCGCCCGGACCTCGGCGAACGCCCACAGGGCGTCGCCGGATCCGGGGTGCCACGGGGACAGCCCGACCGACTGGAACCCCTACCACACCGAATGTCCGGAACCTCTGGCCAGGAGAGCGAGCCTGCTCCTGGAGGAGCGTGGTTTCACAGTACGGGCGGAGATCGTCTCGGACGTCCTGGGCGCCACCCTGGACGAGGCTCGGGGGCAGGGGCAGGTCGCGGTCCTCCTGGTGGAGGCGGCCGCCGCCGCGGACGAGCCGTTCGGCAGAGCCCTCCGCGCCTACGACCGGAGCAATCATCCGGGCAGCGCGGCCATAGTTCCGTGCGATCCGGAAGAGGCGGGTGACGGAGCACGGAGCAAGGCCTACTGGGAGGCGGTCCGGGGCGCCCTGCCGCTCAACTGGGCGAAAGGAGCCGGGGATCCCCTGCCCTTACTGCAGTCGGGTATCGGTTCTGATCAGTTCGACGGGGCACTGCACGCGGTTGTCGCGAAGGCGCAGAACCAACTCGTCTCCTTCCTCGAGACCCTCAAGCTCAACTCCCTGGAGATGTCCCGGATCACCTCCACCTCGCTTCCCGTCCTGAGTACCGTGGCCGCCCCGCGCAGCCGTACCGGGCTCGCGCCACCGATCGCCGCCCGCCGCGCCTCCTCCCACCTGATGCCCTATGAGAAGGAGCAGGAAGATGACCCATGACGACCGCGGCCGCGGCACCATCATCACTTTCTACTCCTTCAAGGGCGGCACGGGGCGCACCATGGCGCTGGTCAACACCGCCTGGATCCTCGCGAGCAACGGTCTGCGCGTTCTCGTCGTGGACTGGGACCTCGAAGCCCCCGGTCTGCACACCTATCTCCAGCCCCTGCTGGCCGACCCCGAACTCACCGAGAGCGCCGGCGTCATAGAGATGGTCAGTGACTTCGCCCGGCACTCGGTGGCACCACGGGTCGGCTCCGGCGTGGACGGCGGCGGAACGGCCGGGCCACCCCGGCCGAACGGGGCCGGTCTGCCCGAGGAGCCCGACCCCCGGGAGCGCGCCCGCGTCGACCGGTACGCCGTCGGCACGGAACTACGCCTGCCACCGGGCGGAAAACTGGACCTGCTGCCGGCCGGCGTACAGGACCCCGATACCTACGCGGTCACCGTCAGCACCTTCGACTGGGGCACGTTCTACCGCATGGGCGGCGCCGACTTCCTCACCGCGCTGCGCGACGACATGGCCGCACGCTACGACTACGTACTGATCGACAGCCGGACCGGCCTCAGCGACACCGCGAGCATCTGCACCGTCGTCATGCCGGACATCGTCGTGGACTGCTTCACCCTCAGCCGACAGGGCGTCAACGGCGCCGCGCACGTCGCGCGCTCGATCCGCCGTATCTCCCACACCCAGCGCGACATCCGTATCGTCCCCGTCCCCATGCGCGTCGAGGACGCCGGCCGCGACCGCCTGGAGGCAGGCCGCTTCCAGGCGCGCAGCCTCTTCGCCCCCTTCCTGGACTGGGTGCCGCCCGAGGAGCAGGACCAGTACTGGAGCAGCGTCGAGATCCCGTACAAGCCGAGCTACGCGTACGAGGAGATACCGGCGACGGTCGGGGAGCGCCGACAGGACGGCACCCTGCTCGCCGCGTTCGAACGCCTGACCGCCCGGCTCACCGACAACCGGGTGACCCGGTTGGGCGACATGGACGAGTCGTACCGCCGGACGCTGCGCGCGGAGTACGAGCGGACCTCCCCGATCATGCGCAAGGACTTCTACGTCAGTTACGCCGTGCCCGACCGGCTGTGGGCGGACTGGGCCGTCACCGTGCTGCGGGCGGCCGGCTACGAGGCGACGCTCGCCCCGATCGAGACGGACGACCTCACGGCCGCCCCGGTGACACCCACCTGGCTGGAGCGCACCCTCGCGGGTGAAGGGCGCATGGTGGTGCTGCTCTCCCCGCAGTACACCGCCCTGCCGCAGGCGCGGGAGATATGGCAGCAGACCCGCCGCCGGGACCCGTCCGGCCAGATCGGCATGGTCGTTCCCCTGCGCGTCGACGACTCCCCGCCCCCACCGGAGTTCGCACCCCACTTGGCGGTAAGCCTCACCGGTGTCTCCGCGGAGGAGGCGGTGGCGCGCCTGCTGACCGCCGCGGACCGAGGCGGCTCGGTGGACCCGGGGTCCCGCCCGGCCACCGTCGGCCTGGCCGCCGCCGCCCGGCTCCCGGGGACCCCGCCGCAGGTCATCGGCGGACGCCCGCAGCGCAACGTCGCCTTCACGGGCCGCCGGGCACTCATCGAACGACTTCGCGACAGTCTGCTCGCCGGCACCACCGCGGTCCTGCCCCAGGCGCTGTTCGGGCTCGGTGGTGTGGGGAAGACGCAGATCGCACTCGAGTACGGCTACCGCTTCGAGTCGGACTACGACCTGATCTGGTGGATCAAGGCTGCGGATCGAACGCAGATCCGACAGGACCTGAGCGCGCTGGCCGGGCACCTCGGAGTGCCCGTCGGCGGCAAGGATCTGACGGCCGTATGCGACGAGGTTCTGGACAAGCTACGGCGCGGCACGCCCCACTCCCGCTGGCTCCTCGTGTACGACAATGCCGAGAAACCAGCCGACCTGGACGGTCTGGTGCCGGTCAGCGGGCCCGGTCACCACATCCTCATCACCTCTCGGGACCCGTCCTGGGCCGAACGTGCCGCACGCATCGAGGTGGACCTGTTCACCCGTGAGGAGAGTGTCGCGTTGCTGCGCCGTTACAACGAGGGCCTGGAGTCCGCGGAGGCGGCGCGCGTGGCCGAGGAACTCGGTGACTTCCCACTGGCTGTGAGCCTTGCCGCCGCCTCCCTGCAGGAGTCGGCCATGCCCGTGGACGCCTATGTGGAGATGCTCCGAACCAAGATGACCGACATTCTGGGCAGCCAGTCTGCCCCCGACTACCCGACGTCGGCAGCGGCCAGCTGGTCACTCGAACGGCTGAAAACGCGCACGCCTGCCGCGGCCGCACTGCTCGAACTATGCGCGTTCTTCGGGCCGGACCCGATTCCGCGGGACCTTTTCAGCAGTCGGCCCGCCCTCGAAATGCTCGAACGCCATGACCCGAGCCTCTCCGACCCGCTGCTGATGAGCAGGCTCTACGGCCAGACCGTGCGCAGCGGACTCGCACAGGCCGACCAGCGGACCGACACTCTGACCATGCATCGCCTGATCCAACACGTACTCCGGGACCAGCTCAGCACGGAGAAGCAGGCCGCCATGAGGGAGCGAGCCCATGCCGTACTGGGCCAGGCCAATCCGAAGGACCCCGACGAGTCCGACAACTGGAATCGCTACGCCATGCTGCTGCCGCACCTGTGGCCCACCATGGCCGAGGAGAGCGACAACCTCGAGGTTCGGCAATGGATCTGTGACACCGTGCGCTACCTGTGGCGCAGTGGGGACTCCGACACCGCCGACCGGACGGCCAAGAGGGTGCTCGACAGCTGGCTGCCCCGCTTCGGCGAGGACGACTCGCTCGTGCTCCGCCTGCGCACGGAACTCGGCAACGCGCTGCGCGACCAAGGCCGCCTGCAGGAGGCGTACGACGTGACCCTCGACGTGTACGAGCGGGCCAGCCAGATCCTGGGCGAGGACCACCCCTACACCCTGGGCGCTGCCATGAGCCTCGGCTCCGACCTGCGCAGTGTCGGCCGGTACGCCGACGCCATGAAGAGCGACCGGGAAACCCTGCGGCGCACTCGGCGGATCTTCGGTGACAGCCACCAGCGCACCCTTCAGGCGGCCAACAACCTCGCCGTGTCCGAGTTCCTCTCCGGCAACCGGCAGGCCGCCCGCGACACCAACCGGGAGATTCTCCAACAGCGCCGGGAGATCTTCGGACCCGACCAGCGTTCCACCCTCAACTCCGCCACCAACTACGCCCGTGACCTACGTGCCGCCGGGAGGTTCCGGGAGGCGCTGAAGCTCATCGAGGAAACGCTGAAGCGCAGTCGGCGTGCGCTCGGACCCGACCACCTGATCACCTTCCGCGCCTCCCTCGGCGCCGCGATCCTGTACCGGAGGCAGGGCGAGTACGAGCAGGCGTACACCCTGACGAACGACACCTACGAACTGGCCCTCAAGCAGCTGGGCCCCGAGCACCCCGACACCCTGGCCATCGCGACGAACCTGTGCGCGGATCTCTACGACCGGGGCGAGTCCGCCCGGGGCCGCGAGCTCGCCAGGGAGACCCTGGACCGCTACGAGCACCGGTTCGGTTCGGACCATGTCTTCACCCTCGCCAGCTGCTCCAACCTGGCCGTACTGCTCCGGCTGACCGGCGAACCGGAGGCCGCGCTGGAACTGTCGACCCACACCGTCGACCGTTTCCGACGACTCCTCGGGCCACGCCACCCCTACACCCTCACGTGCATGCTGAATCACGCCACGGACCTGTCCGAGAACGGCGACCACGCACGGGCCGTCGCGGTGGGCCGCGAGGCGTACGAGGGGCTCACCGAGGTGCTGGGAACCGACCACTACCTGGCCATCGCCGCTGCCTCGAACCTCGCGGCCGAACTGCGCCGCGACGATTCGGACGAGGCGGAGCGGCTGCACGAGGAAGCGGGCCGACTCCACGACGAGGCGGAGCGGCGCGCCCGCGAGAGCAGGGAACTCGGGGGCGACCACCCCATGACCCGGGCGGTCACCCGCTGGCAGCCCATCGACGCGGACATCGAGCCGCCGGTCACCTGACGGCCGCCCGGGGGCTACGGGTCACGGCCACGGCGACGAGGCCCTGCGGGCGACCTGCCGGCGGGGCCTCGAGGCCGCTGATCTCGCCGGGGTGGGCCGGGCGTCGGGGGAGGGGTGCGTAGGGTAGGGTTTACCTGCGCGTTCACATAGATCACAGCATCGCGGGACGCGCACCGGGACGTGGCGCAGCTTGGTAGCGCACTTGACTGGGGGTCAAGGGGTCGCAGGTTCAAATCCTGTCGTCCCGACTTGAAAGAGTCGCAGATCAGGGCCGTTTCAGAGAGATCTGAAGCGGCCCATTGATCATTTCTGGGATCAGTGGGGGAGCAACCCAGGTCATCCCTGGCTGACGTTCGCCGTGAGCAGCCGGAGCAACTGCTTGGTCAGGGTGTGCTGTTCGGGGGTCAGTCCCATCGCTTCGCCGATGTCCGTGGGGACGGTCCGGGCCCGCTCCTTGAGCTGGGCCCCGGACTCGGTGAGGCGGATGGCGACGGAGCGCTCGTCGTCCGTACGGCGCTCACGGCGGAGCAGGCCGCCGGCTTCCAGGCGCTTCAGGAGTGGGGAGAGGGTGCTGGACTCGAGCTGGAGCGCGGAGCCCAGGTCGCGTACGGAGATCGAGTCCTGTTCCCAGAGCGCGAGCATGACCAGGTACTGGGGATAGGTCAGCCCCAGTGCGTCGAGCAGCGGCCGGTAGCGGGCCGTGACCGCGCGGGAGGCGGCGTACAGGGCGAAGCAGAGCTGGTCGTCCAGGAGCAGGCTGTGCCCCTGTTCCGGCGCCGCTCCGGCCGTGCTCGCGATGTCGCCGGCTGTGCTCACGGTGTCGCTCCTCGGTCCCGTGGTCCGCATGATGATCTCCCACCCTAACCTTTAAGTCTCCTCGATTGTATCTAGTACTAAATAATCGTGCGGTAGATAGTAGGACGATATTTAGTTGTGCACGACTTAGTTGGGCGCTATTGTTGTGCTGTGCCGCCGACCACGGCGAACGAGGCCGACCGAGCCTGCCCAGCGGCACCCGGATCCGAGGAGATCGTCATGTCCGAGACCACCGGCATCACTGGCACCACCGGCACCCGTCCCGTCCTGGAGCCGGCCGCCGCGGCCTTCGCGGAGGCCACCGCGAACCCGCCGTACCTGTTCGACCTGGGTCCGGTCGAGGGCCGCAAGACCGTCGACGAGGTGCAGTCGGGCGACATCGACATGCCGGCCGTGGACGAGGAGTGGGTGACCGTGCCGGGCGGGCCCACCGGCGAGGTCAAGGCGCGTGTCGTCCGCCCGGTGGGAGCCAAGGGTGTGCTTCCGGTGATCCTCTACATCCACGGCGCCGGCTGGGTCTTCGGCAACGCCCACACCCACGACCGGCTGGTGCGCGAGCTGGCCGTGGGCGCACGGGCCGCGGTCGTCTTCCCCGAGTACGACCTCTCGCCCGAGGCCCGCTACCCGGTCGCCATCGAGCAGAACTACGCGGTGGCCCGCTGGATCGTCACCGAGGGCGCCGGCCACTACCTGGACGCCACGCGTATCGCCGTGGCCGGTGACTCCGTCGGCGGCAACATGAGCGCCGCGCTGACCCTGATGGCCAAGGAGCGGGGCGATGTGCCCCTGGTCCAGCAGGTGCTCTTCTACCCGGTCACCGACGCCGCCTTCGACACCGGCTCCTACGACCGGTTCGCCGAGGGCTACTTCCTGCGGCGGGACGCCATGCGCTGGTTCTGGGACCAGTACACGACCAGCGACAAGGAACGCGCCGAGATCACCGCCTCACCGCTGCGCGCCACCCCTCAGCAGCTCAAGGGGCTGCCCCCGGCCCTCGTCATCACCGCCGAGGCCGACGTCCTGCGCGACGAGGGCGAGGCGTACGCCAACAAGCTCCGCGCTGCCGGCGTACCGGTGACCGCCGTGCGCTACCAGGGCATCATCCACGACTTCGTCATGCTCAACGCCCTGCGCGAGACGCACGCCGCCGAGGCCGCGATCGGCCAGGCGATCACTACCCTGCGCTCGGCGTTCGGCACCGACTGACGGCCGGCACGACGCTGCCGAGCCCCGGAGCCAGGGGTGCCGGGCCCCGGGCTCTCCGTCGCGAGGGCGTGCGCCGGGCGGCCGCCACGGGCGGACCAGCGGAGCCGGCGCACGGAAGCCGCCGGAAGACACACCGCCCCGGCCGGGATTGATCCCGGCCGGGGCGGTGCTGTACGGACCGCAGGTCCGCGCACGGTGTGTGTGAGGGTCAGGCGAAGTTCGCCAGCGCCTCGTTCCACGTGGCCGACGGGCGCATGACCGCGGTGGCCTTGGCGGGGTCGGGCTGGTAGTAGCCACCGATGTCGGCCGGCTTGCCCTGGACGGCGATCAGCTCGTCGACGATCTTCTGCTCGTTCGCGGTGAGCGTCTCGGCGAGCGGAGCGAAGGCCTTGGCCAGATCGGCGTCGTCGGTCTGGGCGGCCAGCTCCTGGGCCCAGTACAGGGACAGGTAGAAGTGGCTGCCGCGGTTGTCGATGCCGCCGACGCGACGCGACGGGGACTTGTCCTCGTTGAGGAAGGTCGCCGTGGCGCGGTCGAGGGTGTCGGCGAGGACCTTGGCGCGGGTGTTGCCGGTGACCGTCGCGTACTGCTCCAGGGACGGGACCAGGGCGAAGAACTCACCCAGGGAGTCCCAGCGCAGGTAGTTCTCCTTGACCAGCTGCTGGACGTGCTTCGGGGCGGAGCCGCCGGCGCCCGTCTCGAAGAGGCCGCCGCCCGCCATCAGCGGGACGACCGACAGCATCTTGGCGCTGGTGCCCAGCTCCAGGATCGGGAACAGGTCGGTGAGGTAGTCACGCAGCACGTTGCCGGTCACCGAGATGGTGTCCTCGCCGCGGCGGATGCGCTCCACCGACAGCTTGGTGGCCTCGACCGGGGCGAGGACGCGGATGTCCAGGCCCTCGGTGTCGTGCTCCGGCAGATACGCGTTGACCTTGGCGATCAGGTTGGCGTCGTGCGCGCGGGTCTCGTCCAGCCAGAACACCGCCGGGTTCCCGGTGGCGCGGGCGCGGGTGACGGCCAGCTTCACCCAGTCGCGGATGGGCGCGTCCTTGGTCTGGCAGGCGCGGAAGATGTCACCCGCGGAGACCGTCTGCTCCAGCACCACGTCGCCGGCCTGGTCGACGAGGCGGACCGTGCCGGTCGTCGGGATCTCGAAGGTCTTGTCGTGGCTGCCGTACTCCTCGGCCTTCTGCGCCATGAGTCCGACGTTCGGGACCGAGCCCATCGTCGACGGGTCGTAGGCGCCGTTGGCGCGGCAGTCGTCGACGACGACCTGGTAGACACCGGAGTACGAGGAGTCCGGGAGCACCGCGAGGGTGTCGGCCTCCTGCCCGTCCGGGCCCCACATGTGGCCGGAGGTGCGGATCATGGCCGGCATCGAGGCGTCGACGATGACGTCGGACGGCACGTGCAGGTTGGTGATGCCCTTGTCGGAGTCGACCATCGCCAGCTCCGGGCCCTCGGCGAGCTCGGCGTCGAAGGAGGCCTTGATCTCGGCGCCCTCCGGCAGGGCCTCCAGGCCCTTGTGGATGCCGCCCAGACCGTCGTTCGGGGACAGACCGGCCGCGGCCAGCGTCTCGCCGTACTTCGCGAACGTCTTCGGGAAGAAGGCGCGCAGCACGTGACCGAAGACGATCGGGTCGGAGACCTTCATCATCGTGGCCTTGAGGTGCACCGAGAAGAGCACGCCCTCGGCCTTGGCGCGGGCGACCTGCGCGGTCAGGAACTCGCGCAGTGCGGCGACGCGCATCACGGAGGCGTCGACGACCTCGCCCTCCAGGACGGGTACGGACTCGCGGAGCACGGTGGTGGAGCCGTCGTCGCCGACCAGCTCGATCTTCAGCGAGCCGGCCTCGGAGATCACCGCGGACTTCTCGGTGGAACGGAAGTCGTTCTCGCCCATGGTCGCGACGTTCGTCTTCGAGTCGGCGGACCAGGCACCCATGCGGTGCGGGTGGGTCTTGGCGTAGTTCTTCACCGAGGCGGGGGCGCGGCGGTCGGAGTTGCCCTCACGCAGGACCGGGTTCACGGCGGAACCCTTGATCTTGTCGTAGCGGGCGCGGATCTCGCGCTCCTCGTCCGTCTTCGGGTCGTCCGGGTAGTCCGGCAGCGCGTAGCCCTGGCTCTGCAGCTCGACGACGGCGGCCTTGAGCTGGGGGATCGACGCCGAGACGTTCGGCAGCTTGATGATGTTCGCCGCGGGCGTCTTGGCCAGCTCGCCCAGCTCGGAGAGGGCGTCCGGGATGCGCTGGCCCTCCTCCAGGTACTCCGGGAAGACGGCGATGATGCGCCCGGCCAGCGAGATGTCACGGGTCTCGACGGAGACACCGGCCTGCGAGGCGTACGCCTTGATCACGGGCAGGAACGAGTGGGTCGCCAGGGCGGGCGCCTCGTCAGTGTGCGTGTAGATGATGGTCGAGTCAGTCACCGGGTGCTCCGCTCCACGTCTGCAACATTGCTCGACATCAAGATATCTCGTGATCGGGCCGGACTCGACAGGGGTCCGCCGCTCGCTCCGAGAACCGTGCGGCGGCCGACCCCCGAGCCTGTCGCTCTACGGCGCGACCTCGACCGACGCTTCCCGCTGATGCGGGATCTCCACGCTGCCCCCGCCGGTCTGGAGCGTGATCGCCCGCCGGGGCACCGGGACGCTGATGCCCTCGGCCCGGTACCGCTTGTGCAGCCGCTTGATGAACTCGTGCTTGATCCGGTACTGGTCGCTGAACTCGCCGACCCCGAGGATCACGGTCATCCCGATGCGCGAGTCGCCGAAGGTGTGGAACCGCACGGCGGGCTCGTGGTCGGGGACCGCGCCCTCGACCTCCTTCATGGTCTCGGCGATCACCTCGTTGGTGACCCGCTCGACGTGCTCCAGGTCGCTGTCGTAGCCGACACCCACCTGCACGAGCAGGGTCATGTCCTGCTCGGGCTGGTTGAAGTTGGTCATGTTGGTGCCGGCCAGCTGACCGTTCGGGATGATCACCAGGTTGTTGGAGAGCGACTTGATCGTCGTCTGGCGCCAGTTGATGTCGACGACATAGCCCTCCTCGCCGCTGCTCAGCTTGATGTAGTCGCCCGGCTGGACCGTCTTCGAGGCGAGGATGTGGATGCCCGCGAAGAGGTTCGCGAGGGTGTCCTGGAGGGCCAGGGCCACCGCGAGACCGCCGACGCCCAGTGCGGTGACCAGCGGGGCGATCGGGATGCCCAGCGTCTGGAGGATCACCAGACAGCCGATCGCGAGGACCGCGACCCGGGTGATGTTCACGAAGATCGTGACCGACCCGGCGACCCCGGCCCGGGACTGGGTCACCGTACGCACCAGCCCGGCGATCACTCTGGCCGCCGTGATCGTGGCGACGAGGATGAACAGCACCGTCAGCGACTGGTTCACGGTGTGCTGCACGGTCCTCGTCAGCGGCAGCACCGCCGCCGCGGCCGCCGCGCCGCCGACGAACGCGCTCCAGGGCACCAGGGAGCGCAGCGTGTCGACGATGAAGTCGTCACCGCCCCACCGCGTCTTCGTCGCGTGGCCGCCGAGCCAGCGCAGCAGCAGCCGCAGCAGGAACGCGGCCAACAGGCCCGCGATCAGAGTGATTCCGGCCACGAGGTAGTCGTCGAGGGTGAGGGCCCGGGTCATCGGTCACCTCCTGAGGGACGCGGGGAGCGGCCGACGGGCCGTATGTCAGTTGCCACGGGCCGTATGTGATGTGTCGTCACTTGCCACCTGCTCGAATCCGGAATGCACGATCACGCTTGCCCGGACGTGTGTACGACGTCGGGCGCGACCGCTCATCCTGCCGCATCCGCATGGCTGATCGGCACCGGACCTGCGTGGATCGGCCGACGACCGGCCACCGGGTCAGCGGGAATGTCCGGATGTGCACCGCCGGGACGGCCCTCTCGCTCCGACACACGACTCCGAGGTCAGATCACTTTCAGGCGGACCAGCGCGCCGAGCGTCAACGCGCCCGGCAGCAACGGCAGCCAGACCGTGATGATCCGGAACGCCAGCACCACCGCGGTCGCCACCGCCGCCGGGCCGCCGGCCGCCACCAGGGCGACCACGAGCGCGGCCTCCACGGTGCCGAGGCCGCCCGGTGTCGGTACGAGGGCGACCGCCACCGTGGCGGCGAGATAGGCGAGGGCCATGTGCGTGACAGGTATGTCGAGGCCCAACGCCACCCCCACGGTGACCAGTCCGGTCGCCTGGAGCGCCGGGAACGCCAGCGAACCGCCCCACAGCGCGAGGATCCGTGTCGGCCGCGTGTGCACCGAGCGGGCCTCGCCCAGCGCCGTGCGCACGAAGCCGAACACGGCCCTGCGCAGCGGTCGTACGAGGAGGAGCACGGCCACGGCGACGCAGGTGGCGGCGACGACCGTGATCAGCAGGGGAGTTGACGTGCCCTCAGGGAGCAGGGGGCCGAGCCGCAGTGCCGTGGGGAACGCGAGCAGCAGGGCCAGCAGCAGGCCGACCCGGGCGATCGACTCCGCGAGCAGATACAGCGCGAGCGCTGCCGACGAACGGGTCAGCGACACCCCGCACACCGTCATGAACCGCAGGTTCACCGCGCTCGCGCCCAGACCGGTCGGCAGCAGATGGTTCGCCGCGCCCGCCGCGAACTGGGTGGCCAGCAGCCGCCCGGCGGGCAGCCGCTCGACGAGCGCGCCCTGCCGGGTCACGGCCGCCGCGACCCAGGTCAGACACGTCACACCGATCGCCGCCACCAGCCAGGGCCACCGCGCGGTCGCGAGATGGGCGAAGCCCTCCACGAGAACGGACCGGTGGCGCACGGCGACCACCAGGACCAGGACGAGGGGGAGCAGACAGAGGATCCGCCGTACCGGAACACGCCGGCGGAGCCCCCGCCCCCGGCCGCCCTGCTCCGGGACCCGGCCTTCTCCCTCGCTCTGTTCCTGGACCTGGCCCTGACCGTCACCCTGCTCCTGTGTCCGGCCCTCGGGCAGTCGTATCGCGCTCACACCGTGAGAGGTTCTCCGTGCCCGGCCAACAGGGGGTTGCGGGCGCGGGGACGGAGGTTGACCGGCGGTGGACTTCGCCGCGTGCGGGCGTACTCCACGGCAGATGTTGACCTCAAGCTTGGTCGAGGTTCTAACGTCCTTCGTATGAGTATGGAGACCACCGCCTGGACCCAACTGCAGGGCATGATGACCGCCCAGCAACAGAGCCGCCCCTTCGCCCGGACGACGCTACGGCGTATCGGCGCCTTCGCCCGTCCACATCGTCGCCGTATCGCGTGGTTCGTCGCCCTCAGTGTCGTGACCGCGCTGCTCGCCGTGGCGACGCCGGTGCTCGCGGGCAACGTCGTGGACGTGATCGTGTCGGGCGGGGACGAGGCACTCGTCGTCCGCCTTGCCGTGCTCATCGCCGTCATAGCGGTCGCCGAAGCGGCGCTCGGGCTGCTGGGCCGACGCCTGTCGGCCACGCTCGGCGAGGGACTCATCCTCGATCTGCGGACCGCCGTCTTCGATCATGTGCAGCGCATGCCGGTCGCGTTCTTCACACGTACACGTACGGGAGCGCTCGTCAGTCGACTCAACAACGACGTCATCGGCGCCCAGCGGGCGTTCAGCAACACCCTGTCCGGAGTGGTGAGCAACCTGGTCACCCTGCTGCTCACCCTCGCCGTGATGCTCACCCTGTCCTGGCAGATCACCCTGCTCTCGCTCGTCCTGCTGCCCGTGTTCGTCATCCCCGCCCGACGTATGGGCCGCCGTATGGCCCGGCTCCAGCGGGAGGCGGCCGACCTCAACGCGGCCATGGGCACCCGCATGACCGAGCGCTTCTCGGCGCCCGGCGCCACCCTGGTCAAGCTCTTCGGACGGCCCGACGACGAGTCCGCCGAGTTCGCCGAACGGGCTCGGCGGGTGCGGGACATCGGCGTCCGTACGGCGATGGCGCAGTCGGCGTTCATCACGGCCCTCACCCTTGTCTCGGCCCTCGCGCTCGCCCTGGTGTACGGCCTCGGCGGCTGGTTCGCGCTGCGCGGCACCCTGGAGGCGGGCGCGATCGTGTCCCTGGCGCTGCTGCTGACCCGGCTCTACGCACCGCTGACCGCGCTGGCCGGGGCGCGCGTGGAGATCATGAGCGCTCTGGTGAGCTTCGAACGCGTCTTCGAGGTGCTGGACCTGAAGCCGCTCATCGAGGAGAAGCCGGACGCCCGCGAGGTGCCCGAAGGGCCGGTGGCCGTCGAGTTCGACGACGTCCGCTTCGGCTACCCCTCCGCAGACAAGGTCTCCCTCGCCTCCCTGGAGGAGGTGGCCTCCCTCGACACCCGCGGCGGCACCGAGGTCCTGCACGGTGTCTCCTTCCGCGCCGAACCCGGCCAGACCGTCGCCCTCGTCGGCTCCTCCGGCGCCGGCAAGTCGACCGTCGCCCAGCTGCTGCCCCGGCTGTACGACACGGACGCGGGCGCCGTCCGCATCGGCGGCGTCGACGTGCGCGACCTGAGCGCGGCGGCGCTGCGCGGCACTCTCGGCATGGTCACCCAGGACGGCCACCTCTTCCACGACACCGTCCGCGCCAACCTGCTCCTCGCCCGCCCCGACGCCAGGGACGACGACCTCTGGGACGTCCTGCGCCGGGCCCGCCTCGACGACCTCGTACGCTCCCTGCCCGACGCCCTCGACACCGTCGTCGGCGAGCGCGGCTACCGCCTCTCCGGCGGTGAGCGCCAGCGCATGACCATCGCCCGGCTGCTCCTGGCCCGCCAGCGCGTCGTCATCCTCGACGAGGCGACCGCCCACCTGGACAACACCTCGGAGGCCGCCGTCCAGGAAGCCCTCGCCGAGGCGCTGGAGGGCAGGACCGCCGTGGTCATCGCCCACCGCCTGTCGACCGTACGGACCGCCGACCAGATCCTCGTCGTCGAGGCCGGCCGGATCGTGGAACGCGGCACGCACGAGGAACTGCTGGCGGTGGAGGGACGGTACGCGGAGCTGTACCGGACGCAGTTCGAGAAGTCGGCGGCCGACGACCCCGCGGTGGAAGAGCCGGTGGCGGCGGCGTAGGAACGGCGCGGTTCCCCGGGGTTCAGCCCTCGACGCCGGTCGCCGAGTGGGCGGCGCCGACCGGCTTGGACTCCGGGGAACCGCGCTGGCGCAGATAGATCGAGAGGATGGCCATGGAGGCGATGGCGAGGAACTCGGACTGCCAGTTCTGCAGCGTACGGCTCCAGAAGTCGGCCGACACGACGTACCCGGGCCAGCTCATGGGCGCCTGAAGCTGCCGCAGCTGCTGCTCGTTGTACGCGGCCACACCGGTGATGGACTGGGCGAGCCAGGACAGCGCGAAGACCGCGCCCATGACGGAGCCCAGCGAACTGGCGTACAGCTTGAGGCGGATACCGCCGGCCGCCGCCCAGCGGGGGGATTCGGGTCTCGCGTGCGGCCCCACCCGCTGCTCCTTGTCCGACTCGACACCGATCCTGGCCGGGCTCTTGGACTCCGGTGAACCGCGCTGCACCAGCCAGACCGTGAGGAAGACGTACAGGAAGAACTGCAGGTACTCGGACTGCCAGTTCTCCGTGACGTCGACGGCGAAGTCCGAGGACGTCACGTAGTCGCCGAAGGTGATCTCCTGGAGGTCGTCGGCGGCGAGCTGGTTGTTGAAGTCGGCGTGACCGGCGAACGCCTGGCCGATCACGGCGAGCAGGAACATCGTGCCGAACACGAGCCCCAGACTGTTCTCCCGTAGGAACCGCCGTACGGACCGGCTCATCGGTGCAGCACCCCCAACGTGATGCAGTAGGCCAGACCCCCCGCGATCACCAGCAGGCACAGGACGAACATGACGCGCACGACGTCCTCATCCACCCTTGAGCCGACACTGGTAGGGCCGCTCCGGACGCGGGGTGCACCCGGCGGCGACGACCTTCCAGCCTCCGGAGAACTGCGACAGGAACAGGGTGTCCGCCGGGAACACCACCCGGGCCTGCCGTCCGCTGACGTCGACGCCCTCGACCTCGTCCGCGGCCGCCGTGACGGGCGGAACCTCCTCCCGCAGGACACCCTCCTCGCACGACGTCCGGGCGGACTGCTCGACCTCGGCCCGGACACCCGGGGCCAGCACCGCGCACACGGAGGCCCCGTCTCCCGCGTACAGCGCCCGCTCGAAGTCGAGGGCCGCGTCCAGGGCCGCCGTGCGCCGCTCCTCGACCGTTCCGCAGCCGGCCGTCAGCAGCAGGACGGTTCCCGCCGCGGTTCCCCATCGCCATCGCCAGGGCATCCCAGGACCTCCCGTTCGGCTGTCGACGGATGTGTCGACGGACGGTAACCCGCCTCGGGTCCGGGCCCGGGCAGCGCACGACGGGCACGAACCCGCCGTCCCCCGGCTGGTGCAACGGCCCTCGTGGCGTACGGCCCCTACGAGACGCGGGCCCCGTCCGCCGGCAGCTGGTACACCGCGAACGCGCGCCGGATGACCGGCTGGGCGACATTGCGCACCCGTACACCGCCGCTCGTGATGCCGTGCTCGGTGCCCAGATGGGCGTGGCCGTGGACGGCCAGGTCGGCGCCGGACTCGTCCATCGCCTCGGCCAGCAGATAGCTGCCGAGGAAGGGGTAGATCTCCAGCGGCTCACCGACGAGCGTGTCCGGCACCGGCGAGAAGTGCGTGAGCGCGATACGGACCGCGCAGCCGTCCTCCGCCAAGGCGTCGAGGGCGCGGCGCAGACCGTCCGCGAGGCCCCGGGTGTGGCGGACGAAGGCCTTCATCTCGGGTTCGCCGAACTCGCTGCCGCTGCGCCCGGCGAAGCCGCCGCCGAACCCCTTCGTCCCGGCGACCCCGACCCGCACCCCGTCGACCTCGACGACGGTTCCCTCGCCCTCCAGCACGGTCACCCCCGCCTCCCGCAGCACGGCCGTCACGTCGTCGGGCCGCTCGGCGTGGTGGTCGTGGTTCCCGAGCACGGCGACGACCGGCACCCGCAGCCCCGCCACCTCGTCGGCGACGACCCGCGCCTCCTCCGGTGTGCCGTGGCGGGTGAGGTCCCCGGCGAGCAGCAGGAGATCGGCATGGTCGTGCAGCGTCTCGAACGCCGGGCGGAGCAGGCCTCGGCTGTCCGGCCCCAGATGGATGTCCCCGACCGCCGCCACCCGGATCACGACAGCTCCTCGGAACGGTCCGGGGCGGTGACGTCGGCCAGTGCGATGTCCGCCCGGACGGCCACGCCCGGCAGCTCCGCCGCCGCGATCCGCAGGATCGCCTCGCGATCGGCCGCCGTGGACGCCGTGCCGGTGATGTGCACGGCGTCGCCGCGCGCCTCGATCCGCATCCCCAGCTCGGCCAGATCGCTCCGGGCGAGCCGCTCCTCGAGGTGGGCTATGCGGTACTCGGTGTGCGCCGCCGGGTGGGCGGCACCGCCCCCCGGTCCGTTCACCGGTGGGCTGTCATGTCCTGTCGCCATCGCCGGTCTCCTCCGGCTCGATCACATTGAGGCGTTCCAGCAGATAGAGGAAGGCGCCCGGCATCGGTTCGGCGGCGCATTCGCGCCGTACCCGACCCCAGTCGATCTTCTCGCGCAGGGTGCGGGCGATGGGCAGCACGGCACCGAAGTCGCAGTAGTGCTCGGAGAACGCCAGGAGGCGTCCGATGAGCAGATCCGTCGCCGCCAGCACGGGCATCCACACGGATTCGACCGACAGCGTCTCCGCCCGGTCCAGCAGCTCGCGGCTGACCGGTGACTGGGACGGCCGGAAGATCAGATCGACCTCCTGGCCCTGGCTCCGGGTCTTCAGCAGCCAGTCCTCGGGCGGCTCGACCACCTTCAGCCCCGCGGCCTCCAGCGTGGCGGTGACGGCGTCGATGTCCTCCGGCAGCACACAGAAGTCGACATCGTGCTGGAGCGTCCCCGGGCCGCCGTGGGCGTACACGGCGACGCCGCCCGCCAGCGCGAAGGAGTGCCCACCGGCCTTGAGCAGCGAAGCGACCTCCTTGGCCGCTTCGAGGATGGCCTGGGTCCGATCGGGAGGGAGCCCGTCGTCGTCCGGGCCGGCGAGATCGCCCATGCCTTCCACGATAGTGCGGCTCCGGCCGCCGGCCAGCCGGTCCTTCTCGACGTCGGCGCAGACGTCCCAGCCGGATAGCCTGAGGGGATGATCGAGAACATTCCCCCCTGCCCGAAGTGTTCCTGCGAGTACACCTACGTGATGAACGCCCTTGTGGTGTGCCCGGAGTGCAGCCATGAATGGGATCCCGCCGAGAGCGGCAGCGAAGGTGAGGCCGTCGGCGGCGAGCGGGTTGTCAGGGACGCTGTCGGCAATGAGCTGCGGGACGGCGACGCCGTGGTCGTCGTCAAGGCCCTCAAAGTCAAGGGGAGCCCCTCGGGCATCAAGGCCGGCACCAAGGTGCGCAACATCCGGCTGGTCGACGGGGTCGACGGCCACGACATCGACTGCAGGATCGACGGCTTCGGAGCGATGCAACTCAAGTCCGGCGTGGTCAAGAAAGCCTGATCCGCGTCACGGGAACGGCAAGGCAGTAGGAGGACGATGAATTGCCAAAGTTAGCAATTGGTTAGATGCTGTGTTGTCTGTGTCCGCAGGTGATCGCGAGCGCAGCCTTCCGTGCCTGCCCCCGATCGGGGCGCTGTCGGGGAGTCGAGAGGTCCTGTCCGTTCCGCTGTACCAGGCCGAGCCGAGTTCTTCCGGATGCCGGGGCATCCCGTACGGATCAGGGTGCTGGAGCTGCTGCAGGAGGGGCCGAAGCCGGTACGTGATCTGCCGGCCGCCATCGAGGTGGCAGCCTCCGGCCTGTCCCGGAGCCGTGACGTCGCCGATCTGATCGGGACCGCGCGATGAGGATGTCGCTCGGCCGGGTCGGAGCCCGGCTTGCCGCGCTGCTGCCAGGCCGTACCGACCTGGCGGAGATACGCCGGGCGCCGCGCCGGGACCTGCCGGCCGGCCGGCTGTTCTTCGCCGCCGCGCACCGCTTCCTGCTGGAACTGGCCGAGGTCGCCGACGTACGCGTGGTCATCCTGCGCATGTCCCGGGTGTCGACCGTCGACGCGACCGGCGCCCTGGTTCTCAAGCACGCCGTGGAGAAGCTGAACCGGCGCGGCATCGTGGTGATGACATCCGGGATCCGCCTCGGACAGCGCCAGGTCCTGGAATCGGTCGGTGCGCTGGAGCTGCTGCGTCTGAAGGAACGGGAGTACGCCACCACGCCCGAGGCGATCAAGGGCGCCCACACCTACCTGGAGTGCGTCGGCCTGATGCCGCCCCTGCCCGCCCAGAGACCCCGGCCTGTCGGAGAGCGAACAGAGGAAGCGGCCGGATGACCACTCCCACCGTGGCCCTGCGCATGGTCGAGGTCGCCGGGGCGGTGGCTTCCCTCCGGGCATGCCGGTGGTGGCCGTGACAAGCCGCCACGCACATATGAGTTGCTAATCTCAGCAATTATTGAGGTCGGCACTGATGTTTTTCGGGCGGCTATGTTCTCCTGCGCGGATTCGGAGCGGCCGGTGCCGCAGGCGAGGATGGGCCCCATGTGGTTGACGAGTGGGTGGACACGAGGCGCGATGGGCCGGCTGGTGGGTTCGTCCAGCTGTCCCGCCAGGGAGGGGGCGGCACGATGAGTACGCCGCTGTACCAGCTGAAGGCCGAGTTCTTCAAGACTCTCGGCCACCCGGCGCGCATCCGGGTGCTGGAGCTGTTGAGTGAGCGCGAGCACGCGGTGGCAGAGATGCTGCCCGAGGTAGGCATCGAGCCGGCGCACCTGTCGCAGCAGCTCGCGGTCCTGCGGCGGGCGAATCTCGTGGTGACCCGCAAGGAAGGGTCGAACGTGTACTACTCGCTGACCAGCCCGCAGGTGGCCGAACTGCTCAGGGTCGCCCGCACGATCCTGTCCGGCGTGCTGGCCGGGCAGGCCGAGCTGCTGGCCGATCTGCAGGCCGCCCAGGCCGAGGTGAAACCGCCGTCGCAGTGACGGCTTCCGATCGACGGCCGCCTCCCGGGAGTTGGACAGCGCCTGGTACCGGGAGGCGGCACCGCGGGCCTCTCCACACCCGGGAAGCCTCTCCTCCAGCATCATCGATCGCTCGTCGGCGGTCGTCTCAACGCCCTTTCGGCATACGGCGGGTGGCACGGAAGGTGCCTGCCGTGGCGGTCTCGGTGGTGCCGTCGGGGAAGACCACCCGGGCGGTGGTCGCCGGCGGCACGTCGACGGTGATGGTGAGGTCGTCGCCGGTCGTTCGCCACTCGACGGTGATGGTGCCCTGCGGGGACTCGTGAGTGCCCCGGGCCCACGTCAGCGACGGGTGCGGCACGGGCGCGACCTCGAAGGACTCCCAGGCGACCGACTTCGGTGCCTGCCGCAGCCCCAGCGTGTGGGTGTGCAGGAAGCGGATCACGGCGCCCTTGCTGTAGTGGTTCAGGGAGTCGTGGGCGTCTCCGTTCTCGTCGACGCCCTCCCAGTCCTCCCAGATGGTCGTCGCGCCGCGGTCGAGCATGTACAGCCAGGACGGTGCGGTGCGCCGGAGGAGCAGCTCGTAGGCGACCTCGGCATGGCCGGTGTCGGCAAGGGCGGGGAGCAGGTCGCCGGTGGCGAGGAAGCCGGTGCCGAGGTGGGTGCCGGCGGCACGGATCAGTTCGACCAGGCGCGCGGCGGCGGCCGCGCGCAGCTCGTCGGGGACGAGTCCGAGGGAGAGGGCGCGTACACAGGCGGCCTGGGTGTCGCCGGTGGTGCGTCCGTCGGGGGTGAGGAACTCGGTGCGCCAGGCGTCGCGGACGCGCTCGGCGGTCTCGGTGTAGCGGGCCGCGTCCCCGGTGCGGCCCAGCCCCCTTGCGACGTCGGCGAGGGTCGACGTCGAGCGGTACAGGAACGCCGTACCGACCTCGCCCTTGTCCGCCATGAACCAGGCGACCGGGTCGGTCTGGATGGGGTCGATGCGGGTGCCGTCGGCGGCCTTCTCCTTCGGCTCGGTCCACTCGCCCCAGTGGAAGGAGCCGTCCCAGAGGTACCGCTCGTGCGGGAGCGGCTCGGCCGAGCGCTCGATCCGGGACGGGTGGCGGGCGGTGCGGGCGGTCCGCAGCGCCCACTCGACCCAGCGCACCATCGCCTCCCAGTTCTCGGCGAGGACTTCCTGGTCGCCGTAGGACCGGTACAGCTCCCAGGGGACGGCGACGATCGCGTCGCCCCAGCCCGCCGAGCCGGTCATCATGGCGAACTGGTCGTCGAGGTGGTGCTTGATGCGGCGGCCGTCGGGCGAGAAGTTGGCGATCCGGCCGTCGGGCAGCTGGTCGTCGCGGACCGAGCGGAGCCATTTGCGGCTGAAGCCGAGGACGTCGTACAGGCGCGTGGCGGTGGGGGCGAAGACCTGGTAGTCGCCGGTCCAGGCGAGTCGTTCGCGGGTCGGGCAGTCCGTCGGGACATCGACGGCATTGCCGCGGAAGCTCCACTCGGCGATCTCGTGAAGGCGGTTGAGGTCGTCGTCGCTGCACGCGAAGGTGCCGGTGCGGCGCAGGTCGGTGTGGACGACGCGCATCGTGATGCTCGCGGGGTCGAGCGGGGCGCCGTCGCGGCGGATACGCGTGTACCGGAAGCCGTGCACGGTGTGGCGCGGCTCGAAGGTCTCACCACGGCCCGCCGAGACGACCTCGTCGCGCTGCACGAAGGGGACCGGGTCCTCGCCGGGGCGTACGGAGTCCAGGTGGGCTGTCGTCAGGTCGCCGTCGCCGCCGACGTGTTCGCCGTAGTCGATGACCGTGCGGGTGCCGGCCGGGCCGAGGTCGCTGAGGGCGAGCCGGCCGGAGGTGTTCTGGCCGAAGTCGGCGATCCAGAGCCCGTCCTTGACCTGTTTGACGGAATCCGCCGGGCGGGAGTCGACGACGCGTACGGGGGGCGCGGGCGACCAGTCGATCGCGGGGGCCTCGACCTGGTCGACGAGGACCGGCTGTTCGGCGCCCGGCCCGGCGCGGAAGTCGGTGGTCTGCCCGTCCATGAGGTCGGCTCGTGTGAGGGCCGACCTGGTGCTCGTCCAGGTCTCGTCGCTGCGCACGACCTGACGTGAACCGTCCTCGTACGCGAGGTGCAGTTCGGCACGTGCGCCGAGCACCGTCCCCCAGCCGGCCGGCAGGCGGAACGCGCCGACCTGGCCCCGGTACCAGCCGTCGGAGAGGACGATTTCGATGACGTTGCCGCCTGTCCTGACGGCGGCCGTGACGTCCGATGCCTGGGCGTAGAGCGTGCGGTCGTAGGAGGTGGACCCGGGCGACAGCTCGGCGGTGCCGGCCCGCTCGCCGTTCACGTACGCCTCGTACACGCCGAGCGCCGTCGCGTACAGCCGTGCCGAGCGCACCCCGGCCCGTGCCTCGAACCGCGTCGACAGGGCGTGGGCCGGGCGCTTGCCGTAGCCGGGATCGACGGATTCGGCCGGCGATATCCAGCGCGCCTGCCAGTCTTCGTCGAGGAGGCCGACCTCGAAGGTGTGCCACTCCGACCACGGGGACGGCCTCTCGGTGCCTCGGGCCCGGACCCGCCAGGCCACCTGTCGGCCGCTGCGCAGCGCCGCCCAGGGCCAGGGGAGGAACCGGTGCCGGCCGGACGCGGCCCGCACCGCGGGCTGCGCCTCGCCGTCGACGGTGCATTCCAGTTCGTACCCCGTCGGGCGTTCCGCGTCCGACGGCGGCTTCCACGACAGGCGGGGTGCGGGGCCCGACACGGTGAACTGGTCACCGCCGCTGTCGATGCAAAGGTCATACGGTGCGTTGCTCATGCTCTGCTCTCTCGGAAGTCCGATGAACCCTGTTGTCTTCCCCGGCGGTTGTCGCAGCGCGCGTACGGCGAAGGCGTCCCGCGGAGAGCCGGGCTCAACCCTTGCCCGCGTCGGCGATCGCCGACGCGTCCCGCTACCGGACCGACTTGACCCCGAACTTGATGATCAGGCCGCCGACCAGCGCGAGGACCGCGCCGCTCAGATAGAGGTGCGTGTAGTTCTTGTCGGAACCCGTGGCGCCGATGGTGATGATGAGCGGGGCGATCAGCGGAGCGATGGCGCTGGGGATCTTCTGCGCGAACGCGACGACCGCGAGATAACGGCCGGCCTGGGCCCGGTCCGGGAGGACGGCGAACACGATCGCCTGGTCGACGGCGCTGAACGCCGCGATGGCGAGCTGCATCAGCACCGCGCCGACGACGAGTTGGGGCAGTGAATGGGCGAACGCCTCGGTGACGGCCCCGGCGACGAAGATCACGGAGCCGATCACGGTGAACAGCTTGCGCCGGCCGAGCTTGTCGGAGAGGAAGCCGCCCCCGATGGCGCCGACGGCCGCGGCCAACACCCCGATGGTCCCGATCGTCGCCACGACGCCGGCCACCTCCCTGATGGGGAGATCGAGCCGCTGGGCGTAGAAGAAGGTGCCGAAGGTGGTGTTGAAGTACAGGCCCATGAAGAAGACGAAGCGGCCGAGCCAGTTCCAGCCGAAGTCGGGGTACTTCCGCGGATTGAACCCGTAGCTGGCGATCAGGCCCTTGAGCGTCACATCGCTGGTGTGGACGAGTTCACGGGAGTCCCCTTCCGGTTTGAAGAGCGGGAACAGCAGCAGCAAGGCCGCTCCGACGACGCCCGGGACCAGGAACACCAGGAGGGTGCTGGAGGCCACCGCGTACGCGATGCCTATGCCGATCACCGGTGAGATCTGGCTCGTGACGCTCGTCAAGGCCGAAATGCGGCCGCGCTGTTCCTCGGGCACACGGTCGGCCTGGACGTTCTGGATGGCCTGCCCGGCCGTGGACCAGCCGAGCATGCCGACGACCCACGCCAGACCCACCAGGAACACCGTCTGCGCGGCGGCGATCCCGAAGAGCGCGACGACGCCGAGGACCGTCCCCACGACCAGGAACGGTGTCCTGCGGCCGAGGCGGGAGCGCGTCCGGTCGCTCCAGAAGCCGATCAGGGGACTGACGACCAGGTAGACGAACTGGGCGACCCCGGTGACGTAACCGAGCAGTTCCTCGCGCCCGGGGGCGAGGTCGGAGATCCGCAGCGCCAACGAGTAGGACAGCGGGACCATCAGGGCCAGCGAGGCCCCGAAGTTGGCGATCATCATCCAGGTGATGTAGCCCGTGCCGACCTTCCGCAGCGGCGGTGCCTCGATCTCGGGGCCGGAGGTCTCGGCCGGCTCCTCGCCGTCGCCCCTCGCCGGCCCGGTCGGCTCGGTCCGCGAGGGTCCGGCCACCCTGATGTCCCGGTCGTCTTGCATGTGGACTCCTTCGTCACATGGATGCCAGGTGGCGCGGCAGTTGCTGGAGGACGGCGCGCGCGTCCTTGGATGAACCGGTGGGGCCGAAGCGAGAGCAGCGCTTGGTCGGGCGCGTTCGGCGATCGACTGCCACCGGGTTCGGGACTACTGGACCGACCAGCCCCCGTCGGACGGGAGGACGGCGCCGTTGATGTTGATGCCGTCGTCGCTGAGCAGGAACGTGATGGAGGCCGCCAGGTGTTCGGCGGTGGCCAGGCTCGGTATCGCCTGCTGGAAAGGAGTGAGCCGGGCGGAACCCGTCCGCGACACGTGCGCGGGCATGGGGATGCCGGTCGCCACGCCACCGGGCGCGACCGCGTTGACCCGGATGCCGTGCGGGCCGTACATGAAGGCGGCAGACCTGGTCAGGCCGACGACCCCGTGTTTGGAGACGGTGTACGCGGTCCCCGAGGAGTTGCCGCGCAGCGCCGCTTCCGAGGCGACGTTGACGATCGAGCCGGCGCCCGCGGCCATCATGAGCGGCAGGACCGCGCGGGACAGTTTGAAGCCGCCGGTGAGGTTGATGCCGATGACGCGCTCCCAGATCTCGTCGGAGGTCTCGTGGACCGGCGAGAAGTCGTCGTTCACGCCGGCCACGTTCGCGAGGGCGTCGATGCGGCCGTCGGCCGCATCGACGATCCGGTCGATGTCGTCCTGCTGGGTGATGTCTCCGACGACGGTGGCGATCGCGCCGTCGGGGAAGGACGCGGCGAAGTCTTCGAGGCGTTCGGCCGAGACGTCCACGGCGATCACGCGGCCGCCTTCCCGCGCGATCCGCGATGCGGTCGCCCGGCCGATGCCGGCGGCCGCGCCGGTGACGATGACGGTTCTGCCGTCGAACCGTCCGGGCGTGACGCGCTCGGTCCACACGCCCGGGGCGCTCTCCTCGGCGGGCATGACGCCGTCGTTGACCCGGAGTACCAGTTCGTCGACGACCGCCTGCGGCAACTGCCCCTGGCTGACGGCGACCAGTTGCTGCAGCGGGAGCGTGCGGACGGGGGCGAGCATCTCCTGCGGCACCCCGGCCTGGTCCAGCAGTCCCTTGATGAGCGGCGCGTCCTTCGGGTGGGTCAGCCACGCGTCGATGGTGCTGTGGGCGGTGAGCGGGGGAGGGGAAGAGGGAGGGGTGGTGGCGGGCATGGGTGCGGCCCTTCTCAGTCGCTTGGGCGAGATGTGATTGGAACGTTTCAATAGCGGGTTGTGGCGCCGCCGAGGTTCGCGGCGGATCAGGGGGAGGATCAGGGAGGTACGGGGAGAAGCGTTGGAGGCGGGAGAAGCGTCAGTCGTCCGACGCCTGGCCGGGCTTGCGTCCGTCCAGGCCCTGCCAGCGGCGACGAAGGGCGAACGCGGCCGTCTTGGGCTTGCGGTCCCGGGTGAAGACGCCCTTCTTGTTGCCGTCGACGCGGTGGATGCCGGCGGAGGTCTGGAAGTCGGCGAAGTTCCAGACGTGTTCGCCGATGAACTCGGGGAGGCGGTCGAACACGCGGTGGTACATGGCGAGGTAGTCGCTCTGGTACTCCTCGCTCCACGGCGTGTCCCAGACGGAGTGGAGGCCGGGCTGGGTGTCGGCGCCGTACTCGGACATCATGACCGGCTTGCCGAAGCGCTGGACCCAGCCGCGCAGGTCCTGCTCCAGGTAGTGCCCGGCGGTCGCGAGGTCGCCGGTGAACAGGTACCAGCCGTAGTAGCGGTTGATGCTCAGTACGTCGAACAGGTCGCCGATCAGGTCGTTCTGCGGCGTGGCGAACATGACCGCGGAGTAGGTGAGGGGGCGGGTCGGGTCCAGTTTGCGGGCCAGCTCGACCAGCGGCTCGAAGTACTCGCGGGCGCCGTCCTCATTGGAGGCCGGCTCGTTGGCGAGGGACCACATCACCACGCTGGGGTGGTTCTTGTCCCGCTCGATCAACTCCCGCAGGTGCTGGGCGTGGACGTCGCCGGTGATCCCGCCGAAGTTCTCCGGCGCGAAGGTCGGGGTCGGCGCGGCGCCGGTGAGACCGCCCATGACGCCCAGGTTGAGGCCGACGGCGGCGGTCTCGTCGATGACGACGATGCCCTGCCGGTCGGCGAAGTCGAGCACCTCCTCCGCGTACGGGTAGTGCGAGGTGCGGAAGGAGTTGGCGCCGGTCCACTGCATGAGCTGGAAGTCGTGGACGAGGTAGGCGTCGTCGTGGCCCTTGCCCCGCACGGGGGTGTCCTCGTGCTTGCCGAAACCGGTGAAGTAGAACGGTTCGCCGTTGATGAGGAAATCGGTGCCCCGCACTTCCACGGTGCGGACGCCGAAGGGCTGGGTGTAGCTGTCGACGAGTTCTCCCGCACCCATCTCCTCCTCGGCGACCAACTCCACCACGAGGTCGTACAGGTAGGCGGCGCCGGGCCGCCAGAGGGTGACGTTCTCGATGCGCAGGACGCCCTCGGCTCCGTTTGCCGCCGCCACGATCCGGCCCGCCTCGTCGACGGCGCGCACCCGGACGGCGATCGCGTCGGCTGCCTCGCCGTCGGTCTCCACGTGGTACTCGACGATGCCGGCCGCGCCGTCCCGTCCGGTGACGACCGTGACGTCCTCGACGAAGGTCAGCGGCGTGCTGCACAGGCGGACCGGGCGCGCGATGCCCGCGTAGTTGTAGAAGTCGTGCAGATACGACTGGCGTTCGCGGCCGTCGGGGCCGGTGGTGACGGTGCCGGGCGGGATCGTCTCGTTCGTCAGCCGGTTGTCGACGCCGACCGTCAGCCTGAACTCGGCACCGGGGTCGACGATCCCCGTCAGGTCCGCCTCGAACGGGGTGTAGCCCCCGGTGTGTTCGGCCACCAGCCGGTCGTCCGCGTAGACCTGCGCGGCGTGGGTGACGGAGCCGAAGCGCAGGACCACCCGCTCGCCCACCCAGCCGCGCGGTACCCGCACCTCGCGCTGGTACCAGACGACGCCGACGTGGTCACGGATCTCCGCGTCCACGAACAGGTCGTTGTAGCTGGCGGGGACGGGGACTTCGAGGGGTGAGGTGAGCCGCGAGGTCCACGGAGTGGCGCCGGCTCGTGTGTCGAGGGCGAACCGCCACAGGCCGTCGAGGCCGGCGATGTCGCGGGTGGGGCTGGTGCGGGGGGAGAGCATGGGGCTCCTACGCGTCGTTGCGGGGCAGTGGCCCGAGGGGGCCGGGGGTGGTGGGGCGTCGCGGACTAAATCGTTTCGCCGGCGTCGGCGAGGAGCGTGCTGCCCGTCATGAAGACGGAGAGGTCGCTCGCGCAGAACAGCACCACGCGGGCGATGTCGTCGGGCACGCCGAGGCGTCCGAGCGGTCCCGGCTTCATCACGGACATGAGGGACTCGGTGTCCAGAGAGACCCCGGCCCCGGCGGCTGCCGCCATGTTCCCCTCGGTCGGTACGAACGTCGGCGCGACACCCAGCACACGAACCCCGAACGGGGCGAATTCGAGGGCGAGTTGCCGGGTGAGGCCGCGCGCCGCGTGCTTGGAGCCGACGTAGGCGGCGAGCCCGGGGGCCGTTCCCCGGAACCCGGCCGTGGAGACGACGTTGACGATGACGCCGCCGCTCCCGGCCTCGCGCATCCGGCGCGCGGCCTCCCGGGATCCGAGGAAGACACCGCGCGTGTTCACGGCGAACACCTCGTCCCAGGTCTTCTCGGACATCTCCAGCGCGGGAACGCTGGGGAAGACACCGGCGTTGTTGACCCAGATATCGACCCCGCCCAGCTCCCGGACCGCGAGATCGGCGGCCTCGACGACGCTCCCCGCGTCGGTGACATCCACGTGGGCGGCCACCGCGCAGCCCGCGCGGCGGGCGTTCAGATCCTCGGCGACAGTGGCGGCGAGCCGGTGCTCGATATCGGCGACGAGCACGTCCGCGCCCGCTTCGACCATGCGCTCGGCGATGGCCCGGCCCAGTCCACGGGCCGCGCCGGTCACGACGGCGCGCCGCCCGGACAGCGAGACCAGTTCGGCCAGGGACCGGGACGAGACGTCGGGTACGGATACCTGCACAGCGTGTCCTTCCGGTGGCGGTGCGGTCAGTTGCCCGCGCGGCGGGCGGTCTCGCCCAGCCAGGCGAGGCTGGGCTTGGGGCGGCGCTCGAAGGTCTCGCGGTCGACCTCGACCAGTCCGAACGTCGGCGCCCAGTGGCCCCACTCGTAGTTGTCGAGGAGGCTCCAGTGCAGGTAGCCGCGTACATCGATGCCGTCGCCGTCGGCGATCGCCGCCCCGAGGTGCTTCAGGGCCTCGCCGGTGTAGGCGATCCGGCGGGTGTCGTCGGCGGTGGCGATGCCGTTCTCGGTGACCAGGATCGGCATGCCTCCGGTGACCTCGGCGGTGTGCCGTACGGCGATGGCCAGGGCGTCGGGCCGGTAGGCGGTGCCGACGAGCGTGTTGTCCGGGTGCTGTGGGTGGGGCTCGACGCCGTCCGGGCCGACCCACTGGCTGGAGTACGACTGCACGCCGACGAAGTCGTCTCCGCGCGAGCCCTCCAGGTAGAGGTCCTCCCAGACGTACTCCAGCTCTCGCTTCTTCTCCTCGGCCCCCGGGCGGGCGACGAAAGCCCGGTTGGCGATCGTCCAGCCGACCTTGGCGCCGGTGCGCTCACGCAGCAGGTCTCGTACCGCGTGGTGCGCCTCGACCAGCCGTTCGCCGATCTTCACATCGGGGGCCGGCAGCGGCGGTCGGGGGCCCTCGTGGTCGAGGGTGGGGCTCTGCCACTCCCCGGCGGCCTGCTGGTTCCGCATGGCCTGAGCCATGCCGATCATGATGGCCAGCATGTTCGGCTCGTTCATGGTGACGACCCACTCGACGCCGTCGAGGATCGGGGCGACCGCCTCGGCGTATGCCTGGAACCGCTCCACGGCGCGGTCACCGAGCCAGCCGCCCTCCTGGGCGAACCAGAGCGGGCTGGTGAAGTGGTGCAGGGTCACGACCGGCGTCAGGCCGAGCTCGAAGGCGGTCTCGATCATGCGCCGGTAGTGGGCGAGTTCGGCTCGCGAGATCATGCCGGGGACCGGCTCGATCCGTGCCCACTCGATGCCGAAGCGGTAGGCGTTGAGGCCGGCGTCGGCGAGCAGTCGCATGTCCTCGCGGTAGCGGTGGTAGCTGTCGCAGGCGTCACCACTGCGCTCCATGCCCGGCATGAGCCCCTCGCTCGCCCAGAAGTCGCTGTTGAGGTTGTTGCCCTCGATCTGGTGCGGTGCGGTGGAGGCTCCCCAGAGGAAGCCGGGAGGGAATTCCGTCATCGTCGACTGCTTTCCTGAGTGTCGGTGGTCAGGGCCTGGGGGTGCTTTCGCCACGACCTGGCCGTTCGGGCGAGGTGGGCAACGGCCTCAGTCCGGAGGGGTGTTCGGGGGTTGAGGCGATCTCTCCCGCCGGGGCTCTCTCCCGCCGGGCCGGTCCCGCGGACGTCGCGGTGGAAGAGGACGCTCACGCGGTGGCTGACGCGCCGGGCGATGGTGGCGCGTTGCCGGAGGGCGACGAGCGAGTCGAGAACGCGTGCCTGTGTGGACGGAGAGAGTGCCGAAATGGGTTCGTCGCAGACGACGGGCCGAGGCCGGGGCGTGGCGCGGTCGCGGGCGTGGGCGGTGAGTGCTCATGGGTGTGTTCCTTCGTGCGGGAGCCGGGTGGGCCGCGGCCTTCGTCAGTTCGCCGCGCAAGTGCGCCGCGGGCGAGCGCCAACTCTTACCATGCGGTTGGTTTTGGCTTGGACAGTAGATCCGGATCGCAAGGGCAGGAAGGCTGTAGCGCGACTTCGTGATCAGAACGTTATATTTAGGCGTCTCGGCCAGCGGGAAAGCGGGCGCAATGCCTCGGCATCGCGGGGCGGCCCGGGTTCCGCTTGAGCGGTACGGGCTCGTCCTGCGGTATGTCGGTCGCGGAACGCTCCTCGCGCCGGGACCAGACCGCTTCCGGTGACGTGACGCCGTTGGTCGTCGAGTGGGCGACCGGCGTCGATCTCGCGGGAGGGGTCGCTGTCTGCGGGCGGTGCGGAGGTCGCCACTTCGGAGGAGTTCGAGCGCTGGGGCGCCGTGCCGCACCACGGCTTCGCCGTAGCGGCGCGCAACTCCGTGCCGGTCGGTGTCAGTTCAGTGCATCGGGATCCGTCGCCGGCCGGTGTGGGGCGGACTGAAGCGGCGCACGTTCAACCCGGAATGGCATCGCTGCCACCGCGAGGAACACGAGCGGATCGTCGCGGATGTCCGCGAGTGGGATCCTCAGGCCCTCCGCGAGGCCGTGAGAGAGCACTCGCAGGGCGTGCGGGGCGCGCCGCACGGCACATCGGCCCTGACGGCGGCCGGTATCCCGTGGGCGCGTCGCGGTGCCGAGTTGGGCGGCGATCCGCTCACTCGTCGGTGTGGTCGTGGTCGAAGAGCAGGCGGACGAAGTCGGTGACGGGCCTGACGATGTCGAGGTCCGGAGCGAGGACCCATTGCAACTGGAGCCCGTTGAGTACGGCATGGAAGAGAACCGCGGCGCTCTCGGGGCTGACGCCCTCGCGCAGGGTGCCGCGGGCGGCTTTGTCGTGGAATCCCTCGGCGAACTGGGTGCGCCCGCGTTCGTAGCGTTCGACGAAGTAGGTGTGGGCGGGATGATCCGGCCGTGAGGCCGCTGCGGCGAGCTCGATCCACAGGCGCATCAGCTCGGGCGCCTTCTGGTGGTGGCGGAGGAGTTCGGCGAGGTAGGGCGCTAGCTCGTCCGGGCTGTCCACCTGCTCCAGGCCCTGCTGCCATTCCTCGGCATCACGTTCGGCGAGCACCGCGGCGAGCAGTTCGTCCTTGTTGCGGAAGTGATGCAGGAGGCCGGCGTGGGTGATGCCGGCACGCTCCGCGATGTCGCGCAGGGAGGCTTTGGCATAGCCGTTCTCGGCGAAGCTGTCGCGTGCGGCCCGTACGATGTCCGCTCTGCGGGCCGGTGTCTTGGCGTACGGACCGCGCGCTTTTGCCTGACCCACGGGTGCGCCCACTCTCCTCGACGAAGTCGGTCCAACGCAGTAGCTGAGCCGTTAAAACTTACCACATGGTTGGTATTTATCGGCTCGCGTGTGGACGATCGAGAGTCAAGGCTCTGTGAGGAAGGCTGATCACAGGAGGGGACCTCGTCTACCTCATGCCTGGCCGAGGCGGAACAGTACCGCGCCGTGCGCGGGCAGGAACAGGCACTGGGCATCGGCTACGGCGACAGCAGCGGACTGCTGGACTACCGAGTCCGGCCCGGGCGTCGGCCCCCTCAGGTCCGGGGCCGCGGTCGAGGACGCCGCGGGCAGGCCGGTCGCTGATGGTGTCGTTCGCCTTCGAGCGCACCCCCGGGGGCCGGTCTTCGGTGAACGGCAGCGCTCGATAGCGGCGGTCGGCACCTTGGTGCCGGACGCGGTGATGACGTCCTTCATGCCCGCTCAACTCCCTGCTCTGCGGAAGCGACACGCTTTCCGGAGCTGGAGCCGCTTCGCGGAAAGGAAGGGGCGGCCCCGTTGGTGGGGCGGTGGGCGGCCCACTCCCGAGGGGGGCCTGCCACATGTGAATGGATACCCGCAGGGGCGGCGATTCGCCGTACCCGCTCGGGGTGTGTCCGCGGGCCCAATTCCCGCCGCTCACCAGGAGTTTCGGGAATCCGAGATCGCCTATGCTGGCCGTGGACAAGAGCAATGATGCGCGGAGGCCTGGCGTCGTGGGTCTGGATCTGAACCTGCTGGTGCCGTTGGACGCGCTGCTGCAGGAGCGCAGTGTGACGCGGGCGGCCCAGCGGCTGGGGCTGAGCCAGCCCACCGTGAGTTCCGCGCTGGCCCGGCTGCGCCGCCACTTCGGCGACGAACTGCTCACCCGAGTGGGGAACACCTACGAGCTCACCCCGCTGGCCGAGCGCCTGGCCGCGCACACGGCGCAGGCGCTCGGCTCGGCGGACCGGGTCTTCCAGACCCGCCCCGCCTTCGACCCCGCCCACGCGCGGCGCGAGTTCACCCTGGTGGTGACGGACATGCATCTGGCCACCTTCGGCCGCACGCTGGCCGCTCTCGTGCGTGACGCGGCGCCGGGAGTGCGGCTGCGGTTCGAGCACAACACGCCGCACATCGTCCGACGCGCCCCCGAGCATCTGCGCACCGTTGACGGCATGGTGCTGGCGCAGGGCCTGTTGGCGAACGTCCCGGCCATCGACCTGTACGACGACCGCTGGGTGTGCGTGGTCTCCTCCGACACCGTCACGTCGGCACCACCGAGCCCGGAAACGCTCGTCGTACGCCCTTGGGTGCTGCCCTATCACTTCCCGGCGACGGGCTTCTCGCCCCTGCACGGGCTGCACGCCCATGGCCTGGAACCACGGGTCGAGATCGCCGTCGAGAACTTCCTCACCATGCCCTTCCTGATCGCCGGCACCGACCGGGTGGGCGTGGTACCCGAACGCGCCGCCCGCCTGTTTCCCGCCGACAGCGGCACGTCCGTCGTCGAGCTGCCGTTCGGTAGAGGCCGGCTGGTGGAATCCCTGTGGTGGCACCCCCTGCACGAACGTGACCCCGCCCACATCTGGCTGAGGGCGACCGCGGCCGAGGCCGGCCAACTGGTCGCCGCCGGTACGGCAGAGGCCGTGCACCACGACACACCGCACAGCTGACCGGACATCAATCGGCAGGCCGCGCTCCGGAAGAGCGCAGTGGGACCTGCAGTGGGTGGTGCCCCGAGGCCCGGGCCTGGGTCTGGGCTCGCACGGCGGTATTGATCTCGTCTATGGCCGCCATCAGCGATCTCCCGTTCCCCAAACATTTGATCAGCGGCGAGAGTTGGGCTCGCGAGCACGCCAGTGGCGTACGGCGAGTCGTCCGTTTCGTCCCACGGGCCGGACAGTGCATCCGCCCGCGGCGTGCTCTGCGACGACTGAGCTTGTCTCCCCCCACCCCCACTTCGCGGTTTCTTGGAGATGACTGTTATGCGCGGCGAACTGCTGGCGCTCCGGGCAGGGCACGTCTTCGACGGAGTCAACGTCGGACAATCGGGCATGGTGCTGGTCGAGGACGGCGTGATCCGCGACGTGGACTTCACGGGAGCGGCACCGCCGGAGCACGCGGCGGTGACGGACTTCGGGCCGGACGGCTGGCTGCTTCCCGGACTGATCGACGCGCACGTGCACCTGTGCTGGGACGGGACCAAGGACGCCGTAGACCATGTGGCGTCCCACGACCACGAGGCCGTACTGAAGACCGCACGCGCCTCCGCGGCGACCACGCTGACGACCGGTGTCACGACCGTCCGGGACCTCGGAGACCGCGACTACCTCACTCTCGCGCTGCGGGAGCAGGTGCCGTCCACGGAGCGCCCTGACATCGTCGCCGCGGGCCCGCCACTCACCACCCGCGGCGGCCACTGCCACTTCCTCGGTGGCGAGGCCGAGGGGGCCGGCGCACTGCTGGCGGCGGTACGGAACCGTGCCGCACGCGGCTGTGACGTGGTGAAGGTGATGGCCAACGGCGGCGTGATGACGCCCGGCTCCAACTCCCTGCACCAGCAGTACGACCAGTCCGACCTGCGGCTGATCGCCGACGAGGCGCACCGGCTCGGGCTCACCGTGGCCGCCCACGCCCACGCCGCCCCGGCGATCGCGGACGTGGTCGACGCCGGCTTCGACACCATCGAGCACTTCTCCTTCCTCACCGACGATGGCGTCGGTCTGCGCCAGGATCTGGTGGACGAGGTCGTACGGCGAGGAACGTTCATCAGCCTCACGGTGGGAATCCTGCCCGGCAGGACACCGCCGCCCCCGGCTGTGGCCACCCGCCTTGCCGCGCTGTGGGACGTCGTGGCCAAGGTCATCGCCTCGGGCGCCCGGATCGTTCCCGGCACCGACGCAGGCATCAACTCCGACAAACCGCACGGCGTCTATCCCCACGCGCTGACCCAACTCGCCGAACTGGGCATGCCGAACCGTGACGTGCTGCGCTGCGCGACCGCCGAGGCCGCCGAAGCGGTGGGCCGGGCCGGACGCAAGGGCGTACTGCTCCCCCGCGCGGACGCCGACATCCTCGTGCTCGGCAGTTCCCCCGTCGACGACATCTCGGCCGTCACCGACATCCGCGCGGTGTACCGGGCGGGCCACCGGGTGCGCTGAGTCCCGGAAAACCACCCACGAAAGGATTGTGCGGGTCGGCCCATTCGCCTGACGGTCCGTCGACTTTACGGCGCACCCGTTCAGCAACCACGGCCGAGATCGCGACGGCCTGCCCCCGCGGACACCGCAGCGTCAGCGTCCCTTGCGCTGAAGGAGTCGGGCGGCCCGTACTCCAAGCCGCCGGTCGCCCCTGGTCCCCGGGCACGCGCGGTGAGCGGCCGTGCCTGCCCGGGCCGCATCGCCCGTGGGGACGGGCCGGTGCGGTGAACGACCCGGCCGCGGACTTCCCGTCCCCCTCGGGAGCCCGCGGCCGGGTCTCCTCCCGTCGGCGGCATCGAGAGCACGGGAGATCCCCACCGCCGTGCCCGTCCTCGGCATGCGCTCTCACCTGCCCGGAGAGTTCACCGGCACTGCGGGCTTCGTGGCGGGACACCGGAGCGGGTCCGGGTGGGTGGCGGTCTCAGGTGGTGGCCTGGAGGTGTGCCGGGCTGAGGTAGTGCACGGCGGTCTGTGCGGTGTGCGGGGTGAGCAGGCCCCGCAGTTCCTCCGCCGCGACCTTGAGGAGGTCGCCGTCGCGGGTGGCGTGGAGGGTTTCGAGGACGAAGACGACGTGTGTGGAGTCCTCGGTGACGCGGGTGCGGTGGGCGTCGCGGTGGTTCCAGTGGCGGGTCAGGACGCCGGTGGTGTCCGCGTAGATGATCTCGCCGGGCTTGGGGTTCTCGACGGTGTCGGGCTCACCGAGCGGGGTGAAGGACTCGGTGCCGTCCGCCCGGCGGATGTCGACGTCGCCGGTGACGTGGTCCAGGTCGAAGGCGCCGGCGGGCAGGCCGTGCCGGACGGAGACGGCGTTGTAGGAGTCGACGGCCGGGTTGATGCGCGGCAGCGTTCCCTTTTTGGCGAGGCGGCGGCCGAGCGCGTCGACGCTGGGGCGGATGCGGCGGGGGTTGGTGCCGAAGGAGCGGTAGGCGGTGTGCCAGGCCTCGACGCGGGGGTCGGTCTCGTCGGCGGGGTGCCAGGTGCCGTCGGCGAGCTGCCGCTCCAGGTCCTCCAGGGCCGTGGTGGTGTGGGGCCAGGGTTCACGGCCACGCAGGCCGACGGCCGTGACCAGGGCGATGAGCGCGTCGGGGAAGGCGTCCGCGACGGCGGGGGCAATGCGGAAGGCGGGCATGGGAGGGATTTCCGTTTCCGGTGTGCGGGTGTGCGGGTGTGCGGGTGTGCGGGTGAGCGGGTGTGCGGGTGCGCGGTCTGCGGGCGTGCGGGTCTGCGGTCGGGGCGGGGGTCAGGGCTTCCAGGGGCCGATACGGGCCAGGCGGTTGCGTTGCCGGCGTGCGGCGGGTACGTCGAGGCCCTGGTCGCGTGCGGTGAGATGGTCGGCGACGGCGGTGCGGTGCTCGACGGCCTTGTGGTCGTCGTACTTGAACTTGGCCACCACGTCGGTGACCTCCAGGCGCAGGCCCCGGATGCCGGGCAGCATCCGGCCGTAGGGCGGCTGGTCGACGGCGACGGGGGCGTGGTCACCGTCGGGCTGGAAGTGGGCGAGCTGGCGGCGGAGCAGTTCTGCCTTGTCCTCGGGGTCGTCGACGATGTGGGCGCGGCAGGTGAACTGGACGGCCGTGTAATAGCTGGTGGGGACGCCGTCGGTGGGCGGAGTGCCGGCGTCGGCGCGCCAGGGGCCGGGGATGAAGGCGTAGTCACCGAAGACGGTGAAGAGGACGTTCGGGTCGTGCTCGATCGCCTTCCAGGCCGGGTTGGGCCGGGCGAGGTGGATCAGGAGATGGTCTCCGTCGCCGGTGAAGTGGGTGGGCACGGCGACGGGCGGGTGGCCGGGCAGGCCGTTGACACTGAGCTGTCCGAAGTCGTGGCCTTCCGCGATCCAGGTCTGCCATTCGGCTTCGTCGAGGCTCGCGTCCCAGGGCTGTATGAACATGCTCGTCTCCTTGCGTCGTCGGCTGTGAGGGTGGGCCACGGGGCTGCTCAGGTCAGCACGAGAAGGCTGACGGCGACGGCGGCGTGCGGTGGAGCAGAGTGAACGCGGAGGCGGGGGCGACCCCGGACGCGGCACCCCAGCCCAGGGCGCCGGCGCTGAACGAGGCGCCGAGCACCGGCCACAGCAACAAACTCGACCACGAAAGAGGCCGGGGCCGCGATCATCACCGTACGCAGCACATGAGCCCTTCGGGCGCCGAGGCCGCCGAGGAAGTCGGCGCATCCATGGGCGAGTGAGCTGCCCAAGGCCAGCAGCAGAGCGATCACAGCACATCCCTTACCATCATTGGAACGACCGCACCGTACAACGCAACGACCGGCCCCTGTCAACCGAACGACCGCACGGTGCATTGAAGTGGTCAGTGTCGAGGATGGAGATCAGATGGCTGAGACAGCCGCAGCCCTGCGGACGGTCGCCCACAACGTCCGGGCGGCCCGCACGCGGGCGGGCCTGTCCCTGGAGGAACTCAGCCGACGTTCCCAGGTCAGCAAGGGAGCCCTGGTGGCACTGGAGAAAGCCCAGGGCAACCCCAACCTGGCCACCCTCGTCCGGCTCGCTGACACCCTTGGCATCTCGGTATCCGCCCTGATGCAGGGACCGCCCCAAGGCCGCGTCCGCGTCGTGGCCGCCGACACCGTGACGCCCCTGTGGAACGGCGACCGAGGTGGCGAGGCCCGGCTCATGCTGACGACCTCGGGCCCGGCCCCTGTCGAGGTCTGGCGCTGGCGGCTGGAACCGGACGAGGAATACCCCAGCCACCCGCACCAGGCCGGAGTCGTGGAAACCGTCAGCGTCACCTCCGGCCGGATGGCCCTGATCGTCGACGGCACCGAACACACCGTGGAAGCCGGGCAGACCGCCTCGTTCGACGGCGACACCCCGCACACCTACCGCGGCTCCGGCACCGAAACGTGCAGCCTGATCATGACGGTCCACCTGCCGCCCGGCCCGGTTTCGGCAACCTGACCCGCGAAGAGCAGGCGGAAGTCATGGAGCCGCGGGCGCAGTGACGGTGGGGTGGTGAACGACGCGGCACCGGGCAGCCGCCGAGAACTCGCCCGTCGGCAACAGGCCCTGCGTACCGGCCCTTCCTGTCTACGACTGCCTGCCCGACCGTCATGTGCGGGGCGTGGCCACTTAAGGCCCCGGTCGGACGGCGAACCGGCGCCGCGGGCTCGCGTGACGATGCGCATCGTCACGCGTCACGCGTCACCTGTCACCCGTCACCCGTCACCTGTGGCGCTGAAGGCGCGGGGTTCGTACGGCGTCTCCCTCTCCACCCGGCATGCATTCAAGCTCGGCCGCCAGGCTCTCGGTGAGCCCGACGTGTTCCTCCACGATCGGGCACGGCGGACGTCGACCATCCACTCTGCAGGCTCGCCTGATGCTGCCCGGCCGGGCGGGCCAGCGCGTCGACGGTCGCGGCGAACAGCCACGGCAGCCGCTGTGCCAGAGGCACCAGCGCCGCGCGAGCCGGGGGCACCCGCGTCGCGCCGAGCAGTGCGTGGGTCAGCCAGCGGTAGCGCCGTGTGAGCCGGCGCCACTCCCGCTCGTAGCCCGCCAAGTCCCCGTGGGTGACGGCCCGGACGGCCGCCGGCGCCTGTGCGAGCGCCAGCGCGATGCCCTCACCGGTCAGCGCGTCGACGTAGCCGGCGGCATCGCCGACGAGCAGCACCCGGCCGGCGGTGCGCGCGCTCGTGTCCTGGCGGAGCGGGCCCGCCCCACGCACCGGTCCGGCGTGCCGGGCCCCGGCCAGCCGCTCCCGCAGCTCGGGGAAGGCGACGAGGTGGTCGTCGAACGACCCGCGGGCGCTGGTGAGCACCGCGACGCCCACGAGGTCGCCGGCCACCGGGGTCACATAGGCCTCCGCGCACGGGGCCCAGTGCACCTCGACGTGGTCGCTCCAGGGGGCGAGCTCGTAGTGGCGCCGCAGCCCGTGCCGCGGGCGGGCCCGGCGTGGCCGGTCGAGCCCCAGGGCTCGACGGATCGGCGAGTGCAGGCCGTCGGCCGCGACGAGGTGGCCGGCACGGGCGCCGTCGACCAGCACACCGTCCTCGTCCTGCTCGACGCGGTGCGCGGTGCGCTGCTCGACCCGTACGCCCGCGGCGAGCACCGTCTCGCGCAGCGCCGCGTGCAGTGTCGTGCGGCGTACGCCCCGGCCCGGGCCCGCTCCGAAGTCGGCATCGACCCGGCGCGGTCCGGCGACATAGCGGATGCCGCGCAGATCGTGCCCCGGCGGGCGCAGGCCGAGCGCCGCCAAGGCGGTGACGGCACCCGGCATCAGTCCCTCGCCGCACGCCTTGTCGACCGTGCCGGCGCGCCGCTCCCACACGGCCACGTCGAGCCCCGCCCGGGCCGCGTGCAGGGCCGTGGCCAGGCCTGCCGGGCCTCCGCCGACGACGAGCAGGTCCATGTCCGCCTCCTTCAGGCCAGTTGTGCCAGGGCGTTCAGGCCAGTTGTGCCAGGGCGGCGTCCTCGGTGCGGATGCGGGTGGCGAGCAGGAACCCGTTCAGCGCCGTGAAGACGACCGCCGTGACCCAGGCCGAGTGCACCAGGGGCAGCGCGAGCCCCTCCGCGACGACGGCGACGTAGTTGGGGTGCGGGATCCAGCGGTAGGGGCCGCCCGTCACACGCGCGGCGCCCGGCACGACGATCACCCGGGTGTTCCACTGCCGCCCCAGGGTGGCGATGCACCACCAGCGCAGCGCCTGCGAGGCCGCGACGAGGGCGAGCATGGTCCAGGCGAGGACCGCTACCGCGTCCGGCCGACGCGTCCACACCTCCACGAGCGCGCCGACGAGCAGGCCCGTGTGCAGCACCACCATGAACGGGTAGTGCCCCCGCCCGGCCTCCACGCCGCCCCGCGCGAAACTGAGGGCGGCGTTGCGCTGGGACACGGCGAGCTCGGCGACCCGCTCCAGGCCGACGGCCAGGACCAGAACGGTGAACAGGACCTCGCTGCTCACCGCTCACCACCACCCGGAGCGCGCAGAAGCACGAACTCGGAACAGAAGCCCGGGCCCATGGCGAGCATGAGTCCGTAGGAGCCGGGCGGGGGCGGACGCTCGGCGAGCGTGTCCGCCAGGACGTGCAGCACCGAGGAGGAGGACAGGTTGCCGATCCGGCGCAACGAGTCCCAGGTCACGCCCAGGGCGTCCCGCTCGACCCCGAGGGCGTCCTGCAGCGCTTCGAGGACCTTGGGGCCGCCGGGGTGCGCCACGTACCAGCCGAGATCGTCGCGGGTCAGCCCGTGGTCGGCGAGGAAGCCGCGGACGTCGTCGCCGATGTGACGGCGCACCAGATCGGGGACCGAGGGGTCGAGCACGATCTTCAGCCCGCCGGAGCCGACGTCCCAGCCCATCATGCGCTCGGAGTCGGGGTAGAGACGGCTGCGTGACGCGAGGACCTCGGGACGAGCCGGGTCGTCGGACTGCGCGAGCGCGTGCTCGGGCCCGACGGCGACCACCGCCGCGGCGCCGTCCCCGAACAGGCCGCTGGCCACGAGATTGGCGGCCGAGGTGTCGTCGCGCTGAAGCGTGAGCGAGCACAGCTCGACCGACATCAGCACCGCGACCCCGTCCGGGCGGCCGCGCAGCAGGTCGTGCAGGCGGGCGATACCGGCCGCGCCCGCTACGCAGCCGAGGCCGACGAGGGGCAGGCGCACCACATCGGGCCGTAGCCCGATCTCCGCTGCGACGCGGGCCTCAAGCGAGGGGACGGCCAGGCCGGTCACCGTGCACGACACGATGTAGTCGACGTCGGCCGGTGTGAGGCCGACCTCCTTGAGCGCGTCGACGACCGCGCGAGCGCCGAGCTCGACGCCGGCCCGGATGAAGACGTCGTTCGACTGGCCGAAGCTCTTGAGGCGGGCGTACTCCTCCAGCGGGAGCACGGTGTGCCGGGTCTCGACGCAGACGTTGCGGTGGAACCGTTCCACGATGCCTCGGTTGACCGTGTCCTCGACCAGCGTGGTGGTGAAGGACTCGGTGATCTCCTCCTGCCGGTGGCGGTGCTCGGGCAGGGCGCCGCGAACGCTGAGGACGCGCATGGTCATGCTGGCTCCTGTGGTCGGCTGGGCGAGCGGGTGGGCGCGACGAACGCCCGACCGGGGCGGAGTGCGACGGTCGGGATGAGCCGGGCCCGGGCGAGGCGGGCCGCGAGATCGGCGTGGCACGGCCGGGGCAGCGACGTCCGCCCGGCCCAGGACGGCGACGCGCAGACCCGGGTCGGCGTGCCACCGGCCCAGGGTGGTGGCGGCACGGACCGGCCTGGCGCCGGCCACAGGGAGGTGGAAGTGATGAGAGAGCGCGCCATCAGCCGGCCGCCGCCACGAGCAGTACGACGTCGAGCAGGGCGATGGCCACCGCGGCCCGGAAGGGAGTACGACCGTGGGCGACCAGTGTCAGCAGTGCGAGGGCGGTCACCAGCGTGAGGACCGCCCACGCCCACGCCGGGGGCGTTCCCGCGGGGCCGAGCACGGCGAGCAGCGAGGCGGCGGGCAGCAGCACGGCGGCCAGGACGCGTGAGCGGCGTTCGCCGATCCGGTGCGGGAGGCCGCGGACGCCGGTCCGTTCGTCGTCGGCGAGGTCGGGCAGCGTGTTGAGCAGGTGCGCCCCGACACCGAGCGTGGCGCCTGCGCCGGTCATCCACAGCGGTGCCCAGCCCTGGGTGGGGTCGGCGAGGGTGACGACCGAGGGCAGCGTCCCGAAGGCGCAGGCGTACGGCGCCCAGGACCACGCGGTCGCCTTGAGCCCAAGGTTGTAGGCGTGGCCCGCACCGGTGGCAAGGGTGGCGTTGACCAGCGCGCTGCGCCAGTCGGCCAGCGCGGACAGCACGAGGCAGGCGAGCGCGGCCACGACCAGGGCCGGTACCACCCGGCCGACCGGGAGGGCTCCGATGGCCAACGGCTTGTCGGTGCGACCGACGGCGCGGTCGCGACGGAGGTCCAGCAGGTCGTTGCCCCAGCCGATCGTGAGCTGGCCGGTGAACACCGCCGTGGTGACGGCGACGGCATCGAGCGGATGCAGGTCGGCGCGGAGTGCGAGCAGACCCGCGACGGCGGTGACCGCAAGGGCGGGCCCGCCGTGGGCGGCGACGAGCAGCGCGGGCCCGGGCGGCGGGCCGGGGCGCGCCGGGACCGCGCGGGTGGTCACGGGCATCGCCGCACCTCGACCGGCCTATGACGGCTCGTGGCGACGAGCGCGCCGAGCACCGTGCGCGGGTGCGGCACGTGCGTTCCGACGGACGCGGCGTCCTTCATGCGTCGTACGACAGTGGAGCCGATGCCTCCCGCCGCACGTGTGACCATGATGGGCATGCAGGATCGCTGCCACGTTGCCCGCCCGCTCACACGAGGCACTCCGGCATCCGGTGGAACGTCCGCAGCGTCGGCAGCTCTCGCTGTGCTGTGCGTCGTGCCTCCTCGGCCTCCCTCCCCAGGCCCTGAAAGCACTGCACTGGCTCTCGGCGACATCGACCGGGTTGCGTGCCGCGGCGCCGTTCCACGCAGGCGGGCCGCTCATGCCTTGTCGGCTCGTCCGCCGACGTGTGCGTGAGGATGCTCGCCTTGGGCTCCGACTGGCAGGGCATGAACGACGCCCCCGGCACATGCAGCAATACCTTGAGAACTCGGGCCTTTGGACAAGCAGGTGTTCGGGTGCCTTGTCCGGAACGGAGATGCGCTCGGCCGACCGTCTTCAGGCGCCTCAGCGCCCACGGCTGCTGTCGCCGACCGGGCAGCGTGTGAGGGTCAGCGCAGTACTGAGCCGATCCACGCCGTCGCCTGCTCGGGCGTGCTGCGGGTGTCGACACCGAGGACGTGGACGATGCCCAACAGGCCTTTGGGACCGCGCACCTGGAGGGTTCGCTGGGCGTGACTGCCCGGCTGGGGATGGACGATGACGGCCGTCGGGGCGTCGGCGGACGCGTAGCCGCTGCCGTAGGTGAGGAGCTGGTGGACGTCGTCCGCGCTCACGCCGTGGCGGTCGTAACGCTTGTACTTGGCGTCCACGGGCAGCAGCGTGCGATGTGCCGTGTCGTGTCCTGGAAGTCCTGGAAGGCTGAGCAGGAGATCCGGCCGGAAGGTCGAGGCGTTGCCCAGATCTCCGCGGACTGTGATGCCGACGCCGCTTCCGCCGGGTACGGCGTGGCCGCCGTGCGGGCCGGCTGCCTCGGTGCCGAGACGGCGGACGACGGCTTCCCAGAGCGCGGGCATGGCGAGCAGGAGACCGTCTGCCGTGGTGCCCTGGTCGGTGAGCAGATCGGTCACGCCGCCACCGCGCAGCAGCAGGCGGGCCCAGGTGTGGGCGGGGCGGTAGCGGGCGTTGAGGCGGGTGTAGTGGGTGCGGTCCAGAGCGCGGAGGGCCGCGGCCGGGGTCGGGGCCTGCGGAAAGGCGCCGGCGGCTCCGTGCAGAGCGCGCGCCAGGCCGGGGCTGGCAGTCAGGGTGAGCGCCGCCCTCAGTGCGCTCCCCAGAACGCGGTTGTCCCAGATGTCCGCCTCCCGGTCGAAGGTGCGGACGTGTAGCTGGTCCAGTTGCCCGTAGCGGCGGGTGGCCTGGGCGGCGACGTCCAGGCGTCCCCGGAGCACCGGTTCGACACTCCGGCGGCGTACGTAGTCCCGGCGCAGTCCCTCCCGCAGCAGCCGCTCGCACTCTTCGAGCAGGGCGGCGGCGACCAGGTCCGCGTAACCGTCGGGGCCGGTGGCCCACCGCCTTGCCGTCGCCGGGACGGGCGTGCCGAGGGCGTAGGCGAGCCAGCTCATGAGCTGCTCTCCCGGAATGGCGAACTTGGGTGTGATGACCACGCGGACACGGTCCAGGACCAGGACTCCGACGGTCGCGTCGGCCTTGAGCCGCCACCCGGTGCGCTCCCTGGTCAGGGTGAGGCAGCCCTGCGCCTGGAGGGCGTGCAGGCGGTCGACGTCCCGGGCAGTGAGCTGGTCGGGCTCCAGCGCGGCGGACTCGTACTCGCCGAGCTGGACCGGGGTGCGGTCAGGCATCCGGGCCGGGAACGCCGCTGGTGAACTCGGTCGCCAGCGCGTCCGCCAGGTCCTGCGGGGGCATGAGGAGCGGACGCCCGGTCTCGGCGTCGACCAGGCCGCCGAGGATGCGGTGCAACAGGTCCGCCCGGCCGAGGCAGTAGTCCTCCAGGAGCGGGATCACCTCGTGGTGGAAGGCCGCGGCCAGATCCTCCTCGGTGGCGATCGGCTCACCGTCGCGGAGCAGGTAGGCGTGCCCGATCTGGTGGTCGGCGTCGAGATGGTGGGCGATGCGGGTGTTGAGGGACTCGAAGAACGCGGCCAGGTCCAGGGGACCCACGGTCCCGGAAACCGCGTCCGGGTCCGGGCCCACGGGCAGGAAGGCGAACCGGCGGCGGACCGCGGCGTCCAGGTGGCTGATGCTTCGGTCGGCGGTGTTCATCGTGCCGATGACCCGGACGTTCGGCGGTACGGAGAAGCGTCGCTTGCTGACGGGCAGGGCGACCGGCAGGTTCCGCTTGTCGAGTTCGAGGAGCGTGATCAACTCGCCGAAGATCCGCGGCAGGTCACCGCGGTTGATCTCGTCGACGACCAGCAGGAACGTCTGGTCGGGATGGGCGGCGGCCCGGCTGCACAGGGTGTGGAACAGGCCGTCCGTGAGGGCGAGGGTGAGCCCCGGGCCGGTGGCGCTCAGGTCCGGCTTGAAGCCCTCGACGAAGTCCTCGTAGCCGTAGGAGGGATGGAAGGTGACCATGCGGACACGGTCGCCGTGCAGCATCTCGGCCTGGGCCTCGGCCCGTTGGCGGGCGTCGGCCCCGAGCGCGTCCGCGCGGCCGTCCAGGGCGAGGGCGGCGCCGAGCGCGAGCCGGGTCTTGCCCGTACCGGGCGGCCCGTGCAGGATCACCTGCCCCTTGCGCTCCAGGGCGTCCAGTACGACCTGTACGTCCTCGGGCAGCGCGACCGGCGCGCCGGCCTGTGCCTGCCCCGTACCCGGGACGGAGCCGGAGCCGGCGTTGTGTGCGGTGAACCTGGCGAAGAGGGACGGGTCGACCTTGGCGAAGGTGGACCGCCACCCGTGCTGGGGCTTCGACAGTTTCTGCGCGGGGGAGAGGTCCCAGGCCACCGGGACGACGTGGTGGAACTCCGGCCGGTCCGGGTCGTAGCGGTAACTCCCGTCGACCCTGCCGGTGGCCAGGACCTCGTCCGTCCCGCGGTTGGCGACGACCCGGTCTCCCGCCTCCAGGTCCCGGAAGGCCAGCAGCCGGCGGGCGAGGGTCAGGCTGCCGCCACTGCCGCGCGGCCAGTGCGCGTCCAGGGCCTGCTTCAGTTCGGTGTCGCTCTGGTACTGGCCGAGATCGCCGAGCTCGTCCCACCCGACGCAGATGAACTCGCCGTCCCGGCATTCCTCCCACAGACGGCCGCGCTCGCCGGGGGCGATTTTCCAGATGGTGCGTTGCCGGGGCCGAGGGTCGAAGTGCTCGTACAGGAAACGCATCACTTCATGCCTGGTCCAGCCTTTGAATTCAGGCTGCACTTGGACGAGTTTGAGCAGGCGGCGATTGATGCGCCAGGCCGAGGCGTCGCCCTGGTCCGCGTCGCCCAACAGCAGAGCGACGAATCGGCGTAGGTGTTCCCCGGCGTAGATCGGCAGAAAGTGCTCGGGGAAGTAGGTCGCCAGGGTCTTCGTCACCAGTGCCGGTCCGTAGCGCAGCACTTCGAGTTCGTCCAGCGCCTCGAAGTCTCCGGCCCCGACGGCATCGAAGGCCCGGACGAACTGCCCGCGCAGTTCCGCCCAGGCGTCCTGCGGGTCCATACCCCTCAGCGGAGCGGCCAGCTTCCATTCGCCGGAGTTGTGGCGGTACATGATGTGCTTCGCGGCACTGCCGCCCTTGATGCTGCCCAGGTGGGGAGTGCCGAACTCCATGAGCCGGCAGTACGTCGGCCCCGACTCGGGCGGCGCGCCCTGCCCGAGGGCATAGCGCTCCAGCGGCAGCTCCGCCCACTCCTCCAACGGAAACTGGGACAGCACCTGCTTGCGCTCGTCCTCGGCAGCCGACTCGACGTCCGCCACGGCGGCCCGGTCGAACTCGGCAGCCGCCGTGCGCACATCCACTGCGTTCGTCATGGAGGCCATGATGCCGGAGCGCGCGGTGGCGTCCCCATCGCGCGGCGAGGGTGGGCAACTTCCTGCGTGCGACTCAGGTGGCTGGCACGATGCTCAGCACGGCGAGGTGGCCTCCCGGGTGGCGGGCGCCAGGGCGATGGGAGAGATCGTGCAGGACTGGATCTACATCCTCAACCCGAACAAGGACACCCTCGACGGGGAGCCCTCCGACAAGGACACTGTGCGTCGTCTCGCCCACAAGGACCCCGAGCGTGACTTCTGGCTCAGCCGACGCAACCGCATGAACCCGGGCGACCGCCTGTGGTTCTTCTTCACGTCGCCGGAGTCGGAGGTCGACGCGGTGGCCGACGTGGTTGAGGTGCCGTACGAGGCACACCCGCCGGATCCCCAATTTGCCTACCGGGTCGACGTGACCCTGCTGTCTGAACCCACGGACGCGCTGTACCGCGACCCGGTGGGCCGGGACGATCTGGAACTCGGCCAGGTGCGGTCGGTGCAGAAGGTCAAGCCGGGGGCGTTGGCGGTCCTGCTGGCGCGGGCCGGTCTGTGAGACGGGCGACCGGTGCGGCGGCGACGGTGTTGTGGCTGAGGTGGGTCAGCACGTGAGGTCGCCGGTGAGCCCCGGTTCGTTCGCGCCCGTGGAGAGCAGGATCTGCTTGACCTTCCCGGTGTAGGCGCCCACCGCCCCGTCGTCGGTCGCGCCGTCCGAGTAGTAGATGGCGTGTGCCCATGGTTCGGCGTCCTTCTTGACCTCGGCGACCACGCTTTCCAACCGCTCGCTACCGAAGTTGACGTTCAGACAGCCGCCCTCCAGATACGACCAGTCGGGGTTGATCCCGTCGGTCTCCTCGTCCGCCGAGGCGTCGGACGGGAGGAGGGCGAGCACGGCGTCACGTGCCCGAGCCTCGCCGACGGGCGAGGCGAACACGACGTCCACGCTGATGAGGTGCTTCTTGAGGCTTTTCGCCGGCGGCACGGTGGCGCAGGAGAGGAAACGCGGCTGCCCGGTGCGAAATTGGATCAAGAGGGGGGGACAATGTCCGTGCAGGGCAACGTCGGTGGGTCACGGGGAGAGGGACAGGATGCTGGAGGAACTTGTTCTGGTCGGGGGGACCACGGTCGTCGCGGCCATGGCCACCGACTCGTGGACGGTCGCGCGCGGCGGAGTCGCACGGCTGTTCCGCCGCCGCGGAGAGGACCGACAGACCGCCATCGAGGCCCAGCTCGACAACAATGAGGCCCTCGTCGCGAGGGCCGACGACGCCGAGCGGGTACGTCAGAGCCTGCTCGCCGTGTGGATGCTGGAGCTGGAATCGCTCCTGGACGAGTACCCGGACGCCGCGGACGAACTGCGTGAGCTGACCGAGGAGATCAAAAAACGGTTGCCCGAGACGCGGCAGTCCCAGGTGCAGAACAACGTGGCCAAGGACAACGGACAGGTTTTCGCGGCTCTGGGCGGCAATGTCATCGTGCACCCGGCGCCTCCTGGACAGGCGGGAGGCGCCGGAGCCGCCCAGTGAGTCGGCCCGGAGCAGGGCCACGGCAGACGGTCCGCGTCGACAGCGGGTTCGGCTACGGCGTCATCGGCGCCGACCTGCACGTCTTCCCCGACCGGGGCCCGGTCTACCTGCTCTCCCGGTATCGACCTGTTCCGGTCCCAACCCCCGCCCCCTTACTTGGGGAGAGGGACTCGGCCGGACCCACCTCCCAACCCAGTCGGCTCCTCAACGCCCGCTTCCAGGTCGTGGACTTCACCGGCCGGGACGAGGAGCGGGCGGAGCTGGCCGCATGGCGGGCCGGTGACGGCCCACGCGCCGCCCTCTGGCTGCACGGAGCCGGCGGCCAGGGCAAGACCCGGCTGGCGGCCCAGTTCGCGGCCGACAGCGCGGCAAGGGGCTGGACGGTCGTCTCGGCCACCCACGGCGCCGGCACGATCCACCCGCCCCCGGGAAGCCAGGACCTGCGGCTCGATGGCGCTGCGGGGCTCCTCCTGGTCGTCGACTACGCCGACCGCTGGCCCCTCTCCCATCTGACGTGGCTGTTCAGCAACAAGCTGCTGGACGGGCCCCTGCCGACCCGACTGCTGTTACTGGCCCGGTCCATCGCCCCCTGGCCCGCCGTGCGCTCCGCGCTGGAGGACACCGGGACGGAGGCGGGCGACCTCGCACTGCGACCGCTCGACGAGCGCCACGGTGGACTCGACGCCCGCCGAGCCATGTTCACCGTCGCCCGCGACTGCTTCGCCGCCCACTACGGTCTCGCCGACCCGAACGCCATCGCCGTACCCGGCTATCTGGACCGGCCGGACTTCGGCCTGGTTCTTGCGCTGCACATGGCCGCCCTGGTGGCCGTCGACGCCCACGTCCGCGGCGGCAGCCCGCCTAAGGACATGGCGGGCCTGTCCGCCTATCTGCTCAACCGCGAACGCAGGCATTGGACCCGGCTCCACGAACTCCGCCTGGAGGGCCTGGAGTACGAGACCCCGCCCAGCGAGATGAGCCAGGTGGTCTTCACCGCCGCGCTCTCCGGCGCGACCACGCACCACGACGGCACGGCCCTGCTCGGTGACCTCGGCATGGAGCGCCCCGCGCGGCTCCTGGCCGATCACGCCACCTGCTACCCGCCCGAGGAACCCGGCGCGGTCCTCGAACCCCTCTACCCCGACCGGCTCGCCGAGGACTTCCTCGCCCTGGCCCTCCCCGGCCACGACACGACGGGCTACCCCACGGCTCCGTGGGCGCCGGATTTCCTCGGCACGCTCGTCGCCCGCGACCCGGACCGCTCGCCGCCCGCGCGTCTGGCCCGTGCCCTGACGTTCCTGGCCGCCACGGCGGCACCGCACCGCTGGCCGCACGCCGCCCGGTACCTGGAAACCCTGCTGCGCACGGACCCCGCCCTGGTCGTCGCCGCCGGCGGCGCCGCCCTGACCGCGCTGGCCGCGGTCGACCTCGACACCGAGGTCCTGGAGGCGGTCGACGCGCACTTCCCCCACCGCGGACAGGCAGACCTCGATGCCGGTATCGCCGCCGTCACCCAGCGCCTCGCCGAACGTCACCTCTCCACCACCCAGGACCCCTCCGCGCACGCCCGGCTGTACCAGAACCTCGGATTCCGCCTGGTGAGGGCGGGCCATCGGGAGGACGCCGTGGCCGCAGCGGAGAAGGCGGTCGCTCTCTTGCGGAAGCTCGCCGCCGTTGACGCTGCCACGCATGAGCCGGCGCTCGCCATGGCCCTGGCCCAGCTGAGCGAGCGTGCTCATTCGGCGGACCGCACAGAGGCGAGCCGCCACGCCGCCGAAGAGGCCGTTGATCTCTTCCTGAGACTGGCGGCCACCGACCCCACAGCGCACGAACCCGGCCTCGCCCTGTCGCTCTCCCACCTCGGCGTGTGCCTGTCCGAGGCCCGGGACCCCGAAGCGGCCCTCATCGTGACCCAGCGGGCCATGGGAATCTTCCAGCGGCTGGCGGCCACCGACCCCGAGACCTACGCGCCGGGCCTGGCCGTGACCCTGGTCAACGAGGCCGTTCTGTGCCGGCAGCAGCGTCGCTGGTCGGACGCCCGGACAGCCGCCGAACGGGCGGTCGCGCTCATCCGGCGCCTGGTGGCTGCCGGACCCCCGGTCTCCACGTCCGAGCTCAACCGGTCCGTCGCGGTCGACGAGTCGGACCTGGCGACGGCCCTGTCCACTCTTGGGCTGCTGCTGTGGGGCGCACGCCGTCGCGACGATGCCCTGGCCGCCCTACGGGAGGCGGTGGACATCAGATGCCGGCTGGCGACAGCCAACCCCACCGCCCATGAGCACGCTCTGGCCGATGACCTCTCCTCCCTCGGCGCCTACCTCGCGCAGAGTGGCTGTGCCGACGAGGCGCTGGCCGTGACCGCGCAGAGCGTGGAGATCTACCAGCGCCTCGCGTCGCAGAACCCGGGGGCGTTCGGGAAGCCACTGCGCAAGGCGTACGAGGCACACCAGACCCTCCGCGAGCGGCTGAGCGGAGCTGCCCGGGAAACCGACAGGACCTGGACGCTGGATGAGCACTATGTGGCGCTCCTCAACCAGGACGAGGTCTGGCAGGACGCCCAGGACCGCCGCCGTCGCCTGGACGACATGGACCCCCGCTACAGCGGCAATGTGCTGCGGTTCCTGCTCCGGCAGGCCGATGCCCTCTTCGAGGGGCTGTCGCAGGGGCTCGGCGCCTCCCCCGAGTCGCTCGGCCGACGGGCCGGTGAGACTGCCGAGACCTGGCTCGCCCGGCAACCGCTCGCCGTCGCCCTGCGTCGCCGCTCGGAGGGCAAGCCGGCCCGACCGGCACGCTGCTATTGCGGGTACGCCATTCAGCCCGACTGGAATCATGATCATTGCTATCCCGGCATCATCGTCGACTGAACAGCGCTGCCGACCGGGCGGACGAGGGGAGACTCGTGGGGGACATGGCCGAACTCGGTCTGACGGTCGTGGAGGTCGTACGGGAGCGCTGGGGCGTCGCCTTGCCCGCCGACGGTCTCATCGCCCGTCTCACCGAACCCGGTTGGACCTACGAGGAGGAGGTGCCACGCCCCTGCCCCGAGTGCGACGGCCGGATGCACTCGCTGCGCAAACCGTACGAGTCGGCGGGGAAGGTCTACCGCTACGTGGCGGTCGTCTGCCCGGTCTGCCCGGCGGTGTACACCCTCGCCGACCTGGGCGTGAAGACCTACGACAAGCTGCGGGCGCGGCCCGGTGCGGCGAAGTCGGACGCGGCGAAGCCGGATGCGGTGGAGCCCGGCGAGGCGAACGAGTCCGGTGCCGTGCCCCCGCCACGGGCGTCTCGCCGGGCGGGCGCGGCGGGGTCGACGGGGACGCGCGTCAGGGCGACGGCACGGACGAACTCGGCATGGAGGTCCGAAGGGACACGAGGATTCGAACGCTTCCTCGGCCCTTGCCCTACGGGCCCGGGCGTCACCATCACCGTGGTAGAGGCCTCTCCCGCCCCTGCCTGGCCGGCGGATCTGCCGATGCCGACCGAACCGGAGAAGCGCCACCTGTTCTGGTGCAAGGTCACCGACCCTGCCTGGCGGCCGCCCGAGGGGGCGGTGACGGCGGCCGATGACATCCGGGTCATCCTGCCCGAGGGCCCCGCCTTCGACGACCTGCGCGCCCGCCTGGCCGAGCAGGGCATTCCGTTCCGCGGCGTACGGCACTGGATGGAGGACGAACAGGTCGGCACGGTGGGCGAGTTCGGCAGTCCCACGGATCTGGTGGCCCACCCCGCCCGCGCGTTCGCCGGCCTGGGTTCCCCCATGCCGCCCACCCCCGTCGCGGGACCCGGGGCGCACGCCGCCCGGGACGCGTTCGAGGCCCAGTGGGACGCCCTGGCGGATCTACCCGACGCCGACGAGGCCTCGTACGTACCGGTCACCGACCTGGTCCCCGAGGACTGGACCCGGCTGCTGCCGCACCCCACCTTCAACCCGGCCCAGGCCGACGCCGTTCCCGCCCTGCTGGAGGACGACGGCCATGTGATGGTCGTCGCCCCGACCGGCGCCGGCAAGACGCCCATCGGCATGGTGGCGGCGCTGCGGGCGCACGCGCAGGGCCGCAAGGCGGCCTGGCTCGTCCCCCAGCGGTCGCTCACCGACGAACTCGACCGCGAACTCGAGAACTGGCGGCGGCACGGCATCGAGGTCGTCCGGCTCACGGGCGAGTACGCCACCGACACCGAACTCGTCCGCGAGGCCGACATCTGGGTCGCCACCACCGAGAAGTTCGAGGCGATCTGCCGAAACGGGTCGCTGGCCGGCGTCCTCGCCGAGGTCGGCTGTCTGGTCGTCGACGAGATCCACCTGCTCGGTGATCCGGCGCGTGGCGCCGTGCTCGAAGCGGTGCTCACGCGGGTACGCGAGGACAGCGCCCAGACCCGCATCGTCGGACTGTCGGCGACCGTGGCCAACGCCGAGGAGGTCGCCAACTGGCTGGGGGCCCGGCTGATCCGTACGCCATGGCGGCCGACCCGGCTGACCTGGCAGATCCCCCTGCTGCCCGCCGCACGCGACGGCGAACGCTCCATGCGGTCCACCGCTGCCCGGACCTCCGCCGCCGTGCGGCTGGCCCGGACCGTGACCGACGAGGGTGGCAGCGTGCTCGTCTTCTGCAGCAGCAAGCGCGGAGTGCGTGCGACGGCACTTGCCATCGCCGCGGACCGCGGCGTCCCGACACGCGGCGTCGACGCGGACGACACAGAACTCGTCGAGCGGCTGTGCGGCAGCGCCGGCGTCGGACTGCACTACCGGGACTGGCCGTACAAACGCGAGGCCGAGAAGGCGTTCCGGGCCCGCGAGACCGACGTCCTGGTCGCGACCTCCACCGTGGCCGCCGGCGTGAACCTCCCCGCCCGCGCCGTCGTCGTGCGCGATGTCCGCCTCGGCCGGAATCGGATCGAGGTGTCCATGGTGCAGCAGATGTTCGGCCGCGCCGGACGGGTCGGCGCGGGGGAGCGGGAGGGCTGGGCCTATCTGCTGGCGGACGAGACGGAGCGCCCCGAGTGGCAGGCGCGGCTGACCGTCGGCTACACCGTGCGTTCGCGTATCGGCGACCGGCTGCCCGACCACCTGCTGGCCGAACTGGTGCAGGGACGCGTGACCTCGCTGGAGGAGGCCGAGGACTGGTGGACCGACACGTTCGCCTTCCATCAGGGGCACGACAGCGTCGAGCCGCTCCATGACGCCGCGGACTATCTGGAGGAGGCCGGCTTCTTGCGCCGGCATGCCGGACCCGGGGGCGACACGTTCCTGGAACCGACCGAACTGGGCACGCTGACCAGCCGCTTCATGGTGGACGCCGTCCTGGCGCACGAACTGTCCGAAGCGGTACGCGACCTGCCCGTACCGGAGGACCCCGACCACGCCGAACAAGCACTGACGAGGCTGCTGGCCACCCGGCTGCCGGAACTGGCGGAGGCCGCGTTCAGCGACCGTGCCCGTGCCACCCTGCGCAGGGTGCTGCGCCACCAGGGCCGGACGGAGCAGCTGGAGGTCGATCAGGAACCACCGGACAAGAACGAGGGACTGCTGCCGGGAGACCTGGCCCACGCGGTGCTGCTGCTGGTCGCCACCAGCCCCCAGACGTTCGCCGCGCGCGCCGGGTACGTGCTCGGCATCCCGGCCGAGAGCCTGACGGCCGTCCTCGACGAGGCCCAGCGCTATCTGGCCTGGCTGGGTGCCCAGGGAGAGCTGGGCACCCTCCACCCCTGGGCGGCCGTCGTGGCCGCCGACCTCGCCGAACGCGTTCGCTGGCGCGCCCTCGGCCCCGGCCGGGGCGCCGGCCGGTTGCTGTGGATGTGCGGCCGGATGGCCACACCGCGGCTGGCACCGCGTCTCGTACCGCGCATGTGGCGCGCGGCGCGCGATCGCGGTATCGGTGCCCCCGACTGGACGGGCACCATCCCGCCGCGCGACAGCGCGATCACACCGGCGCGATACCAGGCGCTGCTCAAGCAGCGGGCCACCGGCACCGCCCTCACCCCGCACTCCGACTCACTGCGTGTGGAGACCCCGCACGGCACGACGATCTGCCTCTGGGACGGCGCGACGACGATCCGGTACGTCTCCGACGGCACCCCCGCCATACTCGACTACCCGCCGGGCAATCCCGATGACCCGTCGAGAGGCCGACGAGGCAGCGCCGTCTTCACACGCGGCGACCGCCACGCCGCAGGGTGGCTCGCGCCCTACAACGGGCACTCCTGACAACGGGTTTCACAAGGGACTCCTCAGCACCGGGCAATGGACTCTCCGACCGCCGCCGACGTGACGGGGATCTCCCTGTGGTTCCCCCACGCCGTTCCGTAGGCTGACGACACACAGCCCTTGACCTGCAGCGAGCAGGCAGGGAGCCGTCTTCTAGGAGTTCAGCATGCTGCGCACCATGTTCAAGTCCAAGATCCACCGCGCCACGGTCACCCAGGCCGACCTCCACTACGTCGGATCCGTGACCATCGACGCCGACCTTCTCGACGCCGCCGATCTGCTGCCCGGCGAGCTCGTGCACATCGTGGACATCACCAACGGCGCCCGCCTGGAGACGTACGTCATCGAGGGTGAGCGGGGCTCGGGGGTCGTCGGGATCAACGGTGCCGCGGCCCATCTCGTGCATCCCGGAGACCTGGTGATCATCATCAGTTACGCTCAGGTCTCCGACGCCGAGGCCCGCGCCCTGGAGCCCAGGGTCGTGCACGTGGACCGCGGCAACCGGATCGTGGCCCTGGGTTCGGACGCGTCCGAGCCGGTGCCGGGTTCGGACCAGCGGCGCAGCCCGCAGGCCGTCACCGTCTGAGGCCAGGAGCGCGGCCGCCCGGCGTTCCCCACCGCACGCGAGGAGTGCCATGAGCGACGTACAGATCCGCGACGACCGGGCGGCCGGCCGACTGGAAGCCTTCGCAGGCGACGAGCTGGCTGGCCATATCCAGTACTTCGTCCTCGAATCCCCGCGGCGCGCGCTCGTCCCGGTCCACACGATCGTCGAGCCCGCGTACGAGGGCAAGGGCGTGGCGGGCTCGCTGGCACGGGAGCTGTACGGCATCGCGGCCCGCGAGGGCGTCGTCGTCGCACCCCTGTGCCCGTACGTCGTCAGGTGGGCCGAACGCCACCCCGAGGAGGCCCCGGCCGCCGACCCGGAGCTGTTGAGGGCTGCGAAGGACTGGCTCATCGCGCACCCCGAGGGATTCTGAGGGGTCCGCGACCGGGGGCGGTCAGCGGTCACAGCGGCTCCGTCGACCGGGTGACTGCCCGTGCGGGCCACGGGTACCCGTGGCACAAGTCCATGGCCGACGTACCCACTGGCTGGAGGACGCGATGACGCACCCAGACCCGGACCCCATGAGGCCCGGCCCCACCCCGGGCCCGGGCCCCGACCACCCGGAACCCTTCCCTCCGACCCCGTTCCCGGACCCGGTCCCCACCCCCGACCCCCGCCCCACCCCGGAACCGGACCCGGTCCCCAAGCCCCCGGGACCGGACCCGATCCCGGGCGAACCGAAGCCGGGCCCGCTGTCGTAGGGCGTACAGGAAACAGAAGCGGCCCGGCGCGGACATCTCCACGCCGGGCCACCCCAGCGCCCTCAGGGGCGCGGGGAACTGCGCGACCAGCCGCACGCGACCCTCAGCCGCCGACCGGTCCGCAGTCTCCTCCCCTCAGGTCAACCCGTAGGCCTCCCCTTGGGCCAACCCTCAGGCCTCGATCTCAGACCGCCCCTGCCCCCACAACGTGTGGAACGATCCCTCCCGGTCCACCCTCCGATACGTGTGCGCCCCGAAGAAGTCCCGCTGCCCCTGCGTGAGCGCCGCAGGCAACCGCTCGGCACGCAGCGCGTCGTAGTACGCCAGTGCCGCCGCGAATCCGGGCGTGGGCACACCCTGACGCGTCGCGGCGACCAGCACCTCACGCCAGTCGTCCTGCGCCGCCGCGATCTCCTGGGCGAACGTCTCGTCGGAGAGCAGGCTCGGCAGGTCGGGCCGCGTGTCGTACGCCGCGCGGATCCGGTCGAGGAAGGCCGCCCGGATGATGCAGCCGCCACGCCAGATGGAGGCGACCTTGCCCAGGTCGATGTTCCAGTCGTACTCGTCGCGGGCCGCGTCGATCTCGTGGAAGCCCTGGGTGTACGACACGATCTTGGAGGCGTACAACGCCTGCTCGACCCGGTCGGCGAAGGCACCCGCCTCGGCCGCGCTGAGCGGAGTGGCCTTCGGGCCGGCCAGCGAGCGGGATGCCTCGCGCAGCGCGGCGTGACCCGACAGGGACCGCGCGAAGACGGCCTCGGCGATACCGGACACCGGAACGCCCAGGTCCAGCGCGATCTGCACGGTCCAGCGGCCGGTGCCCTTCTGCTCGGCCTGGTCGACCACCACGTCCACGAACGGCTTGCCGGTGGCCTCGTCCACGTGCGCCAGCACCTCGGCCGTGATCTCGATCAGATACGAGTCGAGCCGCCCGGTGTTCCAGGTGCGGAAGATCTCCGCGATCTGCGCGGGCGTGTAGCCGGCCACGTCGCGCAGCAGCTGGTACGCCTCGCCGATCAGCTGCATGTCGGCGTACTCGATGCCGTTGTGGACCATCTTCACGAAGTGCCCGGCGCCGTCCGGACCGACGTGCGTCACACAGGGCGCACCGTCGGCGGCCTTCGCGGAGATCTTCTCCAGCATCGGGCCGAGGGAGTCGTACGACTCGGCCGGGCCGCCCGGCATGATGCTGGGCCCGTTGAGCGCGCCCTCCTCGCCGCCGGAGATACCCGCGCCGACGAAGTGGATGCCCTGCGCGCGCAGCGCGGCCTCACGGCGGCGGGTGTCGGCGAAGTGCGCGTTGCCGCCGTCGATGATCATGTCGCCGGGCTCCAGGAGCGGTGCGAACTCCTCGATCACCGCGTCCGTCGGTCCGCCCGCCTTCACCATGACGACCAGGCGCCGGGGCCGTTCGAGCGCCTGCACGAACTCCTTGGCGCTCTCGGCCGCGATGAAGTCGCCCTCGTGCCCGTGCTCCTTCACCAGCGCGTGGGTCTTGGCCGCCGAGCGGTTGTGGACGGCGACCGTATAGCCGTTGCGCGCGAAGTTGCGGGCGAGGTTGCTCCCCATCACCGCGAGGCCCGTGACGCCGATCTGGGCTGAAGTGCTCATACGGTTGGCTCCTATGGATCCTGATATCGGTGGTGCCGTTCCTGCCCGCCAGTATTGTCCTTCCGGCCATCCTGACGTGCACCGGCCCCGTCCGCACTGCGCGGCCTGCCGGGCTTGAGTACGCGGGAAGGGCCCCACCTGCCTCAATGGGGCGCGCAACCGGGTCATTTGCGCGCCGTCCCTGGTCACTCGCGCGCCGGACGGGGGCACTTACGCGCCGGAGCAGGTCGCTAACCCGCCATTCGCGTGACGGGAGCGGCTGGTTTTTCGTCTTGTCATGGCCGGTTCGCGGCGCTTACTTTTGCGGCTCATCGCATAGGGCGAGGGGGGCTTTTCCATGGCCGTACGCGGTCGGCACCGCCGGTATCAGCCGAACAGAATCAACCGCGCCTCACTCACCGTCACGGCGGGTGGCGCCGGGATGGCGCTCCCGCTGATCGGCACCGGGGTCGCGGAGGCGGCCGATGTCGAGACCTGGGACAAGGTCGCGGCCTGCGAGTCCACCAACGACTGGAACATCAACACCGGGAACGGCTACTTCGGCGGCCTCCAGTTCAGCCAGTCCACCTGGGAGGCCTACGGCGGCACCGCCTACGCGGCCCGCGCGGACCTGGCCACCAAGGAACAGCAGATCGCGATCGCCGAGAAGGTCCTCGACGGGCAGGGCCCCGGCGCCTGGCCCGTCTGCTCGGAACGCGCGGGCCTGACCCGGGGAGGTGACGGGCCCGCCCGCACCATCGAGGACGTGAAACCGCAGACCACGCCCCAGTCACAGGCGGGCAAGGTCGAGATGTACACGGTCGTCCGGGGCGACACCCTCTCCGAGATCGCCGACTCCCGTGAGGTGAAGGGCGGTTGGCGTCAGATCTACGAGGCCAACCGCAAGACCATCGGCTCCGACCCGGACGTGATAATCCCCGGCCAGCGGCTGAGTGTGAGCGCGACGGGCGGGAAAAAGGAACAGAAGCAAGAGCAGAAAGAAGAGCAGAAAGAAGAGCAGAAGAAGGTCCAGAAGGAACAGAAGAAGGTCCAGAAGGAGCAGAAGAAGCAGACGTCCGAGAAGCGGCAGGAGTCGGCGTCCGTCGTCGCCCCCGTGAGCGCCGCCCTCGGCACGCCCTACCGGGCCTCGGGCTCCTCCTGGTCCAAGGGCTACCACACGGGCGTCGACTTCCCCGTGGCGACCGGCAGCACGGTCAAGTCCGTGGCCGCCGGGGAGGTCGTCACCTCGGGCTGGGGCGGTTCCTTCGGCTACCAGGTGGTGATCCGGCACGCCGACGGCCGCTACACGCAGTACGCCCACCTGTCGGCGATCTCCGTGAAGGCCGGCCAGAGCGTGAGCGCGGGCCAGCGCATCGGCCGCTCCGGCTCCACGGGCAACAGCTCGGGCCCGCATCTGCACTTCGAGGTGCGGACGGGGCCCGGCTTCGGCAGCGACATCGATCCGATCGCCTATCTGCGGGCGGGCGGGGTCCGGATCTGACGTGGTGCGGGAGGCCCGGTCCGGGCCTCCCGCTCAGGATTTCACGCGGTCGTGATGCCGGTCGTGATGCCGGTCGAGGAGCGTCCGCGGGACGTACAGCTCGCCGTGGAACGGACGCAGCAGCAGCCCGGGCGAAGCGTCGTCCTCTTCCGCCGCGCTCCTCCCCAGGAACGGGGCCGGTACGACCACGCGCTTGTCCAGAGCGATCGACTTGTCCAGAGCGATCGAGTCGTCGGCGCCCGGTACTCCGGCGGACTGCCGCGGCAGCCCCGCGAGCAGCTTCTCCAGGGCGAGCGATTCCCGGTCGGCGGCCGCGACCGTGACCTCCTCGTCGGCGCGCTCCGCCCGGACCTCGTCGCCGAGGCGCTCGGTGGTCAGCAGGATCAGACCGCCCGCCGCGACGACGCCGCAGCCCAGTGCGAGGACGGTGCCGGTCGTGCCGTAGCGGAACGTCTCGCCGAACATCGTGATGCCGACCGCGGCCGCCACCACGGGGTTCACCACGGTCAGTGTGGCGAGCGGGGCCGCGAGTCCGCCGCCTCGGTAGGAGGCCTGGGACAGCAGCAGACCGGCCGTGGCGAAGACGCCTATGACCGCGAGGGTGGGCAGGTCGGAGAGCATGACGCCGTCCGTCCAGTCGACGGCGACCGTCTTCGTGAACACCGACGACATACCGAACGCGACACCGGAGGCGACCGCCAGCAGGATGCTGCGCACCGCCGGGTGCCGGTGCGCCGCGCGTGCCGCCACCATCAGCGCGGCCACCGCGCCACCGCTGACCACGGCCACCACCACACGCTGGGCGGTGTCCAGGGACTGCACATCGGACGAGCCGACCAGGGAGAGCAGGCCCGCGAGGCCCACCGTCGCCATGATCGCGCCCCGCCAGGCCGTCGCGCCCGCCTTGCGGCCCACGAAGAGGGCGGCCATGGGCAGGGCGAAGACGATGGTCAGCGCACCCAGCGGTTGCACCAGGCTCAGCGGGCCGTAGGCCAGGGCAACCACGTGCAGCAGCCCGCCGAGGCCGTTCAGCCCGACGGCGGCCCACCAGCCCGGCCGGCGCAGTGGCGCGTAGGAGTGACCCGGGGAGGACACCGCGACACGCTCCTGCACGATCGCCCCACCGGCGTACGCGACGGCGGAGACGAACGACAACAGGACGGACAACGCGAGGGCGCTCATGATGGGCTCCTCAGCGAAGCGCGGGGGCTCCGGGCCCGCCGCGGTGAACGCTCGGCTTTCATAATGTCCACGATGCCTCGCGAAAGCGTTCGCGTCGTCGTACCTGAGCACTCAATGAGTCCTACTGCCGATGGAGTACGAGGGGCCCTCCGTCATACCCCGGGCGGGCGACACGGAGTGCAGGCCCGCAGGTGAGCGCGGGCGCGGGCCCTGGTACTACTCGTCCTCGTGGACCACGACCCCGGCCTCACCGCCCTCTCGGCCCTCGGCGGCTTCTTCGTCCTACGCACGGGAGAAGCACCGCACGGCCCGCTGCCCACACTCGCGGAGGCCTACGCGGCACGGGATGCCGATGGGGAGAAGGAGGTTTACGCGAATCCCGTAATTTTCCGTGTCCGAAAAGTCGCCCGGAGTGTACACACGACCGAACCGCGCGTGGCCGCCTCCCTCGCTCACCTCGGCTTCGCCGCGCGCCTGTGGTCGGTGGCCCTCGGGGCGGCCGCCCTGTACGACCGCGTACCCGACCTCGACCCGTGCCTCCTGCGCTGGGACGCGGACGCGAGCGCCCCCGACGAGCTGTGGCTGAGCGAGGTGCGGAGCCTGCCCGCCGAGCGGATCGGCGAGGTCGTACGAGACGGTCATCTCGTACCCCTGGCAGCGGCTCTGCGTGCTCAACTGCCCCTATCCGCCCGGCTGTTGTGGGGGAACGCCGCGTCCGCCCTCATGGGCGCCGTACGTCAGCTCGACCGCTGGGCCGTCGCCAACGGTCGTCCGGAGGTGGGGAGCCGGGCCCGCGCGCTCGCCGCCGACCTGTTCACGCACCCCGACCTGGCCGGCACGCTCGACCCGGCGACGTACCGCCGCCGCAGCTGCTGCCTCTACTACCGGCTGCCCGGCGGGGGACTCTGCGGCGACTGCTGCTTCGACCGGCCGCCCCGCCGAACCTGACAGGCGCTGCGCCGCCCGCGAAAATTGCGGTCTTCCCCAACCGACCCTTCTGAGTGACCATGTGGGAACCAGCCACTGAGACAGGGGGTTCCGGGTGCGAGTCGGCCTGCTGACCCGGGAGTATCCGCCCGACGTCTACGGTGGTGCGGGGGTCCATGTCGAGTTCCTCGCCCACGAGTTGAGGTCCCTCGTCGATCTGGACGTGCACTGCTGGGGCGAGGGGGCGGGCGGCGGCGTCGTACGCCACCGGCCCTGGTCCGCGCTCGACGGCGCCAACGACGCGCTGCGCACCTTCTCCGTGGACCTCTCCATCGCGGCCGGCCTCGAAGGCCGCGAGCTGGTCCACTCGCACACCTGGTACGCCAACCTCGCCGGCCACTTCGGCAAGCTGCTGCACGGCATCCCGCATGTGATGACCGCCCACTCGCTGGAGCCGCTGCGCCCCTGGAAGGCCGAGCAACTGGGCGGCGGCTACGCCCTGTCCAGCTGGGCCGAGCGCACCGCCATCGAGTCCGCCGACGCGGTGATCGCCGTCTCCGGCGCCATGCGCGACGACATCCTCGGCTGCTACCCGGCACTCGACCCGGCCAAGGTCCGCGTCGTGCACAACGGCATCGACACCTCGCTCTACCAGCCGGACCACGGCACGGCCGTCCTCGACCGCGTCGGCCTCGACACCGGCCGCCCGTACGTCCTCTTCGTCGGCCGCATCACCCGCCAGAAGGGCGTGCCCCACCTGCTGCGCGCCGTACGGGACATCGACCCGGCCGTGCAGGTCGTGCTCTGCGCCGGCGCGCCCGACACCCCGGAGATCGACCAGGAGTTCCGCGACCTCTTCGCGGAACTGAGCCGCGTACGTGAGGGCCTGTTCTGGATCCCGCAGATGCTGCCGCGCCCGGACGTGATCCAGCTCCTCACCCACGCCGCCGTGTTCGTCTGCCCGTCGGTGTACGAGCCGCTGGGCATCGTCAACCTGGAGGCCATGGCGTGCGGAACGGCCGTGGTCGCCTCGCGGGTCGGCGGTATCCCGGAGGTCGTGGAGGACGGCGTCACGGGCCTCCTCGTGTCGACCGAGGACGACTTCGAGGCTCAGCTGGCCCGCGCCCTCGACTCGGTGCTCGCCGACCCCCGGACGGCCGCCCGCATGGGCGAGGCCGGACGGGAGCGCGCGGTGCGGGAGTTCGGCTGGGACGCGGTCGCCCGGCGGACGGTCCAGCTTTACGAGGAAGTCCTCAAGCAGGGGTAGTCAAGGAACTGGGTTCGGCACAACCGGGCGTAGAGGGGCGGCGGCATGCGGCGCGGTGGACCTTCGGTGCTGGGAATCGTACTGGCGGGCGGTGAGGGGAAGAGGCTGATGCCCCTGACCGCCGACCGTGCGAAACCAGCGGTGACCTTCGGCGGAACGTATCGCCTCGTCGATTTCGTCCTTTCCAATCTAGTCAACGCGGACATCCTGCGCATCTGCGTGCTCACGCAGTACAAGTCGCACTCCCTGGACCGCCACATCACCACGACCTGGCGGATGTCGAGCCTGCTGGGCAACTACGTCACGCCGGTCCCGGCCCAGCAGCGGCTCGGCCCGCGCTGGTACCTGGGCAGCGCGGACGCGCTCCTGCAGTCCCTGAACCTGGTGCACGACGAACAGCCCGAGTACATCGCGGTGTTCGGTGCCGACCACGTCTACCGCATGGACCCCCGCCAGATGCTGGCGCAGCACATCGAGGGCGGCGCGGGCGTGACAGTGGCCGGCATACGTGTGCCGCGCACCGAGTCGTCCTCCTTCGGCGTGATCACGCCCGGCTCCGACGGCCGGACCGTGGAGCGCTTCCTGGAGAAGCCGGCCGACCCGCCGGGTCTGGTCGACGACCCCGAGTGTGTGTTCGCCTCGATGGGCAACTACATCTTCACGACCAAGGCCCTGGTGGAAGCGCTCCAGCGGGACGCCGAGGACGAGGACTCCGTGCACGACATGGGCGGCTCGATCCTGCCCCAGCTCACCGACCGGGGCGAGTCGCAGCTGTACGACTTCAGCGCCAACCACGTGCCCGGCGAGACCACCCGCGACCAGGGCTACTGGCGGGACGTCGGCACGCTCGACGCCTACTACGACGCCCATATGGACCTCATCGCCGAGCGCCCCGCCTTCAACCTCTTCAACCGCAGCTGGCCCATCTACACCAGTTCGGGCCAGCTCTCCCCGGCCCGCTTCAACGCGGGCGGCATCGCCAGCGAGTCGATCATCAGTGCGGGCTGCCTGATACGCGGCCAGGTGACCAGGTCCGTCCTGTCCCCGGGGGTCGTCGTCGACCCCGGTGCCGTCGTCCAGGGCTCGGTCCTGCACGACAATGTCCACATCGGGCGGGGTGCGGTCGTCCGGGGCGCCGTGCTCGACAAGAACGTCCAGGTGCCCCCGGGTGCCACCATCGGCGTCAACCCCGAGCGGGATGCCGCGCTGTACACGGTCTCCAAGGGTGGAGTGATCGCTCTGGGGAAGGGGCAGCAGGTTCCGTAGCCCTTCAGGGTGACCACTGTGGACGCAGATGTCCCATGGGTCCCGCCTTTCGCATGTGGTGGGACTTAATCTGCTGTTAACTGTGCGTAGCTTGATCGTACTTGACCGTAATCGGCCAACAGCGATTGACTGCTGACTCACCCTTCGTCGACGCGAGGCAAGCCATTGACTTCTGATCTGCTCGCCCCACTCGACCTGGCGTTCTGGAACATCGAGTCCGCCGAACATCCCATGCACCTCGCCGCCCTCGGCGTCTTCGCGGCGAACTCGCCCACCGCGGGAGCCCACGCCGCCGAGCTGCTCGCCGCGCGGGCCGCCGGGGTGCCCGGGCTGCGGATGCGGATCCGGGACGTATGGCTGCCGGGCGTACGGCTGCCGCTGGCGTTCGGCGGTGCGACCCGGGAGCCCGTGGCCGACTTCGAGCCGTTCGACCACGTACGGCTGCACGCGCCGACCGCCGACTTCCACGAGATGGCGGGGCGGCTGATGGAGCGCCCGCTGGAGCGCGGCCGGCCGCCGTGGGAGGCGCATGTGCTGCCGGGGGCGGACGGCACCTCCTTCGCCGTCCTGTTCAAGTTCCACCACGCCCTGGCCGACGGGCTGCGGGCGCTGACGCTCGCCGCCGCCGTCATGGACCCGATGGACATGCCGGCGCCCCGGCCGCGTCCCGTGGAGCCGCCGCTCGGCCTCCTCGGCGAGGTGCGCAAGCTGCCCGGGCTCGTCCGGGGCACCTTCTCCGACCTCGGCCGTGCCCTCGACATCGGCGCGTCCGTCGCCCGGACCACGCTCGACGCCACACTGGGCGCCCGGTCCACCGCCGCGCTGACCTCCGAGGCCAGCGGGACCCGCCGTACCGCCGGGGTGCTCGTGGACCTCGACGACGTGCACCGGATCCGCAAGACCGTCGGCGGCACCGTCAACGACGTCCTCATCGCCGTGGTCGCGGGAGCGCTGCGCCGCTGGCTGGACGAGCGGGGCGACGGCAGCGAGGGGGTCGCGCCCCGGGCCCTGATCCCCGTCTCCAGACGCCGCCCGCGCACGGCGCACCCGCAGGGCAACCGGCTCTCCGGGTACCTGATGAAACTGCCCGTCGACGATCCCGACCCGCTCAGGCGACTTCGCACGGTCCGCACGGCGATGGACCGCAACAAGGACGCCGGGCCCAACCGGGGTGCCGGGGCGGTCGCCCTCCTGGCCGACCACGTACCGCCCCTGGGCCACCGCCTCGGCGGCCCTCTGGTCAGCCAGGCCGCCCGCCTCTGGTTCGACATCCTCGTCACCAGCGTCCCCCTCCCCAGCCTCGGCCTCCGCCTCGGCGGCTGCCCCCTCGCCGAGATCTACCCCTTCGCCCCGTTGGCGCACGGGCAGTCCCTCGCCGTCGCCGTCTCCACGTACCGGGGGAGCGTCCACTACGGCCTGGTCGCCGACGCGGAGGCCGTCCCGGACCTGGAGCTGCTGGCCAAGGCGGTGACCCGGGAGGTCGAGGAACTACTGGCGGCGTGTGAGCCGTGACACCGGGGCGGTGAGCGCCCGGTTCCCCGCGCGCCTTCAGGGGCGCGGGGAACTGCGCGAGTAGCCCCACCCACCCGCAGCCGAACCAGCCCACCGGGCGGGGGAGAAACCCGGTTTTTGGTGACCGGGCCCGTCGCTCCGTACAATTCCGCGTTCGATAGCGGATGCGGTCGGCGCGCCGCGGGTGATCAGGGAAACGGCAGCGCGATGACGGTGACAGAGGACGGCCCGGCGACCACGGACGAGGTCGCGTACGGCCCCGGAATCGACCCCGAGCGGCTCGCCGTGTGCCTCAGCGTGCTGGAGGAACTGGACAAGCTGGAGGTCGACCACCCCGACGCGATCGCGGTGCGCCGCGCGACGGCCGGTGTCTACCGCACGGTGAAGCAGCGCCGCCGCCAGGAACGCCGCGCCGCCAAGACCGCGCACGACAAGGCGGTCACGGAGGCCACGGCGACCGGCTCCGCCCAGCGCATCGACGACGAGACGGAGGGCATCCTGCCGTCGTCCGTCACCGAGGAGGGGAAGGTCGCGGGGATACTCCAGCGCCCGCGCTCCTGCTACACCTGCAAGACGCGGTACGTGGCAGTCGACTACTTCTACCACCAGCTCTGTCCCGACTGCGCCGACCTGAACCGCGGCAAGCGCGACGTCCACGCCGACCTCACCGGCAAGCGAGCCCTGCTCACCGGCGGCCGCGCCAAGATCGGCATGTACATCGCCCTGCGGCTGCTGCGCGACGGCGCGCACACCACCATCACCACCCGCTTCCCGAAGGACGCCATCCGCCGCTTCAAGGCCATGGACGACTCGGCGGACTGGATGCACCGCCTGGAGGTCGTCGGTATCGACCTGCGCGACCCGGCGCAGGCCGTCGCCCTCGCCGACCAGGTCGCCGAGGCGGGCCCCCTCGACATCCTCATCAACAACGCGACCCAGACCGTACGCCGCCTGCCCTCCGCCTACGCCGCCCTGGTCGAGGGCGAGAGCGCCCCGCTGCCCGCCGGTGAGCTCCCCGCGCACCAGGTCATCGGCGCCTTCAACTCCGGGGCCGTGGACGGCTTGACCGCGCTGCCCGTCGGCATCAGCGGTCTCGACGCCCAGCAGGTCGCCGACCTCGCCCTGGTCGCGGGCAACGCCAGCGTCGCCCGGCACCTCGACGGCACCGCCATCGACGCGGGCGGCCTCGTCCCCGACGTCGTGGACAGCAACACCTGGGTGCAGACGATCGAGCAGATCTCCCCGGTGGAACTCCTCGAGACCCAGCTGTGCAACTACACGGCACCGTTCATCCTGATCAGCAAGCTCCGCCCGGTCATGGCCGACGCAGCCAGGAAGGCGACCAGCGGACGCGCGTACGTCGTCAACGTCTCGGCGATGGAGGGCGTCTTCGGCCGCGGCTACAAGGGCGCGGGCCACCCGAACACGAACGCCGCCAAGGCCGCGATGAACATGGTGACGCGGACCAGCGCCCAGGAGATGTTCCAGACCGACGGCATCCTCATGACCTCGGTCGACACGGGCTGGATCACCGACGAGCGCCCCCACTTCGACAAGCTGCGCCTCGCCGACGAGGGCTTCCACGCCCCGCTCGACCTCGTCGACGGCGCGGCCCGCGTCTACGACCCCGTCGTGCGCGGCGAGCAGGGCGAGGACCTGTACGGCGTCTTCCTGAAGGACTACGCGCCCGGCAAGTGGTGAGACGCCCTCGCCCGGTCCGACACCAGCTCCAGCACCGTCCGCCAGTCCTCCAGGACCCCCGCGTCCAGGCCGGGGGTCCAGCCCGCCTCGTCCGCGTGCCGCAGGGCCAGCACGTCCTCGACGAGCGTCGCGTCGGCCCATCCGCCCGCGTGCAGGCGCACGAGATCGTCCGGGCCGAGGGCGTGCAGGCGTACGAGACGGGCGACCCGCTCGCCGAGCAGCGGGCGTACCGTGTCGGCGGCCAGGTCGGCGTGGCTGGTGTCATCACCCGGACGGAGCAGATGTCCGATGGCGTGCACCAGGCCAGCCACCTGCAGCTCCTTGTCGGCCGGCCGCCCACGGCGCAACAGCGCGGCGGTCTGCAGCGCGTGCTCGTGCGCATCGACCGGGGTGCCCCGGCGGCGGTCCGGCGCCTCCCTGCCGCCGCGCCAGGCGTGCAGCAGATCCATCAGCTCCTCGACGCTGCGCAGTTCCATGCGTCGTTCCTCCCGAGTCCGCCCGCGAGAAATGCCGTTGCGACACCTGAGCAGATCATGGTCGGCTTGCGATTCGGCCAACGGGACCTGAACTACGTGCCGAGGGCAGCGATCCGATGGGTCGTCGGCCCGGTGCGAGGGGCGAGTGCTGAGCCGAACGAGTGATGAGAAAACCGAACAAATGGGCCAAATTTCCTCAGGGTGCGGCCTGCTGGGCGCTGAACGACTCAAGACAGTTACCTCTTGTTTTCAGCCCCATCGAGCGGCGGCCCGCTCATTTGGTTACTCTGTACCGGACGGACAGCCGTATTTGGGTCCCACCCACACCCACGGTCCGTCCCGGGACAAGCCGGTCACCACGGCCTGCTCTCACATCCAGGAACACCGGCGCCACCGCGTCCGAACTGACATCGACTCAGACCCGAGCGGACGTCAGGCGTACAGCGGCAGGCTGGGCCGACGTCCCGAGGGTGACCCGACACATAAGGAGTGCGCGGTGACACCAGAGAAGACGAATCGCGATCAGCGCCCCAAGGAACGCACGGAGAGCGGCGGCCGGTCGAAGAAGGAGCTCGGCAGCCTGGACGTGTGGGCCAGGTCCGCTCCGATCCGACTGGCGGGCTACGAGGACGACCTCGCCGAGCCCCACATCCTGCCCAGCGTGGACTGACCGGCAGGACCTTCGCGATCGCCAGCCGCATGGGCGTGCCGGCCGCACGCCCATGCGGATCACAGAAGTCACCGCCGACGGCCGGCCTGGATCCTCCGACGTGGCCAGGGCTTGTCATTCGGATCCGGCCTGGGCCGGCCATCAGGAACCGCAGCCCGAAGTCGGCACGATCCCAACGACACCCCCTAGTCGATCGGTGCCGTCCGCCGCCAGGGCCGCAGCTCCTCCAGCCGGCCCGCCACCGCCAGGAGTTCGAGCTCGGAGCCCGGGCGGCCGACCAACTGCACCGCGCAGGGCGCGCCCGACGGAAGCGTGCCGAAGGGCACGGACATCGCCGGCCAGCCCGTGAGATTCCACGGCGGGGTCAGCGGCGAGTAGTTGGTGTTCACCAGCAGATTGCGCAGCCATCCACGCTCGTGCCAGTTCGCGGCGGCGGGCCCGCGCCGGGCGAGAGCCGGGGTGAGCAGCACGTCGTGCTCCGCGAAGAACGGCTCAAGGCGCCGCCGCAGTTGCTCCCGGCGGTCGCCCGCCCGGACCCCCTTCACGAAGCGCCGCCCCACGGCCGCGTGCACCCGCGTGCGCCGGGTGAGCAGCTTCGGATCGAGGCCCTCGGCGTCCACCGCGGTGCCCGCCGTCCAGTGCGCCAGCGACGTCGTGCCCAGCCAGACGGGATACGGCGGATCGGCCGGCCGGACCCGATGCCCCGCCCCGGCCAGCAACTCGGCGGCTTGTCGCGCGGCATCGGCGTACGGGCGGGTGACGGTCACGCCGACCAGGGGGCTGCGTACGGAGAGGGCGATGCCGGGGGTGGGCGGGGCGGTCTCGGACGGTCGTCCGGTCTCCCTTCCCGCCAGGACCTGGAACATCAGCCGGGCGTCCTCGACCGTCGTCGCGAGCGGGCCGTTCTCGGACATGCCGAACCAGTCGCCGTGCCCGATGTCGGCCGGGACGACACCGAAGCCCGGCTTGAGGCCCAGCAGACCGCAGTTGGCGGCCGGTATGCGCAGCGAGCCCATCCCGTCGTTGCCCAGGGCCAGCGGCACCAGTCCGGCGGCGACCGCGGCGGCGCTGCCGCCCGACGAACCGCCGGTCGTGCGCGAGGTGTCCCACGGGTTGCGGGCGGTGCCGTGCACCCCGTCCGTGGTGCCGAAGACACAGAGTTCGGGCACGTTCGTGAGCCCGACGACCACCGCGCCGGCCGCCCGCAGCCGGGCCACCGTCACATGGTCGTCCTCGGCCGCCGTGTCCGGTGTCGCGACGGACCCGTTCCGGGTGGACTCACCCCGCACGGCGAGGTTGTCCTTGACCGCCACCGGCACGCCCGCCAGCGGGAGTTCGGCCAGGTCGGCCCGGCCGGCCACCTCGTCGGCCTCCGCCAGGGCCGCCTTCGTCCGGACCTTGCGGAACGCCCCGACCCGCCCGTCCAGCGCCTCGATCCGCGCCAGATGCTCCGCCACCACCTCACGCGGAGTGACCCGCCTCTCCCGAACGGCGGCGGCTGTCTCGACGGCGGTCCGGCCGACCCAACTGGTCACGGGCGCTCCTGGCGATGTCGTGCGCGTCGGTGTCGTACGCGACAAAGGGGCGTACTCGTGAGTAATGGTCGAGTACGAGGAGCACTGTGCCCTGCGGGACGGCCCCGCGTCGAGAGGCCGCGGTGAAGAACCCCGGCTACGGCCGCCCCGCTACGACTTCCGCGCGGGCGACCTGGCCAGCCGCGTCGGCGGCATGAACTCCCGTACGTACGTCCGCTCCCAGCAGGCCCCCGTCTCCCGCAGCTCGCGCCAGGTCGTGTACCGGTAGCGGAAGAGGCGGGCACGGACGAACCGGGGCGGGGCGTCGGCGGGGAAGGGGGAGCGGCGGAGCAGCCGGAGCGTGTCGCGGTCGTTCTCCAGGAGGCGCTCCACCATGGCCCCGAACCAGGAACCGGCGTACGCGGGGGAGAGTGCGGCGAACCACATCAGCCAGTCGAGCCGCAGGTGGTACGGGGCGAACTGGCGTGGCCAGCGCCTCGGATCACCCGGCTTGCCCTTGAACTCGTACTCCCGCCACTCCGAGTCCTCGCGCGGCACGTCGTCCGCCGTCCCCTCGACCACCACCTCGTACCGAACCCGGCTGACGCTGCCGAACGCCCCGTAGGTGTTGACCAGATGGACCGGGTCGAAGGAGCGGTTCATGACCTGGCGGCGGGAGATCATGTTGCGGACCGGGTGGTAGCTGAGCCAGAGGACCAGCGCGGTGACGGCGAGCACGACGACCGTGTACCAGAGGGGCGCGTCGGGGGTGTCCGGTGCGGTCGTCCCGAAGTCGACGGCGGACAGGGCCAGCACGATCGTGATCCAGTTCAGCCAGGAGAAGTTGCCCGACAGCACCAGCCACAGCTGGGTCAGGATCATCAGGGAGGCGGCGGCCGTGGCGATCGGCTGCGGGGTGAACAGCAGGAAAGGGACCACGAGCTGGGTGAAGTGGTTGGCGGCCACCTCGGCCCGGTGGAACGGCTTGGGGAGGTGGTGGAAGAACCAGCTCAGCGGGCCCGGCATCGGCTGGGTCTCGTGGTGGTGGTCGAGGCAGGTCAGCTTCCGCCAGCACTCATCGCCGCGCATCTTGATCAGCCCGGCGCCGAACTCGACCCGGAACAGCACCCAGCGCAGCAGGAACAGCACGACGATCGGCGGCGCCACCTCGTCGTTGCCGAGGAAGACGGCCAGGAAGCCGACCTCCAGCAGCAGCGACTCCCAGCCGAACGAGTACCAGGTCTGACCCACGTTCACGATCGACAGGTACATCGCCCACGGCACCAGCCACAGCAGCATGCCGGCCCAGAGGGGCAGCAGCGAGTCGAGGCCCGCGAGGAGCGCCACCGACACCGCGCAGCCCGTCCAGGCCCACGCCGCGAACAAACGGTCCGAGTAGTGGAGGTGGAACACGCTCGGCGCGTGCCGGAACGGCACCCGTTCGACGAACCGGGGCACGGGCAGCATGCCGCGCGAACCGAGCAGCGCGCGGAACTGCAGGGCCGCCCCCAGAAAGGCGACCAGATAGATGGCGGCAAGGGCCCGCTGGAAGAGCAGCCGGCTCAGCCAGTAGTCGGGTGCGGTGAACCACTCCATGGCTCTCGCGCTCCTGGATCGCGCGCCGGGACAGGGGCAGTACTGACAATAGTGAGCGGAATCGCGCGTCACCCCTCCACTCGAATAATCGGGCAATTGCTGGCAAAGTAGCCCCATGGTTGATCGGGGAGCGAGCGAATCGGAAGTCCCGGACGACTGGCTCGCCCACCCGGACCCGGTCCTGGCGCTCAACCGCATGGGCACCTTCGACTGGGACCTCGACGCCGGTGCGTTCCATATGGACGCGACGGCCCACGAGATCTTCGACGTGCGCCCGGACGAGTACGACGGCAACCCCGAGAGCCTGTCGGTACGGGTGCCCCCGATGGAGGGCCGCAGACTCGACACCTTGGTCTCGCAGGCCCTCAAGGACGGCAGCGAGAACTACGGCGCCTACTTCCGCATCCGGCTGCGCGACGGCACCCTGCGCTGGACCCACGCCCAGGGCTACATCCGCCGCGACGGGACGGGCCGTCCGTACCGTGTCATCGGCATCGTCCGCGACGCCACCAGTGAACTGCGCGAGATCCGCGCCCGCACCGAGCGGGCCGCGCACGACGAGGCCCGCCGCAGACGGACCAACGTCGTCCAGGTCATCACGGCCGCCCTGGCCCACGCCCGGACCGTCCAGGACGTGATCGACGTCCTGGAGGACACCGACGGCCTCACCCACCTCGGCGCGACGAGCCTGGTGATGGGCCTGGTGGAGGCCGGCCGCGTCCGCATGGTCGCCGCCGGCCCCAAGGACAGCTATGTGCCCGGCACGCGGATCACCCGCCTCGACGTGAAGTACCCGATGAACGAGGTCGTACGGCAGCTCGTACCGCACTTCATCGAGTCCCCGGAGGAGTTCGCCGAGTCGTATCCGCTGCTGTGGCCGCACATCACCGACCTCAAGATCACCTCGGCCGCCTACCTGCCGCTGATCGTGCAGGCCCGGCCCATCGGCGCGATGGGGCTGCTCTACAACGACCGACGCGGCTTCACCCGCGAGGAGCGCGACGTCCTCGTCGCGCTCGGCAGCAGCATCGCCCAGAGCCTGCAGCGGGCCATGTTCTACGAGCAGGAGAAGGACCTCGCCGAGGGCCTCCAGCAGGCGATGTTGCCCCGGTCCATCCCCAGCTTCCCCGGCGCCGACATCGCCGTCCGCTACCGGGCCGCCTCGATCGGGGGGTCGCTCGGCCGGGACATCGGCGGCGACTGGTACGACCTCATCCCGCTCCCCGGCGGCCGGATCGGCGCGGTCATCGGCGACGTCCAGGGCCACGACACGCACGCGGCGGCCGTCATGGGCCAGCTCCGCATCGTCCTCAAGGCCTACGCCGCCGAGGGCCACACTCCGGCCACCGTGATGGCCCGCGCCTCCACCTTCCTCCACGAACTCGACACCGACCGCTTCGCGACCTGCCTGTACGCGGAGACCGACCTGTCGACCGGAGTGGTCCAGGTGGTCCGGGCCGGGCACATAGACCCCCTGATCCGGCACACCGACGGCAGCTGCCACCGGGTCACCGTGGACGGGGGCCTGCCGCTCGGGCTGTCCGCCGAGTTCGGCGGCCTGGAGTACCCGGTGACCGCCGTCGAACTGGACCCCGGCCAGACGCTGCTGCTGTGCACCGACGGGCTCATCGAGGAGCCGGGCGCCGACCTCGACGACGGCATGCGGACGCTGGAGGCGCTGATCGCCACCGGGCCGGACGACGTCGACGACCTCGCCGACCGGCTCATCGACGTGGCGGAGGAAAGAGGCGGTGACGACGATGTGGCCCTGCTTCTGCTGCGGCGCCGCAGCCGTGGTGCCGAGCAGCCGGGCGGACGGCTCCAGCAGCATGTCGGTCCCGGCGACCCGGAGGCGCTCACCGAGGCCCGGCACATGATCGGCGCGGCGGTGCGCACCTGGGGTGCGCGCGATCGGGCCGACGAGATCGAGCTCGTCGCCGACGAGCTGATCACCAACGCGCTCATGCATACGGAGGGCTCCGCGATCGTGACGCTCAGGGCTCTGACCGGGTCCGATCGGCGGTTGCGGGTCGAGGTGGAGGACTCGTCCAGCGCGTTGCCGCGGCGGCGGGAGGCGGGGGAGTCGGGAGTGTCCGGGAGGGGGCTGCTGCTCGTCGACCGGCTGACGGATGTGTGGGGGGTCGAGGCGCGGGGCGGGGGGAAGTGTGTGTGGTGCGAGTTCGTGTTTCTGTGAGGGCGCCTGATGGCTCGGGGCGCGCTGGTCGGGCCGTGCGGGTGGTGTGTGGTTGCTCGCGCAGTTCCCCGCGCCCCTGGAAAACCGTGCTTCTGAGGGGCGCGGGAAAGTGCGCGACCAGCCCTCACGCACCCGCACCACCCACCGGCCGGAGGCACCCCGTGGCACTCTGGACGTATGCCTGAATTGCCCGAAGTCGAAGCGCTCCGGGACTTCCTGGTCGGCAGTCTCGTCGGCCACGAGGTCGTCCGCGTGCTGCCGGTGGCGATCAGTGTGCTGAAGACGTACGACCCGCCGGTCACCGCATGGGAGGGGCGGGTGGTCACAGGTGTACGGCGGTACGGGAAGTTCCTGGACATCGAGGCGGACGGCGGGAAACTGCACCTCGTGACCCATCTTGCCCGGGCCGGGTGGCTGCACTGGAAGGACCGGCTGCCGGACGGTCCGCCGAAGCCGGGCGGCAAGAGCCCGCTGGCGCTACGGGTCGCCCTGGAGAACGGGGAGGGCTTCGACCTCACCGAGGCAGGAACGCAGAAGCGCCTGTCCGTCTACGTCGTACGGGACCCGGCGGAGGTCCCGGGAATCGCCCGGCTCGGTCCGGACCCTCTCGCCGACGACTTCGACGTGACCCGCTTCGCCGGGCTGCTCGCGGGCGAGCGGCGGCAGATCAAGGGCGCGTTGCGGGACCAGAGCCTGATCGCGGGGATCGGGAACGCGTACAGCGACGAGATCCTGCACGCCGCGAAGATGTCGCCCTTCAAACTGGCCTCGTCGCTGAAGCCGGAGGAGACCCGGCATCTCCACCAGGCGCTGCGCGCTACGCTGACCGAGGCCGTCGAGCGCTCCCGGGGGCTCGCGGCAGGGAGGCTGAAGGCGGAGAAGAAGAGCGGGCTCCGTGTCCACGGCCGGACCGGGGAGCCCTGCCCGGTGTGCGGTGACACCGTCCGCGAGGTCTCCTTCAGCGACTCCTCGCTGCAGTACTGCCCGACCTGCCAGACGGGCGGCAAGCCACTCGCCGACCGGCGGCTGTCACGGTTGCTCAAGTAGCGCGTGCTCAAGTAGTGCTCAAGTACGCGCCGACGGCGGCTCGGGACCGCTGAGACAGCCCGTGAATCGGAGCCGTCCATGATCCGCAACCATTGAAGGTACGGACCAATTGGCGGACCGATCCGGCGGACCGATTCAGCGCCAGGCCGGGGCCTTGAGGGTCACGAGCAGCTCGCCCTCCTGGCTGCGGACCTCGAAGTGGCTGATGTCCTCGCGCTGCATGGCGGTGCCGCCCATCATCGTGGAGGCTTTGTCGGCACCTTCGGGGGACTTCCAGTTGGCGGCCGTCTCTTCGGAGCCGTCCTTGCCGATCGCGACGAGCCGGCAGGCGTGCGCGCCGTCCGCCTCCTTGACCTTCAGTTCGATGTCGGCGCCCCAGACCCGGTCCGCGGCCTTGACCTCGGCCCACACGCCCGTCTTGGCGTCGGTGGCGGCGACCGTGTCCGGCGGCTCACCCGGACCTGCGAGAACGGCGACGGCGGGGCCGCCCACGGCGATGACCACGGACGCGGCCAGCGCGAACAGCCAGCGCCTGCGCTTCGCCCGGTGCCGGGCGGCCACCTCGTCGAGCAGCCGGCCCAGCAGTCGGGGACCGGGCGCCGCGAAGGGGTGCACGGCCCGCGGGGTCGCGTTGCGGTACAGCATCAGCTGCCGGGCTGCTGGACGGAACTCGGTGACCTGTACCGCGCACTGGGGGCAGCCGCGGACATGGTCCTCGAAGTGGAACGAATCCACCTCGTCCAGCACGCCCAGCGCGTACGCGCCGACGTCGTGATGACGATCCTGGGACCACATGGCGATTCCTCGGGCCGGTGTGCGGTGGGGGTTGCTTCCTGCCCCCACCGGTACGGACCAGACCGGCGAATCACTCAAGCCCACGACCAATGCCAACCAAAAGATTCGGAGCCCTCCGCCGCGCGGATTGGTCCGGGACCGAAAAATATGGTTCGCCCGGGCCGGAACAGGTGGATGGCCGACACCTGAACGCAAGGTCGCCGGGGCTAGAAGAGATGGATCGCCAGATGTCCGAGCGGCAGACCGAGCCGCCAGGCCGGAGTCCAGACCTTTGGGCCGTCGTCCTCACCGAAGACCGCGCCCCCGCCCGGGACCGCGTCCAGGTCGGGAGCGAGCAGCTCGGTCTCCTCCAGCCACCGCCAGGCCGCGGCCGCCAGCTCCAGGTCCGGTGACGGGCCGCCGACCTCCAGCGCCTCGGCGGTGAAGTGCGCCATGCGCTCGCACACCCAGTCCTGCCACGGCTGGTCGTACGCCGTCAGCGACAGCCAGGTCTCCAGCTGGGTGACGACCCGGATGCCGGAGAGCTCACCGCCCGCGTCCGAGAGGAAGATGGTCAGCGCCAGGGCGTCCCGCCCCGCACGGAACTCGAAGGACGTCGGCGGCATCAGGTCGCCCGTCCGCAGCAGCTCCTCGGCGATGTACTCGGCGTAGAACCACGCCATCGGCACGGCCAGTTCGCCGCCTCCGGCGCCGTCCGTGCTCTCTTGACCTCTGTGCAGCATCCCTTCCTGCCTTCCTCCGGTGCGTGCGCGTCGCCCGACCCCGGGCCTGGAGACCAAGTCCCAGGCCCTCATCCGGAACACGGATGAAGACAGCTGATTGCTCAACCGGGGTCCTCAGCAAGGCGCTTTACGGAGGTTTGACTCGGCCATGGGTTTCACCGCAGGTCGGCCGCGTATCCCGGAAGCACCCGGCGCAGGGCGCGCAGCGCGTAGTACGCGCGCGACTTCACCGTACCGGGCGGGATTCCCAGGGCTTCGGCGGCTTCCGCCACACTCGCCCCCTGGAAGTACACCTGCACCAGTACTTCGCGGTGCTCGGGAGTGAGTGTCTTCACAGCTTGGCGCACATCGAGGGTCGCCACCGACCGTTCGGCGTGATCGGCCATCACGCGGGCGTTCTCCAGCACCGCGTCCCCCACTTCGGCGGGGCGCGCCTGCCGGGCCCGCCGAGCGTCTATGGCGAGCCGCCGCCCGACGGTGAGCAGCCAGGGGCGTACGGAGTCGAAGTCGTCGGCGCGCAGCGCCTCGGGGTGTTGCCAGGCGCGCACGAAGGTCTCCTGCACCAGGTCCTCGGCGCGATGGCGGTCCCCGTCGGAGAGTCGCAGCAGCAGGGCGAAGAGGGGGCGGCCGTGTTCGCGCTGGAGCTCGGCCAGCTCGTGTTCGGCGGTCGTCCCGTTGGTGATCGTGGTTCCGGCCGTCATGGCCGTATGGGAACGCGGGGCGCTTCGCGTGGACAGGGGCCGGTCACGGGTGTGCGGCGGGCGGTCGAACCTGTCGGCGAACGGTGCGACGAACGGTCTGCCGGTGTCTCGGGGCTCCGCCCCCGGACCCCCGTATCGGCCGTCGGCCTCGTCCTCGAACGCCGGACGGGTTAATTACGCATCCGTGCGCCGGTATGCCTACTTGACTGCTCTGTGCCCTTGTATGTGGATTCATACCGACTCGTAATTAAATACGACCACAACGGGGTGCTCATCGATGACCGCATACCGGCGACCCACCGTCGCGGCTCTCGCCGTTCTCCTCCTCACGGCCGCCTGCCAGTACCAAGGCTCGCCCTCTCGCCCCGGGCCATCGGCCCCTGCCGGAGACCCCCGCGCCTTCACCCTCGTCGCCTCCGGTGACGTCCTCCCGCACATGTCGATCATCGAGAAGGCATACACGGACGCGGGTGGCGACGGCTATGACTTCAGGCCGATGCTCGCGGGTGTGAAACCCGTGGTGTCCGAGGCGGATCTGGCGATCTGCCATATGGAGACGGTGTACGGGGCGGACGGGAACTACAGCGGATACCCCACGTTCAAGTCGCCGCCGCAGGTGGCGGACGGGCTCGCCGCCACCGGGTACGACGCGTGCTCCACCGCCTCCAACCACACGCTCGACGACGGCGCGGCCGGTATCCATCGCACGCTGGACGCGCTCGATCGCGCCGGAGTGCGGCACGCGGGATCGGCGCGCACGGCGGAGGAGGCGCAGAGTCCGACGTTGATGCGGGTCAGGGGCGCGCAGGTGGCGCATCTGGCGTACACGTACGGGACGAACGGCATTGCGCTTCCGGAGGACCGGCCCTGGGCCGTGAACCTGATCGACCGCGAGCGGATCGCCGCGGACGCGCGGGCCGCCCGGCAGGCGGGCGCGGACGTCGTGGTCGTGTCGCTGCACTGGGGGACCGAGTGGCAGGACGCGCCGGACGCCCAACAGCTGAGCCTCGCGGAGGAGCTCACCGCGGCGGCCACCGACGGGCGGCCCGACATCGACCTGATCCTCGGCACGCACGCCCATGTCCCGCAGGCGTACGAGAAGGTCAACGGGACCTGGGTCGTCTACGGGATGGGCGACCAGATCGCGGGGACCATGTACAACCACTCGGGGACAGTGGACCCGCGCGGCAACCAGGGCACCCTGGCCCGCTTCACCTTCGCCCCGGCCACGCGCGAGGGCGGCCGGTGGACGGTGAAGAAGGCCGAGTTCGTGCCGCAGTGGTTCGACGTCGGCTCGGGGCGGGTCGTCGACCTCAACTCCGCGATCGCGTCCGGGGCGGGGGCGGATGTCACCTCCGTACGCGACCGTATCCGGGGCGTAGTCCTCAGCCGGGGCGCGGCGCAGGACGGCTTGGTCATGGGGCGGTAGACATCGTGCACGCTCCCCGGTCCGGGCTACGGCACGACCGTCACCGGCCAGCGGCCCGCCTTCACCAGGCGGAGCGCCACCGAGCCGACGAAGCGGTGGCCGGCCTGCTGGGAGGCGCCCACCACCACCGCGTCCGCCTTCAGCTGGTCCGCCGCGGTCGCGAGGCCGTTGTACGGGTCGCCGCGGAAGGTGTGGAACTCCCAGCGCACCTCGAAGATGCCCTTCACCTGCTCGGCGGCCTCCCGGATCTCCGCGACGAGGTGCGCGGCGATCTCATCGGTCGTCCCGGCCACCGGCACCCCGAGCGCCGCACTGGCCGCCAGGAGCGGCTGCACGTACACGATGGCGAGCAGCGCGTGCTGGCGGCGGGCGAGGCCGGCCGCGTAGGCCACGGCGCGCAGGGAGGAGTCGGAGCCGTCCAGTCCGACGAGGACGACCCTGGGTCCGTCGGTGCCCCGTTCGAAGCGCTGTGCTTGCTGATCGCTCACGGTCGCGAGGCTATCCGAGCGCACGGGCCCCGGCGTGCGCCGGGCGGTCACCGAGGGCGCGGAAAACTACTCCCATCGGGTGTTTTCATGCCGCCGCACCGGTGTCGTGGTGGTGCGTCGTTCCCGAATTGGTCGACTGATGAGTCATGACGAAGGATCAGAGGTTCACACGACGGCGCCTGTTGTTCGGCGGCGCCGCCCTGTTGGGTGCGGCCGGTTCCGCGGGCACCGCCGCTCTGCTCGTCGGAGACGGGGCGTCCGGTCCGGCACCGACCCGCGCCGTCGCCCCGGCCGCCGGTCCGAGGGCCCGCCGGGGGCTCAAGCCCTCCGCGTACCGTCTTGAGCCCATCGCCGGGTACGGCCCGCCCACCCGGCGCCGCACCCTGGTCCGGGCCGCCGTCCGGCGTGAGCCGTTCCTGAGGGTGGACGGGCGCGGCCGGAGCATGGTGCTGACCTTCGACGACGGGCCCGATCCGCGCTACACCCCGGACATCCTGCGCATCCTCCGCGACCACGACGTCCGGGCGACGTTCTTCGTGTGCGGCGGGATGGCGGTCCAGCACAAGGACCTGCTGCGGGAGATGGCCCACCACGGTCATGTGGTCGGCAACCACACCTGGTCCCATCCGCTGCTCACCACCCTTTCCCGGTCCAGGATCCATGCGGAGATGGCCCGTACCTCCGAGATCATCGAGAAGGCGTACGGCGAACCGCCGCTGTGGTTCCGTGCCCCGTACGGCGTCTGGAACCGGGCCGCGTTCCAACTCGGCGCCGAACTCGGCATGGAGCCGCTCGGCTGGACCGTGGACACCCTCGACTGGCGGGCCCCGGGGGCGCGCACCATCGCCGAGCGGGTGGAGAAGGGCGCGGGCCCCGGTGTCGTCGTGCTCTCCCACGACGCGGGCGGCGACCGCTCGCAGAGCGTACGGGCGCTGCGCGACTATCTTCCCGCTCTGCTGGACTCCGGCTATCGCATCACCGTGCCGCGGCGGAAATACACATAGTGCCGGTGGGCCTTCGCCCGCCCGGCCGGGGAACGCTCAGCGAACCTCGACCAGGCGGGCGAAGACGACGACGTTCCCGTCGTAGCCGTTCTGCTTGGAGAAACCACCCCCGCAGGTGATGACCCGCAATTCGGGAATTCCGCTGTTCCCGTAGACCCGGTCACCCGGGAAATTGTTCTTCTCGAAGACCTCGATGCCGTAGATCTCGAACACGGCGGTCTTTCTGTCCGCACGCAGGATCTCGACCTTGCTGCCTTTCTTCAGCGCCCCGAGTCCGTAGAACACCGCGGGCCCCTGATCGTTGTCGACATGGCCGACGACGACGGCCGTGCCCTTCTCGCCGGGGGAGACCGCGCCGGTGAACCAGCCCGCGAGGTTCTTGTCGTGGGCCGGCGGCGCGTCCACCCAGCCCTCCGCGTCCAGCCCGACGGCCACAGCGGGCGCGTCGACCTGGATCGAGGGGATCCGCACCCGGTCGACCATGGCGTACGGCAGCGGGTCGGGGACATGGGCGAAGGTGCCGTGGGGTGTGCTGCGGGTGTCGGCGGCCGCCGCCGACGCGGGCTGCGGTGGCCCCACGTCGAACTCCCCCGAACCGTTCCGGATGAGGGCGAGGCCGGTCAGCAGAACAAGCGCTATCACGCCCCACGGAGCGCGCTTCTGCCGTCGCTCCTCCCATTCGGCCTCGGCCGGTCCGGACGAAAACATTCGCCATCCCCTCTCGACACGGCCGTCGCCGCATCCGTCGCGCATACGACAAACGCTAAGCGTGCCGCACGGCGACGGCGACGGGGCAGGTGCGAACGGGTGGCGGTGACGAGGGGTTCTGCGCCATCCGAGTTGCCGCCCACCAGAATTTTCTGACGGTCCATGACCTGCGGCGATATCCGATCATACGGAGATATCCCGGCGTGTCCGCTCACCAGGACGGACCAGCGCCGAAATGCGGGCCCGCGCACGGCAACTGAGGGTCTTTCTGGGAGGCGCTTTCTCGCCGATCGACCGGGGACGGGTCCCGGGGCGTCTTCCGCGGAGGATCACATGCGTACTACTCGTGCCCTGGCGGCCTCGGCCGCCGCGGTCGCCCTGGTCGGCCTCGCCGCGCCTTCGGCCGCCGCCTGGGACCAACCGAGCTCGGTCACGGCTGCCCCCAGCGCCATCGCCCGTGGTGGGCAGCTCGTCCTCACCGTCAGCGGCGGTGACGCGTGCACGATGACCGGCAGCACGATCAGCTCGAACGCCTTCCCCACCACCAACCTCACCTCCATGGGCGGCACGACCGCCACGGCCACGGTCCGGGTCAACTCCAACGCCGGCCCCGGCTCGTACAGCGTCACCACCCACTGTGAGGGCAAGCGCAAGACGTTCAACGGCGTCTTCACCGTGATCGGCGGCGTCCGCGGCGGTCTCGGCGGCAGCAACTCCACCGGGGCCACGCCGACCGACATCGCGATCGGCGGGGGACTGGTGACCGCGGCGGTCGTCGGCGGTGGGGTGTTCTGGATGCGCCGCCGCTCCGAGAACAAGATCTGAGCCCGCCCCCTTCGGAGCACGGATCGTACGCAGCACAGCCCTTCGCCCCGGGTACCCGAGAGGGTCCGGGGCGAAGGGCTGTGGACGTTGCTGTGGACGGTGGAGCGAGGAACGGCGGTCAGGTGTGGTCGCCGTCCTCGGTGCGGCGGCGCGACCAGTGCCATGCCACGGCCAGCGAACCCGCGACGAGCGCGGCGCCGAGGCCGATCTCCTGGAGGTCGAAGCCCGCGACGGTGCCGCCGGCCCCGGCGTGGGAGCCCCCGCTGGGGTGGTGGGTCGGGTGGTGGGTCGGGTGACCGGCGGCGATGGTGAGGTCGGTCTGGCCGCTCTCGTTGCCGCACTGGAACGTCACCTCGTACACCGCGCCGGGCTTGGCGTCCCAGTCGACGGTGGCCTTGGCCGAGGACTGGCCCTTGGGAATGGTGACGGTGTCGAAGACGCCCGACGAGACGGTCGTCCTGTCGTGGCAGCCGTCGACGCGAAGGGTCACCTGCCCGCCGGCGTCGATCGTCGAGGGCAGAACGCTGAAGCCGAACGACGTGATGTCGCCGGCCCGGGCCGCGTGTGCGGCGGGAACGGTGAGGGAAAGGGCGGTCACGCCCAGCAGAGCGGCCGAAGCGACACGTATCGCGCGCATGGATGAGCCTCCGGGTCCCCGAGGAGCCTGCTGCGGACCTTTTCCGCCTGCGCCTGAAATGCACCTCGATGACCGAAACGCTAGGAAGGCGCGCTCAGTGGCGCGATCGCAGTCGCGCGAATGGGGCAAGCGTTGCTCCGCACAGGGGCAATCGTTGCTCCGCACGGGGGACCGGCATGCGTACGGCCGGGGGACGGGCGCGGCGTGGCACCCGTCCCCCGGCCGTGTCACCGGGATGAGGGACCGTCACCCGCGCACGTTCGGGAACAGGGTCAGGAACGGGTCCGCTGTGGCCGAGAGTCCCCGGCTGTAGGGCGCGTCGAAGTCCCAGACGAGGAACAGCAGGAACGCGATGAGGGCGGAGAACAGACCGGCGAGGATCAGCTCGCGCGCCGTACGCCGGATCTGCAGGGCGAACACCATGCCGACCGTCACGACGGCGCCGATGATCAGGCCGAACCACACCACACCGGGCATCGTCTCGCCGGTGGAGTCCGCGCGGCTGCCGCGCGCGGCGTCGGCCGTCGCCACCTGGTCGAGCAGCGGCTGGTAGGACTGCGCCTCGAAGTCGTTGCGCGGTTCGTAGTCGGTGACGTCACGGCGGACGGTTGCGAACAGTTCGGTGCCGCGCTCGGTCACCTCGCCCTTCTCGGCCATGGCCTTCCACTCGGTGGTCACCACGTGGCCGACATACGCGTCGATGTCGCCGCGGATGCGGTCGCGCACGTCCTCGGGGTACACCCGCACCCGCTCACTGATCTCGTGCAGGGCCTGCGCCTCCGCCTGGACCTGGTCCTGTGCGGCGCTGCGGGCCTCCCAGACACCGGCGATGGCCAGGCCCAGGACGATGGCGTACACCACGCCGATCATCATGGTGATGTACTCGATGACGTCCGGGGTCTCGGACGGGTCCTCGTCCGCGGGTGCGGCGTGATGCCGGACCACGGCCACGATGAGGACGACGACACAGGCCGCCCCCATCGCGAGGGTGAGAACAAGCCATTCCGACAAGAGGTTCCTCCAGGGGTCAGCGCGGACGCAGGGCGGCGGCGGCGAACACCGCGGGCACGGTGACGAGCAGGGCGAGCGAGACGAGGGACGGACCGGAGCGCTTGGTCTGCGAGCGGGCCGGCGTCCGGTACGGCGGATAGTTCACCGGGGTCGGCGAGGCCTCGGGACGCGGGCTCGGCGTGGGCTTCGGCTTCGGGGCGGGGGGCGGGGCGGGGGCGGGCCGGGGCGCCTCGGTGACAGGCGGTGGCGGTGGCGCGGGCCTCGGGGGCGGCGGAGTGGGCGTCGGCGTCGGCGTCGGTGCGGGGTCGGGTGTGGGGGCGGGCGTGGACGGCGGCGGCTCCGGCGGAGGAGTCGGTGCGGGCGTCGGCTCCGGCGGGCACGTCGGCTCCGGCGGCGGATCGGGTGTGGGGGACGGCGTGGGCGTGGGCGACGGTGTGGTCTCCGGAACCCGTTCGCAGGAGTCGGTGCTCCCGATCGCCACGGCGACCGCGCCGCCGCCGTCCGGCCCGAGAGAGGCGTACGCACAGGCGTCGGCGACCGCCGTGCCGCTCGGCGCTCCGGTGAGGAGCCAGGTGAGGGTGAGCAGGGCCGACAGCCGCAGGGCGAGAACGGATCGGATCCGCTGGGGTCCTTGCACGTCGGAGATCTTCCGTGCTCACCCGCCCGCGTACGCCGGAGCAGTGGAGGGATTGCTCCGAAGGAGCGAAAAACGGTCCCGAAGGTTTGAGTGCGGGTGTCGGAGGCTGACCCCTTGTTCGATACCTCCGCAGGCCGCGCCACGAACCGTGTCACAGACTTCGGAAAGAAAATCGTGCCGCGTTGAACACTTCAGCCACTCCCGCCCGTACCTAGGGCCAGCGAGCGGCGCAGTAGGGCGCTGCAACACCCACCGGAATCACGGGGAGTTGGAATGAAGACCTCCTGGCGGAGCGCCTCACTCGTAGCCACCGCTGCGGCTGTGCTGGTGCTGACGACTGCGTGCGGTCAGGAACAGGGGTCCACGTCCTCGCAGAACGTGGGCGCCGCCTCCACCCCGACGCTCGGTGCCGGCACCATCGCCGGTACGGGTACGGCGGGCGCGGGTACGGCCGGCTCCGGTACGTCGGAGCAGGCCCAGTCGACCACCGCGGCCGCCGCGGGTCAGCTGACCGTGTGGAACAGCGACGAGTACGGCAAGGTCCTCACGGACAGCGCCGGACGCACCCTGTACCGCTTCGACAAGGACTCTTTCGAGCCGCCGAAGACGACCTGCGAGGGCGAGTGCGCCACCACGTGGCCGCCGGTGCCCGCCTCGGGCGCCACTGCTGCCGAGGGTGTCGACAAGGCGCTGCTCGGCGAGGTCAGCCGCCCCGACGGCACCAAGCAGCTGACGGTCGGCGGCTGGCCCATGTACTACTTCGCCAAGGACACCAAGGCCGGTGACATCAAGGGCCAGGGCCTCAAGGGCACCTGGTTCGCCTCGGACCCCAACGGCAAGAAGGCCTCCACCAAGGGCGGCGGAGCCGCCGCGGGCGACGCCGGTGGCGACGCAGGCGGCGAGGCCGTCGAGCAGGTCGGCCTGACCACCCGCAAGGACGCCAAGCTCGGCGAGATCGTCGTCGACAAGAACGGCATGACCGTCTACCGGTTCATGAAGGACACGCAGTGGCCGATGTCGACGGCCTGCACCGGCGCCTGCCTCGACAAGTGGCCGGTTGTCGCCCCCGTCGACAAGAACGACACCAAGGACATCCTGCTGAAGGGCTACACGGTCTTCGACCGTCCCGACGGCATCAAGCAGCAGACCATCAACTGCATCCCGCTCTACACCTTCGCCAGCGACAAGGCCCCGGGTGACACCAACGGCCAGGGTGTGGGCGGTACCTGGTTCGCCATCAACGGCGACGGAGAGCCGATCGGCGCCAAGAAGTAAGGATCACCTTCCCCAGGGTGGATCGCCTCGCCATTCAGGACACCGCACGCGAAAGGGAGTGGACGAGCACAAAGAGTGCCGGACACACCACAGCAGCGCGGCCGATCCGGGTCCGCCCCCTCCGCACCGCGCGGAGGGGGCGGACCGCTTGGCATGCCCGGGCACGGTCGAACAGCCGTGTCCGGGCACCGGCGTTGGAGGGCTCGGGTACTGGCGGGACCCGAACGGGCATGTTCGCTCCGGAGGTTGGGCATGTGCCATCGGCAGTGACCGTGAACGGACGGTCAATTTCCGTTTTTACTCGCTCCTTTGGCGGACGATCAGTAGCCTCAGCTCGAACACCGGATCGCCTACGCCACCCCCGACGCGTTGGAGAACACAGATGGAGCGTCCCGCCTGGGCTCCTCGGAGCATCGACATCTCGATGCCGTCCGTGGCCCGGATGTACGACTACTACCTGGGCGGTTCGCACAACTTCGAGGTCGACCGGGAAGCGGCCCGCAGGGCCATGGACTTCATGCCGGGCCTGCCCAAGATCATGCAGGCGAACCGGGCGTTCATGCGCCGCGCCGTGCGGTACGCGGCAGGTTCGGGCATCACCCAGTTCCTGGACGTCGGATCCGGGATCCCCACCTTCGGAAATGTGCACGAGGTCGCCCAGGACGCCAGCCCCGGAGCACGGGTCGTCTACGTCGACCACGACCCGGTCGCCGTAGCACACAGCCAGGCGGTTCTGGAGGGCAACGACGGCGCGGACGTGGTCGCGGCCGACCTCCGCAAGCCCCGGGACATCCTCGCGAGCCCCCGCGTTGAGCGACTGATCGACCTGAACCGGCCGGTGGCGCTGCTCCTGGTTGCCATACTGCACTTCGTGGAGGACATGGACGACCCGTACGGAGCGGTGGCCGAGCTGCGCGACGCGCTCGCGCCCGGCAGCGTACTCGTCGTCTCGCACGCCTCCTTCGAAGGGATCCCGCTTCCCCAGGAGCGGGCCGAGGGCGCGGTGGACGTGTACAAGGACATTCGCAATCCGCTGATCATGCGCTCTCGGGACGAGATCGCGCGGTTCTTCGAGGGGTACGACATGGTGGAACCCGGACTGGTGCCGATGGCGAAGTGGCGGCCCGACACGGCTCCGGAGGACGAGGATCCGTACGCCTTCTCCGGGTTCGCCGGAGTGGGGACCAAGGCGTGAGCGCGGAGCCGGACGGGCCGGAGGACAGACTCCGCCGGTTCGCGACGATCTGGAGCCGCGCGGTCTTCCCCGCCACCTCCACGTCGCTGACCCGGCCCGAGTTCGAGGAACGACTTCTGCCGCTGGCCCGCGGGCTCAGCGAGGCGCTGCGGGCCAGGACGTACGACGCCGAGGCGGGCAGGGCCGTCGGTGCCGCCCTCGTCGAGGCGCACTGCACCGAGCCCGAGGTGCTCAGCCAGACCCTGGACTGCGTCGACGCCTACCTGGTGCTCTACTGCGGCGGCGACGGACCCCGGGAGGATCTGCGGGCCCGTGCCGCGCGGCTGCAGTCCGCGATGGCCGCCGGATACGCCGAGGCACTGCGGCAGCGGACGCTGGCCGAGCAGGAGGCGATCGCCCGCGCGGCGCTGGAGGCCCAGGGCGCGGTCGCGCGGGCGCTGCACGCGACCGAGGCCCGCTTCCGCGCGGTGTTCGAGGGCGCCGCCATAGGCATCGGCATCGCCGACCTCGAAGGCAACATCCTCCAGGTCAACGGCGCTCTGCTGCGCATGTTCGGCGTCACCGAGCAGGCGATGCGCGGGCGCAGCGTCACCGAGTGGACGCACCCCGACGACGCGCCCCAGGTCTGGCGCCTGTACGACGAACTGGTCCGCGGTGAGCGCGAGCACTACCACACCGAAAAGGCGTTCCACCGACCTGACGGAACGGTCCTGTGGACCAACCTGACGGTGTCCCTGCTGCGTGACGCGGACGGCCGTCCCCAGTACCAGCTGGCCCTCATGGAGGACACCACCGAGCGCCGTCTGCTCAACCTCCGCCTCCGCTACGAGGCCACCCATGACGCCCTCACCGGACTGCCCAACCGCACCCTGTTCTTCGAGCGTCTGGAGAAGGCCCTCGCGGCGGGCGACGGCCAGCGCTTCGGCCTGTGCTATCTCGACCTCGACGGCTTCAAGACCATCAACGACAGCCTCGGGCACGCGGCCGGCGACCGGCTGCTCGTCGAGGTCGCCGACCGGCTGCAGTCCTGCGCGACCGCGCCCGGCGAGATGGTCGCCCGGCTCGGCGGCGACGAGTTCGTGGCCCTGACCACCGGCACCGACACCGAACGCGAGGTCGACGAACTCGCCGACCGCATCATGAACGCGCTGGTCACCCCGGTTCGCATCGAGGGCCGGGAACTGCTGGTCCGCGGCAGCATCGGCATCGTCGAGGGCCCGGCGGGGGAGCGCGGCCCGGCGGAGGTGCTGCGCAGCGCCGACATCACGATGTACCGGGCCAAGTCGGCGGGCGGCAACCGCTACGAGATGGCCGACGCCGAGGCCGACGCCCGCGCGATCACCCGGCACGGGCTCACCACCGCACTGCCCGCCGCCCTGGACCGGGGCGAGTTCTTCATCGAGTACCAGCCGTTGGTCCACCTCGGCGACGGCACCGTACGCGGCGCCGAGGCCCTGGTCCGCTGGCTGCACCCGCAGCACGGCGTCATCGGCCCCGACCGTTTCATCCCGCTCGCCGAGCGCACCGGCCTGATCGTGCCGCTCGGCCGCTGGGTCCTGGAGCAGTCGGTGCGTCAGGCCCGCGAGTGGCAGGAACGTCACGGCGGGACGGGGGCCGCGGGCCCACTGCGCGTCAACGTGAACCTGTCGCCGTGCCAGCTCACCCATCCGGCCCTGGTCCAGGACACCGTGGACATCCTGGAGCGCGTCGGCCTCGAACCCGACGCCCTCTGCCTGGAGGTCACCGAGTCCGCCCTGATCGGCGCCGATGACGACCTGCTCAAACCCCTGCGCAGGCTCTCCGAGATGGGCGTCGACATCGCCCTCGACGACTTCGGCACCGGCTACTCCAACCTCGCCAATCTGCGCCGACTGCCGGTCCGCGTACTGAAGTTGGACAGATCCTTCACCCAGAGCATGCAGCAGTTCCCGGCCGACCCCGTCGATCTGAAGATCGTCGAGGGGATCGTCTCCCTCGCCCACAGCCTCGACCTCGCGGTCACCGTCGAGGGCGTCGAGACCGGCGCGCAGGCCGAACAGCTGCGGATACTGGGCTGCGACACGGCCCAGGGCTGGTACTACGCCCGCCCGGGCCCGCCGGAGCGGCTGCACGAACTGGCGCTGGTGGACGCGACGGGCTGAACGGGTTACGGGCCGAGAAGGCTCCCGGCCATCGCGGCATCCGCTGCGCCGGGGGACTCACCGCTCCAGCAGCATCCGCTGCAACTCCCGAGCGGCCCGCGGCGGGGCCACGTCACTCCGGTGCGCCAGGGCGATGGTCCGGTGCAGCCCGGGCCGGGCCAGCGGGGTGACCCGTAGGCCCCGCCCGGAGCGGGTGGCCACCATGCGGGGGACCACGGCGACGCCCAGGCCGGCGCGGACGAAGCCCAGCACCGCGTCCATCTCGCCGCCCTCCACCGCGAAGTCCGGCTCGAACCCGGCGGAGCGGCACGCGGCGACGGTGAGTTCGCGCAGGTCGTAGCCGTGCCGGAACATGACCAGGCGCTCGCCCTCCAGGTCGGGGACGCGGACGGTACGGCGGCCGTTGCCGGGCCTCGGCGCATCCGGGGAGGACACCACCACCAGGTCCTCGCGCAGCAGCTCCACCGTGGTCAGCGCGGGGGACGGCGTGGGGAGGGGGAGGACGACCAGGGCCAGGTCGAGGGCGCCGCGGGCGAGCTGCCGTACGAGGTCGTGGGAGCCGCCCTCCTCGATCAGCAGCCGGATGCCGGGGTAGCGGTCGTGGAAGGCGCGCAGCACGTCGGGGAGCAGGCCGGTGCACAGGCTAGGGGTCGCGCCGAGCCGCACCCGGCCCCGGCGCAGCTGCACCAGCTCCTGCACCTCGTGCCGGGCGGTGTCCGTGTCGGCGAGGATGCGGCGGGCCAGCGGCAGCAGCGCCTCACCGGCGTCGGTCAGCGTGATGTTGCCGCGCGCCCGCTGGAAGAGGTCCGCCCCCAGCTCCCGTTCCAGCGCCTTGATCTGCTGTGACAGCGACGGCTGCGCCACGTGGACCAGATCCGCGGCCCGGGTGAAATGCCTGGTCTCGGCGACCGCCACGAAGTACTGGAGCTGCTGGAACTGCATCCTTCCACGATACGGGACGATAGTTTCCGGCTATCGAATCGAGCTGTTTCATGTCTTGGACCGATGGGGGCTCGCGGTCCTAGCGTCTTGTTCCATGGCTCTGGCAACGCGGACGGAACGAAAACCGTCCATGGCACGCACGGTGTGGGACAGCTCCGTCGGCAAGAAGACGGTGATGGCCGTCAGCGGACTGATCATGCTGGCGTACCTGGTCGTCCATATGCTCGGCAACCTCAAGATCTTCTTCGGCTCGGACGAGTTCAACGGCTACGCGCACTGGCTGCGCACCCTCGGCGAGCCCTTCCTGCACTACGAATGGGCCCTGTGGATCGTCCGCGTGGTGCTCGCCGCCGCGGTCGTCGCCCACGCCACCGCCGCCTACCAGCTCAGCCGCCGCGACATCAAGGCCCGGCCGCACAAGTACGTCCACAAGAGGCGCCGGGCGAGCTACGCCACCCGCACCATGCGCTGGGGCGGCATCATCCTCGGCCTGTTCATCGTCTGGCACATCCTCGACCTGACGACCGGCACCGTCCACCCGAACGGCTTCGAGGCCGGCCACCCGTACCAGAACGTGATCGACACCTTCTCCACCTGGTACGGCAACACCGTCTACATCGTCGCGATGCTCGCCCTCGGCCTGCACATCCGGCACGGCTTCTGGAGCGCCGCCCAGACCCTCGGCGCCGGCAGCCGCACCCGTGACCGCGCCCTGAAGACCACGGCGAATGTCCTCGCACTGGTACTGACCGTGGGCTTCGTCTCCGTACCCGTCGCCGTCATGACCGGAGTGGTGAGCTGAACATGACTACGTCCTCCGAGTACGCGGACTATGTGACCGGCGAACCGGTCGTCGACGGCAAGGCGCCCGAGGGCCCGATCAAGGAGCGCTGGGACAGGCGCCGCTTCGAGGCCAAGCTGGTCAACCCCGCCAACCGCCGCAAGCACACCGTCATCGTCGTCGGCACGGGCCTCGCCGGCGGCTCGGCCGGTGCCACGCTCGCCGAACAGGGCTACCACGTCGTCCAGTTCTGCTACCAGGACTCCCCGCGCCGCGCCCACTCCATCGCCGCGCAGGGCGGCATCAACGCCGCGAAGAACTACCGCAACGACGGCGACTCCGTACACCGGCTGTTCTACGACACCGTCAAGGGCGGCGACTTCCGGGCGCGTGAGTCGAATGTGCATCGGCTCGCCCAGATCTCGGTGGAGATCATCGACCAGTGCGTGGCGCAGGGTGTGCCCTTCGCGCGGGAGTACGGCGGTCTGCTCGACACCCGCTCCTTCGGCGGCGTTCAGGTCTCGCGGACCTTCTACGCCCGCGGCCAGACGGGGCAGCAGCTGCTGCTCGGCGCGTACCAGGCGCTGTCGCGGCAGATCGCGGCCGGGAACGTGGAGATGCATCCGCGGACCGAGATGCTCGACCTGATCGTGATCGACGGGCGGGCACGCGGCATCGTGGCACGGGATCTGATCACCGGGAAGATCGACACGTACTTCGCCGATGCCGTGGTGCTGGCGAGCGGCGGGTACGGCAATGTCTTCTACCTCTCGACCAACGCCATGAACTCGAACGCGACCGCCGTGTGGCGGGCGCATCGACGGGGCGCGCTGTTCGCCAATCCGTGCTTCACACAGATCCATCCGACGTGCATTCCGCGCACCGGCGACCATCAGTCCAAGCTGACGCTGATGAGCGAGTCGCTGCGCAACGACGGGCGGATCTGGGTGCCGAAGGCCCAGGGCGACACCCGGCCGGCCAACAAGATCCCCGAGGACGAGCGCGACTACTACCTGGAGCGGATCTACCCGTCCTTCGGCAACCTCGTGCCCCGCGACATCGCTTCCCGCGCCGCGAAGAACGTCTGTGACGAGGGGCGGGGCGTCGGACCCGGTGGGCAGGGCGTCTACCTGGACTTCGCCGACGCGATTCTGCGGATGGGGCGGAAAGCCGTCGAGGCCAAGTACGGCAACCTCTTCGACATGTACCAGCGGATCACCGACGAGGATCCGTACGAGGTGCCGATGCGGATCTACCCGGCCGTGCACTACACGATGGGCGGGCTGTGGGTGGACTACGACCTCCAGACCACCGTCCCCGGCCTGTTCGCGATCGGCGAGGCCAACTTCTCCGACCACGGAGCCAACCGGCTCGGCGCGTCCGCGCTGATGCAGGGCCTCGCCGACGGGTACTTCGTACTGCCGGCGACGATCAACGACTACCTCGCCCGGCATCCGAAGCAGGGGGAGATCGGCCGCGAACACCCCGTCGTGCAAGAGGTGTTGGCCGAGACCGAGGACCGGCTGAACCTGCTGCTCGCCGTCGACGGCGACCGTACGCCCGACTCCTTCCACCGCGAAGTCGGTGAGCTGATGTGGGAGTTCTGCGGCATGGCCCGTACCGACAGCGGCTTGCGGAAGGCTCTGGAGCGGATTCCGCAGATCCGCGAGGAGTTCTGGCGGCGGATCAAGGTGCCGGGGACGGGCGAGGAGTTCAACCAGTCCCTGGAGAAGGCCAACCGGATCGTCGACTACCTCGAACTCGCCGAGCTGATGTGCCTCGACGCGCTGCACCGGAGCGAGTCCTGCGGCGGCCACTTCCGTGAGGAGTCCCAGACGGCCGACGGCGAGGCGGAGCGCCGGGACGGGGAGTTCTCGTACGCCGCCGCCTGGGAGTTCACGGGCACCGGCGCGGCCCCCGTGCTGCACAAGGAAGACCTGGTCTTCGAGTACGTCCATCCCACCCAGCGGAGCTACGCATGAAGCTCACCCTGCGCGTATGGCGGCAGCGCGCCGCCGACGCCGACGGCGCCATGTCCACGTACGAGGTGGACGACATCTCGCCCGACATGTCCTTCCTGGAGATGCTCGACACGCTCAACGAGGAACTCATCCTGCGTGGTGAGGACCCGGTGGCCTTCGACCACGACTGCCGTGAGGGGATCTGCGGGGCGTGTTCGCTGGTCATCAACGGGGACGCGCACGGCCCGGAGCGGACGACGACCTGTCAGCTGCACATGCGGTCCTTCTCGGACGGCGACACGATCGATGTGGAGCCGTGGAGGGCGTCGGCGTTTCCGGTGATCAAGGACCTGGTGGTGGACCGGTCGGCGTTCGACCGGATCATCCAGGCCGGTGGGTACATCACGGCGCCGACGGGGGCCGCGCCGGAGGCGCACGCCACGGCCGTTCCGAAACCGGATGCGGACTTCGCGTTCGAGCACGCGGAGTGCATCGGGTGCGGGGCCTGTGTGGCCGCGTGCCCGAACGGGGCGGCGATGCTGTTCACGTCGGCCAAGGTGAACCATCTGAATGTACTGCCGCAGGGGGCGCCCGAGCGGGAGAGCCGGGTGCTGGACATGGTGGCTCAGATGGATGAAGAGGGGTTCGGGGGGTGCACGTTGACGGGGGAGTGTGCCACGGCGTGCCCCAAGGGGATTCCGCTGGTGTCCATCACCGGCATGAACAAGGAGTGGCTGCGGGCTACTCGGAAGGCCGGAAAGCGGTAGCGCCATGGGTTGGCCTGTCGTCTTCGGGCCGCGGGTTTGTTGTGGCCGGTCGTGCAGCTCCCCGCGCCCCTTTGGGGCGCACTGCGGTGGGCCCCGGTCACGTGTGAACGTTCGCCGAACCGTGCGGACGGGCGGGGCCGGGTGTGGTGCTCAACCCCGGTCCCGCCAAGGTTTCCTGGCAAGCGGGGTCCGTCAGGACGGGATCGCCAGCGCCTCGTCCATCAGGGCGCGGAGTTCCTCGTCCTGGAGGACCGCCTGGTAGTCGGCACACGGCGAGAGGCGGTGGTCCTGGTCTCGGAGGATGCGCAGGGCGGCTTCGGTGGCGGGGGTGAGTGTGCGGAAGCGGATGAGCGTGCGCAGGGCGTCGTGGAACGTGCCGTACCAGTCGCCGCCGGCTGTGAACGCCAGGATCTCCTCCTCCAGGTACGGCAGCGCGGGCCCGGGGTCGCCGGTGATCGACCACAGGGCGATCGCCGCGTGTGTCCTGGTCCAGCCCTTGCCGGCGGTCAGGGCGTAGCGCACCCGGTCGGTGTAGGGCGCGGCCTCGGCGCCGAAGTCGGCGAGGTAGCTGACCATGCCGATGACGGGCTTCTCCCCTTCGGCCGACAGCGTTTCGCCGACGGCCCGCAGCGCCTCGGCCGGGTCGGCGCCGCCGATACGCCAGAGGGCCCAGTGCAGCATCGGGTGGTTGTTCGGAGGTTCCAGGGACATGCGCTCGCGCAGGGCGGGCGCGGCGGAGACGGCGGCCGGGCCCATGGCTGCCAGGGCCTCGGTGGCGTCGTGCCAGCGGAAGCGGTCGGTCACGTGGGCCGTGATCTCCGGCAGGGCGGGCAGCGCGTCCGTCTCCCAGGCTTTGAGGGTCGCCAGGAAGTCGGACGTCAGGGCGCCGTGTGCGTCGGGGTCGGTCAGATCGCGGTGGAGTTCCTCGCGTATCGACGGCAGGAGGGTGTCCGCGTGGGCGCGGAGCGGGGCGAGGACGTCCACGATCTCGGGGCGGCGGGGTTCGCCACCGCTGTAGGCGCGGCTGTAGTGCTCGCGGAACGGTGCGCAGAGCCGGTCGACCAGGCCGGGCAGCGCCCGTGGATCGTCCATCCGTGTCAGCGCCCAGCAGGCGTGTTCGCTGACGGCGCCTTCCAGGAATTCCACCTCGCCCGAGTCGTCGAGCAGACCGGCCAGTTGATCGGCGTACGCCGTGGCCCGGGGGCCCAGTATGCCGAGGAGGTGGGCCGCCCTGACACGTACGGAGGGGTCCGGGTGATGCAGCGCACCGCCCGCGAGCGGCAGCACCGCGGCTTCCACGGACCGGCGGGAGACCAACAGCAGGAGGCAGCGGTCCAGCACGGCCCGCAGCAGATCGGCGTCCTCGCCGGGATGCACAGCCGACGACAGCCGGGTCAGGAACCCCATCTGCTGGGCAGGTGTGTCGTCGAACAGGGCGGCCGTCCAGTACGCGACACTCTCGCGGTCGCCGGGGTACTCGTAGTCCCGCTCGTACCAGACGGTCCCCCAACGCGACCGCGCGGTGGGGTCGGTGAGCGCCTCCGCCAGCAGCTCCAACTCGTGGACCGGCACCTCGCTGTCCAGGTCCGCGTAGGCCACCACGGCCGCGACCCGCAGGACGGGGTCGGGGTCCTCCAGCAGCCCGTCCAGGACGGCACGGGTCTCGGTGACCGTCGTGGTCTCGGCGCCGGGGGCCGCCGCGAGACGGCTCAGCGCGAACAGCACCGGCAGCCGGACCGAGAGGTCCCGCTCGGTCCGCCACCGCTCCAGGAGCCGACCGGGGCCGTCCGCCAGCGGGATGGCCTGTCGGCGTACCGCCGGATCGGGGTCGGCGAGCAGGGGCTGCACCGCCCGGTGGGCGTGGAGCCAGGCCTCGGGCCAGCCCGGGTCGATCGACTCGGGCGAAGTCTCCTCCGGCACCTGGGACACGAACGCGAGCAGTTCCACGAGGGTCGCGCGTGCGCCCGTCCGGGGATCGGCGGCGAGCGCGACGACGAACGGCAGGGCGGCCGTGGCGACCGAGGAGACGCCGTGCACCGATGTCCCCAGGTGGTCGAAGAGCGGCCAACAGTCGTCCTCAGTCGACTCCGGCCCCTTGCGGAACAACCGGCGCAGCATCCCGCGCACTTCCTTGGGCAGGACATCCGGATCGATCGACTCCAGCCGGTCCCACGGCGCCGCGTCCAGTGCCTCCGCCGACAGCTCCGCCACCCGTACGCTCCCGTTCGTCGATCAGTTCGTCAATGAGACGGTTTTCCGGGCCGGGAGGTTGCCTCCGGTAACGGGCCGGTCACCGCCGTTCGCCGGTCACCGCCACGACACCCGCTCGTCGACGGAGTCGGACGCCCCGGACACCTGGTCCGAGCCGTTCAACCTCCGCACATCCGGGCTCTCGCAACCGGTCACGCGAGTGTCAGTCGGCGTCGGAAGAACTAGGGCGGCGGACCGCACGTCCCCAGGTCCGCCCCTGACGCCGCCGAGTCGGCCCGTGACCAGGAGATGCCATGACCGCCTCCACCCTCGACAGCCCGCCCCAGCCCGTGGCCCCCACCCGCTACACCGTCACCCTGGCCCGCAGCGAGGAGGACGTCCGTGCCGCTCAGCGGCTGCGGCACGATGTGTTCGCCGGGGAGATGGGCGCCCTGCTGGCCGGCCCCCAGCCGGGCCTCGACGTCGACCCGTTCGACGCGTACTGCGACCACCTGCTCGTCCGGGAGACGCTGACCGGGCAGGTCGTCGGCACCTACCGGCTGCTGCCGCCCGAGCGGGCCGCCGTCGCCGGACGACTGTACTCCGAGGGCGAGTTCGACCTCACCAACATCGACGCCATCCGGCCCGGCCTCGTCGAGGTCGGCCGCTCCTGCGTCCACCCCGCCCACCGGGACGGCGCGGTCATCGGCCTCATCTGGGCGGGCATCGCCCGCTACATGCTCGACCGCGGCCACGAGTGGCTGGCCGGCTGCTGCTCGATCCCGCTCGCCGACGGCGGCACGCTCGCCTCCGCGACCTGGGACCGGGTGCGGGACAAGCACCTGGCGCCGGAGGAGTACCGGGTACGGCCGCTGCTGCCCTGGATCCCGAAGGACGAGGCCCCGGCGGCCCGCATGGAACTGCCGCCGCTGCTGCGCGGCTATCTGCGGCTCGGCGCCTGGGTCTGCGGCGGGCCCGCGCACGACCCGGACTTCGGTGTCGCCGACCTGTACGTGCTGCTGTCGATGCGCCAGGTCAACGCCCGCTACCTGCGCCACTTCCTCTCCCTCGTACCGGCGGCGTGACCCGATGAGCGTGTGGCTGCCCAGCGCGCCCTGCAGCCCGCAGGCGTGTGTGGAGGCGAGGACGTCGGTCGCCGCCGTGCCCCGGGCCGTCGCGCGGTTCGCGGCGGTCGTGGCCCTGGTCCTCCTCGGGGTCCTGGTGACCCTCCTCGGCCTGCGGATGCCGACCGCGGTCGTGCGGCGGTGGTGCCGGTGGACCGTGCGGGCCTCGGGGGTCCGGGTACGGATCTCCGGCGCGGCCCCGCCCACCGGCGGACTGCTTCTCGTCGCCAACCACGTGTCCTGGCTGGACATACCGCTGCTCGGCGCGGTGCGTCCGGCGCGGATGCTCGCCAAGTCGGACATACGGGCGTGGCCGGTGGCGGGCGCTCTCGTCGCGCGGAGCGGGGTGCTCTTCATCGAGCGGGACCGGATCCGCGCACTGCCGGAGACGGTCGCCCGGATCTCCGGGGCCCTGCGCGGTGGTGCGTCGGTCGTCGCCTTCCCCGAGGGGAGCACCTGGTGCGGCAGGGCGCAGGGACGCTTCCGGCGGGCCGTGTTCCAGGCCGCGCTCGACGCGGGTGTGCCCGTGCAGCCGGTGCGCGTCCGCTACCGGTTCACCGAGGGCGGCGCGAGCACCGCGCCCGCCTACGTCGGGGACGACTCGCTGCTCGCGTCGGTGTGGCGGGTGGTGTCGGCGCGCGGAGTCGTCGCCGAGGTGGACGTACGGCCCGTCATCGGCCCGGACGGCCACCTCGACCGGCGGGCCCTGGCAGGGGCCGCGCAGACCGCGGTGATCGACGTGGAGGCCATGGTCGCGCACACGCCGGAAGAGCGCGGCGACTGCCGGGCAGGACGGCCGAGCTCCACGACGGGGCTTCGGCCCAGGCCCGCGACGGAGATCGGCCCCGGTCCGCGTCTGGGGATCAGCTGAGGCCCGCGATCCGGGCCAGCCTCCGGTGGGAGTCCAGCAGGGCCTCGCGGTCGTATGTGCTCGTCGTGACCAGGATCTCCTGGGCACCCGTCTCCTTGACCACCGACTCCAGTTCGTCCGCGACCTGCTCCTCCGTGCCGTACACGTGTCCGGTCAGCCCGGACTCGTAGAAACCCCGCTCCTTGGCCGTCATCGTCCGCCGCTCGACCTCTTCCGCCGGGGTGAGCGGCGGGAAGGTGCCGTGGGTGCGGGAGTACGCCATGGCCCAGGCTTCCGGCAGGAGGACGCGGTGGGCGTTCCCCGGGGTGTCGGCGACGGCGATCGTGCCGGAGACGACGACGTACGGCTCCTCGGCCCAGGCGGACGGGCGGAACCCGGCGCGATAGCGGTCGATGCCGCGCCGCATCCTGTCGCGGTCGCGGAGGTCGCCGATCACCATCGGCAGGCCCGCCCGCGCGGCGATCTCGGCGCCCTCGCCCATCGCGAGGACGAACGGGGGTACGGCCATGCCCTCCGGGGGACGCGCGTGCACCCCGGTGGGGGACACGCCCCGGAACCAGCCGAGCAACTCATCGAGCTGCCCCGCGAAGTCGTCGGTATCGGCGGCGTCCTTGTCCCGGCCCAGGGCTTTGCGTACGCCGTCGGTGAAGCCGACGGAACGGCCGAGCCCCATGTCGATCCGCCCCGGGAACAGGGACTCCAGTACGCCGAACTGCTCGGCCACGACCAGCGGACGGTGGTTGGGCAGCATCACCCCGCCGGTGCCCACCCGGATGGTGTGCGTGGCCGCCGCGACGGCCGCCGCCAGCACGGTCGGGGCGGAGCCGGCGACGCCGGGCACCCCGTGATGCTCCGAAACCCAGAACCGGTGGAAGCCCAGGTCCTCCACATCCCTCGCCAGCCGCACGGTGTCCCGCAGGGCTTGGGACGCGTCCTGGCCCTCGCGGACACGGGACCGGTCGAGAACGGAGAACCGGACGGAGGAGAGCGCTGAGGTCACATGGGGTTCAACGCTTCGGTGGCGTGGGGATTCCCGGTCGGCCACAACCCGCGCCCCTGCCAGGCGAGTGTGCCTCCGCCACGTGGGCGCGACAAGCCACGACGGGCCCGCAGACACTCTGCGGACCCGTCGTGGCACTTGCTGCGGAGCGGTCAGCGGCCTTATGTGCCGACGGTGATCCCGGTCGTCTTCGCGGCGTCGGTGTTCTCGTACACCACCTCACCGTCCGACTTCTTCCAGATCTTGATCCGGAAGGTGTCCGGACCATCGGTGGCGGTGATACGGAAGGCGTAGCCGGACGTCCCGTTGACCGTCCCGCTTCCCTGGTACACGGCCTTGGAGCCGGTCACCACCAGCCAGTCTGATCCGGTGGAGCGGAACTTCAGCTTGCCCCGGTCGAAGTCGAACGCGGCCTTCCCGGAGGGCACCGTACTGAACCAGTTGTACTTGGCGGTGAAGGAGAAGCTCGCCCTGCCGGCCGGTGAGGTGTAGCTGCCGTCGCCGGCCGCGGGGCCCGCCGCCCGGTCGTAGACGATCAGCTCGGCGAGGGTGCGGCTGTCGGACGCACCCTCGTCGTCGGTGACGGTGACGACCGGCCGGTGGATGCCGGCCTTGGTGTAGGTGTGCTCGGCCGCGCACCCGTCGGCGGTGACCTTGCCGGCGGCCGGCTTGGTGCCGTCCTTCCAGTCGACGGTGCAGGTGTGGGTGTCACCGGTGCCCGGGTCACCGAAGGCAACAGTGACCGCGGCCGGCTTGCCGACCGACACCGGGGTCGGGCCGGCGGCCGACGTGATCGTCGGCGCCGCGTTGGTGACCTTCACGGTCGCCGAGTCGCTGCTCCTGCCGCCGGTCAGGGTCACCGTGTAGGTGCCGTTGTCCGTGCAGGTGACCGTGGTCTTCGCGGCCGTGGCGTCGGCGAAGGCGCAGGGCGCTCCGTTCTCGACGGTCCACTTGGGGCTGCCCGCCCCGGAGACGGTCCCGCCGAGCTCGATCCGGTCGCCCTCCTTGCCCTCGGCGTCCTGCCCGGCGCGGGCGACGGTGACCGGGTCGATGCTCTCCAGCGTCGGCACGACCTTCTTCAGCAGGCCGTCGGCGTCGAACTCCAGCTTGTCGATGGTGGTTTCGCGGTGGGTGCCGTCACCGCCGGGGATGGCGAAGCGGTGGTAGGCGATGTACCAGTCGTCGGTGTTCGGGACGTGGACCACCGAGTGGTGGCCGGGGCCCTTGACGCCGAGCAAGAGGTCCTTCTCCAGGATCACGCCCTGCTTGGTCCAGGGACCGGTGGGCGAGGAGCCGGTGGCGTAGGCGACCCGGTAGTTCTCGTCACGTGTGTCGTTCTCCGACCACATGAAGTAGTAGGTGCCCTTGCGCTTGATGACGAAGGTGCCCTCGTTGTAGCCGCTCGGCGTGATGTCGGTGACCTTCGAGGCGTCGAAGGAGACCATGTCGTCGTTGAGCGGGACGACGTAGGCGCGGCCGTTGCCCCAGTACAGGTACGACTGGCCGTCGTCGTCCGTGAAGACCGCCGGGTCGATCATCTGACCCCGGTAGTCACCCGCCTTGAGCAGCGGCTTGCCGAGCGCGTCCTTGAACGGGCCGGTGGGCGAGTCGGAGACCGCGACACCGATGTTCGCGTCGGCGCAGAAGTAGAAGTAGTACTTGCCGTTCCTCTCCTCCATCGCCGGCGCCCAGGCCCTGCTGTCCGCCCAGGAGACGTCCGGCCCGAGGTCGAGGATGACGCCGTGGTCCTTCCAGTTGACCAGGTCGGTCGACGAGTACGCCTTGAACTGCGTACCGCTCCAGCCCTCGAAGCCGTCGGTGGTCGGGTAGATGTAGAAGGTGTCACCGAAGCGGACGATGTTCGGGTCGGCGTTGAGGCCGGGGAGCACCGGGCTCTTCAGTTCGCGCGCCGACACCGTCCAGGTGCGCTTCTTCCCGTCCGAGCCGGTGACCTCGTACTTCACCGGCTCACTGAAGTCCTGCACGCTCCCGGAGGAGGGGCTGATCGCCGCGCCGTGGGCGAGGCCGAACTCCGGTGCCAGCGCGGTGAGATCCGTGCCCGGCTTCATCGGCAGCGTGATCCGGCTGCCGGCGTCGTCGATGATCGCGTCGGTCTTCAGCTCCGGGTGGGTCACCTTGGCGATGCCCGTGGTGTTGCCGCTGAGCTCCAGGACCTCGGCGGCCGTCAGGGCCCGGTTGTAGATCCGGAAGTCGTCGACCTCACCGCCGAAGTACGGGTCGGGGGAGTACATGGACCGGCCGATGTAGCCGCTGTAGTCCTTGTCCGCGTCGTACAGGTCGGACGGCTTGACGACGACGTCCGTGGCGCGGGACACCTCGACGCCGTCCACGTAGAGGACCGCCGTGCCGGACCCTCCGTCGATGGTGACGGTGACGTGCTTCCACTCGCCGACGGTGAGCCGCGGGCCCGACAGCTTCTTCTCCGCGCCCCAACTGGCCGCGGTGATCGCCGAGTAGAGCGACGAGGAACCGTTCGACGGGCTGGCGAAGAGGTACTTGTCGCTGTCCGGGCCGAGGCCGAACAGCCACTGCCAGTTGTCGCCGCCCTTCCACTTCGCGTACGTGGAGACGGTGACGCTGTCGGCGTTCTTCAGCACGCCGTTCGGGAGCTTCACATACGGCGAGGTCGTCGAACTGCTGGAGCCGCCGGACATCTTGAACGAGCCGCCGTCGACACCGGTCCCGAAGTCGGGGGTGCGGACGTAGGTGCCGTGGTAGCCGTGGCCGCTGGAGTCACGGGCGATGTTGCCGCCGGTCTCGTCGAAGCCGTAGTGCAGGAGCAGGTCGGCCGGGACGTCCGGGCCCTCGGCGGAGACCGTGACCTCGGCGCTGACCTCGATCGCCGCGTCGCCGGACAGGTCGCCCTTCACCGTGAAGGTGCCGGCCTGGGCGTACTGCGACTCGGCCACGTCCTCCCAGGTGACGGCGACGGGCCGCTTCGCGCCGTCCGCGTACTCGGCGATGACGGTGGCGGGCAGGACCGGGGCGTCACCGATGCGCGTCTCGACCTTGACGTCCTCGGCGCTCGTGACGATCTGGTCCGGCTGGTAGGTCTTCAGCAGGCGGTCGTACTCGGCCTGGGTGACCGGGAGCACGGTGCCGTGCCGGGGCTTGGACGGCAGGTCGTAGTCGCTGGACGGGGTCCAGACGCCGGAGGCCAGGTCCGTCGTCTCGAAGGGGATGTAGCCGCGCCCCCCGAACTCGTCCAGGAACGCGTACCACTTCTCCTCGGTGTTCGACTTGAACACCAGCGGCCCCTCGGCGGCGCTCATCTCGCCCTTGCCGATGCCCTCGGCGACCGGGTCCCAGGAGAGGTTCCGCAGCGTGTCGCTCTTCTCCTCGAAGATGAACTTGCTGTTGGGCGTGGAGGAGGTGTTGTTCCGCTCGTCCTTGGAGAGGCGGAAGTACGTGCCGTCGTGCTGGATGACCGTGGAGTCGATCACCGAGTAGCCGCGGTCGACCCAGACCTTGGGCTCACTGAAGGTGTGGAAGTCACGGGTCGTCGCGTACATCATGCGGTTGTACGTGTCGCCGGAGTGGGCCTCGTTGTCGTACAGCTTCGACGCCCAGAACACGACGTACTCGCCGAGCTTCTCGTCGTAGTAGGCCTCCGGGGCCCAGGTGTTGCCGGCCGAGTCGGGGGAGACCTTGACCAGGCGCTGGTCGGTCCAGTTCACCAGGTCGGTGGACTCCCAGACCATGATGGACTTGCTGCCGGTGCGCTGGGAGGCGTCCCAGTCGCCGTTGCCGTAGATCCTCAGGTCGGTGGCGATCTGGTAGAACTTGTCGCCCTCGGGGGAGCGGATGATGAACGGGTCGCGCAGGCCCTTCTCCCCGAGCGTGGAGGTCAGGACGGGCTTGCCGTCGTTCAACTCCCGCCACTTCAACGGGTCGTTGCCCTTGCTGAGGGCCGCGTACAGCTGCTCGCCGTCCGAGGTGCCCTCGCCGGTGAAGTAGCTGAACATGTAGCCCTGGTAGGCCTGTTTCGCGGGCAGCTCGGGCACCTTGGCCGTGAACGCGCGGGTGGTCTTCGCGTCGCCCTTGGTGACGGTCGCGGTCAGCTCGACGGTCGTGGCGCCGTCGCCGTGCGCCGGGCGGTGGACCACGCCGTCGTCGGCCACGACGCCCGCGTTCGCGGAGGACCAGGAGACCTTCGTGCCGAAGTCGCCGTCCGCGGGGAGCGTGAGGTTGCCGCGTACGTCGTCGAGGTTGTGCACGGTCAGTGCCTCGGCGGCCTGCTTGACGGCGGTCGCGTCGTCGAAGGTGGGCAGGACCGTGACCTCGAAGGTCTTGGTTTCGGTGACGGTGCCCTTCTTCAGGGTCGCCGTGAGCGTGGCGCGGCCGTCGGGTTCACCGGCGGCGGGGCGGGTCACCGCGCCGGAGTCCGCGACCACGTCCGTGTTGTCACTCTTCCAGCTGATGGACGAGCCGCCGGCCGTACCGGTCTTCGGCAGGTCCAGATCGGCGGTCACACCGCTGGTGTCGCCCAGGGTGAGGGCGGCCTTGTCGTCGGCGACGCCCTGCGTGGCCACGGGGAGCGAGAGCTGCTCGACCTCGGAGCCGGCGAGCGCGCGGTTGTAGACCCGGAAGTCACGGACTTTGCCCTTGAAGAGCTTGTCGCTGGTGTAGACCGACTTGCCTATGTGATTGGCGGTCGTGGTGCCCGAGCCGATGGAACCCGGGGTGATGGTGACCGACGTGTTGCGGCCGACCTCCACGCCGTCCTCGTACAGCACGGCCGTGTTGCCGGTCTGGGTGTAGGTGAGCTGCTTCCACACCGAGCGGGTCAGGTTGTGCGAGTCGGAGGGCCGGGTGTTCTGCTCGGTCGACCAGTTGCCGGACGCGATGGCGGTGCGCAGCGAGTTGCCGGTGGCGAAGAGGTAGCCGTTGCCCGTGCCGCTGCTGGTGTTGCCGAAGCCGTAGAGGAAATACGGGGTGGTCTGCGACTCGTCCATCAGCACGTCCATGGAGACGCTGATCGAGTCCATGCCCTTCATGACGTCGTTCGGCACCTTGACGTAGGTGTCCGAACCGTTGAAGGCGAGGCCCTGGCCGTTGCCCGTCCAGCCTGCCGTGCCGTTCACCGTGCCGTCCCGGCCGTTGCCGGAGGCGTCGGCGACCGTGGTGCCGGAGGCGGCGTCGAGCTTGTACCAGAGGGCCAGACCGTCGGTGATGTCGGCGCTGTCCGCGGCGGCCGGTGCGGCGGGCCCGGCGAGGCCCAGGAGCAGTGACGCGGCGGTCAGTCCGGCGAGCGGACCCGCCCAGCGTCTCGCGCGGCCGCGCAGACGTGCGATGTGCGTCATGTCGAGTATCCCTGCTGAGAGCACGGCTGAGGAAAGGGGTGGGGGAGGCATGGGGGAGCGGGCCGAAAGGGGGCGGGGCCCTCGCCCTGGGCGTCCCGCTGTTTCGGCCATGTGACGTCGTGTTGCGAGAGTGTCAATCGGCGTGTGGTGAGGCGTCAAGGGGTTTCGAACAATGTCCGACCAGTCGAACACAGAACCCCCGTTCCCAGTGGGAACGGGGGTTACCTATCGACTTGACGCGGCGTGGACGAGCCGCCTGGGCCGCCCTCCCGAGTCCTGCAGCCCGAGTCACTCGCGCGGTCACTCGCGCGGGTCACTCGCTCGGGATGCTCTCCACGGGGCGTATCAGCTCCCAGGTGTCGACGGCGAAGTCCAGCTTCATGCCGTGCCGTTCGTACAGGGCGAGGGCGCCGCTGCTGTTGTCGGTGTCGACGCCGAGGCCGATGCGGTCGCGGCCCAGGGCCGCGTAGTGACCGAAGGCGTGGCGGAGCAGCAGACTGCCGAGGCCCCGGCCGCGGGCCTCGCGCAGGACGCCGATGCCGGCGATCCAGGCCATGTCGGAACGGTCGTTGCGGGACCGCAGGACCGCCGCGTCACCGAGACCGTCGACGTGCGCGATCCAGATCAGCGACCAGTCGACGTGCTCGGCGTCGATGTCGTCCAGCCACTGCTCGTACGTACGCGGCTGGAAGTCGAAGTGGTCGGCGAAGGTCGCCTGGAGCAGGGCGTGGGCCTGCCTGCGGTCCGGCTCGGCGGCACAGGAGCGCAGGGTGACGCCGGGCGGGGACGTCGGCGGCGGCTCGGCGGGGGGCAGGGGGCGGGCCATGACGTTGTAGCGGCGGACCGTGCGCCAGCCCCGCCCGCGCAACGCGTCGAGGTCCATCGTGGGCGCGATGTTGAGGTGCATGTGCACGACGGCCCGGTCCGCCCCGTTGGCCGCCGCCCGCTCCGCGGCCCGGGCCTCCATGAGGTCGAACAGGTGCAGCGCGCCGAGCGGTTGGTCGGGCAGCGTGTAGTGGTCCATGTCGATGCGCTCGCCGCCGGACTCGTCCCACTGCAGCCCGTACGCCACCAGCCGGTCCCCGTCGAACAGCAGCCAGGAGTCACGCTCCAGGTCCACCTCGGGATGCTTCAGGTCGGCCTGCACCCCGCCCAGTTCGGTCCCGGCGCGGCCGATCTCCAGCAGATCGATCTCGTTGAGCAGCCCGCACACCGCTTCCGCGTCGTCGAGCGTCGCCGGGCGTACGGTCAGGCCGGGCGGTAAGGCGGTGGTGGGTGTCGTCGTCATGGGGTCACTGTCGGGTGAGGGCCGCTGGGACCGCAACGGGATTTTCGGGGAGGGAGGGGAGGAGAGGAGGAGGGGGCGGGGCGGGGAGGGACAGTGGGCCTGGGGCCGTCGGCTTGGCCACCGCGGTTTCACTGGTCGCGGTCGCGGCACCACTGCCGGTACGCCGCCACGGCCGTCGGGAGCGTCGGGAAGATCAGCTCGTCGCCGACCGACTTCGCGAGCCCGTATGCCTTCAACTCGTCGAGCAGGTCGTGCTTCACACGGGCGAGGGCGAAGACGATGTCGCGGCGGGTCAGTTCGCGGCGGAGCTCGTCGACGGCGTCGAGGGCGGTGATGTCGACCTCGACGTTGGCTTCGGTGTTGAGCAGGAACCAGCGCACCCTCTCCCCGTGTTCCTCCTGTTCGTCCACCGCGGCGAGGGCTCGGCGGCGGAAGTCCTCCGCGTTGGCGAAGAAGAGCGGGGAGTCGTAGCGGTAGACGAGGAGCCCGGGGATGGTCCGGGCCTCGGGGTAGTCGTCGACGTCGTGCATGCCGGCCACACCCGGCACCAGTCCCTCCACGGCGTCGTGCGGGCGGGCCACCCGGGTCAGCAGCTCGACCACCGACAGGCCGACGGCCACCAGGACGCCGTACAGGATGCCCCAGGCGAGCACGCCGGCCAGGCAGCCGACCGCGAGGAGCAGTTCCCGGCGGCGGAAGCCCGCCAGCCGGCGGAAGCCGGCCAGGTCGACCATCCGGGCGGCGGCGTAGACGACGATCGCGCCCAGCACGGCCGACGGGGTGCGGGTCAGCAGCGAGCCGAGGAAGAGCAGGACGGCGAGGACCGCCAAGCCCGAGACGAGCGCGTACGCCTGGCTGTGGGCGCCCGCCGAGGAGGCGAGCGCGGTACGGCTGGCGCTGCTGCTGACCGGCATGCCGTGCAGCACGCCCCCGCCCAGGTTGGCGGCGCCCAGTGCCAGGAACTCCTGGTTCGGGTCGAACCCCGGTCCCTTGTCGGCGGGGTCGGCGAACGCCCGTGCGGTGAGGACGACGTCCGTGTAGCCGACGAGCAGGACACCCAGGGCGGGCAGCAGGAGGGACGGCAGTTCGGCCAGGTCCGGCACGGCGAAGCCCGGCAGGCCGGACGGGACCTCGCCGATCACGTCGATGCCGTACCGGTCGTCGAGGTCGGACACGACCACGGCCGTGGTGCCGAGGACGACGGCGAGGAGGGGGCCGGGGAGGGAGCGGGAGAAGCGGGGGACGAGGAAGAGGAGCGCGATCGCGAACGCCGAGAACACGACGGTGGCCGCGTGGGCGTCCCCGAGGTGCCGGAGGAAGGACCACAGCTTCGGGAAGAAGTCCGAGCCGGACGTCTTCACACCCGAGAGCTTCGGCAGCTGGTCCATGACCATGATGAGCGCCAGGCCGGCCAGGTAGCCGATCAGGACCGGGCGGGAGAGCAGGTCGGCGACGAACCCGAGGCGTACGGCCCAGGCGAGCAGGCAGAGCAGGCCGACGGCGATCGCGAGGACGGCGGCGAGGACGGCGTACTGGCGTGGGTCGCCCTCGGCGAGCGGGCCGATCACCGCCGCCGTCATCAGGGCGGCCGTCGACTCCGGGCCGATCGACAGCAGGCGGGAGGATCCGAGGAGGGGGTACAGGGCGAGCGCGGGGAGCATCGACCACAGGCCGACGACCGGTGGCAGCCCGGCGACGACCGCGTACGCCATGACCTGCGGGACGAGATACGCCGCCACGGTCGCGCCGGCGATCAGGTCGCCCCGCAGCCATGACCGGCGGTAGCCGAGAAGCCTGTCGAGGCCGGGGAGGAGGCGGCGCCATGTCGCCGCGCGCTCGGCCGAGAGGTCGGTCATGCGTCTCCCTTCGGCCGGTGATCTCATGATCCACCGGGGGAGGGGGAAGCGCGACGGGGTGACTGGTGCCTGGTCGAGAGGTGCCCGGCTGCGGCTGGGCGGGGGCGGGGTTTCGCTCACCGGCGCTGGCCGGGTGCCGCTGCGCCCACCCGTGCCGCCCCAGCGGCACGACTGCCCGCAGCTGGGTGGCGGTGGGTGGGGCAGGGCCTGTGGCAGCTGTGGCAGCTGGGGCCCGCGTCCCAAGGGGCGCGGGGAACTGCGCGATCAGCCACCCACTACCCGCAGTCGCCGAACAAGCCGCTCCCCCCGTGTTATTGGGCGCCCCCCGTCACGCCGCCACAGGCAGCCCCGGCGTCCGGAAGACACGCTGCTCCGCGTCGACCGCGAAGATCTCGCACCCCTCCCGGGACGCGGCCCACTCGATCCCCTCCGCGCCCATCGCGAACGCGGCGGTCGCCGTGGCGTCGGCCTCGGTCAGGGACGGGGCCACGACCGTGAGGCTGAGGAGACCCGTCGCCGGGCGGCCCGTGCGGCCGTCGAGGATGTGGTCACCGCGCTCGTAGCGCGCGGAGGTCGCGACCGCCCCGTCGGTGATGGACAGGACGGTGCAGAGCCGGTCGGCCCGCTCGGGGTGGCGAACGCCCACCCGCCACGGGCCACCCGTCGCGGCGACGTCCCCGCCGGCGTTGAGACAGAGCCGCTGCGCACCCCGTTCCGTCAGCAGTTCGGCGGCCCGCTGCACGGCCCACCCCTTCACCATGGCGCAGGGGTCGAGCCCACGCCCCGGCAGCCGTACGTCGAACGCGCCACCGGTCGCCACCCGGTACTCCTCGCACAGGGCGAGGACCTCGGCCAGCTCCGGGCTGAGCTCGTGCGGTGCGAGCTCCCCCCGGTCCAGCCGGGACACCTCGCTGTCGGCACGGAACGGGCTGAACCGCGCGTCGACCTCGCGCAGCCAGTCGAACGCCGGCTCCGCGGCCTCGGCACTCGTGGCCCCGTTCCCGATGTCGTCGATCAGCAGCGAGATCGGGAACCCCATGATGTGTTCGACGCGGCGCATCCGATCAGGCCTTCGCGTCGAGGGCGGCCTGGAGGGACTCCCGGTAACCGTCGCTGGTGATCGTCGCCCCGGAGACCGTATCGATGTCGGCGCTCTGCGCCGCCAGGGTCTCCTTGATCAGCACCGGGACGGCGGCTTCGGTCTGCGGGTGGTTCGGCTGCTTCAGCATCTTCACGGTGGTGATCTCGTCGCCCTCGAAGGTCACCTCGACCTGGACATCACCCTTGGAGGTGCTGACCGTCGAACCCGCGACGGTCTGGCTCGCGCTCTCCGCCGTCGAATCCGACGAATCCGACGACTCCGATTCCTCCGAAGCGGACGCCGACTCCTCGTTCCCGTCGATCGCGGCCTGGAGGGACTCCCGATAGCCGTCGCTGGTGATCGTCGCCCCGGAGACCGTGTCGATGTCGGCGGTCTGCGCCGCCAGGGTCTCCTTGATCAGCACCGGGACGGCGGCTTCGGTCTGCGGGTGGTCCGGTTGCTGGAGCATCCTGACGGCGGTGATCTTCTCGCCCTGGAAGGTCGCCTGGACCTGGACGGGGCCCTTCTCCGTGTCGACCGTCGTGCCCGTGACCACGTTGGAGCCCGCCGGGGCGGACGCGGAGGCCGACGGGGACGACTCGGCCGTCGTCGTGGACGTCGTATCGGTCGAGGGGGCGTAACGCCAGACGGGGACCAGCGCGGCGGCGCTCAGGACCAGGGCGGGTATGGCTCGTTTCACAGTGCTTTCCTCGTGTCCCTCATCCAGCCAGGCTGAAGCGTTCGAAGTGGATCTGCGGCTTGGGCACGTCCAGCTCGCGCAGGCTGCCCAGGACCGCGTTCATCATCGGCGGCGGCCCGCACAGGAACACGTCCCGGTCGGCGATGTCCGGCACCATCCGCAGCAGCTCGCGCGGCGCCAGCAGGTCGGGGCTGGCCGGGCCGGACACCAGGTGCAGCTCGGCGCCCTTGTCGAAGGCGAGCTGCTGGAGCTCGTTGTAGAGGACCGCGTCCTGGTTCGTGGCCACGCGGTAGATGACCACGGCGTGCCCCTGGGTCTCCTCCAGCAGGGCCCGGATGGGGGTCACACCGACGCCGCCGGCGATGAGCACGGACTCCGGCCGTGTGCGGTGCATCGCGGTGAAGGCGCCGTACGGGCCCTCGGCGAAGACCCGGGTGCCGACCTTCACATGACGCAGGGCGGCGGAGCCGTCGCCGGCCGCCTTCGCGGTCAGCCGCAGCTGCTTGCCGTCGGGCGCGGCCGACAGCGAGAACGGGTTGGCCTGCCACCAGCGGTCCCGGGTCAGGAAGCGCCACAGGAAGAACTGGCCGGCCCGCGCGGGCATCCGGTCCAGGTCACGGCCGGTCATGTAGATCGAGACGACGTTGTCGGCCTCGGGGACCACGGCGGTGACGCGCAGCTGGTGACGCCAGTTCCGCCACAGCGGCAGCACCAGCCGGCCCACGAACACCGAGGCCAGGGCCACGCCCCACAGCACGTACCAGTACGCCGTCGCGGTCTTCGACGAGGCGAACGACGTACCCGCCGCGACCTGGTGCGTGAAGGCCAGCACCACGGCGACGTAGGTGTACAGGTGGATGAAGTGCCAGGTCTCGTAGGCGAGCCTGCGCCGGGCGAAGCGGGCCGAGACCACGCCGATCACGATGATGATCCCCAGCGCGACGATCGAGCGCAGCACGCCCTCGACGGTCTCGGCGAGGTCGACCAGCTGGCTGACCGGGTCCAGGTCCGAGGACTGGGCGTAGCCGAAGGTGATGAACACGCCGTGCGCGACCAGCAGCCACAGCACCGAGAAGCCGGTCCAGCGGTGCCAGGAGGTCAGCCGGTCCATGCCGATGCGACGGTCGAACCATGGCAGCCGGGCCACCAGCAACAGCTGGAAGGCCATGAGGAGCGCCCCGTACAGGCCGGTGAGGCGGCCCAGCACGATGAGGGCGTTCGAGGCGAAGCCGGCCTGGACGAAGAAAAGCGTCACCACGGCCACGTTCGCCGCCAGCACCGTGTACAGACCGGTGCGGGCGACCACTTTGGGGCGCGCTCCCGAGCGGCCTACCGCCGCGGGGGGTTGTTGGACAGTGGTCACGGGGACAGCTCCTTGATCGGGTGGGGGATACGAGCTTGTCCGGCGAGTGCTGTCGTTTTCCTGTCGGACAACTTTCAAGTTTTTATCGATCGGTCGCCAAGCTACGAGCGGCTATGGCACGAAGCGACCGGTAGCGCAGTATGAGCACGTGGAAAAAGTGCGACTTCTCGTGGTGGACGACGATCCGCCCATCGCTGACCTGGTGGCGACCGTCGCCCGCTACGAGGGCTGGGACGCGATCACGGCGCACTCCGGCGAGGAGGCGTTGAGGCAGGCGGCCGAGTTCCGTCCCGACATCGTGGTCCTGGACCTGATGCTGCCGGGCGTGGACGGCTTCGGCGTGCTCGACCGGCTGCGCCAGTCCGGCACGATGGTGCCCGTGGTGTTCCTGACCGCCCGCGACGGTGTCGCCGACCGGGTCGCCGGCCTCACCCGGGGCGGCGACGACTATCTGGTCAAGCCGTTCGCCGTGGAGGAGCTGATGGCCCGGCTGCGCACCGTGCTGCGCCGCAGCGCGGGCCCGGCCTTCCAGCGGTCCGTGCTCCAGGTGTCGGACCTGACGATGGACGAGGACACCCGCGAGGTCCGCCGCGGCGACAAGCTGCTCACCCTCACCCCCACCGAGTACGAGGTCCTGCGCTACCTCATGCGCAAGTCCCCGACCGTCCTCACCAAGGCACAGATCCTCGACCACGTCTGGGAGTACGGCTTCGGCGGCCGCTCCAACGTCGTCGAGCTGGTCGTCAGCCGCCTGCGCCGCAAGCTCGAAGACACCGGCGAACCCCTCATCCACACCGTCCGGGGATTCGGCTACGTGCTGCGGCAGGCCACCGAGTGATCAACCGCCTCAAGCAGAGCTACCGCGGCATGCGCCTCGGCACGCGGCTGGCCCTCGGTCTCGGCGCCGTGGCGCTCGTCGTGTTCGCCGTCGTCGGCAGCGCCCTGACCATGTACATGCGCGACTACCTGTCCGCGCAGCTCAACGAACAGCTGAAGATCGCCCAGATCGCCCAGTCCAAGAGCATCGCGCACTACGGCACGCTCGAGGGCAAGAAGTACTACCGCTGGTACTACGCGGTGTACGACACGTCGAGCGGCACCCCGGTGCTCCGGAAGCCCGAGGACCCCGGCGACCTGCCCGAGGACATCGACGACTTCACCCTCGTGGCCAAGGCGCAGACCGTCGAAGGCACGGAGGTCACCCGCACCGAGCACCTCAAGGGCCAGGGCCAGTACCGGCTGCGGGCCTGCGAGGTCGAGCCCGGGGTGGTCCTGGTCAGCGCCGCGCCGATGGACGACATCGAGGAAACCGTCGGGCAGCTGATCACCATCCAGGTCATCACCTTCGTCCTCGCCCTCGCGGCACTCGTCGTCTTCGGCCGGGAGATGCTGCGGCGCGGACTGAAGCCGCTGAGCGACATGGCGCACACGGCCCGCGGCATCACCTCGCACGACCTGACGGACTCGGCGCGGCTGCCGGTACGCCACGACAACCGCGACGGCGGCCCCGAGGTCGAGGAGTTGCGCACCGCCTTCAACACCATGCTGGAGCACATCGACGACGCGCTCGCCGTCCGCACCGAGGCCGAACAGCGCCTGCGCCGCTTCGTCGCCGACGCCTCGCACGAACTGCGCACGCCCCTGATGTCGGTACGCGGCTACGCCGACCTCTTCCAGTACGCCGCCGCCCACAGCCCCGAGGAGCGCGACAAGCACCTGGCGCGGCTGCGCGCCGAGGCGGCCCGCATGGGTTACCTGCTGGACGACCTGCTGATGCTCGCCCGTCTGGACGCCGCCGACGTGGAGACCCCGCTGCGGCTGGAGGAGGCCGACCTGGTGCAGCTGGCGCACCAGGCGGCGGACGCCTTCCGCGCGGGCCACCCCGGTCATCCGCTGACCGTGGCGGCCGGCCCCGACGCGGTACGGCTGCGCCTCGACCCCCTGCGGGTGCGCCAGGTCCTCGACAACCTCCTCACCAACGCCGCCGTGCACACCCCGCGCGGCACGAAGGTCTGTCTGGAGGTGTCCGTCGGGTCCGGCACGGCGGAGGTGCGGATCACCGACTCGGGGCCCGGTATCCCGGCGGACGACCATGAGCGCGTCTTCGACCGCTTCTACCGTGTTGACAAGGCCCGCAGCCGCGACCGCGGCGGTAGCGGCCTGGGCCTCGCGGTCGCCCGCTCCCTGGTCCGCGCCCACGGCGGCACCATCGACCTGACCAGCGGCCCGGGCGAGACGATGTTCACGGTCCGGCTGCCGCTGGGCGGAGCTCGGGCCTGAGGCCGTCTGGTGACAGCCGACGGAAGGCCCCTCTCACTTCGAGACGTCCAGGACGTCTGGGACGTTCGGACGTCTGGGACGCTCGGACGTTCAGGACGTCTGGGACGCTCGGACGTCTGGGACGCTCGGACGTTCAGGACGCCTGGGACGCCTACGCGTCGAACGTCACGACCACCTTCTCCGCCGCCCCCGGCGTCAGCGCCAGCTCGAAGGCCTGATCGACCTCCGTGGCGGGCACCCGGTGGCTGATGAGCCTGGCGAAGCGCTCGTGGTGCTCGACGATCTCGGGGGTGACCTCGAAGATCTCGGTGGGGTAGCCCTGTGAGGCGATGAGGGTCAGCTCGCTGCGGAGCATGCCGCCGAGGTCGATGTCCGAGCCCTTCTTCTGCACGGCGACCATGACCAGCTTCGCGCCCCACTTGGCCGAGCCCACCACGGTGTTGAAGACGACGGGGACACCGGCCGCGTCGATGAAGATGTCGGTGCCGGGGCGGGGCTGGCCGAGCGCGTTGGCGGCCTGGCCGTGCAGCTCGGTCAGGCGCGCGGCGACGTCCTCCTCGGCGGAGTTGATGACGGCGTCCGCACCCACGGCCAGTGCCTTCTCCAGCCGGGAGGGGATGACGTCGGCGACGACCACGTGCTTGACACCGCGCAGCTTCAGCCAGATGGCCGCGCCGAGGCCGATGGGCCCGGCACCGAAGACGACGACCTTGTCGTCGGGGCCCGCCTCGGAACGGTTGACACAGTGCCGGGCCACGGCCATGGGCTCGTTGAGGGAGGCGACGTCGAAGGGCACGGTGTCGGGGAAGACCGCCACGCTCCTGGCGACCTCGGCGTTCTCGATCAGCAGGTACTCGCTCATCCCGCCGTACTTGCCGCCGCAGCCGATGATGCCGGTCGGCGCGTCCTGCGGGTTGACCACCACCCGGTCCCCGACCGCGAGGCCGGTGACCTCGGCGCCGACCTCGACGACCTCACCGGCCGGCTCGTGGCCGAGCGGCACCGGCACCATCTCCCCGCCCAGGTGGGCGCGGGCGGGCATGCCTCCCATGTGGAGGAAGGTGACGTCGGTGCCGCAGATGCCGCAGGCGCGGACGCGTACGAGCGCGTCCCTGGGTCCGGGCACGGGACGCTCGATGTCCACCACCTCGATCTTGCCGACACCGGCGGTCTGGACGGACTTCATGGTCGCCATGGGGAGACTCACTTTCTGGGGGCAGAGGAGAGAGCCGCTGCCGAAGAGGCATGCGGAGAGAACCGCTGCCGAGCAGGCATGCGGAGAGAGGTGTTGCCGGTCGGGCCCGGCCCCGGACGGACACCGGGGAACCGTGACCCGACCGGGGTCAGTCGTGAACCCGCCTGTCAGACGGCGGCCCAGGCGTCGTCGACGGGCAGGACCACGCCGTTGACGAAGGCGGCCGCGTCGGAGGCGAGGAAGAGGATGGCGTCGGCCTGCTCCTCGGCCGTGCCGAGCCGGCCGATGTTGGCGCCTATCAGTCCGCCGATGACCGCGGGGCCGTGGGCCTGCTGGTCGGCGTCGACCTGGATGTTGGTCATCGTGGGGCCGGGGGCTATCGCATTGGCGCGGATGCCCTGCTTGCGGTACATCACCGACAGGTTCTTCACCAGGCCGACGACGCCGTGCTTCGACGCGGTGTAGGCGGCACCGGCCGCGCTGCCGCGCAGCCCGGCCTCGGAGGCGGTGAAGACGATCGCGCCGCGCTCCGCCTTCAGCATGTGCGGCAGGGCGGCCCGGGTGAGCAGGAACGGCGCGGTCAGGTTGACCCGGATGACCCGCTCCCACTCGGCGTCGTCGACGTCCGCGAGAGCCGACATCCGGTCCATGATCCCCGCGTTGTTCACCAGGACGTCCAGCCCGCCGAAGGCCTCCACGGCACGCTCGACGACCTTGTCCACGACCGCCTGGTCGCTGAGGTCGCCGACGACGGCGAGAGCGGTGCCACCGGCCGTCTCGATCTCCTTGAGGGTCTCCTCGGCGGCCTCCTTGTTGAGGTCGGCGACCAGGACGTTCGCGCCCGCCGCGGCGAACTTCAGGGCCGCGGCCCGGCCGATGCCGGAACCGGCGCCCGTGACGACGACGCTGCGGCCGTCGAGACCGATACTGCTCATGAACTGTTCCTCTTTCGTAGGGTGGGCCGGCCGGCGGGCGGGGGGATTTCCACCCGTGCCGTCCCACGATCAGTCGTCCGGTGGCTCATGGGCGCGCCCCGAGGGCGTGCAGGACCGTGTCGGCCATGCCGCGCTCACCGCGCTCGTTGGGGTGTACGGAGGCCGCGGGGGAGCGCGGCAGAAGTGGCTCGATCCAGCGGGTGTTCTCGGCGGAACAGGCGTCGTGGCCCTCGGACGGCCCGTAGGTGTCGACGTACCGCGCTCCGGCGGCCTCGGCGCGCTGCCGCAGCATGGCGTTGAGCTCCCGCTCCTTGGCGCGGACGAAGGCGACGTCGCCGGGGGCGAGGGACAGCTCGCGGCCGCAGTCGCCGCCGTCGGACGGCAGGATCGCCGGGTAGCCGACGACGTAGACCCGCGCCTTCGGTGCCCGCCGCCCGACCTCGTCCAGCGCGCGGGCGAGCCGGCTGTCCGCCGCCTCGATCCTCTGCCGCACCTCGTCGACGTCGCCGGACACGTACCGCTCCTTGCAGGGGGCGTCCCCGTCGCCGTCGCCGTCCCGGCCGCCGGTGACCTCGTACAGCACTCCGCTGGTGACGCACCGCCGGATCACCGAGGCGAAGCCGATGTCGTTGCCGCCGATGCCGACGGTGACCAGCCGGGTCGCGTCGGACAGCGCGTCGAACTGGGCGGGGTTGGTCCCGTCGTCGGTCGACTGGGGTGCGGACAGGTCGGCGATGGTCGCTCCGGTGCAGCTGACGTCGCGGAAGTCGGACGCCTTGATCTTCAACTCCGCGGCGACCAGGGCGGGGTAGTTCCGGGCGGAGCGCTCGCAACCGGCGGGGATGCCGCTCTGGTCGGGGATCCTCGGGCCTGCCGTGTAGGAGTCACCGAGTGCGACGTACGGGCCCGTCGGGAGCGCCGAGGCGTCGCCGCCACCCCCGTCGCCGTCACCGTCGCGACCGAGGGTCATCGCGGTGACCAGCACGACGCATGCGAGCGCCCCAGCCAGGCCGGCTCGTAGAGAGGTTCTCATCGGTGTGTCCTGTCTTCCGTCTCGGGCGGTCCCGTGCGGGGTGCGGCATGTGCACCGTCCGGAGCCGACGGCTGCCGGGCCCGGGGCGGTGCGGTCGTTCGCTCGGCCGGGGGAGGGCGGCTGGGGCGGTCGAGCGAGGCAGTGAAGTCGTGCGGGGGTGGGTGGTGAGGTATCCCCGGGCCCGGTGCCGATCGGGGGAGGTGTTCGGCTGCCGGGTCCGGGGACGGCGCCGGGCCCCGTCCGCACGGGTGCGGCGCGGCGGGGCCGGTCCGCTCAGACGGCCCCTGTCCTGGATGGCCAGGGCCGGGGAGAGCTGTGGGCTCGGTACATCTGGTCCCATCCGTTCCGTCCGAAGCGGCACCGTCGCCTTGCTTGAGTTAGGCAAGCACATGTGACTTACTTGAGTCAAGCAATCCCCGGTTGGGGAAGGGGTTGCTTGAGTCAGGCAACGAGAAGGGTAGGGTGATGTCCATGTCCCCATCGCCGCCGGCGGCCGGTTCCGCCTCCCCGGAAGTGATCGAGATCGAACGGGCTCTGACGCAGATCACCTATCTGAGCACCAGAGCCCGGCAGCACGAGCGGCTGATGGCCCTCGCCGGAGTGCCGCTCGACCGGGCCGCCGTGGCGCTGCTGCGGCAGGTGGCCGACTCCGAGCCGCTGCGCCCGGGGGAGTTGGCGGGCCGGCTCGATGTCGAGGCCTCCCATGTCACCCGGCAGGTGCAGCAGTTGGAGAGGTCCGGCTATGTCACCCGCGTCGCCGACCCCGGCGACCGCCGCGCCCTGCGCATCCGGCTCACGCCCACCGGCCAACAGGCCATCGACCGCGTCCGGGAAGCCGGCGCGGTCGGTATGCGCATGGCCCTCGCCGACTGGTCACCCGACCAGATCCGTCAACTCGCCGCGCTCTTCCACCGGATGGTCGACGTGTTCCTCACCTACGCCGTCGACGAGGGCCAGGGTCCCGATGCGGGTCCTCCCCCGCCCTCCGGTTGAGGGCGGGGGAGTGTCGTGCGGGACGGCGGGGCGAACCCGGGGGTCCAGCCGTCCCGCCGACGAGGGGCGAGGGTGAGAGGCGCGGCGGAGTGGGTGGGAAGCGAGAGGTGTGCCTGAGTGCGGGTGCGCGGCTAGGGGTGGGGCCTGAGTGCGGAGGCGGGGGCGGAGTGGGTCGAGGGCTGGGGGCCAACGGGTGGCTGCGCGGCTGTGTCCAGAGCCGGCTCGCCGGGGACATCCGGCGCTCGACGGAACGCCGGTCGTGGGGCCGCGGAAGCCGATGGGAACGAGGGCATCGTCCATCGCCCGGGCGGCGCCCGGCGCGTTCTCGGCGCCGCACCGGTGCTCCCGCACCCGTGCTCCCGTGCCGGTGCTCCCGTGCCGGTGCTCCCGTGCCGGTGCTCCCGCACCCGTGCCCGTGCGGCCGTGGGTCACCTCCGGCTGTTGGGCGGCCACGCCCGGCGCGCCCCAGCATCTACGGCGCGTCCCCGTATCTCCGGCGCGTCCCGTGTCTCGGGCGCGTCCCCGTCTTCAGTCGAACTCCTCCCGGGCTCCGGGAGCCTTGTCGCCCCCCGGCCCTTTCGCCCGGCGGCGAACGCCCCCACGGCCCCCTCTCCCTCGGGCCGGAAGTGCTCCGCCGAGAACTCCCGCGTCGACCCCGCCCCCCACCCGCGCACGTACCCGCACCCGCATCCGACACCGCAGCCGACCCCTCGTACGCACGGCCCCCGTTCCACCGCCGTCGGCAGCCCGCAACGAAAGAGCCCTACACGAATGGCCTTGACCATGTACGGCAGTGCCAGTGAGAAACCGTCGCTTCCTCGGGGTGCGGGGCAGCACGTCCTGATCGTGGTCGACGATCCGGATGTCGCCGAACTGCTGTCCACGACGCTGGAGTTAGCCGGTTACCGGATCCATACGGCGGAGTCGGGGACGGAGGCGGTGGCGCGGCTCACCGAGCAGCGGTTCGACCTGGTGGTGCTCGATCTGACGCTGCCGGACATCGAGGGGCTCGGGCGGGAGCCCCGGCCCGTGGTCCATCGCCCGCCGGTGCTCTTTCTGACGAAGTACGACTCGCTCGGCAAGCTCCTGCCCGAACTCGGCCTGGGGGAGCAGGACTACGTCACCAAGCCCTTCCGGATCGCCGAGGTCCTGGCCCGCGCCCAGGTGCTGCTGCGCGGCCGGAAACCCGTCCGGCGGGACAACGAACTGTCCTACCACGACCTGGCCCTGAACGACTCCGCCTGCCAAGCGCTGCGCGCGGGACGGGCGTTGAACCTCACCCCCGCCGAGTACCGGCTCCTGCGCCACCTCCTGGTCAACGCCCACAAGGTGCTGTCGAAGGAGCAGATCGGCCGCTATGTGTGGGGCGACTTCCACGGCGACAACGCCATCGAGCAGCTCGTCTCCCGGCTGCGCCGCAAGGTGGACCGCGAGGGCCCGCCGCTGATCCACACCCGCCGGGGCTTCGGCTACTGGCTCGGCAGATCGGGCGAACAGGGATGAACGCCCAGGAGGCCTGTCCGGGCGGGCGCCGCTGACCAGGGCCGTTGAAACGAAGCCTGTGTGGGCACTCCGGGAAGCAAACGTGTCCCTGGCATGTCGGAGAGCGTGACCCGCCGGCATGCCGCTGGAAGGGCGGCGCCAGAACGTTCTGGCGCCGCCCCTTTCCGTTGGCCGGCTCTCGGCCCGGACATTTCTGTGTACGTCAACTGGTGGCGGGTGCAAGCTGGTTGGGGTCGAAAGTCCGTTCCGTGCGGTCCGCCGGGGCGACTAGGGGTGTGATCCAGGTCACGTCAGGTTCTTGTCAGGTAACTGGCCGTGAGCCGTCAGACCGCTCTGTTTGCATGTGCTCATCGAGGCCTCGAAGCAGTCCCCCGGCGCTCCGCCCGACCGGAGCCCCCACCACCGAGGAGAGACCATGGCCGACACACTGACCGACACCGCGTCCGACCCGAGCGGGCAGTGCCCCGAGTACCCGATGCCCAGGGCGACGGGCTGCCCGCTCGCACCGCCGCCGGCCGCGGCGGAGCTGCGGGGCGAGAAACCGATCACCAAGGTGCGGATCTGGAACGGCAACACCCCATGGCTGATCACCCGCCACGCCGACCAGCGGACCCTGCTCACCGACCCGCGCGTCAGCAACGACGACCACGAGCCGGACTTCCCCCACGTCAACGCCCACCGTGCGGCCATCGCCCCGCACACCCCGAAGCTCATCACCAACACCGACGCACCCGAGCACACCCGGCTGCGCCGGTCGGTCAACGCGCCGTTCCTGGTGAAGCGGATCGAGGCCATGCGCCCGTCCGTGCAGAAGATCGTCGACGACCTGATCGACGCCATGCTGGCCGGCCCCAACCCGGCCGACCTGCTCACCGCGCTGGCCCTGCCCGTGCCCTCCCTCGTCATCGCCGAACTGCTCGGCGTGCCGTACAAGGACCACGACTTCTTCCAGGAGAACAGCAACCGCGTCCTCGACAGCTCCCTCTCGCCGGAGGAGGCGGGCGCGGCCGGCCGTGCCCTGGGCCAGTACCTGGACACGCTGTTCCGGGAGAAGCTCGCCGAGCCGGCGGACGACGTGCTGTCGGAGATGGCCGGCCGGGTCAAGAACGGCGAGATGGCGCACGAAGAGGCCGTCAACATGGGCGTCGCCATGCTGATCGCCGGCCACGAGACCACCGCCACGATGATCAGCCTCGGCACGCTCGCCCTGTTCGAACACCCCGACCAGCTCGCCGTGCTGCGCGAGACCGACGACCTGAAGGTCGTCAACGGCGCCGTCGACGAACTGCTGCGCTACCTCTCCATCGTCCAGTCGGGCCTGCGCCGCGTCGCCAAGGAGGACATCGAGGTCGGCGGCCAGGTCATCCGCAAGGGCGACGGTCTCCTCTTCGACCTCCAGACCGCCAACTGGGACCCGGAGGCGTTCCCGGACGCCGAGCGCCTGGATCTGAGCCGCCCCGCCCGCCAGCACAACGCGTTCGGCTACGGCCCTCACCAGTGCCTGGGGCAGAACCTCGCCCGCCTGGAGCTCCAGGTCGTCTACGGCACGCTCTACAAGCGCATCCCCACCCTGAGCCCGGCCGCCCCGATCGACCAGCTGGCTTTCAATCACACCGGCACCGCGTACGGCGTGAAGTGCCTGCCCGTCACCTGGTGACCGCCCCCCACAAGTACCAAGAACCCAGGAGCAATCCATGCGTGTGGAACTCGACGAACCGAAGTGCGTGGCCTCCGGCCAGTGTGTGATGGCCTCTCCCGAGGTGTTCGACCAGCGGGACGACGACGGTGTCGCGATCCTGCTGGAGGAGCACCCCGCCGACGACCTCATGGACGGCGTGCAGGAGGCCATCGCGATCTGTCCGGCCGCCGCGATCCGACTGGTGGACCAGTGAGGCGGATCCTGGTCGTGGGTGCCTCGGCCGCCGGACTGGCGGCGGCCGAGACGCTGCGCCGCGAGGGCTACGACGGCACGCTCACCCTCGTCGGCGACGAACCCCACGCCCCGTACGACCGGCCCCCGCTGTCCAAGCAGCTCCTCTCCGCGGAGTGGGACACCGACCGGCTGACCCTGCGCACCCCGGCCCATCTCGACGGGCTCGACCTGGACCTGCGCCTCGGGACCGCCGCGACCGGCCTCGACCTCAGGAGACGCGAGGTACGGCTGGCCGACGGATCGAAGGTGCCGTACGAGGGACTGGTGATAGCCACCGGTGTACGGCCGCGTCGGCTGCCCGGTGAGGGCGCGCATGTGCTGCGTACCCTGGACGACGCCCTGACGCTGCGGGAGCGGCTGACGCCGGGGACGCGCCTCGTCGTGGTCGGCGCCGGGTTCCTCGGCGCGGAGGCCGCGGCCGTCGCCTGGCGGCTGGGCGCCAAGGTCACCCTCCTCGAACCGGCGCCGGTGCCGCTGGCGCACGCGGTCGGCGGGGAGGTCGGCGCGGTGCTGTCCCGGGCCCACCTCGACCACGGGGTCGATCTGCGCACCGGCGTCACCGTCACCGAGGTGACCGAGGACGGGGTACGGCTCGCGGACGGCGAGGTGATCGAGGCCGACGAGGTACTGGTCGCCATCGGCTCCCTGCCCAACACCGAGTGGCTGGTCGACAGCGGCCTGGCCGTCGGCGACGGTGTGCTGTGCGACGAGTACTGCGAGGCCGCGAAGAACGTGTACGCGGCCGGTGACGTCGCCCGCTGGTACAACCCGCTGTTCGGGACCTCGATGCGCATCGAGCACCGTACGCACGCGGTCGAGCAGGGCATGGCGGCCGCCCGCAACCTGCTCAACGCCGAGGCCCGCAAGCCGTTCGCGCCGGTGCCGTACTTCTGGTCCGACCAGTACGACATGAAGGTCCAGGCCTACGGCTATCCGCGCGGCCACGACGAGGTCGCCGTCGTCGACGGGGACCTGGCCGAGCGCCGCTTCGTGGCCGTCTACCGCACCGACGACCGGGTGACCGGCGCCCTCGCGGTCGGCATGCCGCCCAAGGCGATCCGGCAGTGGCGGCAGGCCATCGCGTCCGGTGCCGGCTGGCGCGAGACGTTCCCGCCGGAGAGACCGGCACGACCTGAGGAGGCCGACCATGGCGGAACAGCAGCCTGAACCGGGCCGTGACGTGATCGTCGTCACCGGTGCCGGCGGCATGGGTGTGGCGATCGCGCGGCGGCTCGGCAGCGGGCGGACGGTGTTCCTCGCCGACGCCTCGCGCGGTCAACTCGACCGGGCCGTGGACGCGTTGCGCGACGAGGGATACGCGGTGCGGGGCGTCCTGACCGACGTCTCCGACCGGAAGTCCGTGGACCAGCTCGCCGAGGAGGCGGCCGGTGAGGGCAGGGTGGCCGCCGTCGTGCACACCGCGGGGGTCTCCGCCGTCCAGGCTTCGGCGAAGACGATCCTGGAGGTCGACCTGCTGGGCACGGCCCATGTCATCGACGTCTTCGAGAGTGTGGCCGCACCGGGCACGGCCATGGTCTGCGTCTCCAGCATGGCCGGCCATGTCGCCTCCCTCAGCCGGGAGGACGAGACCGCCCTCGCCACGGCTCCGGCGGAGGAACTCCTCGGACTCGGCGCTGTCGTCGCGGTGGGGGACAGCGCGACGACGGCGTACATCGTGTCCAAGAGGGCCAACCAGCTGCGGGTCGAGGCCGCCGCACTCGCCTGGAACCGGCGCGGCGCCCGTATCAACAGCGTCAGTCCGGGGGTCATCGCCACCGCCATGTCGAAGGCGGAGGCCGAGGGCCCGAGCGGTGAGCACATGCTCCGGATGCTGGAGGCGAGCGGCGCGGGCCGCTCCGGCACCCCGGCGGAGATCGCCGACGCGGTGGCATTCCTCACCGGTCCCGAGGCGCGTTACATCACCGGCACGGACCTGCTCGTCGACGGCGGCCAGGCCGCCTGGCTCCGCCGGCACCGGCCCGCCTGACGCGGCCGCACCACAGCACCACCACCCGACAGACGTACAAGGACCGCAGAGAGGACATCGATGTCCACCCCCCACAGCCCGTCCACCCCCACGTCACCGAGCCCGGAGGAGCTGGGCTTCGACCCGGACGCCCTGCGCACCCGGTACCGGGCCGAACGCGACCGCCGGATCCGCCCGGACGGCGGCGGGCAGTACCAGCGGATCGCCGGTGAGTTCGTCTCCTACGACGACGACCCCTACGCCGACGAGGAGTTCACCCGGGAGCCGCTGCACGACCGGGTCGAGGCGGTCGTCATCGGCGGCGGGTTCGGCGGACTGCTCGCGGGGGCCCGGCTGCGGCAGGCCGGCGTGGAGTCGATCCGGGTGATCGAGAAGGGCGGCGACTTCGGCGGCACCTGGTACTGGAACCGCTATCCCGGCATCCACTGCGACATCGAGTCGTACATCTATCTGCCGCTGCTCGAAGAGCTCGGCTACGTCCCGAAGTGGAAGTACGCGCCGGGCGAGGAGATCCGGCAGCACACCCGCGCCATCGGTCGGCACTTCGACCTCTACCGCGACGCCTGCTTCCAGACGGTGGCCACCGAACTGCGCTGGGACGAGACCGAGTTGGAGTGGATCGTCGCCACCGACCGGGGCGACAGCATCCGGGCCCGGTACGTGGTCGTCTCCAGCGGCACGCTCAGCCAGCCGAAGCTCCCCGGCATCCCCGGCATCGAGACCTTCAAGGGCCACACCTTCCACACCAGCCGCTGGGACTACGACTACACCGGCGGCGACGCGGGCGGCGGGCTGACCGGGCTCGCCGACAAGCGGGTGGCCGTCATCGGCACCGGCGCCACCGCCATCCAGGTCGTCCCCCACCTCGGGGCCGACGCGGCGCACGTCTACGTCTTCCAGCGCACACCCTCGACGGTCGACGTACGCGGAAACGGTCCCACCGACCCGGAGTGGGCGAAGACGCTCACCCCCGGCTGGCAGGGGCAGCGCATGGACAACTTCCTCAAGACCGTCACCGGGGTCCGGGTCGAGAAGGACCTGGTGAACGACGCCTGGACCAGTAGCGCCCGCCTCCAGGAGAAGCTCATCCCGACCGACGCGTACGCGGACGTCCCGGCGGACGAGCGTGAACGGGCGTACGAGATCGCCGACTTCCAGAAGATGAACGAGTTGCGCGACCGCGTGGCGGCGATCGTCGAGGACCCGGAGACCGCCGAGAAACTGAAGCCCTGGTACCGCTACATGTGCAAGCGGCCCACCTTCAGCGACACCTACCTCCAGACCTTCAACCGGCCCAACGTCACCCTCGTGGACACGGCCGACACCCACGGCGTGGAGCGGATCACCGACAAGGCCGTCGTGGTCGGCGGGATCGAGTACGAAGTGGACTGCGTCATCTTCGCCACCGGCTTCGAGGTCGGTGTCTCGGGGCTGCTGTCCGGCCGGCTCCCGGCGTACGGCCGGGGCGGCGTCAGCCTGCTGGAGTCCTGGATGACGGCCGGTCCGAAGACCCTCCACGGCTTCTACAGCCACGGCTTCCCCAATCTCTTCCAGCTCGGCCCCATGCAGAACGCCAGCGCGGTCAACTACGTCCACATCCTCGACCAGCAGTCGATCCACGTCGGCGAGGTCGTCGCCGAGGCCCGCAGGCGCCGTGCCCGGTACGTCGAGCCGAGCGCGGAGGCCGAGGCCGCCTGGGTCGCCACGATCCGCGAGAAGGCCGCCGACCTGCACACGTTCCAGGCCGAGTGCACCCCCGGCTACTACAACAACGAGGGCCGGCCCAGGGAGCGCAGCGAGTCGTACGGCGACGGCCCGGTGGCCTTCCACGAACTGCTGCGGCGCTGGCGCGCGGACGGCGGCATGGACGACGTGCTCGTCGGCGCCGAGTGAGAGGGCGGGAGACGACATGAGCACTCGACCCAACCGGTACGACGAGACCGGTGACCTCCGTACCACCAGCGCCCGTTGGGAGGCGCGGCGGCTCAACCCGCCCAACCCGCTGTGGGGTTCCAACGGTGTCGCGTTCGGCCCCGACGGGCGCCTGTACGTCGCCCAGTTCCTGGCCGGACAGATCAGCGCCGTCGACACCGCCACCGGCGACGTCGACGTGATCGTGCCGATGGACAGTCCCGTCCAGTCGCCGGACGACCTCGCCTTCGGCGCCGACGGCTCGATGTACATAGCCGACCTGGTGCCGGGCCTGGTGTGGCGGCGGAGCCCGGCGGGGGAGTACAGCCTCGTCTCCGACGACGTGGCCAACCCCAACGGCATCACCTGTGTCGGCGACCGGCTCTTCATCAACGAGATGAAGCCCAACGGCCGGCTGATGGAGCTCTTCCCGGACGGCAAGGACCCGGTCGTGCTCACCGAGGGCCTGGCCCTCGGCAACGCGATGCAGCTCGGTCCGGACGGGCACCTGTACTACCCGCACATGCTCACCGGCCAGGTCTGGCGCATCCCGCCGGACGGCGGGACGCCCGAGGTGGTCGCCGAGGACGTGCACGAGCCGGTCGCGGTCCGCTTCGACCAGGGCGGTGTCCTGCACGTCCTCTCCCGGGGCGTCGAGGGCATCGTCACCCGCATTGACCTGCACGGCGGCGGGTCCCGCACGCTTGTCACCAGCGGCCTGAAGGGGCTGGACAACGCCGCGTTCGACGCCGAGAACCGCATGTTCGTCTCCAGCTACGCCAGCGGCGGCGTCACCGAACTGCACCCCGACGGCCGGACCCGCGAGATCGTGCGCCGCGGTTTCGACGGCCCCTACGGCGTGACGGTCGACCTCGGCGGCACGGTGTACGCGGCCGACCACTACCGGCTGGCGAGCCCGGCGGCGGCCGACGAGGGCGAGCCGGCCGGCCCGTCCCCGGCGGCCGGACCCGGCGGTGTGACGACCCACCTGTTGCTGCCCTTCGCCCACGGCATCACCGCCGAGGGCGGACTGCTGCACTACACCTCGCAGTTCGGCAATGTGCAGACCTACGACCCCGGGAGCGGGGCACATCGGGAGCGGGCCCGGGGCCTGAACCGGCCCATCGGTATCGCTGTCGCGCCGGACGGTTCCCTCGTGGTGGCGGAGACGGGCGCGGGCCGGGTCGTGGCCATCGACATCAGCGACTCCGAGTCCGACCTCGGCACGGTGACCGTCCTCGCCGAAGGACTCGACCAGCCCACGGACGTGGCCTTCGACGCGGAGGGCCGTCTCCACGTCAGCGAGGAACGCCTCGGGGTGGTGCTCCGGATCGAGGAGGGTGGCAAGACCGTCGTGGTGGCGGACGGGCTCGGCGCGCCGCAGGGGCTGGCGGTCCTGGGCGAGGAACTGTTCGTGGTGGAGACCGGGCCACGCAGGCTGCGGGCGGTCTCCCTCACCACGGGGGAGCGGCGGATCGACGCGGAGGACCTGCCGGTCGGGCCGCCCCCGGGTGTCGTCCCCCGCACGGAACCGGCGCTGTTCGCGGACATCATGCCCGGTATGGCCCGTCGCTTCGCGGGCCTCGCCGCCGCCCCGGACGGGACCCTCGTCCTGTCGGCCAACGGGGAGGGCACCGTGCTGCGACTGACGCCGAAGACGGGGGATCAGCCGGAGCGGTAGAGCGCCGTCAGCAGTTCGATCGCGGCCGGGGTGGCGGGATGCGGATCGTCCCGCCACCAGACCAGCCGTACGGCGATCGGCTCGGCGTCGCGCACCGGCCGGTAGACGACTCCGGGCCGCCGGTACTGGTTGGCGGTGGACTCCGCGGTCACACCGATGGCGCGGCCCGTCGCGATCGCGGTGAGCCACTCGTCGACGTCGTGCGTCTCCTCGGTCGCCGGGCGGGAGTCGGGCGGCCACAGCTCCATGGTGGTCGTGCCGGTCCGGCGGTCGATGAGCAGGGTGTGCCCGCTCAGATCGGCGAGCCGGACCGAGCGGCGCCGGGCCAGCGGATCGTCGCTCGCCATCGCGCACAGCCGCCGCTCCAGCCCGACGATCGCCGAGTCGAACCGGCGGTCGTCCACCGGCCGGCGGACCACGGCGAGGTCGCAGGAGCCCTCCGTCAGCCCGGCCGTCGCCGAGTTGGTCCGCACGAACTGCAGATCCGTCCCCGGATGCGCGGCACCCCAGCGGCGCTGGAAGGCCAGCGTGTGCCGGCCCAGCGCCGACCAGGCGTAACCGATCCGCAGCCGGGCATGGCCCGAGGTCGCCTCCCGCACCAGCTCATCCACCTCACCGAGCACCCGCCGCGCGTGCGACACCACCCGCAGCCCGGTCGGCGTCGGCGTCACCTCGCGGGAGGTCCGCCGCAACAGCCGTGCCCCCAGGGCGCGTTCGAGGGAGGCCAAGGTGCGGGAGACGGCCGCCTGGGAGACGCCGAGCGTGATGGCGGCGTCGGTGAAGGTGCCCTCCTCGACGATCGCGACGAGACAGCGCAGCTGCCGCAGCTCCACATCCCTGACGACCGGGTCCGTGACATCCATGACAGCAGCGTATAGATCGACCCGCCGATGCATTTTGCGCAACGGCTGTCCGGGCGCACGATCGGCTCATGGACACCGCCGCTGCCTCCGCCTCCGCCGCCGGTACGGCCCCCGCGGCCCCGGCCTCCGAGCCGGGCGGGGCGCGCCTGGCCGGTGTCCTCACCATGGTCGGCTGTGGGGTGTCCAACCAGGTCGGTGCCGCGCTGGGGTCGCTGGCCTTCCCGGTGCTCGGGCCCGCCGGGGTCGTCGCGATACGGCAGTACGTCGCCGCGATCGTCCTCGTGGCCGTCGCCCGGCCCCGGCTGCGGTCCTTCACCGCGCGACAGTGGTGGCCGGTGGTGCTGCTCGCGCTGGTGTTCGGGACGATGAATCTGTCGCTGTACACCGCCATCGACCGCATCGGCCTGGGGCTCGCGGTGACCCTGGAGTTCCTCGGCCCGCTCGCCATCGCCCTGGCCGGCTCGCGCCGCCGGGTGGACGCGTGCTGCGCGCTGATCGCCGGCCTGGGCGTGGTCGCCCTGATGCGCCCGCAGCCCTCCGCCGACTACCTCGGCATGGGGCTCGGCCTCCTCGCCGCCGTCTGCTGGGCGTCGTACATCCTCCTCAACCGCACCGTCGGCCGCCGTATCCCCGGCGCGCAGGGCTCCGCGGCCGCCGCCGGGCTCTCCGCCCTGGCCTTTCTGCCGGTCGGTATCTTCGTGGTCGTACGGCAGCCGCCCACCGCCGGGGCCGTCGGCTACGCCATCGCCGCCGGGATCCTCGCCTCGGCCGTGCCGTACCTCGCGGACGTGTTCACCCTGCGCCGTGTACCCGCCCAGGTCTTCGGCCTCTTCATGAGCGTCAACCCCGTCCTGGCCGCCCTCGCCGGCTGGGTCGTTCTCGGGCAGGGCCTGGGGTGGGTCGAGTGGGCCGCGATCGGCGCGGTGGTCATGGCGAACGCGCTGAGCATCCTCGTACCGCGCCGCTGATCCACCCGGTGAGGACCCACGGGCAGACCCACCCGGTGAGGACCCACGGGCAGACCCACCCGGTGAGGGTCCGCGGGCGACCCGCTCGGTCCGTCGAGCCGCCGGCCGCGTCGGAACCCGACGGGTACCGCCACGACCCGGCCGACCCCACGCCCTCCGTCGGCGGGGTGCCCATGCCGCCCGGGGCCGGGCGGTTGTGGCCGACCGCCCACCGCTTCAAGCGCGGTCGGCGCATCCGGGTCCAGGTCTCCAGCGGCGCCTTCCCGCGCTACGCCCGCAACCCCGGCACCGGCGAACCCCTCGCCACCGCCACGACGCTGCGGGCGGCCGGCCGGAGAGTCCAGCACGGTCCGGAGCATCCCTCGGCGGTGATCCTGCCGGTGCGCGCGGCCTCGTAAGCAGAGCGACTCCCTGAGAACAAAATTGTTGACAATCCTGTTGGCCTAGATTTACGTTCGACAGGCACTCACTCAGGGAGGGCACGATGCAGGAGGAAGCCCGTCCGGGCACCGGAGAGCAGGCCAAACAGCTCGCGTTGGCGAAGCTGCGGCAGGCGATCCTGCACGGCGAGATGGCACCGGCCCAGCGGCTGGTGGAGAACGAGCTTGCCGAGCAGTTCGGTGTGACACGGGCCAGCATCCGCGCGGCACTGATCGATCTGGAGGCCGAGGGGCTGGTCGAGCGGATCCGCAACCGGGGCTCGCGGGTGCGGGTGGTGACCGTCGAGGAAGCGGTCGCCATCAGCGAGTGCCGCATGGTCCTGGAAGGGCTGTGCGCGGCGAAGGCGGCCACCCTGGCCACCGACGACCAGCTGACCGAGCTGGCCGACATCGGCACGGCGATGACCAAGGCCGTGGCCGACGGCGAGCCGGTGACGTACTCCGAACTCAACCAGCGACTGCACGCCAGGATCCGGGAGATCTCCGGTCAGCAGGTGGCGGTGGAGCTGCTGGAGCGGCTCAACGCCCAGCTGGTGCGCCACCGTTTCCAGCTCGCGCTGCGGCCGGGACGGCCCCAGCACTCCCTGAGTGAACACCTGGCCATGATCGAGACGATCACGGCGAGGGACCCGCAGGCGGCCGAAGAGGCCGTCCGCGCCCACCTCACGAGCGTGATCACCGCGCTGCGCGAATAGCCGCGCCGCGCACGACGCTCCGGGGTGGGCAGACAGGCCTGTTCGGCCTGTCCGGTCTGTCCACCGAGGAGAACTGACACATGACCGACGGCACGGCGCCCGCCACCGCGCCACCACGATCGACACTCGTCATCACCGCGCACGCGGGAGACTTCGTGTGGAGGGCCGGCGGCGCCATGGCCCTGGCGGCCTCGCGCGGTGAGCGGGTCACCATCGCCTGTCTGACCTTCGGCGAACGCGGCGAGTCCGCCAAGGCCTGGCGCGAGGGCCGGAAGCTCGACGAGATCAAGGCGATCCGCCGGGAGGAGGCCGAGAAGGCCGCCGCCACCCTCGGCGCCCGGATCGTCTTCTTCGACGCCGGCGACTACCCGCTGATCGGCACCCCCGAACTCACCGACCGGCTGGTCTCCGTCTACCGCGCGGCCCAGCCGGACGCCGTCCTCACCCACCCCCTGGAGGACCCCTACAACGGCGACCACCCGGCCGCCGCCCGTATGGCCCTGGACGCCCGCGTGCTCGCCCAGGCCATCGGCTACCCCGCCGAGGGCGAGATCATCGGTGCCCCGCCGGTGTTCTTCTTCGAGCCGCACCAGCCCGAGATGTGCGGCTTCAAGCCCGAGGTCCTCCTCGACATCACCGAGGTCTGGGAGACCAAACGCAAGGCCATGGAGTGCCTCGGCGCCCAGCAGCACCTGTGGGACTACTACACCGACCTCGCCGTACGCCGCGGCGTCCAGCTCAAGCGCAACGCGGGCCCCAACCTGGGCCTCGCCCACAGGACCATGGCCGAGGCGTACATGCGCCCCTACCCGCAGGTCACGGGGGTGCTGGACTGATGGGCGGCGTGATCGTCACCAACCCGCCGAAGGCGAACGCCGAGGACGTCGAGGCGATCGCCCGGTACGGGGTCGCCACCGTCCACGAGGCCATGGGCCGCACGGGCCTGCTCGGCACCCACCTCCGCCCGATCCAGCGGGACACCCGGATCGCCGGCACCGCCGTCACGGTCCTCTCCTGGCCCGGCGACAACCTCATGATCCACGCGGCCGTCGAGCAGTGCGGCGAGGGTGACATCCTCGTCGTCACCACCACCTCTCCCTCCACCGACGGCATGTTCGGCGAACTCTTCGCCACCGCGCTCCAGCGGCGCGGCGTACGCGGCCTGGTCATCAACGCGGGCATCCGGGACACCGCCGAACTGCGCGCGATGAACTTCCCCGCCTGGGCCGCCGCCGTCAGCCCCCAGGGCACCGTCAAGGCCACCGGCGGCTCCGTCAACGTCCCCGTGGCCATCGGCGGCCGGCTCGTCCGCGCCGGCGACGTGATCCTCGCCGACGACGACGGCGTCGTGGTCGTCCCCCGCGAGCGGGCGCGCCGGACGGCCGAGGCCTCCGAGGCCCGCGAACAGAAGGAGGCCGCCTCCCGCGCCGCCTTCCTCGACGGCCAACTCGGCCTGGACCGCTACGGGTTGCGCGAGACCCTCGTACGCCTCGGGGTGACCTACCGGTCCTACGAGGAGTACGAGGGCGAGGAGGCCGGGCCGTGAAGCCGCACGAGGTGTGCGTCGGCACCTCCGCCTCGGCCGTCCGGTTCGCCATGGAGCGGGTCCGGGTCGTGACGCCCTGCAAGGTGTACGTCGGCGAGGGGGCCCAGCCGTGAGCGGGTGGCCCGAGGGGGTCCGCTGCATGCTGTTGCGCGGCGGCACCTCCAAGGGCGCCTACTTCCTCGCCGAGGACCTGCCCGCCGACCCGGCGGCCCGGGACGACCTGCTGCTGCGCGTCATGGGCAGCCCCGACCCGCGCCAGATCGACGGCCTGGGCGGGGCCCACCCCCTGACCAGCAAGGTCGCCGTGGTGTCGGCCTCGGCCGACCCCGAGGCCGACATCGACTATCTGTTCCTCCAAGTGGGCGTCGAAAAGCCCGAGGTGAGCCACCGTCAGAACTGCGGCAACCTGCTCGCCGGGGTCGGCCCGTTCGCCGTCGAGCGCGGACTGGTGACCGCCGGCGAGCCGGAGACCTCCGTACGCATCCGCATGCTCAACTCCGGTGACCTCGCCGTCGCCGGCTTCCCCACCCCCGGCGGCCGGATCGCGGTCACCGGGGACGCCGAGATCTCCGGGGTGCCGGGGACGGCCGCGCCCGTGGTGATCGAGTTCCCGAGGCGCGGCAGCCCGCTGCTGCCCACCGGCAACGCCCGTGATGTCGTCGCCGGCATGGAGGTCACCTGCGTGGACAACGGCATGCCGACCGTCCTGATCCCCGCCACCGCCCTCGAGGTCACCGGCTACGAGGCACCCAAGGATCTGGAGGAGGACCCGGCCCTCGCCGGCCGGCTGCGGGAGATCAGGCTGGCGGCGGGCCGGTTGATGGGCCTCGGCGATGTCGAGCACACCACCGTGCCCAAGCTCAGCCTGCTCGCGCCGCCCCGGAACGGCGGCGCGGTCACCACCCGCACCTTCATACCGGTGCGCTGCCACACCTCCATCGGCGTGCTGGGCGCCGCGAGCGTGGCGGCCGGGCTGCGCGTCGCCGGGGGAGTGGGCGAAGGAATAGCCCAACTCCCCGCCACCGGTGACCGATTGCGCATCGAGCACCCCACCGGCTTCCTCGACATCGAGAGCGGTGTGACGTACGGCCCCGACGGCAGCCCCTCGGTGAGCCGCACCGCCGTCGTCCGTACCGCCCGCAAGATCTTCGACGGCACGGTCTTCCCCCGGCCGGCCGACCCCTCTTCCCGTTCCTAAGGAGTCACCGATGACCCCGCCGCTCGGCGACATCGCCCACCTCGGGCATGTCGAACTGCTCACCCCCGACCTCGACCGCAGCCTCTGGTTCTTCACCGAGATCCTGGGACTGACCGAGAACGGCCGCTCCGGCGGCTCGGTCCACCTGCGGACCTGGGACGACTACGAGCACCACAGCCTGACCCTCACCGCCCACCCCACCAACGGCATCCGCCGCACCGCCCTGCGCGCCTCCAGTGAGGAGGCCCTGCGACGCCGGGTCAAGGAGCTGGAGAACACCGGGCGCGCGGGCCGCTGGGTCGAGGACGAACCCGGCATCGGCCCGCTGTACGTCACCACCGATCCCGACGGCCACGAGGTCGCCCTGTACTGGGAGAGCGAGTGGTACGAGGCCCCGGCCGACCTCAGGCCGGGCCTGAAGAACCAGCCCCAGGCCAAGCCCGGCCACGGTGTGGGCGTACGCCGCCTCGACCATGTCAACTTCCTCGCCTCCGACGTCGGGGCGAACGCCGCCTTCACCCGCGAGGTCCTCGGCGCCCGCCCCACCGAACAGATCGTCCTCGACACCGGGAAGGTCGCCGCCCAGTGGCTGACCTTCACCAACAAGTCGTACGACGTCGTCTACACCGAGGACTGGACCGGCTCGCGCGGCCGTCTGCACCACATCGCGTTCGCCACCGACACCCGCGAGGACATCCTGCGGGCCGCCGATCTCTGCCTCGACCAGAGCGTGTTCATCGAGACGGGCCCGCACAAGCACGCCATCCAGCAGACGTTCTTCCTCTACGTCTACGAACCGGGCGGCAACCGCGTCGAACTGTGCAACCCGCTCACCCGGCTGGTGCTGGCCCCCGACTGGCCGCTCATCACCTGGACCCAGGCGGAGCGCGCCAAGGGCCAGGCGTGGGGTCTGAAGACCATCGAGTCGTTCCATACGCACGGCACCCCGCCGGTCGACTGACGGGTTCCGCTGACGGACGCCGCTCCGAGAGATGGTGAGCTTGATTGTCGCCAAGATGGTTGACAAAAGCGTTGACCCTCCCGGGGGCGGCTGCCTGGCGTCTGGCTCCCCCCGAGTTCATGGTCTTCATCGGCATCGCCTCCCTGCGCACCTTCCGCCCCCCGCAGAGCGCCCCCGAGAAGTCCCTGTCACCGACCGCCCGAACGCCGAGCGGAGGGCCGACCCGTGGATCCCGGCCGGCCCTCTCGCCATGCGGTGCGGCACGGAGGGTCGCGCTACGCCGCCTCCGCGCCGCCGGTCACGGACGGCCGCCCTGCACCGCCCCCTTGTCGAACGCCCGCCGCACCTGCTCCGCGATCACCGGGTACACCTCGCGAGCCTTGTCCTCGTCCGTGCTGTCGTAGCCGTGGTCGGCCCCGGCGACATCGTGGTGGCCGACCAGCGAGCCGGCCGTGCGGAGCCGGTCGGCGTAGGCCACGCCCTCCGCCTTGAGGAGGTCGTACTCGGCGGTGACGACGAAGGCCGGGGCGATGCCCTTGAGGTCGGCGGTGTCCGAGGGGTGCGCGGGCGAGGCGAGGCGGTCGGCGCGCTGCTTCGGGTCGGGGATGTACGCGCTGTCGAAGACGTCCGCCATCCACGGGCGCAGCATCGGCTTGGCGATGGCGGCCCGCTTGTCGCGGGCGCCGGTGGCGAGGTCGAGCGGCGGGTAGTGCAGGACCTGGAGGGCGATCGAGGGGCCGCCCTCCTCCAGGGCCTGGCGCGCCGCCGCGGCCGCGAGTCCGCCGCCGGCGCTCTGACCGCCCACCGAGAGCCGGCCGCCGTCCCAGCCGTGCTCGCCCCCGTGCTCGGCGGCCCACTTGACGACCTCGTAGGCCTGGCGGGGCGGGGCGGGGAAGGGGTGCTGCGGAGCGACCACGTAGTCCACGTTGAGCACGGCCACACCCGCCTCCACCGCTATGCACCGGCACAGGGGGTCGTCCAGCTCGATCTGCGGCATGACGTAGCCGCCGCCGTGGAAGTTGACGTGGACCGGCGGGGGAGCGCCCTCGGCGTCGGCGGGCAGATACAGCACGGCGCGGGCCGGGCCGAAGGCGGTGGGGACGGTCAACTCGCGGGTGGTGCAGACGTATTCGGGGAGACGGGCGAGCCAGGAGGCGGTGGAACCGCGTCCACTGGCTCGCCGGTTCGCCAGCGCTTGGAGGCGCTGCATCGCCGTGGCCGCGAAGGCGGCCACCGCCGGGCGGGCGAGAAAGGACATGGGAGGCTCCATTCGGTCCGAGGACGCTGCCCGAGCGATGAATTTACTTGAGTCAGGCAACAAGATGGTAAAGTAAGGCCCATGTCCCCATCACCGCTACCCTCCGACCCCGCCTCCCCGGAAGTGATCGAGATCGAGCGAGCCCTCACTCGCATCACCTACCTCAGCACCCGGGCCCGGGCGCACGAGCGCCTGATGAGCCTGGCGGGCGTACCGCTGGACCGTGCCGCCGTCGCCCTGCTGCGGCAGATCGCCGACTCCGAGCCGCTGCGCCCGGGGGAGCTGGCCAACCGACTCGGCGTCGAGGCCTCCCATGTCACCCGCCAGGTCCAGCAGCTCCAGAAGTCCGGCTACGTCACCCGCGTACCCGACCCGGACGACCGCCGCGCCCAGCGCATCGAGCTGACCTCCGTCGGTCAGGAGGCCATCGGCCGTATCCGCGAAGCGGGTGTCCGTGGGATGCAGATGGCGCTGTCCGACTGGTCGCCCGAGGAGCTCCAGCAGCTCGCCGGGCTCTTCCACCGGATGGTGGACGACTTCCTCGCCCACGCCAACGACCTCGTGGAGCAGGAGCCCACGGGCTCGGTCCAGGCCGGCTGACCGTCTCCGACGGCTCGCGCGAGCAGCCCCGGCCCGCCGCCCGGGCCGGGGCTCCGTGTTCGTCCGGGATCGTCAGGCGGAGTAACCGAGCTGCTTCCGTATGTACGGCGTCATCAGCGTCTTGGCCTTCGCGAGCGTGGAGGTGCGGGCGCCGAGCACGGCGATCTCGCCGCCCGGCACGGGGATCAGGGTGATTCCGTCGGCCGGGCCGAGGGGCACGATCAGCGGGGTCCGCTGGATCGGCCGGTAGAGGCGCGGTTCCTTGCGGTGTTTGCCCGAACTCCCCAGATAGGTGCGGATGTTGTGGGCGGCGATGTCCGCCTGGGCGATCGCGACGGGAGAGATCTTCAGCTCGGTGACGTCGTTCACGTCACCGACCGCGAACACGTCGAGCCGCCCGTCGACCCGCAGTGTCCGGTCGACCTTGATCTGCCCGGCGGCGTTCAGCCAATCCCCGTGCCCGGCCAGCCGCAGCCAGAGCGTGTTCGGCGTGGTGCCGGTGGCCCAGAAGGAGAGGTCGGCCTCGATGAGGTTGCCCCGGCCGTCCCGGTAGGTGCCGTAGTCGGCCCCGGGGGAGATGAACGAGTCCAGACGCACCTCCACGTCATGGGACTCCAGCCAGGTCAGGGCCCGCCGCCCGGCCCGCTTGCTGCCCGTGGAGTTGAGCAGCGTCGGCCCGGCGTGCGCGAGCGTGACCCGGGCGTCCGGCCGGGCCAGCCGGATCTCGGCGGCCAGCTCCACACCGCCCGGCCCGCCGCCGACGATCAGCACGTGCTCGGCTGCCGCCACGCTCTCCTGGTGCGCGGCGAACGTCTTGGCCGCCTCCTCGGTGGTCGTGCCCAGGAAACGGGCCGGCTCCGGGTAGTCCGCACCGGTCGCGATCACCACCACGTCGTACGGCAGCCGCTCGCCCGTGGCGAGCTTCACCTGCCGCTCACCGGTGTCGATGTCGATCGCCTTGCCCACCACCACACGGCCGTTGCGCAGCAGCCGGTCGTAGGGGATGAAGGGCGTCGTCGTCCATGCCTCGTGCACACCGGCACGGAGCGAGGCGATGCGGTGGAAGAAGACTTCTTTGCGGTCCACGAGGGTGACCCGTGCGACCTCGTCCAGCTGTTTGGCGAGGCGAATGCCCCCGTATCCGCCGCCGATCACGATTACTTCGCCGTCAAGCACACCGATTCTCCTGTGCTGTGTGGGGGGAGAGAATGATGAGCCTAACGCTTGAAACTTAAAGCTACGGGCGGGCTTTGTGCTTGTTGTGTGAAGCGACGACGGACGACACGAGTCACCGTCCCAGCGCTCCGCTGGTCGCACCAAGTCCCCTCAGGGCCTGCCTAGGCTGGTCCCGTGACCGACAACGACCGGCCCCTCGCCGTATTCGACCTGGACAACACCCTCGCCGACACCGCGCACCGGCAACGGTTCCTGGAGGTGAAGCCGCGCGACTGGGACGGGTTCTTCGCCGCAGCCCCGCAGGACCCGCCGCTCGCCGAGGGCATCGCGCTGGCGCGGGAGAGCGCCGAGGACTGCGAGGTCATGTATCTGACCGGGCGACCCGAGCGGTGCCGCCGCGACACCGTCGACTGGCTCGCCGCCCATGGCCTGCCCGAGGGGCGGATCTGGATGCGCCGCGACAACGACCGCAGGCCCGCCCGCCGCACCAAACTGGAGATCCTCCGCCGACTCGCCCGCGCCCGCGAGATCCGCGTCCTCGTCGACGACGACGAACTGGTCTGCGAGGACGCGGAGCGGGCGGGCTTCACGGTCGTACGGGCGCGCTGGGCCGCCGCCTCCGCCGCGCTGAAGGTGGCGCAGGAGCGGGAAGGGCGGACCTGAGCGCGCCCGGCGGGAACCGGTCTGTCCCGAGTGCTCGTCGCAGCCGGCCGGTCCCGAGTGCTCGTCGCAGCCGGTCAGCTCCGCGCTCGTCGCGGCCGTTCGGTCAGTCGCCGTCCTCCAGCCGGAAGCCGACCTTCATGCCGACCTGGTAGTGCGCGATCTGCCCGTTCTCGATGTGCCCCCGGACCTGCGTCACCTCGAACCAGTCCAGGTGGCGCAGCGTCTGGGCGGCGCGGGCGATGCCGTTGCGGACGGCGTGGTCGACGCTCTCGCCCGAACTGCCGACGATCTCGGTGACTCGGTAGGTGTGGTCGGACATGCGGGTTCTCCTTGTCGCGTGCTCCGCCGTGGCCGGTTCGCCACACGTCATTCCACGGTGCCTCAGAGTCCGACGGTCCGCGAGACGTCGGGTTTCCCGCCCCCGCCGCCCCTACCCGGCGGCGGGGGCGGAGAACCCGTCACGCCACTCTGCTCAACGACAGCGCGAACCGGCCCTCCCCGTCCGTCCACCAGTGGGACAACTCCAGCCCGGTGGCGGCAAGTTCGGCCCCCACGCCCTCCCTCCGGAACTTCGCGGACACCTCGGTCCGCAGCTCCTCACCGGCCCCGAAATCGACCGCTAGGTCCAGCGCGGGGATCTTCACGGTCTGGGCCGTACGGGACCGCAGCCGCATCTCGATCCACTCGCACTCGGCGTCCCAGAGGGCCACATGGTCGAAGGCGTCGGGGTCGAAGTCCGCCCCCAGCTCCCGGTCGACCACGTTCAGCACGTTCTTGTTGAACTCGGCCGTCACCCCGGCCGCGTCGTCGTACGCCGCGACCAGCACCGCCTCGTCCTTGACCAGGTCCGTGCCCAGCAGCAGCGCGTCACCGGGCGCCAGCAGCGCGCGGACGGCGCCCAGGAACGCGGCCCGCTCCACGGGCAGCAGATTGCCGATCGTGCCGCCGAGGAACGCCACCAGGCGCGGCCCCGGCGTCTCGGGCAGTTCCAGCCCGGCGGTGAAGTCGGCGATCAGGGCGTGCACGTTCAGCCCCGGCCGCTCGGCGATCAGCGCCTCACCCGCCTGCCGCAACGCGCTCTCGCTGACGTCGACCGGCACGTAGGTGTGCAGGTGGGGCATCGCGTCCAGCAGGTGCCGGGTCTTGTCGGAGGAGCCGGAACCCAGCTCCACCAGGGTCCGCGCACCGCTCGCCGCGGCGATCTCGCCCGCCCGGTCGACGAGGATCTCGCGCTCGGCGCGGGTCGGGTAGTACTCGGGCAACTCGGTGATCTTCTCGAACAGTTCACTGCCGCGGACGTCGTAGAACCACTTCGGCGGCAGCGTCTTCGGGGTGTGGGTCAGACCGTTCAGGACGTCGGCGCGCAGAGCCGCGTCGGTGGCGTCCTCGGGGAGGGTGCGGGTGAGGAGGAACGGGCTCACGCAGAAGGCTCCTTCGGCGGTACGGGGGCCGTGTCGTCGTCGTGCGGGCGGGTGTGTTCCTCCAGCTCCTTGAGCGGGGTGAGCAGGACGTCCGTACGGCTCGCCGCGAGCAGCGTCCGGTCGGGCACCTCCACCCAGTGGGGATCGTCGTCGTACGGCTCGGACGCCACGACCGTGCTGCGGCCGGGCTCGGCGAGATACCAGAGGGTGTCGCCCCAGGCTGTCGCGGCGATGGTGTCGCCGTTGGTGAGCAGCAGGTTGAGCCGGGACCCGGGGGCCGCCCGGGCGACCTCCAGAACCGTGTCGGCCAGCGCCTGGCTCTCATCGTCGCCGGCGCGCAGCCGGTTCAGGACCAGGGCCCACACGAGCGCGGAGTCGTTGCGGGCCTCCATCGACAGCACCTCGACGGCGGGCAGTTCGGCGGCGAGCGGCGCCAGGGACCGGGGCCACCCGGCGACCGCCCCGTTGTGGCTGAACAGCCAGGGCCCGGCGGCGTACGGCGCCGCAGCGGCCTCGTTGTCCGCCCCCGGCACCGTGGCGTCCCGCACGGCGGCGAGCAGCGCCCCCGTACGGACCACCCGGGCGAGGTCCGTGAAGGACAGGTCGCCCCAGATGGGCCCGGAACGCCGGTACCGCCCCGGCACCGCGTCCCCCTCGGCGTACCAACCGACCCCGAAACCATCGGCGTTGACCGTCCCGTACCGCTGCCGCCGGGGCGCCCACGACTGCCGGAACAGACTGTGCGGCGGGTCCACGAGGACCCTGCCCAGCGGCGACTCCGGGCCCAGGAAAGCGATATGACGACACATCAGACGACCTCCGGAGAAGCGTCCCGGGCCGTGCGGAACCCGCTGAAGATCTGCCGCCGGATCGGATAGTCCCAGTTGCGGAACGTCCCCCGGCACGCCACCTGGTCCACGGCGAACGAACCACCGCGCAGCACCTTGTGCTCGGGGCCGAAGAACACCTCCGAGTACTCCTTGTACGGGAACGCCGTGAACCCCGGGTAGGGCAGGAAGTCGCTCGCCGTCCACTCCCACACATCACCGATCAACTGCCGTACACCGAGCGGCGATTCGCCCGCCGGACAGCTGCCGATGGGCGCCGGACGCAGATGCCGCTGTCCCAGGTTGGCGTGCTCGGGCGTCGGGTCGGCGTCGCCCCACGGGTAGCGGGTCGAGCGGCCGGTGACCGGGTCGTGCCGGGCGGCCTTCTCCCACTCGGCCTCCGTGGGCAGCCGGCGCCCCGCCCAGCGGGCGTACGCGTCGGCCTCGTACCAGCACACGTGCAGCACCGGCTCGTCGGCCGGTACGACCTCGGTGACGCCGAAGCGCCGCCGCAGCCACTGCCGGCCGTCGCGCCGCCAGAACAGCGGCGCGTGGATGCCGTGCGCACGGATGTGGTCCCAGCCCTCGGCCGTCCACCAGCGTTCGTCGTCGTAGCCGCCGTCGTCGATGAACGCCTGGTACGCGCCGTTCGTCACCGGTGTGGTGTCGATGTGGAACGCGGGGATGATCCGCCGGTGCGCGGGCCGCTCGTTGTCCAGCGCCCACGGCTCGGTCGAGGTGCCCATCACGAACTCCCCGCCGGGCACCAGGACTTCGGCGGGTCCCGTGAACAACGGGACGGGCTCGGGGTCCGGCGCCGACAGCACGGCGGGCCCCTTGCGGAGCTGATGGGTGATCAGCATCGTCTCGTCATGCTGCTGTTCGTGCTGGGCGATCATGCCGAAGGCGAAGCCCGCGTCGGTGAGCCGGGTGCCGTGGAAGTCGGCGCTCTCCAGCACGTCGAGCGCCCGGCCGCGCACCTCGCGCAGATACTGCCGGGCCTCTTCCGGCGCCAGCAGCGGCAGCGAGGGCCGCTCGGCGCGCGGGTGCTCGAAGGCGTCGTACAGCCCGTCGATCTCGGGCCGCATCGCCTCCCGCCCGGCGACGTTCCGCAGCAGCCACAGCTCCTCCTGGTTGCCGATGTGGGCGAGGTCCCACACCAGCGGGGACATCAGCGGCGAGTGCTGAGCGGTGAGGTCGGGTTCGTCGACGGCGGTGGTCAGGAGCGCGGTGCGGGCACGGGCCGTGGTGAGCGCCGCCAGCGCGCGCTCCCGGAGTATGTCGGGGTCGGCGTCGGTCGTCGGGGCCGGCGTCTCGGGCGCGGTCATGCGGGGATGTCCTTCCCGTGGAACAGGTCGAGCAGATCGTCGGCGGGGCAGCGGCCCCGGGCCACATAGCGGTCGATGTACGCCGCGACCGCGTCCCGCACTTCGGCACTCGCGCCGAGCCGGGGCAGCGCCTCGGCCGCCGCGGCGAAGCAGACGGCCGCCGCCTCCCGCAGCTCGGGATCGGCCAGGCCGTCACGCGTGGCCGCCTCCCACAGCGGATTGCGCGGTGGCGGCTGCGAACCCGCCCGTTCCGCAAGGGATTTGACGGTCCGATAGGCGATCTCGGCGGCGTCCGGGTCATCGAAGAGCGCCGCCGTCACGGCGAGCGGCACGATCCACCCGTCCTCACCGGGCTGGGCGTCGATCATGCGCAGCTCCAGGTGGCCGCGTGGACGCACCGGCGGGAACAACGTCGTCAGGTGATAGTCGAGGTCGGCCCGGCTCGGCGGGGTGTCGGATCTCGTCCACTCCCGGAACGTCATCGCGCCGGGTACGCCCCAGGGGCCCTCGTCCGCGCGTACGCACATCACCGGCGCGTCCAGCACCGCCTGCGCCCACGCCCCGCGCGGGTCGCCGTCCAGCACCGGGGCGTTGGTACGGGCCGGGTCCATGGCCGCCCACAGCGCCTGTCGGGTCGAACGCCAGCCGGTGACCCGGCCCCGCGCCAGCGGGGAGTGCGCGAACGCGGCCACCAGCACCGCGCCGAGCTGATGCGCCAGCCACCAGCGCCGCTCGTGGCCGAGGGGGCCCGGCTCCTCGTACCCGGCGTCGAGACACACCTGCACCGAGGCCGACGAGCACATCATGGACCGCCCCTCGGGTCCGAAGCGGTCGAGATAGATCTCCATCGCGTCGTACCGGGGCTCGTGGAGATAGCGGGTCGGGGGGTTCCAGGGTTCGTGGCCGAAGCCGCTGATGCCGAGATCCGCCTCGCGCAGCGTGGCGCGTACGGCGGCGAGATCGGCCGAGACGGACCCCACGCACTCCATCAGGGAGGCGGCGGGCGCCGAGCTGAGCTCCAGCTGGCCACCGGGCTCGACGGTCAGCGGTGAGGTCAGGGACAGGGTCCGCAGTGCGGCGTAGGCCGCTTCGAGTCGTGCGGGTGGTGCCGGGAGCCGCGGATCACGCAGCTCGTGGACGTGCCATTCCAGTTCGACACCGAGAGTGCGGGGTGGGCCGGTCTTGAAGCAGATGCCCCGTACCAGGGCCTCCACCTCCGCCTCGGTGACCGCGGAGCGCTGCTCCGTACAGCCACTCGGTGAATCTGACATGTCGGGATCCTCCTGAGATTCCACCATGCCGCCGCTCCGATTCCACTGGGCCTGGAGCGGCAGTGCTCGTCCCACCCAAAACCCTTGCGCCGCTTCCGCACAAGGGTGCACATCGTGGCAATGCGGATCGACGATCTCTGTTTCCGGGAACTTCAGGCACCTCTTCCCGTACCCGTACCGGGCCATTCACATCAGGAAAACCTCGTTGCGGTCACTCACCAGCATCGCCCAGGATGCGTCCATGAGCACGACGGGGAAGCGCACGCGGGCCGTGCTCGCGGCGCACACGGGGATGGCGCCGTGAGCGCGCGCCTACGCGGAATCGCACGGGAGACCGAAGAGATAGTCGCGGCGGGACACTACCGCGCACCCGCAGGCCATGAGGTGTCCCTCGCGGCCGAGGTGGAGGCCGCCCGGGCGGGCACACGGCTGTACGGCCCCGACCCGGTGGCAACGGCGCAGGTCGACCCGGTGAAGTCGACCATCGAGGTCACCGGCGAGAGCAGCCTGGAGGCCGCCCGCCGCCTCACGGCCCCCGACGCCTCCGCAGCCCCCGTGGCCGTCCTCAACTTCTCCTCCGCCCGCAACCCCGGCGGCGGCTATCTGAACGGCGCGCAGGCCCAGGAGGAAGCCCTCTGCCGGGCGTCGGCGCTCTACACCTGTGTCCGTGAGGCCCGGGCCTTCTACGACCACCACCGCACCCACCGCGACCCGTTCTACACCGACCGTGTCATCCACTCACCCGCCGTCCCCGTCTTCCGGGACGACCGGGGAACCCTCCTCGACACCCCCTACACCGCCGGCTTCCTGACCTCCGCGGCGCCGAACGCGTCGGTCGTCCGGCGTACGGTGCCGGAGCGCGCACCCGAACTTCCACGGGCCCTGGCCGCACGCGCGGAACGCGTACTGGAGACGGCGGTGGCTCATGGCTATCGGCGGCTCGTCCTGGGCGCCTGGGGCTGCGGGGTGTTCGGCAACGACCCGACACAGGTGGCGGCGGCGTTCCGGGCCCTGCTCACGGACGGCGGCAGGTTCGAAGGCGATTTCGAGCATGTGGTCTTCGGGGTGCTGGACCGGACGAGGGGAGCGGTGGTCCGGTCGGCTTTCGAGCGAGCGTTCGCAACAGCCGTGCCCCTTTAGGGGCGCGGGGCTGTGACATTCGCGGCTCCGCCGCGTGGGGCGACAAGCCGCCCACGGCCCGCAGACGGCTTACGAGCTACCGCCACCCGTACCGTTCCCGCAACCGGTGCACAACGGAGTTGAACCGCATCCGGTCCAACGCGCACGCCTCCCGCCGCATCCCGCCCTCATACAGCCGCAACACCCGATCCACAGCGACCCAGGAATCCCGCCCGGACCGATCCCACGGCCCGCTCCCGATCGGCACCCACTCCCGATCCCCGTCATGCCGCTTGCTCGACAGCTGAACGGCGAGAAACGTCCCCCGGGGCTCCCGAGCCACCACGAGCACCGGCCGATCCTTCCCGCGCCCGTCGTTCTCCTCGAACGGCACCCACGTCCAGACGATCTCCCCGGGATCGGGATCCCCGTCATGCGCGGGCGAGTACTCGGTACGCACCCGCCCCACCTCACGGGGATCGGCCTCGACGGTGGCGGTGGGGCCGTAACGCCCGGGCACTTCTTGATCAGCGAAGGAAGTCACGGGGTCACGCTAACCCGCGCCCCGCTAGGGGCGCGGGGAACTGCGCGACAAGCCACAATCAACCCGCAGCCGACCACTCACAGTCGGAGTTGCGGCGCTAGGACTCCCTATCGACCTGCACCTTTTCCACCGGCACCCCATTTACCCCTGCCGAGCCGCCGGCAGGCACCGCGTTCTGGTTCATGGACGACAGCAACTGCCGAGCCAGCCCCAGCCCCGTACCCCCCATCGTGAGCGCCTTGGCGAACATGTCCGCCATCCCGTCGGCCCCGTTCAACACCACCATGTTGTCGACGTTCCCGAAGGCGGACGCACCCGCCTGCACGATCTCCGGCCACTGCTCGGCCAGTTGCTGCGCGATCACCGCCTCCTGGTTCTCGGCCAGCGCGGCGGCCCGCGCCTTGATGCCCTCGGCCTCGGCGAGCCCCTTCGCCCGCGTGGCCTCGGCGGCGGCGAGCCCCTTGGCCTGCCGGGCGGCGGCCTCGGCCTCACCGGTGACCTGGGTCGCGGTCGCCTCGGCGGCGGCCGCCAGTTCGGTCTCCTTGGCCTTGGCCTGCGCGGCGGAGATACGGGCGTCGCGCTCGGCCTCGGCGAGGGTGCGCTTCTCGTAGGCCTTGGCGTCCGCGGGCTTGCGGACGTCCGTCTGGAGCTGCTGCTCGCGCCGGGCCGCCACCAGCTCCGCGACCCGGGTCTCCTGGACGACGACCTCCTGCTTGGCGGCCGCCTCGGCGAGCGGTCCGGCCTGTTGGGCCTTCGCCGCGGCGTTGTCCCGCTCTGCCTGGTAGCCGGCCTGGAGGATCTCGCTGTCGCGGGTGGCCTCCGCCATCCGTGCCGCGGCCTGCTGCTCGGCCTCGGTGGCGAGCCGGTTGGCCTCGGCCTGCGCGATCCGGGCGTCGCGCTGGACGGCCGCCGCGTGCGGCATGGCCAGGTTCTTGATGTAGCCGGTCGGATCCTCGATCTCGTGGATCTGCAGTGAGTCGACGATCAGACCCAGCTTCTCCATCTCCGTACCGCACGCCGCCCGGGTCTGGCCGGTCAGCTTGTCGCGGTCGCGGATCATGTCCTCGACCGTCAACCCGCCCACGATGGACCGGAGATGACCGGCGAACACGTTGTGCACCCGCTCCGAGACCCGCTTCTGCTGGTCGAGGAAACGGCGGGCCGCGTTCGCGATGGACACGAAGTCGTCGCCCACCTTGAAGATGACCACACCACGGATCTTCAGCGGAATGCCCTGGTGGGTCACGCAGTCAACGGACAGCTCGGTCTGGTTGAGGTCGAGCGACAGCTTGCGCACCGCCTGCATACCGGGCAGCACCAGCGTGCCGCGCCCGGTGACGATGCGGAAGCCCATGCCCGCCTCCAGGCCCTCCATCTTGTGCTTGGAGCCGGAGATGATCAGCGCCTCGTTGGGTTCGGCGACGCGCCACATCAGTTTGAACAGACCGATCAGTACCAGGACGGCGCCCACGGCCGCCCCCGCGATCATGCCGATGAACATCGGCACACCCCCTCTGCCAGGTGCCCTTTCGGCACCGAACGTCGGGAGTGTCCCGCGCGGCACGGCGGCGGTACAGGTACCGGGGGACCGTTGTTGCAGTCCTGATGCGAATCGGTGTCAGAAGCCCGACAGGCCGACCCGACGGACCGTCAACTGTCGTACGCGGCAGACACATACACCGTGCGCGGCGGCAGATACTCCATCACCATCACGAGCGTCCCCGGCTCGATCCGGTCCTTCGCGGAGGACGGGTAGGCGAGAAAGTGCTCGGCACCGCCCCGCACCCGGACGATCACCTCGCCGACGAGCCCGGGACCGACCGCACCGGTCACCCGTCCCATCAGCCCGACCATCGACGCTTCGTCCATGGTCACAGCGTACGGGTCACATCGCGAGGTCCGAACCCACGCACACGGCAGGGGACTTGCCCCGTACGCGCCGCACGGCCCCGGCTCCCTCACACCGCGGGCGAATCCGCGGCTGCCCGCTGCGGCGGCCACCGTTCGTGCCAGCGCTGGTCCGCCTCCAACTGCGCGGCCAGCGACAGCAGCAGGGGCTCGCTGTTCGCCGGACCGAGCAGCTGCGCGCCCACCGGCAGCCCGCCGTCCACGAATCCCGCCGGGACGTTCACGCCGGGCCAGCCCAGCACGTTCCACGGCCAGGCGTACGGGCAGGCCGCGATCATCGCGCGGTCGGTGCCGAGGCCGCCCAGGTTGAGCATGGAGCCGATGCGCGGTGGGGGAGCTGCGGTCGTGGGCGCCAGCAGTACGTCGTACGAGTCGAAGAGGGCGCCGATCCGCTGGTGGAGCGTGGCTTCCGCTCGGCGGGCCAGCCGCAGGGGCGCCCCGCCGAGCAGCCGGCCGAGGCGGGCGGCGTCGAGGGTGCGGCGGTCGAGGAGGTCCTGCTGGGTGATCGCGCCGACCCGTTCGGCGATTCCGGCGGTGGCGCGCGGGATGAACGTCAGCCCGATCTGCCCGTAGCGCGGCTCCGCCTCCTCCACCACGTGCCCGAGCGCGGCGAGTCGCTCCGCCACCGCGCGGACCCGTTCCCGTACGCGGGGGTCGAGCCGAGCGGGCAGCGCGGTGAACGGCGGCTTCAGGGACAGCGCGATCCTGAGCCGTCCCGGATCGCGCCCCACCGCCTCGGAGGCGTTGATGGCGGTGGGCCGGTGCAGGTCGCCCTCGTGGTTGCCGCTCGCCGCGTCCAGGAGGAGGGCAGCGTCGGCGACCGTGCGGGCGAGGGTGCCGTTGACGGTGATGCCCTGGAAGGACTCCGCGTGCGGCCAGGTCGAGATGCGGCCGCGCTGGGGCTTGATGCCGACGAGATGCGTCCAGGACGCCGGGATGCGCACCGAGCCGGCGCCGTCCGAGCCCAGCGCGGCCGGCACGAGCCCCGCCGCGACGGCCGCCGCCGAACCGCCGGAGGAGCCACCGGGTGTGTGGTCCGGGTGCCAGGGATTGCGGGTGGCTCCGAAGGCCGGCCCCTCGGTGAACGGCCACTGCCCCAGCTCACACGTGTTGGTCTTGCCGACGACGATCGCCCCGGCCGCGCGCAGCCGCCGTACCGCCTCGCCGTCCTCCGGCAGTGAGGGGAACTCGCCCCGGCAGCCGAACGCGGTCGGCTCGCCCGCCACGTCCATGTCGTCCTTCACGGCCACCGGCACCCCGAGCAACGGCCGCCGCCCGCCCGCCGCCAACTCCTGGTCCGCCGCCTCGGCCTCCACCAGCGCCGCCTCGGCCCGCACCCGCCGGAACGCGTTGACCGTCCCCTGACTCGCCTCGATCCGGGCGAGCGTCCGCTCCACGAGCACCCGCGACGTCACCTCCCCCGCGGCCAGCGCACGAGCACACTCCGCCAGACCCGGGACACGGTCGGCAGCCATACGGAACACCTCCGGAAGCAGGTTTTCTACCGAACGGTAACGTCCGCGCGAGTGCTGCGGTACGGGGAGAACGACTTCCCCTGACGGGACCGGCGATTCGCGCTGGGGGCGACGGCGACGGCGACGGCGGTGGCGGCGGCCGGGGCGTCAGTGGAGGCGTTGCGTGGCTTTGCCTCGGGCGTGCCCGAGTCGCCGGATCGCGGGACCGGAAGCCGCCGGACCATCCGCCGCAGCCGCGTGGCCGCCCGCGGTCGCCTAACCGCGCGCCAAGTGCCGCATGGTCAGCGCCAGGTGGAGCCGGAGTCGGCCTCGTGGTGTGCGGACCGGCCAGCCGAGGAGCGCCTCCGCGTGGGTCAGGCGGTCCTGGAGCGTGGAGTGGTGGACGTTGATCCCGGTGGCCGCCGCCCGCAGGCTCGCCGTCGACGCGACCGCGTGCAGCGTGGCGAGCATCCAGGGCGAGTCCGCCGCGGCCCGCTCCACGTCCCTTACGTCCGGCGGCGGTTCGGCCCCCGGCGCGATCAGCTCGGCGAGGAGGGCGATCCCGCCGAGGTCGTCGGCATACACCACCCGCTCCCCCAGATCCTGCGGGCTGCCCCCGGCGGTGAACCGCAAAGCGGTCCGCGCACCGTCCCAGGACCCGGGCAACCCGAGCACGGGCACGGCCGGTCCCACACCGACCCGCCCACCGGGCAGCTCGGCCTCGGTGGGCCTGCCGTCCCACCGATCACGTGATGCGCCATGCCCGGGCCCGCCGTCCCGCCGATCACCCGATGTGCCGTCGCCGGACCAGCCGTCCCGCCGATCACCCGATGTGCCGTCGTCGGGCCTGCCGTCCTGCCGTCCACGCGATGTGCCCTCGGCGAGCCTGCCGCCCCGGCGCCCCCGCGGTGCACCATCGGCCGGCCCGCCCTCCCGGCGTACCCGCAGGATCCGGGGCCGGCCTCCGAACGGGGCGACGGCGCGGGCGCGGCCGGCGGGGTCGTCGGGGTCGAGGCCGAGGCGTCGGGCGGCGTGCAGCCGGGCTCCCTCGGCGGCGGTGGGGTCGAGGACGGTCTCCACGAGCGCCGGGTCGTCGGCGGGGGAGAGGGGCGCACGGCCCCGGGTCCGGTCCAGCACCACCCGCAGGGCGCCCGCGGCCCGCTCCAGGATGACCGCGTCCACCACACTCGGCTCGGCGGCCCCGGCCCGCTCCAGCCACAGGGCGGGCACACCGTCCGGGACCAGCGCGGCGGACGGCCAGTCCGGGTCCGGCGGAAGGTCACTGTCCTGACGCCGCCCGTCGGGCTCCACCCGCACGTGGACGCGCCGCTCGACGTCGACCAGCCGCGCGGGACACCCGGCCAGCACGGCCGCCCCACGCACCAGCGCCTCCAGACCGGCCCGTGACTCGGCCAGTGTGTCGAAGTAGGCGATGACCCGGACGGCGGCACCGGCATCCGGATCCAGCGCGGTCAGCCGCCCCGCCAGCTCTTTCATACGACCCATGGTGCGGCATGGCGAGGCCGTTCACGGCGGCGGGTTCGTCGTCCGCGGGTGCGAGCAACCGCAGACGACCATCAGGGTCGCCCCGACTCACTCCCCGAGCAACCGCCGCAACCACCGCACATGCGCCTCCCGACAGTCCCGAGACACCGCAGCCTGCGGAGCGAACCCGTCGAACCCATGAAAGCCACCCGGCCACACATGAAGCTCGGCCACCCCACCCGCCTGCCAGAGCCGCGACGCATACGAGACCACCTCATCCCGGAACGTCTCGGCGGACCCGACGTCGAGGAACGCCGGAGGCAAGCCGCTCAGATCCTTCGCCCGCGCGGGCGCCGCGTACTCCGACACATCGGGCCAGCCCCGCAGCTCCCCCAGCAGCGCGGTCCACCCCGTCTCGTTGGCCGTCCGGTCCCAGACACCCCGCCCCGCCATCTGGTGGGCGGACGGTGTGTCGTTGCGATCGTCGAGCATCGGGCACAGCAGCACCTGCCCGATCGGCCGCGGCCCCTTCCGGTCCCGCGTGAGCAGCGCCAGCGCCGCGGTCAGCCCACCACCCGCACTGGCCCCGGCGATGACGATCCGCTCGGGGTCGCCCCCGAGCTCGTCCGCGTGCTCGGCCGTCCACAACAGACCCGCGTAGACGTCCTCGACCGGCGCCGGATGCGGATGCTCGGGCGCCAGCCGGTACTCCACGGACACCACGACCGCGCCCAGCTCCCGCGCCCAGGCCAGCGGAGCGTCCACCCCGACCCGGTTGTTGCCGACGACCATGCCGCCGCCGTGGACGTGGTAGATCACCGGCAGCGGACCCGGCGTCGCGGGGGCGGCGGGACGACAGATCAGCAACGAGATCTCCGGCTCGCCCTCGGGCCCCGGCACCAGCCGGTCCTCGACCTCGAAGAACCCGCCCATGGTGAGGTCGAGCTGCGCCAGCATCTCGATGCCCGGCCCCTGGCGCATGGCGGCTATGTCGTCCATGGTCAGCTGCTGCGGAAGCATGTCCTTGAGTGCCTCAAGAGCCGCCGCGAGCTCGGGATCGAAGGGGGGCGGGATCATGCTCATGGCTTCTCCTCGTGCGGGTGCCGCGCCCACGGTTCGACCGCGACGTGCGCCACCGGTCCGTACCGCGACGCGTGCCAACGGTTCGTACCGAGATGATGAGCGCGACGGCAAGGCGCGAGGAGGCCGTCGTACGGCGGTGGATGCCCGCCATACGGCGGGTGGGCCCGGCGGAAGCCGTACCCAGTCCGCGCGTGTGCCTCCGCGACCGTACGCCGCCCACCGGTAACCGCCCGCCCCTCACCCCGGCGCCGACACCGCATCCCCGCGCATCATCACGCAGTCGAACTCGACGACCCGCCCCGTCGCCGGCTCCCGGGTGACGGGATACATCCCGGTGATCCCGAACCCGCTCGCCTCGTACACGGCGAGCGCCTCGCCCATCGTCGGGCTGCCCTCGTACAGCCGCAGCGCCGCGACCTCGGACTGCAGTCCCAAGAAGTCCCCGACGCGCTCGCCGGCGCCCGCGAAGACCTCCAGGTCGTAGCCCTGGGTGTCCATCTTCAGATACGGCCGGGGGTCGGTGATGCCGTCGAGTGCCCGCTCCAACAGCCCGTCGAGGCGGCGTACCGCGATCCGTTCGGTGCGGGTGCGGGCGAAGCGCTGGTAGCGGTCGCGGCCGTAGTCGCTGGGCGGGAGGAGGGAGTTCATGGAGTTCCAGCCGGTGTGGATCTCGGCCTCGGTGTCCGCGCGGCCCAGCGCGATGTGGTGGACGAACCAGTCGGGGTCGCTCTCGGCGGCCCGCCGGAGCCGGGCGAAGGCGTCCGCGGTGGGCTCGAAGGAGACGATGCGCCCGGTGTAGCCGGAGCGGCGCAGTCGTCGGGCGTACTGGCCCGTGTTCGCACCCACATCGAACACACAGTTCACGCCATAGCTTTCGAGCATGGCGGCCACATGGTGTGCGCACAGGTACGAGGCCGCCGCCAGCTGCAGTCGCCGCTCGTCAGCCGCCGCGCGCCCGTCCACCAGCAGATGCGCCCCGCTGTCGCCGAGCCGGTCGGTCCGCCAGTCGCCGGACGGCCGTGAGGAGCCCCGGGAGCGCTGCCCGAGGACCAGCCACACGTCTTCGGCCAGGCGCGAGACGGCGTACCGGTCGCCCGACCTGACCAGCAGATCGGCCCCGGCCACCAGCGGAACCCTGGTGCGTCCGCCGCGCCGCGAGACCACGGCGGTGCCCGGTCCGAGATCGGTCACCCGCACCCCGATCCGGGGCAGGAACCCGAGCAGCCGTCTGTGAAGGGTCACCATCGACCCACCCTCGCAGATATGGCGCGAAATAGTTGCATGGTTGAACAGATTTCGAACACATTCGCCAAACTGCCCTGCCACAAAGATCGGTTGCCCGACCCCGAGCTCCCGCGTGGCCGGAAGTCCCCCGGCCTGAACGACCTTCACCGCTTCTGCAAGGATGCCGTCCTCATGGTGCAGATACCGAAAGAGCCCGCCCCGCCCTCGCCCCTGCAGCGATCCGTGCCCACGAGCGCCGATGTGGCACGACTCGCGGGTGTCTCCCGCGCGACGGTCAGCTATGTCCTCAACAACACCAGCGCCGTCCGCATCAGCGAGCCCACCCGCCGCCGGGTCCATGAGGCCGCCAAGGAACTCGGCTACGTGCCGCACGCGGCGGCCCGCAGCCTGCGCGCCGGACACAGCCGCCTGGTACTGATGCCCACCCCGAACGTGCCCATCGGCCCGCTCTACAGCCAGTTCATCAACGAAATCCAGTGGGCCCTCAGCCGTCTCGACTACACGGTGGTGCAGCACGGCGGCATCGGCCTGCGCGGCGACGACGCCGCCCGCGCCTGGGCCGAGCTGCGCCCGGTCGCGGTGATCGTGCCCGGCGTCGGTCTCGGCCCGCAGGGCGTGGCCGTCCTCAAGCGCTCCGGAGCCAAGGCCGTCCTCACCCTCACCCCGGAGCCCGTCGAGGGTGCCCACGCGCTGATCCTGGACCACGCGGGCGTCGGCTACAGCGCCGGCCGCCACCTGGTCGAGCGCGGCCGGCGCCGGATCGGCGTCGTCGTGCCCGAGGAGCTCGGTCTCGCGGTCTTCTCCCAGCCCCGGCTCGCCGGCGTACGACGCGCGGTGCAGGGCACCGAGGCGACGGTCACCGAACTGCCGCTCGCGTACGACGAGACGGCCGCGGCCCGGCTCGCGCGCGACTGGCGCTCGCTCGGCCTGGACGCCGTGTTCGCGTACAACGACGAATACGCGATGCTGGTGATGCGGGCCCTTCAGGACGAAGGCATCGACGTCCCCGGGGAGACGGCCGTGGTCGGTGCCGACGACCTGATGCTGGGCCGGCTGCTGCGCCCCCGCCTCAGCACCGTCCACCTGGAACTGCCGTCCGGACGTGACCTCGCGGAACTGGTCGACCGCGCGGTGCGCGACCCCGGCACGGTCCCCACGACCCACGACGTACTGGCCGCGCGGATCGTCCACCGCGAATCGAGCTGAACGAAGACGGCAGGGCAGGGCCCCCGCCTCGTCGCCGAACGCCTGGAGATCGAAGGCCTGGTGCACCACGGCATCGAGCCGCACCTCGACCGTGGACGGCACCGCCTCGACTTCCCGGTCCTCACCGGCGGCCGTACGGCCGCGACTTGCGCCCGGACGGAGATCGTGAGGGCCTCGTCGCCCACCACCTCCAGGTCCCGGGGGGCACCGACCGCGCCGAGTGGCCCGACGAGCTCATCCGGGACGAGTTCGCCGCCCGCCGCGCGCCCGACGCCGACTGGACCCTGGAGCGCGGGCCAACCCGGCGGTGTCGGAGGTGGCGCGTCCCGGCGTCGCGCGCGTTCATCGAACTGCACGGCGGGGGATCGGCACAACTCCTCGATCCTTCCCCGGAGTTGTACCTCGACAGGGTCTGGCGGGCGACCCGCTTCTCCTACGACATGACCAGGATGCCGCACACCCGGCCGGACGGCGGCACCTTCGGCCGGCGCCTCCAACTCGCCCGGCTGCGCCGGATCACGGCGTCCCGGCCGGCGGCCGCCGAACCGGCGGGACCGCCGCTCACCTGGTGAACCCGCGGCTCACTGACCGCTCTGCTCGACCTGCGCCTGCTGCTCGGCGACCGCCTTGCGGACCTCCTCCATGTCCAGCTTGCGGGCCTGCCCGATGACATCGGTCAGCGCGGCCTCGGGCAGCGCGCCCGGCTGCGCGAACACGGCGACCTGGTCCCGGACGATCATCAGCGTCGGGATCGACTGGATACCGAAGGCCGAGGCCAGTTCCGGCTGCGCCTCGGTGTCGACCTTGCCGAACACCAGATCCGGGTTCTCCTCGGCGGCCTTCTCGTAGACCGGGGCGAACTGCCGGCACGGCCCGCACCAGGACGCCCAGAAGTCGATCAGGACGAACTCGTTGTCGGTGACCGTCTGGTCGAAGTTCTCCTTGGTGAGCTCCACGGTGCTGCTCATGGCGTGCATCCCTCTTCCTGATATCGGTGCTCGGGCGAGCCGCTGTCGACAACGCCACCCCGCGACGGCGTATTCCGCGCGCGTACCCGTGTGGCCACGGCGCACACCAACAACCAGACTGACCCCATGACGGATACGGAAAACACCGAAGACGCAGGCGAAGCGGCGACCGCCGAGTACGACGTCGTGGTGCTCGGGGCCGGACCCGTGGGGGAGAACGTCGCCGACCGCACCCGCGCCGCGGGTCTGTCCACCGCGGTCGTGGAGAGCGAACTGGTCGGCGGCGAGTGCTCGTACTGGGCGTGCATGCCCAGCAAGGCCCTGCTGCGCCCCGCGCTCGCCCGCGCCGACGCCCGCCGCGTACCCGGCCTGCGCCACCTGGCCGAGGGCCCGCTGGACGCCGCCGAGGTTCTCGCCCACCGCGACTACGAGACCGCCCACTGGAAGGACGACGGCCAGATCGGCTGGCTGGAGAGCATCGGGGCGACCCTGTACCGCGGCCACGGGCGGCTGGCCGGGCCCCGCCGGGTGGTCGTGGACGGCCCCGACGGCGAGCGCCACGTCCTCGCCGCCCGGCACGCGGTGGTGGTCTCCACCGGCAGCCGGGCCCTCCTCCCCGACCTGCCGGGGCTCGCCCAGGTCAGGCCCTGGACCAGCCGCGAGGCGACCAGCGCGCAGGCGGTCCCCGGCCGGCTGATGGTCGTGGGCGGCGGTGTCGTCGCCGTGGAGATGGCCACCGCCTGGCGGGCCCTCGGCTCCGAGGTCACCGTCCTCGTCCGCGGCAAGGGCCTGCTGCCCCGCATGGAGCCCTTCGCGGGCGAACTGGTCGCCGAGGCGCTCACGGAGGCGGGCGCGGACGTCCGCACCGGCACGTCGGTGACGGCGGTGTCCCGCGAGAACGGGACCGTGGTGGCCCTCACCGACACCGGCGACCGCCTGGAAGCCGACGAGATCCTCTTCGCCACCGGCCGCGCCCCGCGCACCGACGACATCGGCCTCGACACGGTCGGCCTGGAACCCGGCTCGTGGCTGCCCGTCGACGACAGCCTCCGGGTGACGGGCAGCGAATGGCTCTACGCGGTCGGCGACGCCAACCACCGGGCGCTGCTGACCCACCAGGGCAAGTACCAGGCCCGGATCGCGGGCGCCGCCATCGCCGCCCGCGCGGCCGGTGTCCCGCTCCTGGAGAGCGACCCCTGGGGCGCCCACGCGGCCACCGCCGACCACGCCGCCGTCCCGCAGGTCGTCTTCACCGACCCCGAGGCCGCCGCCGTCGGCCTCTCCCTCGCCGAGGCGGAACAGGCCGGCCACCACGTCCGCGCGGTCGACGTCGAGTTGTCGTCCGTCGCGGGCGCGGGCCTGTACGCCGACGGCTACCGGGGCCGCGCCCGCATGATCGTCGACCTCGACCGCGAGATCCTCCGCGGCGTCACCTTCGTCGGCCCCGCCGTCGGCGAACTCATCCACTCCGCGACGATCGCCGTCGTCGGCGAGGTCCCGATCGACCGCCTCTGGCACGCGGTGCCCTCGTACCCGACGATCAGCGAGGTGTGGCTGCGGCTGCTGGAGGCGTACCGGGGCTGAACCGGCCGAGCCGGGCGCTCAGTCGGGCAGGAGGAAGCCCAGTTCCCGGGCGGCGTTGGCCGGCGTGGGGTCGTTCCAGCGGTCGGCCATCGCCTGGTTCGAGGAGAGGGAGCGCAGCTCGGCGTGGTCGAGGTAGAGCGTTCCGTCGAGGTGGTCCGTCTCGTGCTGGACGATTCGGGCGGGCCACCCCTGGAACTCCTCGTCCACCGCCCGCCCGTGCTCGTCGAGCGCCCGTAGCCGCACCTTGGCGTGCCGGGCCACCACGGCCTGCCAGCCCGGCACGCTCAGACAGCCCTCGAAGAACGCGTCACGGAAGGAGCCGACGGCCTCGTACGCCGGGTTGACCAGGACGCGGAACGGCTGGGGGACCCGGCCCCGGGCCAGCCGTACCTCCTCCGGGACCGGCGCCGGGTCCTCGATCACCGCGATGCGCAGGGACACCCCGACCTGGGGTGCGGCGAGGCCGACGCCGGGTGCCGCGTGCATGGTGGCGCGCAGGGCGGCGACGAAGCGGGCCAGCAGGCCCGGGTCCAACTGGCCGTCGAAGGGCTCTGCGGTGCGGCGCAGCACCGGATCGCCCGCGGCGACGATCGGCAGCGGGCCCTCGTGGGCGAGGAGTTCCTCGACCCGGTCGCTCAGGGGGCGGGACTCGATGCGATCACGTTCGGAAGCCATCGCGCCAGGATGCCAAGCGCGAAGACGCGATGCGAGGCGGCTCTCGCGAAGGCGTGTGCACGCGGCAACGCGCCACCGGGCCTCGACTGTGACCCGCATCACACATTTCCTCGGGAACTCGAGGCCCGTACGTTCCGACTACTGAACCGCCACGACGTCCCCGCGATCCCGGAGTAGCCCGCCGATGACCACCGCTCCCTCGACCGAGACGGACGAGCCCCAGAAACCCGTCGTCAAGCCCGACGCCACCACGAGGGGCTGGGCCCCGCTCAGGCCCCTCGTCCTGCGGCTGCACTTCTACGCGGGCGTCCTGGTCGCCCCGTTCCTGCTGGTCGCGGCCCTGACGGGCGGGCTGTACGCCGCCTCGTTCTCCCTCGAGGAGCTCGTCTACGCGGACCGGACGACCGTCGCGAAGGTGGGCGACGAGAAGCTGCCGATCTCCGAGCAGGTGGCCGCCGCCCGCAAGGCGCACCCCGAGGGCGCCATCTCCGCCGTACGCCCCTCGCCGGAGGACGACGCGACGACCCGCGTGATGCTGTCGGGCGTCGAGGGCATCGACGAGACCAACACGCTCGCGGTGTTCGTCGACCCCTACACGGCGGAGGTGCGCGGCGCGCTGGAGCAGTACGGCTCGACGGGCGCGCTGCCGGTGCGGACCTGGATCGACAAGTTCCACGCCAACCTCCAACTCGGCGAGACCGGCCGCCTCTACAGCGAACTCGCCGCCAGCTGGCTGTGGGTCATCTCGGGCGGCGGCCTCGTGCTCTGGTTCGCCCGCCGCCGCGCCCGGCGCAAGGTGCGCGGCACCAGTGGCCGCCGCCGCACCCTGGGCCTGCACGGCACGGTCGGCGTCTGGGCCGCGGCCGGCTTCTTCTTCCTCTCGGCGACGGGTCTGACCTGGTCGACGTACGCGGGCGCCAACATCGAGGTCCTGCGCACCGAACTCCACCAGGCGACCCCGGCCGTCTCGGCCGCGGCGGGCGACCACGGGGGCCATGACGCCGGCTCGGCGGACGGCGGGGCCGCCGCGGAGGGCGACCTGGGCAAGATCCTCGCCGCCGCGCGCGCCGAGGGCCTCGGTGACCCCGTGGAGATCGTGCCGCCCGCCGACGCGTCCTCCACGTACGTCGTACGGCAGGTCCAGCGCAGCTGGCCCACCAAGCAGGACGCGGTGGCCGTGGACCCGGCGACCGCGGAGGTCACCGACACGCTCCGCTTCGCCGACTTCCCGATCCTCGCCAAGCTGTCCCGCTGGGGCATCGACGCCCACACCGGCGTCCTGTTCGGCCTGGCCAACCAGCTGCTCCTGATGGCCCTCGCGCTCTCCCTGGTCATGCTGATCCTCTGGGGCTACCGCATGTGGTGGCAGCGCGGCCGCGCCTCGTCCTTCGGCCGTCCGATCCCGCGCGGCGCCTGGCAACAGGTGCCGCCGCACCTCCTGGTCCCCGCCCTCGCCGTCATCGCCGTCCTCGGCTACTTCGTTCCGCTTCTCGGCATCCCCCTCGCCGTCTTCCTCGTGGTGGACGTCGCCCTGGGCGAGATCGCGTACCGGCGCGGCCGACGGTCGTACGGCGGCCGGGCGGAGGCCGAGTCGGACGCGTAGACGGGGCGGCGGCAGCGGGAGGCGGTACGGACGAGGGTGGGGCGGGTCCCGATCGGGACCCGCCCCACCCTCGTGTGCTGTGCCGTGACGATCTACCGCGCGGGACTCACGGCCGATCGAAGTCACCCGCGAGCGCCGAGGCGATCCGCAGGTGGGACTCCGCCTCGTCGTGCCGGGCCTGCCGCTGGAGCGTGCGGCCCAGCATCAGCCGGGCGTAGTGCTCCACCGGGTCCCGCTCCACGAGGACGCGCAACTCCGCCTCGGCGCGGCGCAGTTGGGCCGAGTGGTAATAGGCGCGGGCCAGCAGCAGCCGCGGGCCGGTCTGCTCCGGCACCTCCTCGACCAGCGGGCCGAGAACACGCGCGGCGGCGGTGTAGTCCTTGGCGTCGAAGAACATCCCCGCGCGCTCCCAGCGCTCGGCGGGGGTTCCCTGGTCGTAGTACGTCGTGTCCACTGATGACCTCCTTCGACGCTCACAACCCCGCCCAGTCGTTGAATATTCCACTACTTCCTGGCGGCCAGCTCCGCGTTGGCGCGCTCGACGACGAGGTCCAGTACGCGGCCGGCGGCCGCCAGATCCTCGGTGGGGATGCCGGCGTAGATCCGGGCGGAGATGGGCGCGGTCTCGGCGGCGGACCTGGTGTGCAACTCCCGTCCGGCATCCGTGATTCCGAGCCGCGACGGCTGCGCCGGGTCCGTCTCCAGCAACGTCGCGGAGACCAACTCCTCGACGACGGCCCGTATGTCGGCTTCCTCCACCTTGAGGGAGTCGACGACCTGGCCCACGAGCCGGTCACGGTCGACGGGTTCGTCGGCGACCGCGACGAGCCGGAGGGTCACCGACTGCTGGAACGTCAAGCCGTAGCCGGCCAGCACGCTCTCCAGGACCGCGCGGCCGGCGTAGTGGGCGAGGCCGATGACGCGGCCGTTGACGGTGGGGGCGGTGGTGGTCATGACTGTTCCTTCTCATGCTCGGTGGAGGGGGTGAGCGGTACGTCGAGCAGGGTGGTCAGATCGCGGGTGAACTCCCGGGTGCGGGCGCCGTCGAGGCCGCCGAGCGGCTCCAGCAGCTGTTGCAGCAGCCTCTGGACGACCTCGATCGCGCGCCGGGCCACATCGCGCCCCTGCTCGGTGAGCGCCAGCTGCACGGCACGGGGGTCGCGGGCGTCCCGGGTGCGTTCGAGCAGCCCGGCGGTCTCCAGTGCGCGGGCCAGCTTCGAGACGTAGAGGGCCTCCAGGCCGGTGTGGTCCGCGAGTTGCCGCTGACTCGGCCGCCGTCCGGCCCGGTGCATGCCGTACAGCGACGCCACCAGCGAGTACTGCGCATGGGTCAGCCCCAGCGGCGCGACCGCGCGGTCGACGGCGACCCGCCACTTCATGGACAGACGCCAGACGAGGAAACCGGGCGTCGCGCCCTCGAAAGTCGAACTCATGCGGATACCGTACATGGCTACTATAGCCATGGCTACTATTTCATCGGGCGCCACGACGGGCCCGGCAGCTCGCCTCCGCTTAACCTGAAGCCGTGGCCAGCGTGAACAACGTCGCACCGCACCGGGTACGTCTCGCGCTCCTGGGCGGTTTCTCCCTGGCGGTCGGCGACAGGACGGTGACCCTGCCGCCGGCCTCGGAGCGTCTGCTGGCCTTCGTGGCGGTCTCCTGCAGGGGCGCCGTGCCCCGTGCTCTGGTCGCCGGCAGCCTCTGGCCCGAGGCACCCGAGCGCTGCGCCCACGCCAACCTCCGCTCCACCCTCGCCCGCCTGGGCGGTGTCGGACGTACGGCCCTCGACATCACTTCCTCCGCCTTACGGCTGGACCCGCGAGTGAGCGTCGACTTCCACGGCGCCCGCGCGCTGGCGACGATCGTCCTCGATCCCCGGGGCGCCGAACCCCGTCGGCCGGGGTTCGGCGCGAGCGCCGTGCTCGACCTCTCCGCGGATCTGCTGCCGGGCTGGTACGAGGACTGGGTGCTGCAGGAGGCCGAGGCCTGGCGGCAGTTGCGTACGTACGCCCTGGAGAAGCTGGCGGGCGACTTCCTCGTGGCACGGCGGCATCCGGAGGCCGTCATCGCCGCCCACGCTGCCGTACGGGCCGATCCCCTGCGCGAGAGCAGCCGTCTCACACTGATCCGGGCCCATCTGGCGGAGGGCAACGCGTCCCAGGCGCGTCGGGAGTACGAACGGTACGCGCGACGGCTCCGTGCGGAGACGGGGGTGGGCCCGCCGGACCGGTTACGGAGGCTGATGGCGGGGGACGGGTGACGTCGGCGCGGTGCGCGGTCAGTTGGCGTACAGGAAGAGCTGCGGGGACCAGCCTGTGCAGGGACGGGCTCCCTGGGCGTCGTCGATCGAACTGGCGCAGGCCCTGACCTTGAAGTTCCAGGAGCCGTGGGCGGGTCCTTCGATCGTCGAGACCCTGCGCTCCCCCATGGGCAGCTGCCAGGTCCGCCAGCCGTGCCGTGCCTCATTCGTGTACCGGACCTCGTAGTACGAGTAACCGGGGCGGGAATAGCCGCCGTAATACAGCTTGAGCGTGTCGGTGCAGCCGTCGAAGCGGGCGCCGACGTACGGGGTGTTGCGCCACTGGTACCGGGAGGGGGTGCCACCCATGTTGGTGCCGCCGTCGGGCGGATATCCGTCACGGTGCGTGCACAGCCCCTGCGGGGCGGCGGCCGGGGACTGCGCCTGGGCCACGCCGGGGGCCAGAGCGAGGCAGGACCCGAGCAGAATCGCTGTGCCGAGGGTGGCCAGCGAGCGCCGCCGGTTTCTGACATTCATGGTCGCTCCCTTCGTCTCGGCCGAATCCGGTCACGGCCGAGTGGCGTCACCGGCCGAGTGTCGCGCCGTGTCCGTGACGGCGGCGTGACGAGCTTCGCCGGAGCGCTCCGCGCGACCGGGGCGGGGAGTTGGTCTGCCGGTGGCGCCGTACGAGGACTAGGTTGAGCGGCATGAGCAATCTTGACCGTCAGCCGGTGCCGAGTGCGTGCGGCGGCCGGGGATTCGTCGTCGCCGAACCCGTCCGGGAACTGCTGAGCCCTCGCCGGGTGCAGCTCGGCGAGTCCACCGAGGTCCGGCGCCTGCTGCCCAACCTGGGCCGCCGCATGGTGGGGGCGTGGGCCTTTGTCGATCACTACGGCCCCGACGACATCGCCGACGAGCCCGGCATGCAGGTCCCGCCGCACCCGCACATGGGCCTGCAGACCGTCAGCTGGCTGCACGAGGGCGAGGTCCTGCACCGCGACTCCACGGGGAGCCTCCAGACGATCCGTCCCCGCGAGCTGGGCCTGATGACCTCCGGCCGGGCCATCAGCCACTCCGAGGAGAGCCCGAAGCCGCACGCCCGCTTCCTGCACGGCGCGCAGCTGTGGGTGGCCCTGCCGGACAGTCACCGGCACACCGACCCGCGCTTCGAGCACCACGCCGAACTGCCTGTCATCACGGCGGCCGGCCTGAGCGCCACGCTGATCCTCGGCTCCCTGGACGGCGCGACCTCGCCCGGCACGACCTTCACGCCGATCGTCGGCGCCGACCTCACCCTGACGCGCGGCGCCGACCTGCGCCTCCCCCTCGAACCCGACTTCGAGTACGCCGTCCTCTCCATGTCCGGCGAGGCCCACGTCGACGGCGTCCCCGTCCTCCCCGGCTCCATGCTCTACCTCGGCTGCGGCCGCACCGAACTCCCCCTCCGCGCCGACTCGGACGCCTCCCTCATGCTCCTCGGCGGCGAACCCTTCGAGGAGGAGCTGATCATGTTCTGGAACTGGATCGGGCGATCTCAGGAAGAGATCGTACAGGCGCGTCGGGACTGGGTGGAAGGGTCGCGGTTCGGGGAGGTGAAGGGGTACGACGGGGATCCGCTGCCGGCCCCCGAGCTGCCGCCGACGCCTCTGAAGCCACGAGGAAGGGCTCGCTGACCTGCGAAAATGGCTGATTGGTCGGTGACGGGTGGGTGACTCGCCGCCGCGCGTTGTCTTCCGCAGTTCCATCGTGTGCGGGAGGGTGGCTGGGCGCGTTGCAAGCCCGATGAGGAATGCTGCGCCATTCCACGGCGTTTCCGTCTTTGGGTGGCTGTGGCAGGACGCTTGCTAACCCTTTGCTAACTCTACTGACGAGTCATCAGGTGTCAGTAGGGGTTGGTGTCCTGCCTTTGCGGCGGCAGGGCGGTCGCTGCAGGCTGGGTGGCCACTGGACGGATTCCGACTTGGCGAGTGACCGAGTAACACGCCGGTACCCGGGAGTTGGTGCTCAGCCTGTCGTCTTGTGGAAGTTCCACAAGGTGTGGGTAGCCGTAGCGGGAGCGGCCTTGATGCTGCTTCCTGAAGGGAATGCCGTGGCGGAATGATCCCAGCAGGTTCTTCGTCTGCTGGTACAGGGCTCGCACGTCGTTGACCAGTAGAAACGAGGCTGGTTGGAATGTGTGACGGGCCGTCGGCCCGCGTCTGGTCCGGATCTTGGTTTCGGAAGCTCTGGTCCAGAGCGTGCCCCGAAATGCAACGGAATCAGTCTGCTGACGCAGGCTGTCAGCCTGGTTGACAACCGAGGAACATCCTCGTAAGGGAGAGCAGCGGACTCATAATCCGTCGGCCGTGGGTTCGAGTCCCACCCGCCCCACTTGCGCAGGTCTCTGACCTGCGGAAACGTTCATTTTCGGGTGTCGGAGCGTCAACTTCGCCTGAACGGACTGAATCCGCTGCTCGTGGGTTTGGGGTCCGGCGACGCTCTGGGGGGTTCCAAGCCCTCTGACCTGCGGCGGAGTGGGTGATCGAAGTTTCCGCTCGCTGTCTTGGCGACTGCCCTGAGGATCGATGCCAAGACCCAGGGGCCGTACAGGGGCCGGTGCGGCACGGCCGTGTCCAGGCGACGGTGTCTCCGGGCCGACAGTGCACCTGATGGTCAGTGATGGCGGGTACCTGCTGAGAGAGCGTCTGGCGATGGCCGACGGGGGGGCAAGGAAACGGCCCGAAAAGGAAACGGCCCGGAACTCAGGTGTAGCGGCGGCCTCTGAGAGGCCCTCGACCTTTCGTGCACCAATGCGAAGGCGGGTGGTGGTAGCCGCCTCAGCGTGGATCGGCATCCGCGCCACATGTCGGCTTTGCCTCAGGTGTGTCCTGCAGGGAGGTGGTCGGGGCCGGGCACTTGCTGCGTGCCCGGCCCCGATGCCTCAAGCGGGTGTGTCTGTCAGGTGTAGTAGCCGCTGGAGTCGATGACGAGGTCGGTGGTGCCGGAGCTGTCGTTGTAGAGGGTGATGGATCCGCACCGGACCACGCCTGGAGGAACGGGTGACCGCTCTGCTCGCGAAACTCCACGAGAGGGAGCCGAAGCTGATCGCCCACGACGGAACAGAGGTTCGCCAGGCCGGACGGGCACCTGGTGTGCCGTCATGGCCGGAGGTCCGCGCCGCGGCATATGACCGGGGCGGCAGGGTGCGGGTCGTACGCCGGTCAGACCGATGAGGCTGTTCTGCATCACGGAGAAGACGACAACGGTGTGGGCCGCCCGGGATTTCCGGACGGCCCACACTTGTCGAGTACTGCCGGGGCGGGTCCGCGTGGTTGCTCAGCGGGTCGGTGCTTCGACGCCCGTCATTGCGAGGGCAGCCGGCGGGAGGCGGTCACCGTGGATGGTGATGCGTGCGACGGCGGCGGTCAGCTCCTGGAGTTCGGCTGGGCTGAACTGGACCTCTTCCGCGCCGATGTTCTCAAGGAGGTGGGACAGCCTGGTGGTGCTGGGTATCGGCACGATCCAGGGCTTCTGGGCCAGCAGCCAGGCGAGGTCGATCTGGGCAGGTGTGGCGCCCTTGCGTACGGCCCAGTCCTGGAGGAGCTGTACCAGTGGCATGTTGGCGGCCAGGTTGTCCTGGCTGTTGCGGGGGAACACGGTCCGGCGGTCATCCTCTGTGAACCGGAAGTACGGACTCATCGTTCCGGTCGTGAAGCCCATGCCCAGAGGCGCCCAGCAGACGAAGCCGATCCCGAGTTCCTCACAGAGCGGCAGGACCTTGTCCTCCGGTCCGCGCCAGAGCATGGAGTACTCGTTCTGGATCGCGGTGAGTGGCTGGACGGCGTGGGCCCGGCGGATGGTCTGAAGGCCCGGCTCGGAGAGGCCCCAGTGCAGCACCTTGCCCTGGGCCATGAGGTCCTTCACCGTGTCCGCGACGTCCTCGATCGGGACGGTGGGATCGACGCGGTGCTGGTAGAGCAGGTCGATGTGGTCCGTCCGGAGGCGCTTGAGCATGCCGTCAACGGCTCGGCGGATGTGGTCCGGGCGGCTGTTCAGGCCGTTGCGGGCGCCCGTGACCGGGTCGATGTCCCAGCCGAACTTGGACGCGATCACCACGTCGTCGCGGACGGGCCGGAGGGCGTCCCCGACGATCCGTTCCGACTCGAAGGGCCCGTACGCCTCGGCCGTGTCGAAGAACGTCACCCCCTGGTCAACGGCTGTGCGGATGAGGGTGACCATGTCCTTGCGGCTGGTGACGGGGCCGTAGAGGTTGCCCGGCATGGTCTGGGTGCCGAGGCCGATGCTCGAAACCTTCAAGGACCCGAGCCTGCGGTGACCGGTCTGCGTGATCGCCGCGGTCACCTGGTTGCGACGGCGTGTGGGGGCCCAGGTGCTGTTGCCCGGCGGTGCCGCGTGTGCCTGGGCTGGTGCGGCTCCCGTGACGGCCATCAGCGAGGTCGCTGCGAGTGCGGCCGCGCCCAGGAAGCCGCGACGGCCGCGCTCTGTCGGATTGCTGTTCGGCGTGCTGTCCTGTTCGCGCATGGGTTACGTCCTTCGTGGTCGTCTGTGGAGAGCACCCTCGGCGTGTCACCGTGGGCGACGAAGAAGCGGACATCGCTGCCCTGTTGGTTGCGTCCGGGTTGTACGGCATTGCGATGCGGTGGTTCTGTCGGGCGGCCGAGACCTGTGTCCGGTCAGACCAGATGCTCCGGAACTCGGTGAGGGCTGCCGGGCGTCGCAGAGTGGGCCAGGCCGTGGACTACGCCTGCCGTGAGGCGAGTTCGACGACGGTGATGTCGGACGGTGCGCCCACGCGGATGGGTGGGCCCCAGGCGCCGGCGCCGCGGCTGACGTACAGCTGGGTGTCGCCGTACCGTTCCAGGCCCGTGACGGTGGGGTTGGCGAGCTCGGCGAGGAGGCTGCCGGGCCAGAGTTGACCTCCGTGGGTGTGGCCGGAGAGCTGGAGGTCGACGCCGTGGCGGACGGCGTCCCGGATGACGACGGGCTGGTGGGCGAGGAGGACAGCCGCGCGCGAACGATCGCGGTCGCCGAGGGCCCTGTCGAAGTCGGGGCCCTGGCCTTCTGCTTCGCCTTGGACGTCGTTGACGCCGGCCAGGTCGAAGCCGGGCAGTTCCGTGCGGGCGTTCTCCAGCGGGCGCAGCCCCAGCTCCCGTACCTTCTCGATCCACGGCTCGGCGCCGGAGATGTACTCGTGGTTGCCCGTCACGAAGTACGTGCCGTGCCGGGCCCGGAGTCGGGCGAGTGGCTCGACGGCCGGGGTCAGGTTCTCGACGCTGCCGTCCACCAGGTCGCCGACGACCGCGATCAGGTCGGGCTGGGTGGCGTTGATGGTGTCGACGACCCGTTGGGAGAAGGCGCGGCCCAGGATGGGCCCGACGTGGATGTCGCTGACCACGGCGATGCGGAACCCGTGCGCGCCGCGCGGGAGCTTGGCCAGCGGAATCGTGACGTGCTTGACCTTCGGTCCACGGAGGACGCCGTACGTGCCGTGGCCGACGGTACCGACCGCGACGGCCGCCGCGGCGCCGCCCACGACACGGGAGACGAAGAGGCGGCGTGACGGGCCGGCGGGGGCGGTGTCAGTTGCCGGTGCGGGCGTGGGGGCCAGAACGATGACGGACCCGCCGGTGCCTCCTGCCGCAGCGGAATCGCCGCGATGCCCTGGTGTCGGCAGTGGCACGTCGGCCGAAACGAGTTCCTCCGTGCCGCCATTACCCGCTTGCGCTTCCGCGGGCCGAGTCGCCGCCGGAACCCGCTGCCGTAGACCTGCGCCGACGTCCCGCCGCGCGAGCCACCGCCGTAGCACAGGCCGCACCGCCTCACCGGCCAACAGTGCGAGCAGCAGGTACAGGAACAGGGCCATCCACAGGTACCCGGGCCAGGCCAGGATCCGCTGCACAAGGAAGGGGACGCTTTCGCCCTCTGCCGTCATGGCACCCACCGACAGCAGGGGCCCGGCCACGAAGGCGACGCTGCCTGCCCGCCGGAGGCGCGAACCCTTGGGTGTGGTGTCCCGTATGAGACGGCGCCACACGTACCAGTGGAGTGCGCCGAACAGTGCCAGCAGGACGGCACTGACGAGCGCGAATATGACGACCACGACCCTGCGCAGCCCTTCCTTTGAGATGCGTGCCGGCTCATGAGCAGGCACGACTGAGACGGCTCCAGGTTGGATGAGCCCCTACCTGCACCGGGTCTTGCGATGTCAGCGCGCGTCACCCGGAAAGGGCGATCTCAGCCGAGGCGGTACCCGCCGACGGCGCTGACCGTCTGCGGGTCGCGGTGGTCGAAGACGAGGCTGGCTCCGGTGTCCATCGCGGCGATGCGGTCCATCTCGTCGCCGGTCAGCTCGAAGTCAAAGACCGCGATGTTCTCGGCCATGCGCTCCGGTCGCGAGGACTTCGGGATCACCACGACACCGCGCTGGGTCAGCCAGCGCAGTACCACCTGGGCCACGGACTTGCCGTGCGCCTCCCCGATGGCGCTCAGCGTTGGGTCGCTGAAGATGTTGTTGCGGCCTTCGGCCAGCGGGCCCCACGACTCGATCTGCACGCCGCGCTCGGCCATGAGGGCCTGGTCGTGGGCGCGCTGGAAGTACGGGTGGGTCTCGATCTGGTTGACCGCCGGGACGATCTCGTTGTGGTCGATCAGGTCGACCAGGCGGTCGGCGTAGAAGTTCGACACGCCGATCGCCTTGATCAGGCCCTGACGGTGTAGGTCCTGCATGGCGCGCCAGGAGCTGTAGTAGTCGCCGAAGGGCTGGTGGATCAGGTACAGGTCCAGGTAGTCAAGGCCGAGCAGGCGCAGGGACGTGTCGAAGGCCGCCTTGGCGCCCTCTTCGCCCTTTTCGTTGACCCACATCTTGGTGGTGATGAACAGCTCGTCGCGGGCGATGCCGCTGGCCTTGACGGCCTTGCCGACGGCCTCTTCGTTGCCGTAGGCGGCGGCGGTGTCGAGGTGGCGGTAGCCGGTGGCGAGGGCGTCGGTGACGACCCGCTCGGTTTCCTCGGCGGGGACCTGGAAGACGCCGAAGCCGAGGATCGGCATCTGGACACCGTTGTTCAGCGTGACATCGGGGATCTTGGACATGGTGAACCTTTCGGGGTGGTGCTGAAGGGCGCGGGGGTGCGCACCGGCACGTGGGGGAACGGCGGTTCGCTGCCCGTGCTCAGCCGGTGGCCGGCGGCGGGCTGGACGGTTTCGGGGAATGTGGGCCGGGTGCTACTGGCTGTGGTCGCTCGGTTCTTCCTGAGCGGGCTCGACGGGGTCCGGCGCGGCAGCCCAGCTGGCGAGCAGGTCGAGGGCCTGGCGGCTGGGTGAGCCGGGTTCCGCGGTGCAGACGATCAGCACGAGACCGGCATCGGCAGGCAGTTCCAGGGCTTCGTAGGAGAGTTCGAGGTCACCGACGACCGGGTGGTGCAACCGTTTGACTCCCGTGCGGTGCAGCCGGACGTCCTGTGAGGCCCACCGGGTGCGGAACTCCTCGCTGCGGGTGCACAGTTCCCCGATCAGATCGGTGAGCGCCTTGTCGTAGGGGTTCTTGCCGGCCATGAGGCGCAGCCCGGCGACGCTGTCGCGGCCGGTGGCCTCCCAGTCGAGGTAGTAGCCGGCCGCGCGGGGGTTCAGGAAGCGGAACCGTGCGGCGTTGACCGGCCGGGCGGGATCCTCGTACAGCGGAGACAGGAGGGCTCGGCCCAGCGTGTTGGTGGCCATGACGTTCCCGAGGCCGTTGGTGACATAGGCCGGGGACAGCTGGCTGTCCAGGATCGCCTGGATGGCCGGACGTACCCGCTGCACCGCCGGGCGGCGGCGTACCGCCGTGCCGCTGTTGGCCGCACGCGCCAGGTCGAACAGGTGTGCCCGCTCGGCCTCGTCCAGCAGCAGCGCCCGGGCCACCGCGTCCAGGACGCTCTCGGAGGCGCCGCGCACGTTGCCGCGCTCCAGCTGGGTGTAGTACTCCACGGACACCCCGGCCAGGTCGGCCACCTCGCTGCGTCGCAGACCGGGCACACGGCGGGTGCCGCCGTGATCGACGAGGCCCACCTGCTCGGGGGTGACCTTCCCGCGGCGGGAGATCAGAAAGTCCCGTACCTCGCTGCGGTTGTTCATGTCCTTCACGCTACGAGCTCTGCTTCGGACGTGGGAGATGCTGCCAGCACCCCCCTCGGCACCATCCCGCGCGTCGGCGTCCGCTGAGCCACCGCACGCTCATGCCGGGCCGCGGGTCGTCGCGCGCAGCTGACCGCGGGTCCGGCCGACCTGGTCCGGGGGTGATCCGTGCCCGTCGGGTGGCCGGGAAGCGCCGCGCCCCAGGCGGCCCACACCTCGGCAGCAGACGTGTCGCCCGCCCGGCTGGGGGGTGCTGGCAGCATCTCCCACCGCCACCGTCGGCTGCCTAGCCTCGATGATGAAGCAGCCGGTGTCGGCCGGCTGCGCCGACGATGAGGAAACGTCATGCAGTACACCCGGCTGGGTACCTCCGGACTGAAGATCAGCCGCATCGCACTCGGATGCATGAGCTTCGGCGACACCTCGCAGATGCCGTGGGCTCTGGACGACGACGGCGCCGCACCGATCTTCCGCCAGGCCGTCGAGTCCGGGATCACCTTCTGGGACACCGCCAACATCTACGCCTACGGCACCTCCGAGGAGGTCGTGGGCCGCGCGATCAAGAAGTACACGAAGCGCGACGACGTCGTCCTGGCCACCAAGCTGTTCAACCCCATGCACGACGGACCCGGTGGGTCGGGCCTGTCGCGCAAGGCCGTGATGGAGCAGATCGACGCCTCCCTGACCCGGCTGGGCACCGACTACGTCGACCTCTACCAGATCCACCGCTTCGACCCGCAGACCCCGGTCGAGGAGACCATGGAAGCTCTGCACGACCTCGTCAAGGCCGGCAAGGTCCGCTACCTCGGCGCCTCCTCGATGTGGGCCTGGCAGTTCGCCACCATGCAGCACGCGGCCCAGAGCCACGGCTGGACGCCCTTCGTGTCCATGCAGGACCAGTACAGCCTGCTGGCACGGGAGGAGGAGCGGGAGATGTTCGGCCTGCTCGCCCACTCCGGTGTCGGCTCCATCCCCTGGAGTCCCCTGGCCGGCGGCCGTGTCGCCCGCCCCTGGGGCCAGGACAGCACCGTACGGGCCAAGGCCGCCCCCGACACCGACTACGCCGGCCGCCCTCTGTTCGTCGACACCGACGAAGCCATCGTCGACGCCGTCCAGAAGATCGCCGACGCGCACGGTGTCCCGATGGCCCAGGTCGCACTGGCCTGGGTGCTGAAGAACCCCGTCGTGTCCGCGCCCATCGTCGGCGCCACCAAGACCCGCCACCTCACCGACGCCGTCGCCGCGCTCGACCTGACGCTCACCGAAGACGAGATCGCCGCACTGGAAGACCCCTACACCCCGCGCCTGCCGACCTATTTCTGATCGGCCGGTCAAGGGCCGGCTACTGCGGCCGCCGATCGTCGGGCAGCGGATCCGACGTCGTCCAGATCCTGACTGCCGCGGCAGGTGCTGCCATGGCTCCGGGTGGGGGCTCCTGATAAGCGATCACCATGCTCTGTGGCAGTTGCTGATCCATGTTGTAGTAGCCCAGGAACAGCCCCAGACCACGGCAAAGAGCGTGCGCTTCTCGCCCCGTCATCCCGACCACGTCAGGGACTTCGATACGTGACGGCCTGTCACCCATCCCCGCACCATACGGCCGGCCGCGCCGCTGCTGGGCTACTCGGCCGGCTCGGTGGGGGTGAGGCGGTTCTCGCCGGTGTCGAGGCGGGACCGGAGGCGGCGCAGGACGGTGTCGTCGATCTGCCGGGGGTCGCGCAGGCGGATGACGGTGGCGCGTCGTGGGCGACGACGGCGAGGCGGAGGGCGGTGGCGTGGCGCAGTGCCGGATGATCGCCGCCGGGTTCCGCGGTGAGGACGTTCAGGTGGCGTCGGAGTTCGTTGCGAAGCTGGTCCGTGGCTCTCGGGCCGGTGCCGAGATCTGCCACGGGGCGGCGAGCGCGTCCTGGGTCGCCGTGGTTTCGGCGAGGCGGAGTTCGGCTTCGGCGGCGGTGTCGGTGGACAGGTGGGCCCAGCGGACGACGGCGGGCAGGAGGGCGCCCTGGACGACGAGGGTGAGGACGATGACGCAGGCGGTGACGAAGACGATCGTGTCGTGGTCGGGGAAAGGCGGTGCCGTCGTCCAACGCGGTGGGGACGGAGAGCACGACGGCGAGGGAGACCGCGCCGCGGAAGCCGGACAGACCGCTGACGATGCGGGAGCGGTGGCTGACCCGGCGCAGCCGCTGCTCAGGGCGGGGCCGGGTCGCCGCCGGACTCGGACAGGGCGAGGCGGGCCATGAAGTGGCCGGGGGCCGCGCCGTGCCAGTGCCACTCGCCGGGAGGGGTGTGCACGGTGACGCCCGGGCGCAGCACGAGGACCGTGGCGTCTCGGGAGGCCACGAGGCCGAGCCCTGAGGTGACGTGCAGCGTCCGGCCGAGGGTGTGCCGGTGCCAGGCGGTGCGGGCGCAGGGTGCGAACCGCACCTCGGCCGCCACCAGCCGCGACGGGGGGCATACCCTGCGCGAGCATGTCTACCCGGACGTCGCCGGTGAAGCGTTCGGCCGGAGCCTTGGCGGTGGGCGTCTTCGCGAGCAGTTCCATGCCGTGTCCTCCTGCTGCCGCTACGGGCGGGGCTGTTCTTCGACGAGGGTCTTGAGCTGGACAAGGCCGCCCATCCGTCGGTCAGCTGGACCATCTTCGGGGCGAGGTCGCCGAGCAGCTGCTGGGCCGCCCAGGGCGGGGTGGGGATCGAGGCTCCTGAAAGAGTGGTCGGGGAATGGCCCGCCTCCGGCGTGGACCCGGTCGGGCGGCCCTGCGGTGTGCGGGCCGGACGCCGCGACTCAGCGCGCCGCGGCCACTGGGGCCGGACCGGAGGGCGTCTCACCAGCCACCGTCACCGCCCTGTCCGGCGCGGGCCGGCCGAAAGGGGGCCCTGTCGCTACCCCGCACACGGCTGCTCCGCTGTCGATGTCCCTCACCCGCCGACGGGCACGCTTCGGCGCTCAAAATGCCCAGTCTGGCAGTGGCGTGCCCCGTGGGACAGGTGGGAGAGGGGCCCTGTCGTTCCCCCGTTGACCACCCCCTGGGACAACACGGCCTGTCACGCGGCCAGTTGGACCACCAGGCTGGGCGGAAGCCCGGAATGCCGAGAGGTGCAGGGCGGCACTCCGTCGTGGGCTCACGTCGATCAGCAAGTCCCCCACCTTCCTTGTGCAGAGAGAAGTGAGCATGTCTACCGAACCCCCCGAGTCAGCCGCGTCTCCCCCCGCCCGTGCGGCGTCCACACCGTCACGCCGTACCTTCATCGCGACGACCTCCGTGACGGGCTGTGTCATCGCGGCCGGCGGTCTGGCCCCGGGGTCGTTGCTGATCGGCGCCGAGGAGGCCGCTGCCGCCGAGACCTCGCCCAGCAGTCGCGTCTCGTTGGCCGTCAACGGCGAGCGGCACACCGTCACGGTCGACAACCGCACCTCGCTGCTGGACCTTCTGCGCGAGCACCTCGGCCTGACCGGCTCGAAGAAGGGCTGCAACGCCGGGGCCTGCGGGGCGTGCACAGTTCTGGTGGATGGGCGGCGGGTCAACTCCTGTCTGACACTGGCGGTGCGGCTGGAGGGTGCGGACGTCACCACCGTCGAGGGTCTGGCCAAGGGGGATCAACTGCATCCGCTGCAGCAGGCGTTCATCGACCAGGACGCGTTCCAGTGCGGTTACTGCACGCCGGGCCAGATCGTCTCCGGTGTCGGCTGCATCCAGGAGGGCCACACCGGCTCGCCGGAAGAGATCCGGGAGTGGATGAGCGGCAACATCTGCCGCTGCGGCTGCTACGTGAAGATCGTGCGCGCGGTCGAGCAGGCTACGGGCCGGAAGTGAGTGCCGATGTATCCCTTCTCCATCACCAAGGCGCCCAGCACGCGTCAGGCTCTCAACGCCGGTCTGCGCGGCGGCCGTTACATCGCCGGCGGCACCACACTGGTCGACCTGATGCGTGAGACCGTCGAACGCCCCGACACCCTGGTCGACATCAGCGGCCTGCCGCTGCGCGACGTCACTGTCACCGAGCGGGGCGGGCTGCGCTTCGGCGCGCTGGTGACCATGAGCGAGGCCGCCGCTCACCGCAAGGTGCGCACCACGTATCCGGTCGTCTCGCAGGCACTGGAGCTGAGCGCGTCCGCCCAGTTGCGGAACATGGCGACCATCGGCGGCAACATTATGCAGCGCACCCGCTGTACCTACTTCCGTGACGTGACCGCCGACTGCAACAAGCGCGAGCCCGGCTCGGGTTGCGCCGCGCGGGAGGGCTTCAACCGCAGCCACGCGATCCTGGGCACCTCCGACGCCTGCGTGGCCAACCATCCCTCCGACGCGGCCGTGGCCTTCGCCGCCCTGGAGGCACGGGTGCACGTGCTCGGCCCCGACGGTGAGCGCACCGTCCCCATCGCCGACTTCCTGCTGCGGCCCGGCAGCACACCGAGCAGCGAACAGGCCCTCCGCAAGGGTGAGTTGATCATCGCCGTGGAGATCCCGGCTCATCCCCGTCCGCTCAAGTCCGGCTACCTGAAAGTCCGTGACCGGCAGTCCTACGAGTTCGCGCTCACCTCGGCCGCGGTCGCCCTGCACGTGCGCGGTGGCGTGATCCGGGAGGCCAAGGTCGCCGCTGGAGGCGTGGGCACCGTGCCGTGGAAGCTGCCGGCCGTGGAGCGAGCACTCGTCGGCGAGCGCCCCTCGGAACGGCTCTGGGCCGTGGCTGCCGCACACGCGGCGGAAGGCGCCCGCCCGCTCACCCACAACCGCTTCAAGGTGGAGCTGCTCAAACGCACCGTCGAACGCCAGCTGCGCATCGTAGGAGAGAGCCGATGAGCCCCCAGCCGCAGGCAGCCGTCGGCGCACCGCTCTCCCGCGTGGACGGCCGCCTGAAAGTGACCGGCCAGGCCAGGTACGCCGCCGACCACGAACCCAACGGGGTCGTGCAAGCGGTCGTGGTCGACAGCGGCATCGGCCGGGGCCGGATCACCGGCATCGACACCCGCGCCGCCGAAGCCCAGCCCGGCGTCCTGAAGGTGATCCACCACCGCAACGCCCCCAAGCTGCCCTACGGGCCCAACCCCGGCTCGCTCAACCTCCCGGGTGAGCGGCTGCGCGTCTTCCAGGACGACCAGGTCCGCTTCCACGGCCAGCCGGTCGCCGTCGTCGTCGCCACCACCCTGGAGGCCGCCCAGCACGCGGCGAGCCTGGTGAAGGTCGACTACGACACCGAGCGGCCCGCCACCGACCTGGCGGACGCCCCGGCGGTGGGCGAGCCCCGCACCTACGCGCGCGGCGACGCGGAGTCGGCCCTGCGCGACGCCCCCGTCCGGCTGGAGATGACGTACCGGCCCGCCCGCAACCACCACAACGCGATGGAACTCCACGCCACCGTCGCCCAATGGGACGGCGACAAACTCACGCTCTGGGACAAGACCCAGTGGGTACAGAGCCCACGGGCCGAACTCGCCGCCAACTTCGGCATCCCGGCCGAGAACATCCGCGTCATCTCCCCCTTCGTCGGCGGCGCCTTCGGCAACGCCGCTCGGGCTTGGCCGCACATCACCATCGCGGCCCTCGCCGCCCGCGAGACGGGCCGTCCGGTCAAGTTGGTCCTCACACGCAGGCAGTTGTACTTCGGTGTGGGCTACCGGCCGTCGTACGAGTACCAGGTGCGCCTGGGCAGCGACCGCAACGGGCGGCTGACGGCCATGACCCACGACCTGCGCGCCGAGACATCCAGGTACGAGACGTTCGCCGAGCGCGGCGTCCTCGCCCCCGGACAGATGCTCTACACCACCCCCAACGTCAGCCAGACGCACCGGACGGTGCCGCTGGACGTCAACACCCCGACCCCGATGCGCGGCCCGGGCTACTCCAGCGCCGCCTTCCCCATCGAGTGCGCGATGGACGAACTCGCCCATGAGCTCGGCATCGACCCCATCGAGCTACGGCTGCGCAACGAACCCGACAACGACCAGTCCAGCGGTCGGCCCTTCTCCACCCGGCGGCTGCGTGAGTGCTACACCGTGGGCGCCCGCGAGTTCGGCTGGGACCGCCGCAATCCCAGGACCCGCTCCACCCGCGACGGCGACTGGCTGATCGGCACCGGCATGGCCACCGCCGTCTACGACACCTTGCGCGCCCCGGGCCAGGCCCGGGTACGGCTGGACGCCGACGGCACCGCCCTGGTCGAGTCCTCGACCAGCGACATGGGCCCCGGCACCTACACCTCGCAGACCCAGGTCGCCGCCGACGCCCTCGGCCTCGCGGTCCGCAACGTCACTTTCCGGCTCGGCGACACGAACATGCCCACGGCCCCGCTCCACGGCGGTTCCCTGACCATGGCGAGTGTCGGCTCCATCGTCCTGGACGGCTGCGACAAGCTGCGGCGGCAGGCCATCGAACTCGCCGTGGGGGACGAGGGCTCACCGCTGTACGGCGCCGACGCCGACGACATCGTCGTACGGAACGGGCGACTGCACATGACGGACAACCCCGCGCGCGGGGAGACGTACCGACAACTCCTCGCCCGCAACAAGCGTGCGTATCTGGAGGCGATGGGCTCCTGGACCCCCGGCCAGTCCCGGTCGTCCATGTACGCGTACGGCGCTGTGTTCGCCGAGGTCGGCGTGGACGCCCGGCTGGGCCTGGTCCGGGTGCGGCGGATGCTCGGTGTCTTCGACGCGGGCCGGATCATCAGCCCCAAGCTGGCCGACAGCCAGGCCATCGGTGCCATGGTCGGCGGCATCGGCGCGGCCCTGCTGGAGCACACGGTCACCGACCACCGCGACGGCCGGATCGTCAACGCCGACCTCGCCGACTATCTCGTCCCGGTCAACGCCGACGTCCCCGACCTGAAGGCGATCTACGTCGACGGCCGGGACGACGAGGCCGACCCCCTCGGCGTCAAAGGCCTCGGCGAGGTCGTCCTGGTCGGTGTGGCCCCTGCGATCGCCAACGCCGTCTTCCACGCCACCGGCCGCCGCGTGCGGGACCTGCCCATCACTGCCGAATCCCTGCTCTGATCCGGCGGCCCGCCGGCCGACGGGTCGCCGGATCACCGGCTCGCGGTCGGCCTGAGCAGCAGCCCGCCGGCCATGGCGGTCGCCACCAGCAGTGCCGCGCCGATGAACAGGCTGACGCGCATGCCGTGCAGGAAGTCGGCCTGGTCGGCGATGAGGGCGCCGAAGACGGCGACGGCGAGGGCCCCGCCGAACTGGCGGGAAGTGTTGAGGGCGCCACTGGCCAGGCCTGCCTGCTCCGGCCGCACGCTCTCCAGCATCAGTCCGGTCATCGCGGGTACGGCGAGGGCACCGCCGAGGGAGACCGGGATCATCAGGACCGCGACCAGCCAGACGGGGGTTGTCCCGGGCAGGAAGAACAAGAGCAGCAGGCCCGCCGCCATGATCCACATTCCGGCGGTCATGACGGTCCGGGCGCCGAACTTCCTTACCAGTCGGGCGGTTTGGAGGGCCACGACGCCGGTCAGCAGCGTCATCGGCAGGAACGCGATGCCGGTGGCGAGCGCGGACAGGCCGCGCAGCTGCTGGAAGTAGAGGCTGAGCAGGAACGTCAGACCGTAGAAGCCGATGTTGAGGGTGAACCCGGCCAGCAGGGTGACGGTCACCGGGCGGGAGCGGAAGAAGGTGAGCGGCAGCATCGGGTGGCGGCCGCGGGCCTGGGAGCGCAGGAACACCGCGAGCGCCAGTGCCGCCGTCGCGAAAGCCGCGATCACGGGGGCGTGGCGGAAGCCGTACTCGCCGCCCTCGATCAGCGCGTACGTCAGACCGCCCATCGCCAGGACCGCGCTGATCTGCCCGATCCGGTCGAAGGGCACGGGCCGCCGCGGGGAGCGGGCGACACGGGTGAGCAGCCCCAGGGCGACGGCGCCGACCGGCAGGTTGATGAAGAAGATCCACCGCCAGTCCACGGCGCTCAGCGCGCCGCCGAGCAGTGGTCCCGCCGCAGAGCCGACCGAGCCGCCCAGCGCCCAGAACCCGAGGGCGTGGGCGCGCTGGGCGGCGTCCGGGTACGCCTCGCGGATCAGGGCGAGGGTGGCGGGCATCATGACCGCCGCGCCCGCGCCCTGCACCAGGCGGGCCGCGACCAGGACGGGCAGCGTCGGCGCCAGACCGCAGGCCGCCGAGGCGATCAGGAACAACCCCATGCCCACGCTGAACGCCTGCCGGGCGCCGATCCGGTCCGAGACGGACCCGGCGGACAGCAGCAGCGCGGCGAGCACCAGGGTGTAGCCGTCGACGACCCACTGCAGCCCGGTCATACCGCCGCCGAGGTCGGCGCCGATGGTGGGCAGGGCCACGCTGACGATCAGCGCGTCCAGGGTGATGACGAAGAAGCCGAGCAGTGCGGCACCGAGCGCGAAGGCCGGGCTGGTGCTCCTGTCGCCGCCGGCCGGAGTGGTGGCGGCGCTGCCCGGAGCGGGCGCCTGTGTGCTGGTCATCGAGATTCTCCTGGTCTCCCCGGGATCCCCCGTGTGACGGCCGGGACACCGGAGACGGACGTGATCCTTCGAGCTCTCAGCGTGCGACCGGACCCTTGGGCGTTCCAGGCCGGGCCGTACCGGGGTGTGGGATGCGGGGTAGTGACAGGGCCCCTCAGATGAGATGCGGGGCGTCGGACGCCTGCCTATCGTCGAAGCATGCCCCCCCTCGCGATCACTCTCAGTAACGGTGTGGAGATGCCGGCTCTCGGGCTCGGCGTCTTCCAGACCCCGCCCGATGTCACGACCGCCTCGGTCGAAGAGGCCCTGCGCGTCGGCTACCGCCACGTCGACACGGCCGCCGCCTACGGCAACGAGCGGGAGGTCGGCGACGGCATCCGCCGCTCCGGTCTCGCCCGCGACGAGGTGTTCATCGAGACGAAGCTGTGGATCAGCGACTACGGCTACGACGGCGCGCTGCACGCCTTCGACAAGAGCGCGGGCAAACTCGGCGTCGACCAGCTCGACCTGCTGCTGCTCCACCAGCCCCTGCCCTCCGCCTTCGACCGCACCCTCGACGCCTAGCGGGCGCTGGAGAAACTACTCGCCGACGGCCGGGTACGGGCCATCGGCGTCAGCAACTTCATGCCCGAGCACCTGGAGCGCCTACTGACGGAGACATCCGCCGTGCCCGCGGTCAACCAGATCGAGGCCCACCCCTACTTCCAGCAGACCGCTCTCCAGCGCCTGCACGCCGAGCACGGCATCCTGACCCAGGCGTGGTCGCCCATCGGCGGCATCACCTCCTACGGCGGCGCCGAGAAGCGGACCTTCGACGACCCGGTCCTGCTGGAGATCGCCCGCAGGCACGGCAAGTCGGCCGCGCAGGTGATGCTCCGCTGGCATCTGCAGGAGGGCCGCTCCGCGATCCCGAAGTCGACCAAGCCCGCCCGCATCGCCGAGAACTTCGACGTCTTCGACTTCGAGCTGACCATCGAGCAGCTCGCCGCGATCGACGCGCTCGACACCGGCGTACGCGGCGGACCCGAGCCGGCCGACATCACGCTGGACAACTACGGGCGCGAGATCCCCGAGGCGTGAAGTCGCCGTGCCGGCGGTGCGGTTCGCCGACGCCTCCGCTCAGTACATCGACGTACAGCTGACCCCTGCCCTCACGGAAGAGCCTCCGCCATGACACGCACCACCCCTCTGACGGTCCTGGTCGTCGGTGCCACCGGCAGCATCGGCACCCTCGTCGTCGCCGAAGCCCTCCGGCAGGGCCATCAGGTGAAGGCCCTCGTCCGCGATCCCGGGCGCGCCCGGACCGAGTTGCCTCAGGCCGCCCGGCTCGTCACCGGGGACCTCACCGATGCCGACACGCTCAAAGAGGCCGTCGACGGCATCGACGCCGTGGTCTTCACCCACGGCTCCCACGGCGGCCCCGGCCAGGCGGAACTCATCGACTACGGGGCCGTCCGCAACACCCTGGCGGCGCTGGGCGACCAGCCGGCGCGGATCTCGCTGATGACCGCGATCGGCGTCACAGGCCGCCCCAGGAACGCCGACGGCACGGTCCGCGACGACATGATCACCGACGCCCACGCGTGGAAGCGCCGCGGCGAACGCCTGGTTCGCGTAAGCGGGCGCCCGTACACGATCGTCCGCCCTGGCTGGTTCGACTACAACGCTCCCGGCCAGCTCGCCCTGACGATGTTGCAGGGCGACCCCCGGCACGCCGGTAGCCCCAGCGACGGCGTCATTTCCCGTCGGCAGATCGCCCAGATCCTCGTCTCCGCGCTCACCTCGCCGGAGGCCGACCACAAGACCCTTGAACTCGTCGCCGAGCACGGGCCTGCCCCCTCCGACCTCGACCCGCTGTTCGCCGGCCTCACGGCCGATGCGCCCGGCTCCCTGGACGCCGCCCTGGACAGCGCCAACATGCCGCTCGACGCCGAACCCGCCTCCGTACGGCAGGACCTTGAAGCTGTCCGGCTCGCCTGACCGCCCGGCCGCCAAGGTCGTGCTCGGCGCCAGATGGAGCGACTCGATGGGTGGAAGCAGGCCATCGACGTCGACATCAAGGGCGTCCTGTGGGGCATCGCGGCAGCCCTGCCGCACTTCAAGGAGCAGCGGTCCGGTCACTTCATCAACGTCTCCTTGGTGGCTGGACACGTCATCGGCCCCGGCGGAGCCATCTTCAAGCCGTACGACATCCGCACCACGGTCATCTCTCCCGTCGCGGTGGACACCGAACTGCCCGCCTCGGTCAAGGCCGAAGGCGTCGCGGACGCGGTCGCAGGCCTCTACCAGGACTACGCCATCCCCGCGGACAGCTTCGCCCGCTGCGTGGAGTTCGCCATGAGCCAGCCCCAGGAAGCCGACGTCAACGAGATCCTGTTCCGTCCGACCCGACAGCAGCGGTGACCGGCGGGGAGCCGACTGCCGGGCCGGTCACCCATTCCTCGGCTTCCTCGGCCTGTCCCGCCCGAGGAGCGCAGACCACGAGAGTCAAAGGCCCTGTGCCCGGTCACGAGGCGGGCAGTCCGATGCGCCTCAGCCAGGTGTCGACGGCGGCAGCGGCGTCCCGGACTTCCTCGCCGCGTACCGCGAGGCCCTCGGCGATTGTCGCGCCGGGGCAGGAGGCGGCGTAGTCGCGTGCGGTGGTGCCCAGGCCGCTCATGGCGTGGGTGGTGAACGGGACGACGGTTCTGCCGCGGAAGTCGAGGGCTTCGGTGAAAGTCGTCATGATCATTGGAGCGCGGACGTTCCAGATGGGGCTGCCGAGCAGGATCGTGTCGTAACGGTCGATGGAGGCCAGTGGGTTGGCGACGGCCGGACGTGCCTCGGTGTCCTGCTCGCGGACGTTACGCCGGACGGTCGCGTCGTAGCCGGCCGGATAGGGGTCCGCGGCCTGGATGCTGTGGACGTCGCAGTCGATCCCGTCGGCGATCATGCGGGCCAGGACCTCGGTGTTGCCGACCTCGATGTTCCGGCGTCCGCCGTTGTGGTAGTTCTCGCCCGGCCGGGAGAAGTAGGCAAGCAGGACGGTGCGGGCACCCGGGGCGGGTGTGCCGGGCCGCTCGGCGGACTCGGTTTCGTCCGGCCGGGGTGAGGCGGGGGAGGCGGAACAAGCGCCGATCGCGGCACCGGCCGTCATGACCGCTCCTCCTGTGAGCAGGCCGCGGAGCACTGTGCGGCGCCGTGGCGCGGTGGGTAGGGTATGGCTCATCGCTGGGGCTCGCTCTGGCTGCGGGGACGCAGTCGATGCCGCTGAGTGGCCGCCACGCCGGTGGCACCGACAGGGAGGACGTCGGCTGGTCCCGGCTGGACCTTGTCGCTCAGTCATGGAAAGCCTCTGCTGGTAAAGGACGGGGCGGTCAGCTTGCTCGTCCGGCGCGCCGGGCGAGGGGGGCTGTGCGAGGGGATGCCATGAGGGGCAGAGCCGCACACCGACCGAGCACGTCTGTGTTCTGACTCAGCCGTCCACGCGTCGCGCGCTGAGCCACTGGACCATCGCCGGGTCGCGGTGGTCGAAGAACAGCGACGACCCGGTGTCCAGGGTGGCGATAGCCGCCATCTGCTCGTCGGTGAGCTCGAAGCCGAAGACGTCGAGGTTCTCCGCCATGCGCTCAGGCCGCACCGACTTGGGGATCGCGACGACGCCCCGCTGGACCAGCCAGCGCAGCACCACCTGGGCCACGGACTTGCCGTGCTTCTCGCCGATCTGGCTCAGCAGCGGATTGGTGAACAGGTCGTTCTTGCCCTCGGCGAACCCGCCCCAGGACTGGATCTGGACCCCGTGCTCCCGCATCAGCTCCTCGTCGGCGGCGCGCTGGAAGAACGGGTGGGTCTCGATCTGGTTGACCGCAGGGGTGATCTCGTTGTTGATGATCAGGTCGACGAGCCGGTCCGGGTAGAAGTTGGCGACGCCGATCGCCTTGGCCCGGCCCTCCCGGTTCAGCGCCTCCATGGCACGCCACTGGCCGTACACGTCCCCGTAGGGCTGGTGCATCAGGTACAGGTCGACGTGGTCCAGGCCGAGCTTGGCCAGCGACATCTCGAAGGCCCGCTCGGTGTTCTGCTCGCCGGGCGCGTCCTGGACCCACAGCTTGGTGGTGACGAAGAGCTCCTCGCGCGCGATGCCGCTGTTCTTGATGGCGCGGCCGACGGCCTCCTCGTTCTCGTAGGAGGCGGCGGTGTCGAGCAGCCGGTAGCCGGCCGCGAGGGCCTCGGTGACTGCCTGTTCGGTCTGGTCCGCCGGGATCTGGAAGACGCCGAAGCCGAGGAGCGGCATCTCGACGCCGTTGTTCAGGGTGACGTTCTGCATGAGGGTGCCTTTCTAGCGGGACGAGGGTGTGGAGCACGGGCCGGATGACGGCCGACGCTCGAACCCGGGCGGGAGGCCCGTACGGGGATGGTGCGAAGCCCGCCACGATTCACCTTCGCGCGCTTTCTCCGCCGGTGGCAGGCCGAGCTGTGCCAGGGGGTGGCGAGCGGGGGAGTGACAGGGCCCCTCACATCTCTGCCGCGCAGGTCAGAGCGGTGTGACACTGAAGGGCATGGCATCCGAGCAGAGCAGCGGCGGCGCCGAGCTGGGCCGGTTCCTGCGTGCCCGCCGCACACAGACCGCACCCGAACAGGTCGGCCTCAAGGTCGGCGCCGGCCTGCGCCGCACCCCCGGCCTGCGCCGCGAGGAACTGGCCACCCTCACCGGGATCAGCATCGACTACTACGTCCGCCTGGAACGCGGCAAGGAGACCCGGCCCGGCCCCTCCGTCGTCGACGCCCTCGCCCGCGCCCTGCGGCTGGACGACGCCGAGCACCAACACCTGCGCGAACTGGCCGCCCGTGCCTCTCGCCACGCCCCCGAGCCCCCTCCGCCGCCCGGTCGGTCCGTACGCCCGCACCTGAAGCTGCTGCTGGAGACGATGCGCCCGAACCCGGCGTACGTCGTCAGCCGCAGCATGGACCTGCTCGCCTCCAACCCCGGCGGCCTCGCCCTGTACGCGGGCCTGGACGACTGGCCCGCAACTCGGCGCAACCTCGCCCGTTACTTCTTCCTGCACCCCGCGGCCCGCGAGCTGTTGCCCGACTGGGACGTCCAGATACGCGCCTGCATCGCCCGGCTGCGCGCCCTGGCGGGCACCGCCCCCGACGCCCCCGACCTGACCACGCTCGTTGGCGAACTCGTGCTCAAGAGCCCTGACTTCGCCAGGCTGTGGGAGCGGTACGACGTCACCGGCCGCAAGGCCACCCACAAGACGTTCCGCCACCCACAGGTCGGCATGGTCACCCTGGCCGCCCAGTCCATGGAACTCGACGGCACAGCGGGCCAGCGCCTCGTCGCCTACGCCGCCGAACCCGGCACCCCCGACCACGACGCCCTGCTTCTGCTGGACCTGACCGACCCCGGGCCCGGCAGACGGCCGGCGACGAACGACGTGCCCCAGCCTCACGCATGGCCCTGATCCAGAACCTGGGTCGGCAGGCCAAGCCGGGCCGCACACCCGCCGATACGTACCCCCGAAAAGACGGGCAAAATAGACGCATGGAGCGCGCAGCGGAGAAGGCGAAGGGCCACACGACGGGTGCCACGAGCGACCTCGGCGCCTATCTGCGCGCCCGCCGCGCGCAGGTCACTCCCGAACAGGCCGGGCTGACCACAGCCCCCGGCCCGCGCCGCACGCCGGGCCTGCGCCGGGAGGAGCTGGCCACGCTTGCCGGGATCAGCATCGACTACTACGTACGTCTGGAACGCGGCAAGGAGACCCACCCCGGTCCCACGGTCGTCGACGCCCTTGCCCGCGCCCTGCTCCTCGACGCGTCCGAGCACCGGCACCTGCGCGAGCTCGCTTCCCGTGCCGCCTACGCCCCCGAAGCGCCGCCGCCCGAACCCGGCCACACCCTGAGACCGCAGCTGATGGTGCTCCTGGAGTCCGTGCGCCCGAACGCGGCCTACGTCGTCAGCCGCACCCTGGACCTGTTGGCCTTCAACCCCGGCGCGCTCCGGCTCTTCGCAGGCCTGGCCGACTGGCCGCCGCCGCGGCGGAACTTCGCCCGCTACGCCTTCCTCCACCCCCTCGCCCGCGACGTACTCGACGACTGGGACGAGCAGGCCCGCGCCTGCGTCGGCCGTCTGCGCGCCCTGGCCGGCATCGAACCGGACGCCCCGGACCTGGCCGACCTGGTCGGCGAACTCCTGGCGAAGAGCCCGGACTTCGCCGACCTGTGGAACCGCTTCGACGTCAAACCGCACGCCCCGGACCCCAAGACCTTCCACCACCCCGACGTCGGCGACCTCCACCTCGGCTACGAGTCGATGCCGCTGGAGCACAGCCACAAGCAGCGGTTCGTCGTGTTCTTCGCCGAGCCGGGTACCTCCGACCACGACAAGCTGATCCTTCTCGACGCGGAACGCGGCGAGCCGGGGCTCGACATCGAGGAGACACGGCTGTCCCGGCGCCGGGCGGCCGACTGAGCAGCAAGGGCCGGGCTTACTGGAAGAACTCCCGTTTGCTCAGTGGGTCATGGCGTCGCGCACGAGTGCGGTGTCGACGAACTGTTCGAAGCGCACGATGAGTCCGCCGCGTACGACGAAGTGGTGCGCGACGCGGACGTCGATCGACTTGGCGGTGGACTTGTTGACGGCGGTGTAGCGGGCCAGGACGACGACGTTCTCGCCGTCGACGACGTAGGTGTCGTCGTGGGCAGTCCAGTCGTCCCAGTCCTGGCCGAGCTTCTCCATTACGTTGGACGTGACCCCGTCAGGGGTGCGGTAGGTGCCGACGAGGGGGAAGCCGGCCATCTCCGTCCACTCCACGTCGGGGGCAAGAGTGGCGCGGAGGGCTTCGAGGTCACCGGCGGCGGAGGCCAGGTACTGGCGGCGTACGACATCCGCGGGCGCCGTGGATTCGGCGAACTCGGCCATGGTCAGCCCCACTTCATCTCACCCTTGGCGACCTTCGCGTATCGCTTAGCCTGCTCGATACCTGCGGCTACGTCGACGCTGGTTCGCTTGGCCTCGACGACAGCGATGGGCGCGTCGTCGCGGTACTCCAGCACATAGTCCGCCACCAGCGCGGGCCCCTGGCGATGCCTACGCGCAGACGCGATCATCTTGCCGTCGTTGATCGGGTACTGCCCTCGGACCTGCTCTTTGCCCCAGCCCGCAGCCGACAACGCTGGCATGACGAAGGCCCGACACGTCTCCTGCTCGCTCATCCCCGCTGCACTTCCCATAAAGAGCATTGGTACTGAATCCGCTGCTCGCGAGTTCGGCAGTGTTGCCGCCAAGGAACGTACGAACTGCTCTGACCTGCACAGATGTCTCGGATCGTGGCCCGGGAAGTCGCCGCAGGTGGCCTCTGTGAGTGGTTGGGAAGCCTAATTCGGGACGCTGGCAGGACGCGGGGAAACGGAAGGGGTCGCTCCGTCCAGTGCGTCGACGCCTCCCAGAGATGGGTAGAGGTCGGCATCGTGCGGCGCAGTTTGGGTCCCCTGGCCATGGAGGGTGCCGTGAGGTCGGCCGGTGCGAGGGCAAACGGCCCGTACTGAAAACGGTCCTACAGGGCGGAGGCGGTCACCGGCAGGTGGACCTTGGCCATGGTCAGGCTCACTGCCGGGTGTGCTCGTCGCCCTCGCGGTAAAGCACCAGGTGCTCGTGGAACAGGACGCCGTCGCGGATGTCGCCGGTGGCGGTGAAGCCGGTGTCGTCGACGTAGTCGAGGTGGTTGCCGGTGACGGTGTAGCTGCCGGTGTAGGCGCTGCGGCGGTTGCCGCGGGCTTCGTCGTAGCGGCCGTTCGGCAGCAGTTCCTGGCGGATGAAGCCGTCCGCGGTCACCCACATGCCGACGTACGGGTGGGAGTCGCGGGGCGTGTCGTTGCTGGTCATGGCTCTACGATCGCCCGGGCGGCCGGTGACAACCAGGCCGCCGTCTCCCCAGGTGAGAGGTTCCTGGGCGCCGCGCACCCAGCCTCGCGAGCGACGACGCCCTTCGTTCGGTGCGACGGCGGCGCGGGTCGTGCGAGACCGCCCCATGCTCCTGCGCCGTACGCGGCGGGGCGGATCGTGGGTGCCCGACACCTAGGGATACGGCGGCCTGGTTGCGGCTCCACTGCACGGCGAACCTGGTGGTCAGGCAGCCGCCGTAGCTGCCGAACACTCGCCTCGGACCTGCACTGGCGCTGATTTCGCGCAGTGGGTCACCGATGAGGCGACTCCACTGAGGAGCATGCAATGAGCATCACCGACACCGGCACCGTGCGCTGGAACCCTGAGGTCCTCGACGAGATTCTCTCGAACGACGAGGGGCGTCCCGTCCTGTTCACCAACGCCCGCATTCTGACGATGGACCCGCTGATCGGGACCATGACCGGGGCCGACCTCCTGTTCGTCGGCTCCCTGGTCGTGGGGGTCGGCCCCGGCATCATCACCGCGGCGGGGGACGACAACGCCATCGTCGTCGACTGCACCGGGTTGACCATCGCCCCCGCCGTCGTGGACACCGTGGCGCTGGCCGGTGGGCGTGGCCACCGCTCGGAGTACGTCGCGACGTTGACCCCGGGCAACACCCCCGACTTCCTGGTGGTGCCCGACGAACTCGCCGCCGACGTGCCGAGCGCCGTGGCCACCCTCATGACCCGACCGGAGCAGGTCCGCGCAGTCGTCGCGGCCGGCCGGCCGGTCCTGTGGTCCGGCGCCGACGTCCCCGGCCGGGCCACTGCCCCCGAGGCGGGCATCCCGGCCGCTCAGGACCTGACCGGCAGCCCGCGCGTCGGCGTCTGGATCGACAGACACGACTTCCTGCACCAGGAGCTCACCGCCGACGGCCGCTACGACGAGACCCGGGGCGGGCGCCCGCACGCCTACCAGGGCCGGTACTGGATCGACGGCGACCGCATCGACTACCTGGACGACCTCGGCTTCTGGGCCTACGGGGAGTTCCAGGGCGACGAGCTGCACCACGCGGGCTACGTCATGAAGCTCGGCTGACCTTCCCCGGTCGGCGCACTCACGGGTCCCGATCCTGGGTGCGCGACACCTGGGGAAACCGCGGCCTGGTTGCCGCCGCGGGCGCGGCCGAGGCTGGTGTTCGAGCAGCCCGGCCCCCGGCGACCACCCTCCCAGCCCTCTCCGGCGTACGACCCACCCTGCCGGCCATCTCCGGCGCATGGCCCGTCCTCCCGGCCCTCACCTCCATACGGAAAGAAGACCTCTCATGAACGTCAACGACACCACCAGCGCCGCCGTCCTCGAAGAGCTCCGGCGTCGTCCCGCCGACCGGCGGCGCATCCTGTTGACCGGCGCGACCGTCGTCACCATGGACCCCGACCTCGGTGTCATCGACGGCGGCGACCTCCTCGTCGAGGGCGACACGATCACCGCCGTCGGCCGCGACCTCGACGCGGCAGATGCCGTGGTCGTCGACGCCACCGGCACGATCCTCACCCCCGGCTTCGTCGACACCCACCGGCACGCCTGGGAGGCCCAGTTGCGCCGGATCATGCCGGACGTCGATGACCTCGGCGGTTACGTCATGGCCACCCTGGCCGGCTACGCCACGGTCTACCGGCCCGAGGACATGTACATCGGCACCCGGCTGGCCGCCCTGACCGCGATCGACAGCGGCATCACGACCATGCTCGACTTCTCCCACAACTCCCGCACCCGCGAGCACTCCGACGCCGCAGTCCAGGCCCTCGTCGACACCGGCATCCGCGGCGTGCACGCCTCCATGGGCCCCCACTTCGGCGAGTGGGACCGGCAGTGGCCGGGCGACCTGGCCCGCATCAAGGGCCAGTACTTCAGCAGCGACGACCAGTTGCTCACCCTGCGCCTGGCCACCCTGGCCACCGACGAGATCGCCGGACCGGCCCTCGCCTACGGCCCCGAACTCGCCCGCGTCGCGAAAGAGTTGGGCATCGGGGTGAGCGTGGACGCCGTCTTCGGCACCTCCTCCTCCGAGGCGGTCCTGCGTTGGGCCAAGGACGGCATACTCAGCCCCGACGTCACCCTCATCCACTCCACCGGACTGACCTCCGAGGCATGGAAGGCGATGGGGGAGACCGGCACCACCGTGGCCCTCGCCCCGACCTCCGACGCGCAGATCGGCCTCGAGACGGCGATCCCCGCCGTCGACGAGGCGCTCTCCGTCGGCATCCGCCCCGGACTGAGCATCGACGTCGAAGTCGCCCTGGCCAGCGACATGTTCACGCAGATGCGGGCCCTGCACGCCATCCAGCGGATGCGCGCGGTCAACGCCGTCTACGGCACCGACCAGCAACCCTCCCGCATCACCACCCATGACGTCCTCGACTTCGCGACCCTCCAAGGTGCCCGTACCAACGGTCTGGCCGGTGTCACCGGCTCACTCACGCCGGGCAAGAAGGCCGACCTGCTGGTCATCCAGGCCGAGGACCTCAACAACATGCCGCTCAACGACCCGATCGGCACGATCGTGCTGGGCTCCGACGCCCGCAACATCAGCGCCGTCCTCATCAACGGCGAGCCCCGAAAGTGGGACGGACACGTCCTCGACGTCGACCTGGCCGCCCTGCGCGGCGAGGTGCATACCTCACGCGAGTACGTGCTGAACACCCCGGCTGTCTGAGCGCCTCAGCTGCCTGATCAACCCGGCCGCCTGGGCACCCCCACCGCCTGGGCAGTCCCCTCCATCGCCCCCGGCCGCTTCTCCTCCTGCGGCCGGGGGCACCCACCCACAGCATCCCGCCAGTGCCATCGGCCGGTCGTGCCGCGCGCGGACACGCGGGGCGGCGACCGGCCGCCCCTTCTGGAGCTCCCATGTCCCACCTCACTCCCACCACTTCCCTCCGGCACACGACAGCCGCGCTCAGCACCCCGGACCAGCCGCCCGCCTGGGCACCCGCCGCCCCGACCATCACCCTGCTGACCGCACTCGGCGTCCTGATGGTCGGGCAGATGTACACCGTCCTGGCCCTGCTGCACCCCATGGCCACCGCACTCGGCACCACATCAGGACAGGCCACCTGGACGGCGACGGCGTTCGGCTTCGCCTACGCCGCCGGATTCCTCCTCGCCGGTCCCCTGTCGGACCGCTACGGTTCGCGCGCCGTGATCACCGCCGGGCTCGTGGCCGCCACCGCAGCCACCCTGGCGGTCGGCGCCGCTCCCGACCTCACCTGGGCCGTCGCCCTGCGGATCGTGCAGGGACTGACCACCGCGACTTTCGCGCCCTCCGCCATCTCCTACGTCGTGCACCACATCGCGCCCCAGCGCCGCGCCACGGCCCTGACTTGCGTCACCAGCGGCATGTTCGCCGCCGCCGTGCTCCTGCAGATCGGCGCCCAGGCCGTCGCGGCCGGACTCGGCTGGCGCGCGGTCTTCTGGATCGGCGCCGCCCTCATGGCCCTGAGCCTGATCCCCGTGCGCCGCGTCCTGCGGCCCGCCCTCCGCCACACCACCGGCGGCGGGCTGCACCAGCCGTTCGCAGCGATGCCACGGTTGCTCGGCCGGCCGCGCCTGGTCGCCCTCTACCTCTCGACCGTGGCCCTGATGGCCGCCTTCGTCGCCGTCTATACGGCGGTCGCCATCGCCGGACCGCCCGGCATCGCCGGGAACTCCTCCGCGATCCTCGCCCTGCGAGCCAGCGCGCTGCCCGCCCTGGTCGCCGTCCCCGTGCTCGCCCCTCTGCTCCAGCGCCTGGCCGCACCCCTGCGCGCGGTCCTCGCCTTCGCGCTGGCCGCCCTCGCCGTCACGGCCGGCTCCTTCCTCGGCGGCCACATCGTGCCGCTGGCCATCGCCCTGCTGCTGTTCGTAGCGGCCGTAGCGGCAGCTGCGCCCGCCGTCGTCGAGACCATCAACGCGGGCGCCGCGCACGCACGCGGAGCGGCCGTCGCCCTCTACGGAGGCAGCATGTTCATCGGCGCCAGCCTGGGCCCGCAGCTCACCGGCGCGCTGACCGGCCTGGGCTTCGCCGACATCCTGCGCGTCATCGCCGCCACGCTCGCGCTGGGCGTCCTGCTGGCCCTGCCCGCGCTCCGCAGACGGCACACCGACTAAGCGGCCCTGGGGAAGTCCCGTGCTGGACGAGGTGGAGTGCGGTCAGGCAGATGGTGGCGGCCTTGCCGCACCCCCGATCGGGTGCACGCAACGGGCTGTCGGCCTTCTCACGCGGTCGGCGGCCCATTGCGGTCGGATCCGCGAGGACGGCGGCGGGTCCGGTCATGAACGATCTGACGGCCCTGAGGCGACCTGTACCTCAAGGAGCGGTTCGAGCTGGGCGGCCCACTTCGGGTGCACGGCGGCCTTCTTCTCGTGCAGCGCCATGATCTCGCCGGCCAGCTCTGGGGCCATGTCGTCGGAAAGGTCGGGGCCGATGGAGATCTTGGCCAGGTGCGGGATGATCTCGGGGTCTCCCGCCAGATGAACCGGGTCGTGCATGTACCGCTCGAGGGCCGCCAGGTCCTCAATGCCCACGCAGTAGGCGTGGGTGAGGCCATCGGCGGGATCGCCCAGGCTCTGCCCGACGGTTGCGAACGAGACCGACTCGACGGACGCCGTTCGCCGCATCAGCGCGAGCACCTGGGCCTTCTGCTCCTCGGTCGTCCCGTCCTTGAAGGCGAAGCGCAGCGTGTGAACGATCATGGTTTCCCGTCCCTTGATTGAACCAGCTAGTTCAGTAAATCTTCCTTATGGGTATTGCACTTAGAATGAACCCATGGGTTCAACAGCGTCAAGCGGGGGCAGTGGCGTCTCGCGCGGGCGGGTCGACAAGCGACAGGCGATCCTGGACGCCGCGTTCGCCGTCTTCGCGCGGCGCGGATACGCACAGGCATGCGTCCAGGAGATCGCGGAGGAGGCGCGCGTCGCCAAACCGACCGTCTACAGCCACCTGAACGACAAGGAGACCCTCTTCCGCCACACCATCGAGGCAGCGGCCGACACGCTGATGGCGGAGAACCTCGCGGTCGTCGAGCGGCTGCGCGAGCGAGCCCCCGACGATGACCTGCGTGTGGCGCTTGCGGACCTGGCCCAGCGGCTGCTGAGGATCTGCTGCGGTGAACGCGCCCGCGCGCTGCGCTGGTTGACCTACGCACAGGTGGCGCGATTCCCCGACCTGATCGAGACCGTGCAGGAGCGCACCGCGCACCGTCCCCGCGCGGCGCTCGCCGATCGGCTGGCCCGCCTCTCGCTCGCCGGCCGCCTGCGCCCATGCGACCCGGAGCAGGCCGCCGAACACTTCTTCGCCCTGCTCACCGGCCCTTTGGAGTCCCGCTCCCGGCTGGGCACCCGTCGCGTCCCCGCCGCCGAGCTCCGCGTCATCGCGGATGCGGCCGTGGACGCCTTCCTGCGCGCGTACGGGAGCGACTGAGCGGTCTGTCGGTGATGTCGGCTGCAGTTCGGGTACGAGGTGGGCAGGGAGGGGCTGCCATGCCGAAGATCCTGCGCGTGAAGTTGACGCTTGATCAGGAACGTGAGGTGCGTGAGCGTCTGCGGGCGCGTGATTCAGCGCCGCATGCCCGGCTGCGTCTGGAGTGCAGCCGGCTGATTGCGCGAGGTATGACCGTGCCCCAGGTTGCTGATCTGCTCGAATGAAACAACGTCACCGCGCGAGGTGCGGTCCACCGCTTCGAGGACGGTGGATTCGAAGCCCTGGCCGATGCCCCGCGCCCAGGCCGCCCGCCCGATCACCCGCGAGGACCGAGAGGCCCTGGCCGCGTTGCTGATGAGTCCGCGTGTCAGGCCGTACCTGGACAGCCGCGGCACTGTGCGACTGGCTGCGGGCCGAACGCGGGGTGAGGGTCGGCGCGGCTTGGCTGACCGAGTTGCTTCACCGGGACGGGTTCGGGTGGAAACGAACGCGTGACACCCTGCGGCACAAGGCCGACCCCGTCCTCCAGCAGGCCGCACGGGCACAGCCGGAGGACTTACGGCCTTACGGCTGGCGGCGGATACCGGCGTAAGCGACTTGTACTTCCTCGACGAGAGCGGCTTCGCGCCGGCAAGGTCGACGCGGCCACGCTGCTGGAGTTCGAGTTCGTGTGCACGAAGCTGGCTGGTCTGCCCGGCGGGGCTGCGAGACTGGAGGAACCGCCCGCGGGCTGGAAGCGCGCCCGTTCCCTGCACCGTCGTCCTGGACAACGCCTCGGCACACGTGGCCAGAGCGTTCAAAGGCCGCCGCGAGGAGCTGGCCGCGGTCGGTGTCGAACTCTTCTACCTGCCGCCCCGCAGCCCCGAGGGTCGGTGAGTGGTGTCCCGTCGCCCAGACGGAACCGACCTCCGGCGAGGCCTACAACGTACCCGTTCTCGACTGGAGACTTCCTCAAGGCGGCACCACCTCCGCCGGACTGCTGAGCCTCAGAGGAATTCCGGCAACCGCGTCCGCCGACGCGTCATGGCGGGGGAGGAACAGCGTTCGGCTGTTCCTCCCCCGCCATGACGGGACGGACTTCAGATGGCCTGGGCGGTCGGCATGATGGTGATCTCGGTGAGGTTGACGTGGCGCGGAACAGCGGCCATGAAGGCAACGGTTTCGGCGATGTCGGCGGACTGCAGACAGTCGATGTCGTGGATGAGGTCGGCCATCAACTTGGAGGCGTCGGGGTCGGTGACGTGGTCGGGAAGTTCGGTGACCACCATGCCGGGCTCGATGGTGGCCACGCGGACCATCTTGGGACCGAGTTCTACGCGGAGCAGCCGGGTGAGGTGGCTGATGTACGCCTTGGTGCCCGAGTAGATCGAGAACTTCGCCAGGATACGGGTTGCCGCGATGGACGAGGTGTTGATCAGGTCGGCGGGCCTGCCCTGGGCGGCGGAGTCCGTCAGGTGCGGGAGGAACGCGGCGATGACGTTCATCAGGCCGCTGATGTTGAGGTCGATCTGGCGCTGCCAGTCGTCGACCTTGAGCTCCTCGATGCCGGAGATGAGCTGGACGCCGGCGTTGTTGAACACGAGATCGGCCTTGCCGAAGCGCGCGGCGACCTGGTCGGCGGCTGCCTGGACGGCGGCGCGGTCGGTGACGTCGACGGCCAGGGCGAGAGCGGTGCCGCCGGCGGCCTCGATGTTCTTGGCCAGGCTGTCGAGGCGCTCCTTGCGCCGAGCTAGTACGACCACGGTGGCGCCGAGTTCGGCGAGGCGCTCGGCGGTGACGGCGCCCATGCCGCTGGAGGCGCCGGAGACGACAGCGACACGGCCGGCCAGGGGAGTGCCGGTGAGCAGAGCAGCAGACATCACAAAACCTCAATCTCTTTGATCGGCGGGTGGGGAGAGGCGGATCAGTGGTGCGGTGCCCGGCCGGGCCGGGTTCTCCTTCCCGGCCGGGCTGTTGAGGGGCTGCGGGCGCCCGAGCGCGATGGCGCCCTGCGGTGCGTCAGACGGCGTCGTCGTGCGCGGTGGCGGCGGACTTCTCCCGCCACGGGGCGAGGTCGTCCTGCACCTGCTGGTACTTGACGTCGAGCCGCTCCAGGGTGTCGCGCCCGAGGTAGAGGTGAGTGGGCAGCTTCTCGGCGGAAGCGACCTCGACGATAAGGGCGGCGCCCTTGACGGGGTCGCCGAGCTGCGCGTGGTTGGCCTTGTCGATCCAGTCCAGCGTCACGTGCGCGGGGGTGTCGTCGTAGTCGGCGATGCGGTCCGCGGCGACCGACAGGGAGCTGGCGTCGAGGAAGTCGGTGCGGAAGACGCCCGGCTCGACGACCATCGACTGAATCCCGAACGGCGCCATCTCGACGGAGAGTGCCTCGCTGATGCCGGCGACGGCGAACTTCGACGCGCAGTACAGGCTGACGCCGGGCTCGCCCTCGAAACCCGATCGGGAACCGATGTGCACCAGCCTGCCCGAGCCCTGCTTGCGCATGACGGGCAGCACGGCGCGGGTGACGTTGATCAGGCCGAAGACGTTGAGGTCGAACAGCGACCGGGCCTCCGCGTCGGTGATCTCCTCCAGCGCGCCGAGCAGGCCGCGGCCTGCGTTGTTCACTAGGACGTCGATGCCGCCGAACCGGTCCACGGCGGCCGCGACCGCCTGCGGGATGCTGTCGTTGTCCGTGACGTCCAGGGCGACGGCGAAGACCCGGTCGGAGTTCTTCAGATCCTCCGGCACCCGCTCCGGGTTCCGTACGGCGACCACGACATTGTTACCGCCTGCCAGGGCGGCGCGGGCGATTTCAGCACCGATTCCGCGGGAAGCACCGGTGACAAACCACGTAGCCATGGGAAAACCTCTTTCGTCGTATCCCCTTGTGGGGGATTTCCTGTTGACGAATTCGAGTCTGGCCGTGGGCTACGGTGCTATGAAGGCTGTGCTCTTCCTGGGAGTCCTACACCTAGGAAGACGAGACGTACGTCCGGCGAAGTACCGCAGGGTGAGCGGTGAGTTCCGGTGGGACGAAGCCGGCAGAGGCAACAGGATGCGGGCCGTTCGGCGGTCAACCGCGCACCCTTGGCGGCCTTGCCGGAGTCCGCCGACGGTGCACGCTGCGGGCTGGGGATCCCGGAGGTGGGGTCGGCTGGGAACGCGGCCGGGAAAACACACGGTAGCTGTTTTCCGGTCCGCCGACATTCGGCGAGGCGAATGCGGTGGCCTGTTCGACAGAATTCCGGGCGCTGCCGAGAGGAATGCGCGGTAGCGGCCCGGGTTATCTCTCCTGGATCAGGCGCCGTCCCCAGGATTCTGCTGACGGGGCACTTCAGGTGCGCTGAGGGAGCCCAGCAGGGCCAGACCGTCCGCGGACGAGGAGCCCGGCTCCGCCTGCAGGATGACGAGCTGCTGTCCCGGGGCGCTGCGGATGGTGAGGGCCTCGTGCCGCAACTCCAGGTCTCCCACGACTGAGTGGTATATGTGCTTGACCTCGTAGGGCGGGACCCGGGTGTACTCGTGCGCCCACAGGGAGCGGAACTCGCCGCTGCGCACGGACAGTTCGCCGACGAGCTCCAGGATGCGGGCGTCCTCGGGGGTGTTCGCGGCGGTCTGCTGAAGGTCGGAGACCGCGCGATGCTTGGCCCGCTCGGCGTTCCTGTAGAAGGTTTTCGCCGCGGGGTCCAGGAAGAGCATGCGCAGCACGTTGTCGTGCTGCGCGAAGTCACGGTAGAGATCGTCGGTCAGTGCGTTGGTGGCCAGCAGGTCCTGGGCGTGGCCGATGATGAACGCCGGGGTCTTGGTCCAGCTCTCGATCAGTTGCCGCAGATGCGGCCGGACACGCTCGACCCGGGCGGGGGACTTCGTGCGGCGGCGAGCCGCCGGCCGGGCCAGCCGGAAGAGCTCCCGCTGGTCTTCCTCCCCGAGTCGCAGCACGCGGGCGATGGCCTCCAGTACCCGGATCGAGGGGCTGAGTTCACGGCCCTGCTCAAGCCGACTGTAGTAGCTCAAGCTGACACCCGTCAGCGCCGCGACCTCGTCCCGCCGCAAACCGGGCACCCTGCGGCGACCGGCGCTGGGCAGTCCCGCGTCCGCGGGGCTGAGGCGTTCCCGGCGGGCGCGGAGGAACTGACCCAGCCCTTCAACCGAGTCGGAGCGCGTGACGTTGTCCATGCTCCCGAGGCTAGGCGGAAAACGCCCGTAAATGGTCTGCCGATGGTGGGTGCGTTACACCCAGGATTGTGCGCCCACGGGTGACGCACGGATGTGACGGACGGCGAAAAGCTTCCCGACAGCCCGGCGCCTCCGCAAAAACGACGCGAGGCCGGGAAAATCCCGCCAATCAGGTCATGAAGGTACTACGCGTTCAAGATCCGCAACCTAGTGTCATAGTGCGTGACCGGCAGGTCCCGTCGGCTGGAAATCATCTAGTCTTGCCGCATGAGCAATGGGACACCTTTGGGTGATTTCCTCAGAGCCCGCCGCGAAGCCCTCAAGCCACAGGACGTCGGTCTGCCCGAATACGGGCGACGCCGGGTACCGGGACTGCGCAGAGAAGAAGTCGCGATGCTCGCCGGAGTCAGCTCCGACTACTACATCAGGCTGGAACAGGGACGCGAGAACAGCCCCTCCCCGCAGGTGCTCGACGCCGTGGCCCAAGCACTGAAACTCGATGCGGAAGCCGCCGAACATCTCAACCGCCTCTGCCTCACCGCCTCGCAGCGCCCGCGCGACTGGGGCCAGGCGGACATCAGCCAACAGTTGTTGGAGCTGATGAACGGATGGGAGCACACCCCGGCCTTCGTCGTCGGCCCGGCCCTCGACATCATGGCAGCCAACTCCCTTGCCACGGCCCTCCACAGCGGGTTCGACCAGTTCGACAACCTCGCTCGCATGGTGTTCGTCGACCCGGCAGGGCGCGAGTTCTACCAGGAATGGGAGCGAGCCGCGCACTCCTGTGTCGCCGAACTCAGGGCCGCATACGGCCACGATCCAGAATCGGCCCGCATCGCCGACGCCGTGGCGGAACTGTCCGCCCAGAGCGAGGAATTCGCCGGAATCTGGAAGATGCACGAGGTCAAGAGCAAGTCCCAGGAAGGCAAGCACCTCAAGCACCCCGAGGTCGGAGACCTGCACATCAAGTTCGCGGCCTTCACGGTCAACGGGGCCCCGCATCAGCAGCTCGTGGTCTATCAGGCTGAACCGGCCAGCCCGACGGCAGCCGCCTTCGAGACGCTGAGGGCCATGGCCGCCGAGCCGAAGCAGGCCCAAGCGGCTGTGCCCGCCGCCGACCTCGCGGCCAAGGACCAGTAGCCGCGAACGGGAGCCGTACGACAGCCGCTTACCGCCTGGATGTTCCCCAACGTCGACCAGACCCTCCACCTCCACTGCCAGCCCGAAGGTCACTGGACCGGCCTAAACGCCACGGTCACGTTCGGCCCCACCGGGCAAGACCTCACCAGCACCGTCCTGCACGAGATCAACAGCCCGGTCGGACACGCACTACAGATCCTCACCGTCCGGCCCCATGCCCAACCACTGATCACGGGCTGGGCGTTGGAAGGGGAATCCGCTGCGGGCGAGTTCGGGACCCTTTTCTGAGCTGGCCCGATCGTCGCCGCGTTCGCTGAGGACGTCCGGCCTGGACGCGTTCGGGACGCGTTCGGGACGCAAGGACAGGAACAGACAGGCAAAGGCTGAGAGGGACCGACACGGCTCATGGCATCTGACCTGCAAAAACACCATGGATGAGCATTGATCGGCAAGGGTCGCCAAGATCCTCAAAGGACTCATAATCCGTCGGCCGTGGGTTCGAGTCCCACCCGCCCCACCTGTGTAGGTCCCTGACCTGCGGAAACGTTCATTTTGTCCTGTCGGATCGTCAACTTCGCCTGAACGGACTGAATCCGCTGCTCGCGAGTTCGGGGCCGGTTCGGTCTGCGTTCAGCCGGTAGGTGCCTGACCTGCACGTATGCGCGTTGGTGGGTAGCTGGTGAGACCTGTTCTGGTGGGTCGTGCTGCGGTAGTGCCATGAATTGAGGCCATGTTGAGGCCGCTGGTAACGGGCAGAGCGGTGTCGACGGATCTGCGCTCCGGTCGGCACATGTGGGTCGAGGCGTTCGATGTGGTGGTCTTCCGGGTTTGCGGCACGCGGGAATGTAGGTCGTGGTGATGGCAGGTGGGAGCCAGGAACTGCCCCAAGAGGAAACTGCCCTGAGCGATCACTCGGTCCTCTCGTGTGGTGCCCCATGGTCCAAGTGGTCAGGACGTCGCGGCGGTCGAGGAGGGTCTCGTCCAGCTGCTCAGGTTTGCGGACCGCCGGCAGCTGAGTATGGTCCGGTGCCTGGTCGCTGTCGGTGTGACAGCCGGCGGCTTCGACGAGCGCGTCTCAGATGGATCACCTTCGCTCACGCGGTGAGTACGGCGGGGCGCAGAGCGGTCCCTGCTGTCTGGGGAGAAGGCAAGGCGGCCGAAGAAGTCGCCGGTCGGTCCTGTCCACGTCGGCCGGTTCACTCCCTTCGCGCAGTGAGCACTTCGCGTCGAGCCCTCTGAAGCTGTTGTCCTCCGGATTTGAGGACGGAATTTGCGCTGGTCGGGCATAGGGTCGGTGATTCCGTGGGAGCCGTGGCCTGTCGTGTCGTCGCTCCCCGGGAAATCGCGGATGTCGTCGGTTGTCGGACTGCGCGAGGAGGCCGACCGCATCCGGGCCGAGCTGCCAGACCTCACTGAGAGCCGCACCTGACCTCAAGCACCAGTCGGCTCCCCTGCTCTGCGGCCCCGCAACCATGTCGACGCCAAGGCAACAGCGCGTATGGGGTGTCGGCCGTTTGGATTCGACGCCCGTTCCCGCAGTCCTGTCTGCGGGAACGGGCATGCCACGTTCAGGCGTGCGGCAGGAGCTGTTCCACGTCGGCCTCCAGCGCCGCCTCGTCCGCCCGGGGCGGGTTCGCTCCGGAGACTGAGCAGGTCAGGGCGGCGACGCGGGCTGCGAAGGAGCAGGCGTCGGTCAGGTCTTCGAGGCTCAGTGCGTCGAGTCGGCCGCCGAGGTGCCCGAGGGCGGCGAGTCGGTGGAGCAGGCCCGCGGTGAAGGAGTCCCCGGCGCCGACGGTGTCGACGACGTCGACGGCCGGGGCCGCGACGGTGACGCGGAGGCCGTCGAGGGAGGCGAGGGCGCCCCGTCCGCCCAAGGTGACGACGACGAGCCGGGCGCCGGCGGCGTGCCAAGTGTCGCACGCAGCTTCAGGGCTGACACCAGGGAGGAGCAGGTCGAGGTCGTCCTCGCTCAGGCGGAGGATGTCGGCGAGGGCGCACCAGTGGGGGAGCCGTTCGCGGTAGGTGGCGGGTGGTACGAGCAGAGGGCGGACGTTGGGGTCGATGGACACGGTGACGTCCTCGCGTGCCTGGGCGAGGTAGGCCTCGATGCGGCTGCCGCCGGGTTGGCGTATCAGTGCCAGGGAACCGGTGTGCAGGCACGCCGCGCCGTCCGACCTGGTGGTGGCGAGTTCCTCATCGGTCCACTGCCAGTCGGCCGCGCTGTCGGCGTAGAAGGTGTACGTGGCCTGGCCGGACTCGTCGAGGTCGGCTACGGCGAGGGTGCTGGGCTCGGGGGCGGTCACGCTGCCGGTCAGGTCGACGCCGGCGTCGCTGAGGCGGGCCCGGAAGAGGGTGCCGAAGACATCCGTGGAGAAGCGCCCGAGGAAGCGGGTGGGGGTGCCGAGCCGGGCGAGGGCTACGGCGGTGTTGGCGGGGCCGCCACCGGGCAGGGCGCGCAGCGCGAGTTCGTCGGAGCTGGACCGGGCCGGGTCGGTGAAGGCGTCGGCGACACATTCGCCGAGGACGGTGACGGCGACGCTGCGGGGGGCCTGGGGTCGGGCCATGGTGACTGTCTTCCTCTCTCATAAAGAGTGCGGGTGCGAAGGGCTCCGGGACGGTGGCCTGATGCAGCCCGTGCACAGGTATTGACATGCCGCTCAAGACGGACGTAACTTCCCAGCCACACGGAAGTAACGCGCGTTATTAAAGCGCGAAACTGGAGGCGGTGTCTCGTCTCCGGTCGGCCGAAAGGGACTGGAAGTGGCCACGAACAGGACACAGCGCGTGACCATGAGCGATGTGGCGCGCCACGCGGGCGTCTCGCGGACCACGGTCTCCTTCGTCCTCAACGACAAGCCCGGCGCCGCCATCCCCGAGGAGACCCGTCGGCGGATCCTGGAGGCGATCGAGGAGCTCGGCTACCGGCCCAACGCCGGAGCGCGGGCGCTGGCCGCGAACCGCAGCGGGTGGTTCGGGCTGATCACCGAGATCGTGACCGGCCCCTTCGCGGGGGAGGTGATCACGGGCGCGCAGAGCCGCGCCTGGGGTGACCGGAGGTTCCTGCTGATCGCCGCGAGCGAGGGCGACCCCGCCCAGGAGGCCGCCGCGCTCGACCAGATGCTGGAGCACCGCGTGGAAGGGCTCCTGTACGCCACGACCTGGCACCGCGCCGTCACGCTCCCCAAGGCCGCCCGTGAGGTGCCGACGGTGCTCGTCAACTGCTATGACGTGGAAGGGGAGCTGCCGTGCATCCTGCCCGACGAGGTGTCGGGCGGATACAAGGCGACCCGCCGGCTCCTGGACGCCGGTCACACCCGCATCGGGTTCATCAACCTCGACCCGGCGATCCCGGCCGCCATCGGCAGGCGCGAGGGGTACGAGCGTGCCCTGCGCGAGGCCGGGATCACCCCCGACCCCTCCCTCGTCGTCCCCGGCTGGGCCACCGCCGACAGCGCCTACACCGCCGCCTGCGAACTCCTTGACCGCCCGCCCGGCGACCGGCCGACCGCGCTGTTCTGCGGAAACGACCGGATGGCGATGGGCGCGTACGACGCGATCAAGGAACGTGGGCTGCGCATCCCGCACGACGTGGCCGTGGTGGGGTTCGACAACCAGGAACTCATCGCCGCCTACCTGCGGCCGAAACTGACGACGCTCGCCCTGCCCTTCGAGGCCATGGGCACCAAGGGCATCGACATGCTCGCCGCTCTCGCAGCAGGGCAGCCGCTCGACACCCGTCAGGTGACGATCGACTGCCCGCTGCTCGAACGCTCGTCGGTCTGACCGCTAATCAGCCCGCCGAGGAATCCCGTCCCGTCTTCGCCCTGTGTGTTGAAGAGAGGAAAAGAGTCTCCATTATGGCACCCTCCCGCATACCTCCACGGCGGCCCCGAGCCGTCCTGAGAGCGGTCACCGCGACCGCCGCCGCGGCCCTGGTCCTGTCCGCCTGTACCAGTGGCTCGGGCGCATCCGGCGCCGGTGACACCTCCGGCAACCAGCTGCTCACGATCCCGCGCGAGGATCTGGCGACGTTCACGCGCAACTTCAACCCGCTCTCCCCGCAGGCCGCCCCGATGACCCTGCAGGCGGTCTACGAGCCGCTGGCGGTGCACAGCATGGCGGACGCCAAGGACACGCCGTGGCTGGCCACCAAGTGGGAGCAGGCCAAGGACGGCAAGTCCCTCACCTTCACGCTGCGCGACGGCGTCAAGTGGTCGGACGGCCAGGCGCTCACCGCCGACGACGTCGTCTACACCTTCGAGCTCCAGAAGAAGGTGCTGGGCGGCTTCGACTACCTGGACAAGGCCACCGTGGTCGACGCCCACACGGTGAAGTTCTCCTTCAACAAGGCGTTCTCGACCGCCTTCTACGAGATCAGCGGCCACTACATCCTGCCGAAGCACATCTGGTCCAAGGTGAAGGACCCGGCGAAGTTCACCAACCCGAACCCCGTCGGCACCGGCCCGTACACCAAGATCGAGAAATTCCAGAGCCAGTCGTACGAGCTGCGCAAGAACCCCGACTACTGGCAGCCGGACAAGCAGCGGATCGCCGGCATCCAGATGCTTGCCTTCTCCGGCAACGACAGCGCCAACATCGCCTTCACCAACGGCGAGGTGGACTGGACGCAGTCGTTCATCCCGGACATCGAGAAGTCCTTCGTCGCCAAGGACAAGAAGCACAACCACTACTGGTTCCCGGCCACCGGCGCCATGATCAACTGGCAGCTGAACACCACCAAGGCGCCCTTCGACGACCCGGCCGTGCGCAAGGCGCTCAGCATGGCCGTCGACCGCGACCAGATCACCAAGGTCGCCATGAACGGCTACGCCGAACCCGCCGACTGCACGGGCCTGGCCCACACGTACGACAAGTGGCGCGACAGCTCGCTCGCCGCGTCCTGCACCTGGACGACGTACGACACCGACGCGGCGGCCAAGGCGCTGGACGCGGCCGGCTACGAGGAGAGCGGCGGCAAGCGGAAGCTGAAGAACGGCAAGGACTTCACGCTCGACATCTCCGTCGGCTCCGCCTCCTCCGACTGGATCTCGGTCGCCAACATCATCAAGCAGAACCTCGCGAAGGTCGGCATCACGGCAACCGTGAAGACGCCCGACTGGTCGGCGGTCTCGGCGTCGTACAACACCGGCACCTTCGACACCGGCATCGTGTGGAGCAACAACGGCGCCACGCCGTACGAGTACTTCCGCGGCGTGATGTCGACCAAGATGGTGCAGCCGGTCGGCAAGCAGGCCACGGAGAACTATCACCGCTTCGGCGACAAGAAGGCCGACAAGCTCATCGACGCCTTCGCCGCCGCCACGGACGAGAGCGCGCAGCGCGAGCAGATGAACGGCCTGCAGGAGCTGTACGACAACGACGCGCCCGTCGTCCCGCTGTTCACCGGCCCCGAGTGGGGCGCGTACACGGACGCCCGCTTCACCGGCTGGCCCACCGAGAAGAACCCGTACGCCACCCTCGGCAACCGCAACGGCAGCACGGTCCTTGTGCTCACGTCGCTGAAGCCCGTCAAGGGCTGACGCCGCCCGCGGACCGGCGGCCGCCCTCCTCCCCGGACGGCCGCCCCGCGCACCGAGCCACACGTTCACCCCCCACTGACAGGGAGCACGACCCGTGCGTCTGATCCTGCGCAACCTGGGGTTCTATCTGCTCGCCTTCTGGGCCTCCATCACCCTGAACTTCGTTCTCCCGCGCTTCATGCCGGGCGACCCGGTCTCCCGGATGTTCGCGCAGGCCCAGGGCACCATGCAGCCCGACCAGATAGCCCAGCTGCGAAAACTCTTCGGCCTCGACGACCGCCCCCTCTGGGAGCAGTACGTCTCCTACGTCAAGAGCGTCTTCACCGGCGACCTCGGCATCTCCATCACCCGCTTCCCCACCCCGGTCTCCGACGTGATCGGCTCGCAGATCGGCTGGACCCTGCTCCTCGGCGGCGTCGCGCTCGTCATCGCGGCCGTGCTCGGCAACCTGCTCGGCATCGTCGCCGCCTGGCGGCGCGGCGGCGTCCTCGACTCCGCCTTCCCGCCCCTGCTGATCTTCGTCGGCTCGTTCCCGTACTTCTGGCTGGCCATGGGCGCGCTGTACCTGTTCGGGGTGAGTCTGGGCTGGTTCCCACTGCGGCACGCCTATGACGTCGGTCTGACCCCCGGCTTCAACGGCGAGTTCCTCTCCAACGTCGCCACCCACCTGGTGCTGCCGGCGCTGACCATCGTCCTGGTCTCCATCGGCGGCTGGATGCTCGGCATGCGCAACACCATGATCGCCACGGCGGCGGAGGACTACATCACCATGGCTGAGGCGAAGGGGCTCAGCCCCTCGCGGATCATGTTCCGCTATGCCGCCCGCAACGCCCTGCTGCCCTCCGTCACCAACTTCGGCATGGCACTCGGCTTCGTCGTGGGCGGCGCACTGCTCACCGAGGTCGTGTTCGCCTACCCCGGCATCGGCTACCAGCTGCTGATGGCCGTCCAGGGCCTGGACTACCCGCTGATGCAGGGCATCTTCCTGACGATCACGGCGGCGGTACTGGTCGCGAACTTCCTCGTCGACCTCGTCTACGTCCGCCTCGACCCGCGCGTCCGCGTCCGCTGAGGAGGCTGCCGACATGACCGCCATCGACATCGCGACGGCCACCACGCCGACGGCCCTCGCGCGCACGACCCGCCGGCGCGGACTGCTGAGTCAACTCGTCAACAGCAAGAAGGCGTTGACCGGGCTGATGCTGCTGGCGCTCTTCGCGCTGCTGGCCCTGCTCGCGCCCGTCCTGGCGCCGGGCGACCCGTCGCTCATCAACTCCACAGGCAGCCAGGCGCCCTCGGCCGCACACTGGCTCGGTACGACCGCCAAGGGACAGGACGTGCTCGCCCTCACCGTGTGGGGTGCGCGCAGCTCCCTCTTCGTCGGGTTCACCGTGGGCCTTGTGGCGACCGCGGTCGCCATCGTCGTCGGCCTGGCGTCCGCGTACTTCGGCCGCATCGTGGACGACGCGCTGACCCTGGTCACCAACGTCTTCCTGCTGCTGCCCGGCCTGCCGCTGCTCATCATCCTGGCCGCGTTCCTGCCGCCCGGGACCTCCACCGTGATCCTGGTCCTCGTCGTCACCGGCTGGGCGGGCTCGGCCCGGGTCCTGCGCGCGCAGGCCAAGTCGATCCGCGGCAAGGACTTCGTGGCCGCCGCCGTCGTCACCGGCGAGCGCCCGCTGCGGATCATGTTCCGCGAGATCCTCCCCAACATGGCGTCCGTGGTGATGACCACGCTGCTCGGCTGCGTGATCTTCGGCATCGGCGCCCAGGCCGGCCTGGAGTTCCTCGGCCTCGGCGACAGCAGCGTCGTCAGCTGGGGCACCAACCTGTACTGGGCCAGCAACGACGGCGCGCTGATGACCGGCACGTGGTGGGCCTTCGTTCCCTCCGGACTGTGCATCGCGCTCGTCGCCTTCGCGCTCGCGCTGGTCAACTACGCGGTCGACGAGATCACCAACCCGAGGCTGCGCAACCGCCGTGCCCGCCGTGAGAGGAGGGGCTGAGCCATGGAACCCGTACTTGAGGTGAACGGCCTGCGCGTCGAATACCGCGGCGACGGACGCACCGTCGTGGGCGCCGACGACGTCTCCTTCTCCATCGGCGCCGGAGAGGTCTTCGGCCTCGCCGGAGAGTCCGGCTGCGGCAAGTCGACCATCGCCAACGCGGTGATGCGGCTGCTGAAGCCCCCGGCGGAGATCACCGCGGGCAACGTCCGCTTCCAGGGCCGCAATGTCCTCGCCCTGGACGCACGCGAGCTGCGCGCCTTCCGGTGGCGGGAGATCGCCATGGTCTTCCAGTCGGCGATGAACTCGCTCAACCCCGTCCTGACCATCGGCGAGCAGATCGTCGACATCTTCACCACCCACGAGCGGATGAAGAAGCGGGCCGCGCGGGAGCGGGCCGGCGAGCTGCTTCAGCTGGTCGGCATCGACCCGGGAAGGCTGAAGGCGTACCCGCACCAGCTGTCCGGCGGCATGCGCCAGCGCGTGGTCATCGCCATGGCCGTCGCACTGCGCCCCCGGCTGCTGATCATGGACGAGCCGACCACCGCGCTCGACGTGGTCGTGCAGCAGGAGATCATGGCGCAGATCCGCGACCTCCAGCGGGAGCTGGGCTTCTCCATCCTCTTCATCACCCACGACATGTCCCTGATGGTCGAGCTGTCGGACCGCATGGGCGTGATGTACGGCGGACGGATCGTCGAACTCGCCGACGCCAAGGACTTGTTCGCCCATCCGCTCCACCCCTACACCGAGGCGCTGATGAATGCCTTCCCGCCGCTGACCGGCCCGCGCCAGGAACTCACCGGCCTCTTCGACGCCCCGCGCACCGCCGACAGCTGCGGCTTCCACGTCCTCTGTCCAGAGGACCGCTCGGACTGCTCCACGAACATCCCCGACCTGCGCGAGATCGCGCCCGGCCGCTGGGTGGCCCGCAGCCTCGAAGGAGCCCCCCGATGACCGAACCCCTGTTGTCCGTACGCGGTCTGTCCAAGGACTTCCAGGTCGGCACCGTCTTCTCCCGGCGCCGTGTCCGAGCCGTCAACGACGTCTCCTTCGATCTCCCCGCCGGCCGGATCACCGCCCTGGTCGGCGAGTCCGGCAGCGGCAAGTCCACCATCGCCCGCTGTCTCGCCCGCCTCGAACAGCCCTCCGCCGGACAAGTGCTGCTCGACGGCGAGGACGTCATGCGCACCGAGCGGCGCCGGGCATCACGGGCGTACCGCCGCAAGGTTCAGATGGTGTTCCAGGACCCCTTCGGCTCACTCAACCCCGTCCACCGCATCGAGCACTTCCTCACCCGGGCCCTCGTCCTGCACGGCCACTCCGCCACACCAGAGGCGCTGCGCGAGCTGATGACGACGGTCGGCCTGACCGAGGACATGCTCCAGTCCTACCCGCACGAACTCTCCGGCGGCCAGCGTCAGCGCGTCTCCATCGCTCGCGCGTTGGCGGTGGAACCGCGCCTCATCCTGGCCGACGAACCGACGTCGATGCTGGACGTATCCGTGCGCGTCGGCGTGCTCAACCTGATGCGGCGCCTGCGCGACGAGCGGAACATCGCCATGCTCTACATCACGCACGACCTGGGCTCTGCCCGCTACCTCGCCGACACCACGATGGTCATGTTCGCCGGCGAACTGGTCGAGGGCGGCGACGCACTGGCCGTCATGGACGCCCCCGCCCACCCCTACACACGCCTGCTGCTGTCCGCCGTACCCGACCCCGAACGGACCGGCAGCTACGACCCCGTCGAGCGCGCCAGGCTCCGCGAGGCGATCCTCAACCCCACGTCCTGCCCCTACGTCGACGACGGCGCGTGCAGCCGCACCGAGCCCGTGCGCCACATCGTCGGCGAAGACGACGGCCGACCCCACTGGGTGCGCTGCCACCTGCGCGCACCCGCCTCCGACATCGCCCGCCGCGTACTGAAGGTCACCGACCGGCCGGACGGCGAGGCCACCGACGACACCGAGAAAGCGGAGACCACCGCCGCATGACCCACGACCTCACCCTCCCCTCCGGCAGCCACACCGCCGAGGGGCTGGCCGAACGCGCCCTGCGCGACCCCCACCGCCCCCGCTTCCACTTCACCTCGCCCGGCGGCTGGCTCAACGACCCCAACGGGCTGAGTCACTGGAACGGCGTCTACCACCTCTTCTACCAGTACAACCCGCTCGCCGCCGCCCACCACCGCATCCACTGGGGCCACGCCACCAGTACCGACCTCGTGCACTGGGCCGACGAGCCGGTCGCCCTGGCGCCGGGCTCGGACGGCCCGGACCGTGACGGCTGTTGGTCCGGTGTCCTGGTGGACGACAGGGGAGTGCCCACGCTCGTCTATTCGGGCAGGCACGGCGAGCATGAACTCCCGTGCGTGGCCAGAGGATCGACGGATCTGAGGTACTGGACCAAGGACCCGGCCAACCCCGTCATCACCGCCCCGCCCGAGGGCATCGACACCACGGCCTTCCGCGACCACTGCGTCTGGCGGGAGGGCTCCGGCGAGAACACGGTGTGGCGTCAGCTGGTGGGCTCGGGAATCCGGGGCGTCGGCGGAACGGCCTTCCTGTACGAATCCGACGACCTGCGCAGCTGGCGCTACGTCGGCCCCCTGCTGACCGGCGACGCCTCGCAGAACCAGGGTGAGCTCGACTGGACCGGCACGATGTGGGAGTGCGTCGACCTCTTCCGGCTCGGCGAGGACGAGGAGGCCGGCCGTACCGACGTGCTGGTCTTCTCTGCCTGGGACGAGGGCACCACCCACCACCCCCTGTACTGGACCGGCCGCTACCAGGGCGACACCTTCACCCCGACTGGCCTCCACCGCCTCGACTACGGCGGCCGCTACTTCTATGCCCCCCAGTCCACCCGCGACGAGCACGGCCGCCGCATCATGTTCGGCTGGCTCCAGGAGGGCCGGACGGACGAGGCTGACGCGGAGGCCGGCTGGTGCGGTGTGATGTCCCTGCCGAGGGTCGTCACGCTCGGCGCGGAAGGCGGCCTGCACCAAGCCCCGGTGCCTGAACTGGCCGTGCTGCGACGGGAGCGCGTGGAGGTGTCGCCTGGCCCGCTGACCGGCCCGTACACCCGGCTGCACGCCGTGCGCGGGGACGAGCTGGACATCGAGACGACCCTGCGCCTCGCCCCCGGAGCCACCGCGCAACTCGTGGTACGTGAGACACCGGACGCCGCCGAGCGCACGGTCGTCGAGGTGAGCAGGGCACACGCCGGAACGGGCGGCACCCTCCGCCTGCACCGCGAGGCCAGCAGCCTCGACCCGACGGTCGACACCGAACCCCGGTACGGCGAGCTGGCGTTGGACGACGACGGCCGAGTCGACCTGCGCATCCTCGTCGACCGCTCCGCACTGGAGATCTTCGCGAACGGCCGCCCGCTGGCCGCCCGCGTCTACCCCACCCGCCCCGGGGAAGCCGTAGGCGTCGGCATCGGTGCCCACGGCGACGTGACCCTGGAGCGGTTCGATGCCTGGCAGATGGCGTCGGCCTTCACCGACGGACCCCGGCCGCTGTGGCCGTGACCGTCTTACACACGACCACGGCCCCGGGGGTGGACGTCCCCCCGGGCCGTGGCCCACCCTTCCCCGCTCTTCCTCAGGAGCCGCCATGAGCGTGTCCCGCCGTACCCTCCTGCTCGCAGGAGGCACCGCCGCCGCTCTGCTGCCTCTCGGAGGCATCATGCCCGCAGCGCAGGCCGCCACCCCGAGCGCCGTAACAACCCCCGATCCCATCCCTATCCCCGACCCGATCCCCGTCACCGGTACCTGGACCCGTACCTCCGACGGCGGCCAGAAGGTGACCGCCGGCAGTCGCGGGCCGGCCCTCGCCCTGTCCGAGCAGCAACTCGCGACCAAGGGCACGTACGCGGCTCGCACGACACCCGAATCCGCGTCCGCCGTGGGCGCGCTGGTTTTCCGGGCCGCCCTGGACGGCTCGACCGGATACGCGGCCGCCCTCGACCCCGGCCGCGCCCGCATACGGCTCTACGACCTAGCGAGCGGCGACACACTCGCCACCGCTCCACTGCCGGGCGCGCGGACCGGAAAGCCCTACGACCTCGAAGTGGCCGTGGACGGACCGGAGCTGACGGTGTACGTCGACGGCGAACGGCTCCTCCGCGCCGAGGACCACCGCCACGACACCGGCTCCGTGGGCCTGCTCGCCCAGAGCGGCAAGGTCACCTTCGGCCCGCCCTCCCTCTCCTCGATCACCACCAACCTCACCGGCTGGACCACGAACGGCGGCACCTGGACGGCGACCCCGCTCGGCTGGCGCGCGGACCCGTCCCACGGAGCCACCGCCCGCGCGGTCACCACGACCGGGGCCTACGACACCGCGTTCCAGGCCGACCTGCTCCTCCACGACGCCTCTGCGGTCGCCTCGCTGCTGCTGCGTACCGACGCGACGACCACACGCGGCTACGGAGTCCAAGTCGACCCGGGCCAGGGCAGGCTGCGGCTGTACCGCATCGACGGGAACGTCACCCTCGGCACGCACGCGACCACCATCAATGCCGACACGGTCTACCGCCTGCGGGTCGAAGCCGAGGGCGACGACCTGCGCGTGCACTGGCAGACCAACTTCCTCTCCCCCGACGGCTACACGCCGGTCATCACCGCCAAGGACTCCACCCACACGAAGGGCCGACTCGCCGTCACGACTTCGTCCGGCGCGGTGTCCTTCGAGAACACCGCCGCGGCCGACCTCGCCACCGGCCTCCAGGGCTGGACGGCCCGCTCCGGCACCTGGACCCCCGACCTGCGCGGCATCCGCGGTGAGAACGGCCTGCGCACGGCCCCCTGCACCGACGGCGACCTGGTGGCGAGGGCCGACATCACACCCGGCGACCACTCCTCCTCGGCCGGCCTCGTCCTGCGCGCGTCCGCGAACGGCTCCGGCGGCTACGAAGCCCGCCTGGAAGCCGGCCGCAACGCCGTCGTCCTGCTGGACCGCTCCTCCGGCACCCGCCTCGCCTCCGCCTCCGGCCCGGTCCGGCGCATCACGTCAGGCGGCACGTACCGCGTCGAGGCCCGCGCGACGGGCAGAACCATCGAGGTGTACGTCGACGGCGTACCGGCGCTCAAGACCCGTGTGTCCCGCACCAAGGGCGCCGCCTTCGGCACCGCGGCCGCGCACGGGACGTCGTACTTCCAGAATGTCGAGGTCCGCAGCACCGCCGGCCACTTCACCGAGCCGTACCGCCCCACGTACCACTACTCCCAGCTCACCGGCTCCACCAGCGACCCCTGCGGCCTGCTGCACCACGACGGCGAGTACCACCTCTTCCACCAGGACGAGGGCCGCTGGGCACACGCGGTCAGCACCGACCTCGTCCACTGGCAGCCCCTGCCGATCGCCCTGCCCTGGAACGAGTACGGCCACTGCTGGACCGGCTGCGCGGTCGTCGACGCCGACGACACCTCCGGTCTCTTCGACGGCGGCTCGGGCCTGATCGCCTATTACACGAGCTACCACCCGGACAAGCCGGGCGGGAACGCCAGCGTGCGCATCGCGTACAGCAAGGACAAGGGCCGATCATGGCAGCTGCACGGCGGCTCGAGTCCGGCCGTGCAGAACCCGGGCGGCCCCGATGCCGGCTGGACCTTCCGCGACCCGAAGGTCATCCGCGACGAGGCCCACGACCAGTGGCTGATGGTCGTCTCCGGCGGCGACCACATCCGCTTCTTCACCTCCACCGACCTCCTCACCTGGACCCAGGTCAGCTCCTTCGGCTACGACGACTGGGCCACACCCGGCGTCTGGGAGTGCCCCGACTTCTTCCCGCTCCACGTCGACGGCGACAAGGACAAGGTGAAGTGGGTCCTCACCCTGAGCACCGGTGCCGTACGCGCCACGAACGGCTCGGCCGCCCAGTACCTCACGGGTGAGTGGAACGGCACCGGTTTCACTCCCGACCAGAGGGCCGGCACGGTCCTGCGCACCGACTCCGGCCGTGACTACTACGCCGCCATGTCCTTCTACGGCCTGCCCGACGGCCGCCGCGTCTGGCTCGGCTGGATGAGCAACTGGGACTACCCCTTCAGCGCCCCGACCGGCGGCTGGAACGGCCAGCTGAGCACCCCCCGCGAACTGACCCTCACGGACACCGCCGACGGCGTACGCCTGGCGCAGCGCCCGGTCCCGGAGCTGGTCACGCTGCGCACGTCCACCACAACCCGCAAGGACCTCGCCGTCGGCCCCACCTCCGCGAACCCGCTCGCGGGAGTCCGGGGCATCGCCTACGAGATCGAGGCCGAGATCACCCTCGGCACCGCCACGGAGATCGGCTTCCGGCTCCGGACCGACGACGACCAGCACACGACAGTCGGATACGACGCCGAGGCCCAGGAACTGTTCGTGGACCGCTCGGCATCGGGCCTGAGCGACTTCACGCAGTACTTCACGGGCCGCACGACCGCGCCGATGAAGCCGACCGACGGCCGCGCGACCCTGCGCGTGTACGTCGACTCGTCCTCGGTCGAGGCATTCGGCGCGGACGGACAGGCCGCCGTGACCAGCCTGATCTTCCCCGGCCCGGACGCCGACGGCATGGCTTTCTACGCCAAGGGCGGCACCGCGCACATCAACTCGCTCAAGGTGCACAGGCTCGACAGCACCTTCCGCCTGGTGGACCGTGTGAAGCCGCTGGTGGCCGCCCCGAGCGGCGGTGAATTCCGCTCGGACCTCGGCAAGTTGACGATCACTCCCGCCGGCCGCTGGTCAACGGACAGCGCGGGCCGCGCCGGAAGCTTCGACAAGGACTCCCACGCGATCTCGGCCCGCACGGCGACGGACTTGGACCTCACCACTCTGGTCCGGCTCGGCGGCCCCGCCCCGGAAACGGGCGGCGCCCTCTCCCTCCTCTGGCGCGCCTCCTCCGACGGCGCCGACGCCTACTGCCTCAACATCGACCCCGACCTACGCGTGATCCGCCTGGTCGCCAAGGCCAACGGCTACTTCGACGACGGCGCCGCCCTCGCCCGCGTCCCGGCTCTGGTCCGCCGCGGCACGACCTATCCCGTCCGCATCCTCACCGAGGGCGACCGCATCCAGGTGTTCCTCAACGGCACACAGATCATCGACGTGACGGACACGACATACGCCGATGGCCACATCGCCCTGAATGTGTTCGGCGGGAGGGCGGCGTACCAGGACACGTACGCGCAGGAGCTGTGACCGCTGGTCAAGCCGACAAGCAACCGTGACCGCGGAGGCTCCGCCCCCCGAGTATCCGGCGGGCGGGGCCTCCGCGAGGGCGAGGGTCGAAACGCTCAGGCGGAGACGGAGGCGCAAAAGCCCTGGCGGCTTGCGCCTCCTCATCCGTCACCGACCGGGGCGACCTTTGCACAAAGCGGGCATGTGCGAGACAGCCCTGACAAGATCGCACTGTCTGTGGCCGCAGAGGCGGGTCGGCCACAGGGACGGCGAGTATTGGTTTCGGCAGCGCCTATGTCTCTGCCCATGCCTTCTACGTGACCAGTTCCACCCCGGCCCTCTGAAATGGAGCCTCCACACGTGGGAAGGGAAATCCGCTGCGCGCGGGTTTCATCGCCGTTCTTGGGCTGGCGCGATCGTCCTCTATGCCTTCGGCGCGATCCTGTCCGGCCTCATTGAGGCCGAGTTGAGGCCGCAAGGACAGGAACAGACTGACAAGGACTGCGGAGCACCCACATGGGTAACCTCATCTGACCTGCGGAAACGCCATGGATGAGCGTTGATCGGCAAGGACCGCCAAGATCCTCAAAGGACTCATAATCCGTCGGCCGTGGGTTCGAGTCCCACCCGCCCCACCAGAGCGGGCCTGTGACCTGCGGAAACGTTCTTTTTTGGCTGGCGGAGCGTCAACTTTGCCTGAACGGACTGAATCCGCTGCTCGCGAGTTTGGAGCCGGTTCGGCCTGCGTCAGCTGGTGGGCGCCTGACCTGCACGAATGCGCCAGGCGTGGGGCTGGGGAGACTTGTTCTGCTGGGCCGTGCTGCGGTGGTGGCACGAATTGAGGCCATCGTGAGGCCGGTGGCATGAGGTAAGGGCTGTCGACGGGACTGCGGCTCCGGCCGGTGCAGGCGGGTCGACGGGTTCGATGTGGCAGTCGTCTGGGTTCCCGGCACGCGAGATGTGCGTCGCGGTGGGGCCAGGAACTGCCCCAGGAGAAAACGGCCCCGAGCGGTCACTCGGTCCTCTCGTGTGGTGCTCCGTGGTTTGGCTATGTCGGTGAGTAGGGGGATCTGGCACACATTCCGTGAGGACGATCAGCAGGGTTTCGCCACGGTGACCTCACGTCATCTGGGATAGTGGCGCGGTGTGATGACCTCATAGCGGTGCTGTTTCCGCACTTCAATGCGGTTCTGGTGGAGCGGGTGTTCACGGAGTGCGGTGTGGTGCACATCGTTGCGAGAACCCTCGATGGCAGTGCTTCATGCCCGGACTGTGAGCTTCCGTCGAGTCGTGTGCACAGCTGCCACGAGCGTCGGCTGGCCGATACTCCGGTCGGCGACCAGCCGGTGCTGATTGAGCTGACCGTGCGGCGGTTGTACTGCGATAACGCCCCGTGTGGGCGTCGTACGTTCGTCGAGCAGGTCGGGGGGCTGACGTTTCGGTACGGAAGACGGACGCCTGCTTCGCGCCGGGTTCCGGAGGCCGTGGCCGTCGCGCTCGCCGGCCGGGCGGGAGCCCGGCTGGCCGTGGTGCTGCACAGTGCGGTCAGTCGGATGACGCTGCTGCGGCTAGTGATGGCGCTTCCTGATCCCTCCTGGGCGGTGCCCAAGGTGCTCGGGGTCGACGATTTCGCCACCCGCCGCGGGCAGCACTATGGGACGGTGCTCATCGACTGCCAGACCCGCAAACCGCTCGGCCTGCTGCCGGGACGGGACGCCGGGACCCTGGCCACATGGCTCAGTGAACACCCTGGCGTCGAGGTGATCTGCCGAGATCGCGCCGGTTCCTACGCTGAAGGCGCCCGCCTCGGAGCCCCACAGGCGGTCCAGGTCGCTGACCGCTTTCACCTGTGGCAAAACCTGGGAACCGCGATGGAACAATGCGTGCGTCGGCACAACGAATGCCTGCGACCACCCGGCTCTTGTCCCGGTGACCTGCCGGACCGTCCTTTCTCCGCCGGAACCGCCGTCGGCGAAGGAGATGTCGCCGATCGAAGCCCGCATCCGTGAACGTCACGCCATCGTCCACGCCCTCCTCGATCAGGGCCACGGCATCCGGGAGATCGCCCGAGAATTACACATGGGCGCCAACACGGTGCGCCGATGCGCCCGCGCGGCCATCCCTGAGGAGTTACTCGGCGGCCGGCGGCAACCCCGGCCCAGCCAGCTGGACACCTACAAGCCCTATCTGGACACGCGCTGGGCTGAGGGCCACACCAATGCCGTTCACCTGCACGCAGAGCTGAAAGAGCTCGGCTACCGCGGCAACTACCAAACCATCAGCGACTACCTGCGGCCACGGCGCCGACGCCGCGAGATATCCTCGCCCGCTGTTCGGCCGCGCCAAACTCCCGCTCCTCCGCAAACGGGTACTTCTCACGGCCGTCCGATGACTGTGCTGCTCAGACTGTGACTAGTAGTGCTTCGTTAGGTTCTGGCTCTGTTTCTGCCTGCGGTTAGGGGGGTGGCCGCAGGTGGTGCAGGTGCCGTCCCAGCACCGCAGCAGGTCCTGTAACGCGTCGAGGACTTGGTAGATGCTCAGGCTGTGGTGTGGGCTTTTGGGTCGTAGCGCCTCAGGGTGAGGAAGGCCTGGGCGGCGGTGACGAGGGTGACGTGGTGGTGCCAGCCGCGCCAGGTGCGGCCTTCGAAGTGGTCCAGGCCCAGGCCGTGTTTGAGCTCGCGGTAGTCGTGCTCGATACGCCATCGCATCTTCGCCCAGCGCACCAGATCGGCGACCGGGGTGGTGGCGGGCAGGTTGCTCATCCAGTAGCCGGTGGGCTCGTCGGCTGCTTCGGGCCGTTCGACCAGCAGGGTCCGCAGCGGCAGCACGCCGTCCCACCGGCCGCGCCCGTCGGCGTGTTCCTGCGCGGTGCGTGAGGCTTCTTTGCCCGAGGGCCGCACCTCGAGCACTGCAAAGCGTGAGGTCATCGCCCCCTTGCTGCCCTGGCGCCAGGTCACGGTCTCGAAGCAGGTGTGCGCATCGACCAGGTCTCGCAGGGGGCGGGCCGGCTCGCGATAGCGGGGCAGTGTGGGCGGCCCAAGTCCTTGGTAGGGCGGCAGATGCGGGACGGCAGCGGCCGGGCGGGCGATCTCCTTGGGCTCGACGGCCATGATGTAGGACCAGCCGTGTTCCTCCAGGGCCAGGCGGAAGCCGACACTACGGCCGTAACCGCAGTCGGCCACGAGTACCGGCACCGATGGCAGCCAGCCCGCCAGCCTCGCCAGCAGTCCCAAAGCCAGGCGGGGCTTGGTCACATGCCCGGCCTCGTCAGGCACTCCCGCGGCCCGTCGCCGCTGGAGGTCGTGGGCCCACTCCTCGGGCAGGAACAGCTCCCATTCCAGCGGGCAGGAAGCACGATCGGTGGCCGCGTGCACGCTGACGGCGACCTGGCAGTTGGCCCGCTTGCCCAACGCGCCGCAGTACTGCCGGGCCACCCCCACCGATGCCCGCCCGCACTTGGGAAACGCGACGTCATCGATGACCCACACCTCGGGCTGGACCACCTGGACCATCCGCTCGGCGATCCGCCGCCGCACCGGCGTCCACGGCCACGGCGACTGGTTGACGAACTGCTGCAAGGCCTGCATGTTCCCGTCCGGCAGCCGCTGGGCCATCGGCTGGATCGACTTGCGCCGGCCGTCCAGCATCAGCCCCCGCAGATAGCACTCGCCCTTGGCCCGCTGATCCTTGCGCGGCACCGAGGCGAACACATCCTCCACGAACAGCCCCAACCCGGCCCGCAATCGGTTCACTTCATGCGTGTCCACGTACCCAACATGCTCTTGATCAGCGACAACGCCTAGACCTAACGAAGCACTACTAGGGTGACGGTGATCTCGCGGGTGGGCGTATTGCTGGAGGATGCGGTATCCCGATGGAGGAGGCCTGACCGCGAAGCAGCGGGCCTGACGGGAGCAAGTGCGGTTCGAGGCTGCCGAGTTATTCGCGCAAGGAGTGACACCGCCGCAGGTCGCGCGGCGGTTACGGGTCTCACGCAAGCCCGCCTATGCAGGGCATGCCCGTTGGCGGGGCGACGGCGTTGAGGGGCTGCGGTCCAAGGGGCCGTCCGGGCGTCCGTCACGGATGAAGCAGGACGGGGAGGCCGTGGTCACGTGGATCAAGGAGACGTGGCCGCGGGTGGAAGCCGGTGAGGAACCAGGACGCCTGGCTGTGTTTGGAGCGGACCCTCGGCGCCATTACCAGCACTCAAGGATGAACCGCGCATTCATCGGCTGGAGTGCGAGCGCCGGTCGCGGATACACGGCGTCGGGATCCTTCAGGCGCAGCCGGTACGCGGACCAGATGGTGGCCAGCAGAAGTACGCTCTCCACGGTCGACAGGGCGGCGCCCACACAGGTGCGCGGGCCGAGCCCGAAGGGAAAGTACGAGCCGCGGGGAATCTCGGACGTCTCTTTTCCGAGCCAGCGTTCCGGAAGGAAGGAATTGGCGTCGCGCCAGTACCGCGGATCACGGTGATTCACCCACTGGCTCACGGTGACCGTGGTACCGGCCGGAATGAGATAACCAGCGAGTTCCACATCAACCCGGGCATCCCGGCTGGTTATCCAGACGGGCGAATACAGTCGGAGAGCTTCCCGCACCACCGCGTCCGTGAACGGCAGACAATTCAACAGTGTCATTCCGTCGGCATCTCCCGCGAACGCCTTTTCGGCTTCGCTGTGCACGCGTTCCGCGGCGTCGGGATGCCGGGCGAGCAAGACGCTTGCCCACACAACGGCGTCATTGGTGGTTTCGAATCCGGCCATCAACAACGTGGCCAGTTCGTCACGGATTTCGGCCTCGCTCGGCGCCGGGGTGTCGTGCAGGAGGGCGTACAGGATGGGTGCCGCCTCGGGGTCCGCGGACTTCGGGGAGGATGCGACACGTTCCAGGGTCCTGATGACCCGCTTGAGGTGACGGCGGATTTTCAGTTTGGGTGGCGTGGGCACCCACTCCGGCAGGACTACCGGAGATGTAGACAGGTCCATGATGGGGGCGACGAGTCCGGCGACGTCCGAGATCTCCTCATCCGTGTACTCCTCGCCGAACATCAGCCGCGTGACCAGGCGCAACGTGACCACGGAGACATCCTGCTGGAGATCGCGCACCTGACCGGGGCGCCACGGCGCGAGCATCCGGTCCGCCTGCTCGCGCATCGCGGCAGCGGCGGCGGCCGACAGTTCACGGCCGAAGGCGCCGTGGATGCGCCTACGGCGGACCTTCCATTCCTCGCCGTCGCTGCTCATGGTGGACAGCGGCAGTGACTGCCGGCGACCAGCGCTCCGCGTCCCCGGCCCCTGCTTGACGAAATCCGATCCTCGGTCGACCAGCATGCGCACCGCGTCCTCGGGCGACGCCAGCAGAACGTTCTCGGGGCTGATCCGGACCACGTCGCCGTACTCGTCGGCGCAGTGGGTGAGGAAGCCCAGCGGGTCCGCGGAGAAGTCCGTCAAATTTCCGAGAAACCTACCGCCGTCCGGTCCCGGCATCTCGGCCGTCGTGCGCACCGCCATACACCCCGCCCATGAGGAAAGTGCCAGCCGCCACATCAGGGAAATACCGGGGTGCGAATTTTCCCGCACCCCGGCTGCTCGTGTTGCCCCGGTTATCAGTAGTAGTTGTACGGGGCCGTGAGTCGGTCTTTGCGAGCAAGTCGTGCGAACACTGCGCTCGCGAGAATCAGCCTACGCATAATGATGCACCTCCTGGCATATCGTCCAGCGAAGTGGAACCCTGACAGGGTGAGGCTACGTATTGATCATGTACCGGTCAAGGGTGCAAAATCGCCACAAAAGGGAATCGGCCAGGGAATCGAATATTCCCTTTATCGAAACCAATAACTCGCCCGCGCGCAGCCACTATTGGCCGTTGCGGCGTATGTCGCTGAAACGACTAGTACTGCAGCCGCAGTTGGTGTGACGAGTGGTCGGGCGGCTCGTTGAACTGGGCATGGGTGGGGACGTCACGGTTGATGAGGTGCACCGCTGGGCGGCGGGTCTGGACGCTCTGCATGCTCGGATCAGTGGGCATTTCCGGAGGTCGGAGCCGCGTCGGCGGGCAGGAGAGTACCTGCGCGGACTGCTCGCGCCGCTGGAGCGCAAGAACGGCTGGACACTGGCCGAGCAGGCCGGTGAGCTGTGCCCGGACGGCATGCAACGGCTGCTGAACCAGGCCGACTGGTCCGCCGACGCGGTCCGTGACGAGGTCCGTGGCTTCGTGCTGGAAAACCTGGGCGCCGAGGACGGTGTGCTGGCCGTGGACGAGACCGGCTTCGTCAAGAAGGGCACCCGCTCGGCCGGCGTGCAGCGGCAGTACACCGGCACTTCCGGGAAGATCGACAACTGCCAGCTGGGAGTGTTCCTGGCCTACGTCTCCGCCAAGGGGCGGGCGTTGATCGACCGGGAGCTGTACCTCCCCACTTCCTGGATCGAGGATCCGGCCCGCCGGGCGGACGCGAGGATCGGTGACGAGGTCGCCTTCCGCACCAAGCCCGCGCTGGCCCGCGCGATGCTGGAGCGGGCGGTTGCCGCGAAGGTGCCGTTTCGCTGGGTGACCGGCGACGAGGTCTACGGCCAGGACCCGGTCCTACGCGGCTGGCTGGCCGAACAGCGCCTGAGCTACGTGCTGGCAGTCGCCTCCAGACATCGATGCGGGCCGCGCGGGCAGAACGCCCGCACCGTCTCAGCGATCCTGCCGGAGCACACCTGGGAGATCCGCTCGGCCGGGGAGGGTGCCCACGGCCTGCGCGAATACGCATGGGCCCTGGTCCCGCTGCCAGGTGAGCGTGACGACGGCTTCGAAGACGCCCTGCTGATCCGGCGGTCCCTCGCCGACGGCGAGCGCGCCTACTACCTGGTGCACGCACCCGCGAACACGCCGCAGGCCGAGATCGTCCGCGCTGCTGGGGCCCGCTGGGCGATCGAAGAATGCTTCCAGGCCGCCAAGAACGAGGCCGGCCTGGACCACTACCAAGTACGCCAATACCCGGCCTGGTACCGGCACATCACCCTGGCCATGGCAGCTGCCGCCCACCTGACCGCAGTCCGGAGCACCACTCACGAAAAGGGGGACACAGCCGCGACCTCATCCGACTGAGCGTGAACGAAATCCGCCGCCTGCTGAGCAGATTCACCCACGCCGTCCGGCACGAAGCCGACCACATCCTGCACTGGTCACGCTGGCGCCGCCGCCATCAACAGCGAGCCCGCCTCAGCCACTACCGCCGCCGCGGCCACCAACCCCCGTAACTGCGGCTGCAGTACTAGGCGGATCGGCGCCGATGTCCGTGTCCGGGGGAGGGAGTTGAGCGCTCGGCCCTGTGGGGGACATCGCCGTGGATCGTGCCGGATGAGCTGTGGACCGCCTTGAGCCGCTGCTGCCGCGACCTCAGCGAGGCTTCCGCCCCTCCCAGCCGCAAACCGCACCGGGAGGTTCGGTTCGGGCGCGACCTGCTGGCGCCCCCTGCAGGACTGCAACGAGGCCGGTGTCCGGCAACGACTGCACGAGGTCTTGCTCACCGAACTGAACGCGGCGGCGAAGCTCGACCAGCCACCCCAACGACGTCACTCAACTGCACGCCGGCCTGCTGAGAACCGGCCACCCCGGGAGGACCCGCCTGGCCGCTCCTCCCGGGTCAGTCCCACGCTCCGGTCATGCTGTGGGCCGAAGCGCCGCCAGCGCAGGCACCGCGGCCACCGACTCTGTCCTGTCCGTTCCGCACGGGCCCGGCGCCAGGCGGCCGTGTGAGTGCCGTCGGCTTCGCGGCGCTGGATGTGCACCGCCGCGATCGAGGCCAGCGCATCGGCGGGTATCGCCTCCGGCTCGGCTTCGCCACGGCAGGCCCAGGAAGAGCAGCCGTCGACCACCCCGTTCTCCAGCTTTCCCGCAGCGGTTCGGGCGTCCGGTTGCTGCTGACGGGCGCCCCCTTCGGCGGCAGTGACGTGGCCGATCGGGGCCTGGGCGAGCGGTTCCCAGGAGCGGTGCGGGGACGCCTGCCCGAGCGGCCGACCCGCCGCACGAAGGCACTCCCCGGTGCGAAATACTCTCCCGATGAGTTCACGCACTTCCCCGATCAGCCAGCCGATCACGATACGGAGGGCCGTCGCGCGGGATGCCAAACGGCTCACGCGGCTCGTGCGTGGCTCAGGCGCCTACGAGGGGAAGTACGCAGCCGCAGTCGCGGGCTACCGGGTCGGTCCTGATTACATCGAGGCCCACCGCGCATTTGTGGCCGTCGGCGCCGACGAGCAGGGAGGCCGGGTCCTCGGGTTCTACTCGCTCGTCCTCGCGCCACCGGAGCTCGACCTGCTGTTCGTCGCCGACGCAGCGCAAGGACGGGGTATTGGACGGCTGCTCGTGGCGCACATGCAGTCCGAGGCCCGTGCCGCCGGGCTCGACCGCGTCAAGGTCGTGTCGCATTCTCCCGCCGAGGACTTCTACCACCGCGTGGGTGCGGTGCGGACCGGGACCGCGCTCGCGAACCCGCCCGCCGTGCCGTGGGACCGTCCCGAATTCGAGTTTCGCATTCCTTCGGAATGACGCGGTGTGCCGGTTGGCTGGGCACCGGCTTCGCCTGCATGGTGGCCGGCATGCAGGAGCCACTGGACGCCGCGCGCTCCGTGTGCGCCGTCGGCTCTGCCCTGGCGGGTGATCGCCTGCGCCAGCGGCCTCTCCCGGCGACGCCCTCGCCTCAGGAACTCCCCGGGCGATCGAAATCGCGTACGGCTCGGCTCGCTCCACACACGATCGAGGTCGGACGCGTAAATGCGTAGTTCATACAACCCTGATCTGCGAGACGAATTGGCCGACTGGCGTCGGTGCGGCCGCGGTGGAGCGGATCGGCGGGAGGCTCCGGACAGAGGCATCAGAGCCTGACTGTCGTGGGTGTTGGCCAGGTCCGACTCGGCGTTCGGGTCGTCGTAGGCGTCGACGATGGCGATGGTCCTGCCGGAGCCGCTGGCGGAGGCGGCGGAGGCCAGGCCGTGGGCCGACTGCAGGTCGCTGGGGCCGTAGCCGGTGGGGGAGTCCGCGGCGGCGTTCGGCCCGACGGTCTGGGGTGCGTGCCCTTCTTCGTCGCCTGCTCTTCCTGGAAGGCGGTGGTGACGCGCAGGGCGTTGCAGGATGCGTAGCCCTTCTTCGGGGTGCCCGCGCACTGCAGCATCTCCAGGCGGAACCGCCGGCCCGCCCAGCGCTACGGTGAGGTGGGCAGGTGCGGGGAGCGGAGTACGAGCAGGGTGATCTCGCTGGGGGCGAAGACGCGGAACGGTGGGCCCCAGAAGCCGGTGCCGCGGCTGGTGTAGAGGAGGGTGCGGGTGCCGTGGTGGCTGAGGCCGGCGAGGGCGGGCTGGTCGATGCGGACCAGGTGGTGGAAGGGCCAGATCTGGCCGCCGTGGGTGTGACCGGAGAGTTGGAGGTCGATACCGTCGGCTGCCGCCCGGTCGACGAACTTGGGCTGGTGCGCCAGGAGCAGGACGGGTAGGTCGGGGTCGGCGCCGTTCAAGGCTCCGGCGAGGTGGGCACGGTGGCCTGCCAGGCCGGAGGACTCGGCGGTGACGTCATCCACGCCGGCGACCACGAGGGTGTCGCCTCCGCGTTCGAGCAGCAGATGGCGGTTGCGCAGCGGCTCCCAGCCCAGCTCGCCCATCAGGTCGACCCAGCCCTGGGCCTCGCTGTAGTACTCGTGGTTGCCGGTGACGTAGACACGGGCCCGGGTGGCCCGCACGGTACCGAGCGGAGCGGCTTGGGCGCGGCGGCGTTCGGCCGTGCCGTCCGCGATGTCGCCGGTGTGGCAGACCAGGTCGGCTTCCAGGGTGTTGACCGTCTCGCATACCCGCGCCGACCAGCGGGCGCGGTCGAGCGGGCCGTAGTGGGTGTCGGTGATGAGGACGACGCGGGTGCCGTCCAACCCGGCACCCAGCCGGGGGAGTTGCACGTCGAGTCGGCGCACGCGCGGCACGCGGCGGGCTTCGGCGTACCCCCAGACGAGTAGTACGGCGGTTATCCCGAGGACGGCGCAAGTGACGATCCGGGCCCGGTCCTGACTCTCGTCGACGCCGACCACGGTGAGGGCGAGCCGCAAGGGGACGCCGAGCAGAATGGACCAGGTGAACAGAACCCAGCTGATGCCCAGCAGGGTGTCACCGACGATCGCCGCCCGGTCCTGCTGGCGCCGGCCGTGGCCGCGCGCCATCGCGAACGGCATACCGACGAGGCCGAGGACGAACAGGGCGGTGCCGACCAGCGTGACGGGTAGCGGCCAGTGCTGGCCGGCGTGCAGGAGCACCCAGCAGGGCACGGCCCACAGCAGGACGGGGGCGATCAGGGGGAGGTAGCGCATCAGGCGGAGCAGTCGGCTCTGCCGCGGAGCTTGCGCTTCACCCTCGGCGGGCCGGGTGCTGCTGGTGTCGGTCACGCTTCCCCTCCCTGACCAAGCTGCCGTCTCGCGCACTGTATCCGGTCGCCCTCGGGCCGGCCGGACCGGCGTTCATGGGCGCGGTCGCAGCGCACCAGACGACCCGGTGCGCCTGGACCGTTGGCAAGCGCCACCGGCGACGGCACCGCGTTACGGGATGGCCCTCGGGCTGGTGAGCGTTGCCCGACCTCGCGCTCCGTCGCCGTATGAGCGCTGACGTTGTCGCGTGACCCGGGCGGGCTCGGCCTTCCGCCGAGCCCGCCACGCCGGCTCCCTACCGGAGCCGGACTCGCGTCACGCCGTCAGCGCTGCAGTGTCAGCAGACCCGGACGGTAGGGCAGGAGGCCGTAGTCGCCCCCGGAGTTGGGGTTGCGCCCCTGGTAGAGGAACCGCAGATTGCAGGGATCGACGGTCATGGTCTGATCGGGGCTGGTGCGGATCAGTTCGCCATGGCTGATGTCGTTGGTCCAGGTGGCGCCACTGTTGGCCTTGCCGGCGAAGGGATTGCTCTCGGTCGCGGCCTGGGGTGTCCATGAGCCGTTCAGACTGGTGGCCGTGAACGAGCGGAAGTAGCGGCCCTGCGAGCCGATCGCCTCGACGATCATGAGGTAGCGGTTCTGGCCCTGCAGCTTGTAGACCTGCGGGGCTTCGAACAGGTTGTTCGTCGTATCGCTCATGACCACTGTCGAGGTCGTGCCGAAGCTGCCCGGGAAGTTCCCGATCGGCATACTGGCCCGGTAGATCTTGCCGTTGTCACCGGCGAAGAACAGGTACATGTTCGTCCCGTCACCGATGAGCGTCTGGTCGATGGGTCCTGTTCCGGAGCCGGTGATGCTTCCGGAGAAGAGCACCTGCTGGGATGACCAGCCGTTCGGGTTGGTGGGGTCGCTGGACGTCCGGTAGGAGAAGGCGGTCCCGCCCCACTGGTAGGCGAGCACCCAGATGTTCTTCGGCGCGAAGTAGAAGAGCGTGGGCGCGACGGTGGAAGCCGACATCGCGTTCTGGCTGGCCGAGGCCATCTCCGACCAATTGGTGAACAGGCCGAAGTTCATCGAACCCCAACTCGTCCCCGTGTCGTGCGTCGTCGCATAGACGAGTTGCCTGCCGTTGTAGGGGACGACGGTGAAGTCCTTGAGCGAGACCCACCCCGGCTTGGGCTGCGCCAGCGCGCCCGTTGATGTCCAGCGGTATGTCGACGGCAGATCGCACGGGCCGGGGTTGTCGCCGCCGACCTTGACGAGCTGCCACTGCTGGTTGGCGCCGCCCCAGTCGTCGTACTGGACGATGTTCGCGTTGTCGGCGGTGGAGGCGCCTTGGACTTCGAGGGCCTTGTCGCTGTGGCGCGAGATGAACCTCACGTAGCCATCCGAGCTGTCGGCCAGCCGCCACTGCTGGTTGGTGCCGTTCAGGTCGGCCCACTGGACGATCGAGCCGCCGTTCGCGGTGGACCAGTTGTGGACGTCCAGCACCTTGCCCGAGTGGCGGGACTTGATGCGGTAGTAGCCGCCCCCGGAATCGACGAACTGCCACTGCTGCTGGTTCTGATCGTTCCTGGTCCACTGGGTGAGGCGGGCGCCGTCGTTGGTCGCCATGTTGTAGACATCCAGGGCCTTGCCGCTGTTGCGGTTGACCAGCACATACGAGGCGTTGGGGTCTACGGTCGCCGCGCCGGCGGGCTGGGCACCGAGGAAGGTGGCCACGAGCAGCAAGGGCGCAAGCACGGCGAGTAAGCGTCTCAGACGGACCGGGGACGGGTGGCGAAACCACATCAGAGGGCCTCCTTTTTTGGGGGGCGGGGGTGAGGTGACCCCGATGAACCACGGAGCGGATGTGCCGGGGGACAGGGACAATCTCGAAACATTTCGAAGAATTCCACGATGCTTCGACGCCACAAGCTAGGAATGCGGGGCCCTCCGGTCAAGGCCTGTCGCCGATCTGTCCACAAACAGCGCTTCCGCTTAGCTGTCGGGCAAGCGGCGTCCGCACAGTCGTCCCGGCCCCGGCCCGGCCTTACGAGATCCGTCGACGGCGGCGCCGGGTTCGCCGTCCGGCTCGCCGGGATTCCGAATGTTTCGGGAGAGGAACCGAAACTTCTTCTGTGGTGTGTATTGACGATCCATCGTCAATACTTCAATCTCCCAGTCTGAGAACCGGCCCTAGTTCGAGATATCGAACCACGTCGGCCCTGGGCAATCTGTGCTGCACGGCAGATCCACGCACAGCTGCACGACAGATCCGCGCCCAAAGCACCTGCGCCACCCCGTTTCGTTCCGGTGAGGTTCGCACCAGCGCATCCTGGCTCTTCGCGCAGTTGGAGAGGTACGCGACGCCGCGTGGCGGTCCCCCGGCTGAGCCGCGTTGGAGTGCCCCATGCCTGTGTCGAAACACCGCCGCCGCCCGCCGTACGTCACCCGACGGCCGACCGGGTGCCGTCCGCGCCGGTTGAGATCGTCCCTTTCCCATGACCGCGAGGTCCGGTGATTCCGTGCCGCCCGAGTTCCGGCCGGCCCGTCCGTCTGCCGAGTGGGAGCGGACGACGCATTCCCCTGCGCTTCAGCCCTTCCGTGATTTCTACCTTGGAGGCACAGCCATGGGCTCGTATGCCCTTCCCAGACCCGTTGTCCGCCGGAAGATCCGCGGCCTGCTGTTGGCGCTGGTCGTCGGCGTCCTCGGTGCGGCCGCCGCACTGGTCGCGCCGCCGACCGCACACGCCGCCGAGAACACGCTCGGCGCCGCGGCGGCGCAGAGCGGCCGCTACTTCGGCACCGCCATCGCCTCGGGCAGGCTGGGCGACTCGGCGTACGCGACGATCGCGGGCCGTGAGTTCAACTCGGTGACGGCCGAGAACGAGATGAAGATCGACGCCACCGAACCACAGCGGGGCCAGTTCAACTTCACCGCCGGTGACCGCGTCTACAACTGGGCGGTGCAGAACGGCAAGCAGGTGCGCGGCCACACCCTGGCCTGGCACTCCCAGCAGCCCGGCTGGATGCAGAGCCTCAGCGGCAGCACGCTGCGCCAGGCGATGATCGGCCACATCAACGGCGTGATGGCCCACTACAAGGGCAAGATCGCCCAGTGGGACGTCGTGAACGAGGCCTTCGCCGACGGCAGTTCGGGAGCCCGGCGCGATTCCAACCTGCAACGCACCGGCAACGACTGGATCGAGGTCGCCTTCCGCACCGCGCGCGCCGCCGACCCGGCCGCCAAGCTCTGCTACAACGACTACAACGTCGAGGACTGGACCTGGGCCAAAACCCAGGCCATGTACGCCATGGTCCGAGACTTCAAGCAGCGCGGCGTGCCGATCGACTGCGTCGGCTTCCAGTCGCACTTCAACAGCGGCAGCCCCTACAACAGCAACTTCCGCACCACCCTGCAGAACTTCGCCGCCCTCGGCGTCGACGTGGCCATCACCGAACTTGACATCCAGGGCGCCCCGGCCACGACCTACGCCAACGTGACCAACGACTGCCTGGCCGTCCCGCGCTGCCTCGGCATCACCGTCTGGGGTGTGCGCGACACCGACTCCTGGCGACCGGAGCACACGCCGCTGCTGTTCAACGGCGACGGCAGCAAGAAGCCCGCCTACACCGCCGTCCTCAACGCACTCAACGGCGGCTCGCCTACGCCCCCTTCGGATTCCGGACCGATCAAGGGCGTCGGTTCGGGCCGCTGCCTGGACGTGCCCGGCACCAGTACCACCGACGGCACCCAGCTCCAGCTGTGGGACTGCAACAACGGCACCAACCAGCAGTGGACGCACACCGCCGCCGGCGAGCTCAGGGTCTACGGCAACAAGTGCCTGGACGCCGCCGGCACCGGCAACGGCACCAAGGTCCAGATCTACAGCTGCTGGGGCGGTGACAACCAGAAATGGCGCCTCAACTCCGACGGATCCATCGTCGGCATCCAGTCCGGCCTCTGCCTCGACGCCGTCGGAAGCGGCACCGCCAACGGCACTCTGATCCAGCTCTACTCCTGCTCGAACGGCAGCAACCAACGCTGGACCCGCGCCTGATGGGACCTGCCACAGACGAAAGGGTGAGTCGATGAAGACCTACGGTGCGGCTTCCCCCGCCCCTCCACGCAGACATCGCTGGTGGTCCCGGGTCGCCGCCGTGGTGGCGGCGACCCTCGCGATCGGCATGCTCGCCGCGGTGAATCCGGCGCCCGCCGAGGCGGCGACGGTGGACACCAATGCCTGGTACGTCCTGGTCAATCGCAACAGCGGCAAGGCGCTGGACGTCGCTGACGCGTCCACCGCCGACGGCGCGCGGATCAGCCAGTGGACGCGCAGCGACGGAGCCAACCAGCAATGGCAGTTCGTGGACTCCGGCGGCGGCTTCTACCGCCTCAAGGCCCGGCATTCGGGCAAGGTTCTCGACGTGGCGGGCGCCTCGACCGCAGACGGTGCCGCGATTCAGCAGTGGGCCGACCACAACGGGGCCAACCAGCAGTTCCGCCTGGCCGACTCCGACGCGAACCACGTCCGGCTGATCAACCGCACCAGCGGCAAGGCGGTGGAGTTGCAGGGTGCCTCCACCGCCGACGGCGGCAACGTCGTCCAGTACTCCGACTGGGGCGGCGCCAACCAGCAATGGCAGATGATCAAGCTGTCGTCCGGTGGTGGCGGTGGTGGTGGTGGCGGATGCGGCAGCGCCCCGACCCTGGCGAGCGGTACACACACGATTCAGAGCGGCGGCAAGAGCCGCAGCTTCATCCTCAGGGTTCCCGCCAACTACGACAACAGCCAACGCTACCGGCTGATCTTCGCGTTCCACTGGCGGGGCGGAACCGCCGGCGACGTCGCCTCGGGCGGCACGAGCGGGAACGCCTGGTCCTACTACGGCCAACAGGAACAGTCGAACAACAGCGCGATCCTCGTCGCCCCTCAGGGCCTCGGCAACGGCTGGGCCAATTCGGGCGGTGAGGACATCACCTTCGTCGACGACATGATCCGGCGAATCGAGGGCGGCCTCTGTGTCGACCCGGCACAGCGCTTCGCCACGGGATTCAGCTGGGGCGGCGGTATGAGCTACGCACTCGCATGCAGCCGGGCGAACGTCTTCAGGGCCGTCGCGGTCATCTCCGGCGCTCAGATCAGCGGGTGCAGCGGCGGCAACCAGCCCATCGCCTACTTCGGAATCCACGGCATCAGCGACTCCGTCCTCAACATCGGGCAAGGACGGTCCCTGCGCGACAGATTCGTCAGCAACAACGGCTGCACCCCCCAGAGCCCACGCGAGCCGGCGCCGGGCAGCCGAACGCACATCACCACCACCTACTCGGGCTGCCGTGCCGGATACCCGGTCCAATGGGCCGCGTTCGACGGAGGCCACATACCCGGTCCGGTCGACGGCTCCTCCGGCGAAAGCGGCGTCACCACCTGGACCAAAGCAGAGATCTGGAGGTTCTTCGCACAGTTCCAGTGACACGCCCGCACCACGGGTGGAGCCAGGATGATCCTGGCTCCACCCGACGTCCATCCCGGATTGAAGGACGGTCAGGCCTTTCCAGGAGAGCTCCCACGCCCAGCAAAGAATCCTTTGCTCGCACGTTTGTCATGCGGGAGTGCTCTGCGTGTTTCGTAGCGGTGCCGTCTGCGGTGCGCGACCATACGGACGCCGACATCACATTCATCGGCATGGTGCGTGAAATCACCGAGACAGAAAGAAGGAAGACGTGTCCGGTAGCGAAAGCGAGAACCCGGCAATCGCCTCTCCGACCCCCACGCCGACTCGGCCCAGGACGAACCGGGACTGGTGGCCGAATCAGCTGGACCTTCAAATTCTCCACCAACACTCGTCCCGCTCCAATCCGATGGACGAGGACTTCGACTACGCGAGAGAGTTCGCGACCCTCGACCTCGACGCACTGAAGCAGGACGTCTTCGACGTGATGACGACGTCACAGGAATGGTGGCCCGCCGACTACGGCCACTACGGGCCGCTCTTCATCCGGATGAGTTGGCACGCCGCGGGCACGTACCGTGTCGCCGACGGCCGGGGCGGTGGCGGCAGCGGCGCTCAGCGCTTCGCCCCCCTGAACAGTTGGCCGGACAACGCGAGCCTCGACAAGGCGCGCCGTTTGCTGTGGCCGGTCAAGCAGAAGTACGGACAGAAAATCTCCTGGGCCGACCTTCTGGTTTTCGCCGGTAACTGTGCCATGGAATCGATGGGATTCAAGACGTTCGGGTTCGGGTTCGGGCGAGAGGACATCTGGGAACCCGAGGAGATCTTCTGGGGGCCCGAGGACATCTGGCTCGGAGATGAGCGCTACAGCGGCGACAGGGAACTCGCCGATCCCTTCGGTGCCGTGCAGATGGGATTGATTTATGTCAATCCGGAGGGGCCCAACGGAAACCCGGATCCGATGGCCGCCGCCCGGGACATTCGCGAGACATTCGGGCGCATGGCGATGAACGACGAGGAGACGGTCGCGCTCATCGTCGGCGGCCACACCTTCGGCAAGTGTCATGGTGCGGTCGATCCCACGTACATCGGCCCGGAACCCGAGGCCGCACCCGTCGAGCAACAGGGTCTCGGCTGGTGGAACGCGTACGGCAGCGGCAAGGGCACCGACGCGCTGACCAGTGGGCTCGAGGGCGCATGGACCTCCGAGCCGACCCGGTGGAACAACGAGTACCTGGACAACCTGTTCAGGTACGAATGGGAGCTGACGACGAGCCCCGCCGGTGCCAAGCAGTGGACTCCCACGGATCCTTCGGCCAAGGGCACGGTGCCCGACGCTCATGATCCGTCGAGGAGGCACGCTCCGATGATGCTGACGACGGACCTCGCGCTGAAGCTGGATCCGGTCTACGGCCCGATCTCGAAGAGCTTCCACGAGAACCCGGACAAGCTCGCGGAAGCCTTCGCCAAGGCGTGGTACAAGCTGTTGCACCGCGACATGGGACCCGTCACGCGCTACCTCGGCCCGTGGGTTCCCGAGCCGCAACTGTGGCAGGACCCCGTCCCTGAGGTCGATCACGAACTCGTCGTGGCCGAGGACATCGCCGCTCTCAAGAGCAGGATCGTCGGCTCGGGGCTGTCCATCTCCCAGCTGGTCACCACGGCTTGGGCATCGGCGGCGAGCTTCCGCGGCACCGACAAGCGGGGCGGGGCCAACGGGGCACGGATTCGCCTCGCGCCGCAACGTGACTGGGAGGTCAACCACCTGCCCGAGGTGGCCGAGGTGCTGCAGAAGCTGGAGCAGATCCAGCAGGACTTCAACCGCTCACATGCCGGCGGCCCGAGGGTCTCGCTCGCCGACCTGATCGTCCTGGGCGGGTGCGCGGCCGTCGAGCAGGCCGCGAAGAACGCCGGTTACAACATCACGGTCCCGTTCTCGCCGGGACGCACGGACGCCTCACAGGAACAGACCGACGTGGAGTCCTACGCCGTGCTCGAACCCAGGGCCGACGGATTCCGGAACTACGTCCGCGCGGGAGAGAAGCTGTCGCCGGAGACACTCCTGCTGGACCGCGCCAACCTGTTGACACTGACCGCCCCCGAGATGACGGTACTGATCGGCGGCATGCGGATCCTGAAAACCGGATACAAGCGATCCTCACACGGCGTCTTCACTCACCGGCCGGAGACACTGACCAACGACTTCTTCGTCAACCTGCTCGACATGGGCACGGAGTGGAAGGCGTCGACTTCGGACGAGAACGTGTTCGAGGGCCGGGATCGCGCCACGGGCGAGCTCAAGTGGACCGCCACCGCGGTCGACCTCATCTTCGGATCACACTCCCAGCTCCGAGCCGTCTCGGAGGTCTACGCGTCCCAGGACGCGGGACACAAGTTCGTGCGTGACTTCGTGGCCGCGTGGGACAAGGTGATGACCCTCGATCGGTTCGACCTGGCCTGAACCCGATGTCCGGGCGGGGGCAGGGACGCTGGTCCCCCAGAGCTCCCGCAGCGCTTCCAGGGCGGGCACGCGCACGCCACACAGCACGCGTGCCCGCCGAGCGCAGAGGGCCAGTCACACCAACCGGCCCCGCTCGTCAATTCTCCTGGAGCACGGAGAGAACGTTCCCGGCCGGGTCGGTGAACCACGCGATCGCCGCAGGACCGCCGTCACCGACACGGACGATGCCCTTCTCGTCGTGGTCGAATCCGGGATAGCGCTCAAGGCTCACGCCGCGCCGCTCCAGTTCATTGACGGCGGCCTCGATGTCGTCCACGGGGAAGTTGAGAAGCGTGAACGTCGCGGGGGTGTGCGTCTCCTTCGGATAGACGAAGACACGCGCGCCGCTGCCGAGTGTGAGGGTCAGCATCCGCATGTCCCCCTCCCCGGTCTCCTCCACCCGGAGACCGAGAGTCTCACCGTAGAACCGGCGGGCCTCGCCGAGGTCGTCGACCGCGAAGCCGCTGAACGCCTGCGACTGTCCGAACATGCCGTGTGTCTCCTTCATGGGTGAGCCGTCACAAGCTCTCAGGGCACCACCACACGGACCACGGTCAACGGCACGCCACGCGGTCGACGCCCGGATGGTCGTGCGCCCTTCACCCTCACAAAGCGATGGCCGGCCGCCGCCTGTGCTCCGTCGACGGCGGAGCACAGGCGGGCAAGCGTGGCGCGGACCTTGCTCCCGAGCACGTCCTCCTCGGCGAGGACGGGGCCGTACGGGCTCTGGGTGACCGGCCGTCAGAAGATCTCCTCGGCGGGCGACCCGCCGCAAGCCGGGCATCGAACTGGTACTCGCCCGCCAGGCCACCCGCGGGGGCGTCGTCAGCGCGACGCCCACCGCTCCGTACTCGGACTCAGCTGCACTTACGTCCGGTGTTGATGCACTGGACCGCCTTGTTCATCACCTTCGCGTCGAAGACGTTGATGAAGTCACCGTGGTCGGTGACCGGCTTGTGCTGCTGCTCGGGGAAACCGTCCAACGAGAAGAACGGACGGGTCTTGCCGTTGTCCTTGAGGCTGGGCGCGTCCACGTCGTACACCAGACGCTGCACCAGCTGCGGAATGGCCTTGAAGCCGGCCGGGCAGTTGCCGCCTGCGTCGGCGAAGGCCACGTGCGTACGGTGGTTGGCGCTGTCGATGTTCGTGCCGTCCCAGCAGCTCTGGAACTTGAAGGTGCGCACCACGTCACTGCCTGACGGGCAGAGGGGGTACTTGTCCTTCAACTGCACCTTGTTCTCGAAGCCGGTGCAGCTCCAGGAGGCGTTGGCGTTGGCCGTGCCGTTGACGAACGCTTTGGCGTCACCGGTGATGATGCGCAGGAACTTGGGCATCGCCACCACCTTGCCGCGGGGGCTGCCCACGAAGTTCAAGGTGGCCTTCTTGGCCGTCAGAATCCGGCCCGTGTTGCCCTCGGCGCCGCCGCCCTGCTTGTCGGCGTCGAACTCCTTGGTGCCGTCCTGCAGGCGCAGCACCGGCCAGTAGTACGACGACTTGTCGCCCTTGTTCTGGCAGCTGGTCCCGGCCTTGGCGAAGTCCTGGTCGCTCGAGAAGGCGTCGTTGTCCTGGTTGCCGATGTAATCGTGCATGTGGTGTGCGCCGTTGGTGACACCGGGCGCGACGATGACGTTGTCGCTGTTGTACAGCTTGTTGGCGTTCACCCCGCACTTGCTGACGAAGACACCCTTTGAGGCCTTCGCCGACCTGGCGGGCGTGCGCACATTGGACTTCACCTTGGTGATGTCCACGAAGTCCGCGGCGACGGGGCCGTTGCCGGTCCCTCCGGCATTGGTGTTGTCGCCACCCTGGTTGTTGTTGCCGCCCTGGCCGGCGCCGGGCTGGTTGCCGGTGGCGCGCAGCGTGCAGGCCGCCAAAGCGTCAAGGCCCTGCGGCTTGGCTGCCACACGGCCGATGGCGATGGCGATCCGGTCGATCGTCGCCTTCCGCTTGTCCTTCAGCGGACCCACGATCGCGTTCTGGGCGAAGTTGGGGTCCTGCTGAATCGCCTTCTGGGAGGTGGAAAGGCGCTGGTATGCCTCGGATATCTGCTTGTCGAGGAGCGCCAGTTCCCTGTCGACCTGGGCCTTCGCCTGGGCGGGCACCGATGTCAACTGCTGGCCGACGTCGGGGCAGTCAATGGTGGAGGTGCCGGCCGCGAGCGCCTGGTTCTGGGCAGAGCCCTTCGACGCGCTGGTTTCGTCGGCCGAGGCGTAGATGTTGACCGCCACCAGTCCACCGGCCCCCACGGCCAGTGCGGCCGCCGCGCCTACCGCCCGGCGGGCAGTCGTCGATCTTTTTCGCGTGTTGCGTCTCATCGGGCCTCTCAAGGACATCTCCGGAGCCGGCAGGACTTTCCGGCATGGGGTAAGCGCGTCCTCAGATACGGATGTGCGCGCCGAATGTTCAGCGAATTTTCAGATTCATAGGTTCCTCCATCCATAAACGGTGCATGAGCTCCCAATCCGGGCAGGTTCGGCTTCCAGTGCAGATGCATCAGTGGCAGCGACAGCGCATCCCGGGCTCCCGTACGCGCATGAGCACGGCGTTGAGGCCGGCGGTGCCGTGCGATGGCCGCGCCTGCACACCTTCGGTGGTGGCGGGAACGTTCCGGTGGGCCGCCTCGTTGTCTCCGAGCCCGTTTTCGTCACTGATCCTGGGAGCAACGTGCCCGAGACCACGCCCGCCACTTCCACAGTTCTCCCCGCACTTCCGACCCTGAGCGCGCAGGCCGAGCGACTGATCGAACTGGGCGTGCACGAGCTCGCCGGACTGCCCGTCGGCGAGCTTCGTGCCTTCGCCGAGACCGCCGTGGTACCTGAGGGCGGCGTCGGCGCTCTGCTCGCGGTCCACCCGGACCTTGCCCCTGCCTCCGCCCTCGCGCCGCTGCTCCGCCGGGACGGCAAGCCGGGCTTCGTCGTCACCGACATGCCCGACGTCGACCGCTTCGCCCCCTGCGCCATTGAGCTGCCCGATGCCCGCCTCTACCTCGTGACCGGCCTTGACCGCGGTGACCACATGGCCAACTGGAGCCCGGAGGAGGCACTGCCGACCCTGACCAAGGAGGATCGCACGCCGCTGCTGCTCACCGAGGGCATTCACTGGGTGCTCCAGCAGCCGGCGGTCCTCGAGCGCAACCACTGCTTCATGACCATCGGATCCCGGCTGCGTAAGGCGAACGGCACTCTGGACGCCCGCACCCCGGCGATCTGGATCAGCAACGGCACCGGGCGGGACGGCCGCGAGCGCCGCGACGCACCCAAGGTCGGCTGGTGCTGGTGGGGCAACCGGCACACCTGGCTCGGCTTCGCCTCCGCGACGAGCCGCAGGGGACACGACCTGTAACGGAGGAAGGGTCAGCCGCGGCCCCAGGGGCCGCGGCTGACGTCCCATCACGAAGTGAACGGCGTGGAACCGTCCTCCGCGACAATGCTCCACAGATGGTCGGCGGTGCCGTTGTCGTCCCACTGCAGGGCCTGCGCCCCGGACGACTTGGACATCCCGTCGATCCCCAGCACCAGCCCGCTGTTCTTGTTCACGAGCTTGGCGTAACCACCCCCGGCATCCACCACGGACCACAGATGGTCGGCCGTGAGCGTGTCGCCCCACTGCAGCGCTGTCGCGCCGGCCGTCGTGGAGGCGTCCTTGATGCCGAGCACCTGCCCGCTGTTGGTGTTGAAGATCTTGTAGTAGCCGTTCTCGGCGGGGACGATCTTCCACCAGTGGTTGGCGGAGTCACCGGCGGTCTGCTGCTGTACGGCTCCGCCGGGGGCGATCGAGGAGCCGGCGATCCCGAGTTCCAGGCCGCTGTTCTTGTTGGTGATCTTCACCGGTGGTGTTTCCGGGTACCAGGACTCCAGTTCGGTGACGCCGACGAACTTGCCTGCCTGCGGGGTGAACACGACCCGGAACTGCGACGTCGTGATCGTCGGGAAGGTCACCTCATTGGCGTTGTTCGCGACCGGAGTGGTGGGGCTCTTCGTCTGGCTCGGGACGTTCACCCACGCGCCGTCTTTGAGGTACTGGACGGTATAGCTCGCCGGGACCCGGATGTTCACGCCGTCGTCGTACGTGTAGAACTTCACCCCGTTGATCTTGCGTGGCGCGCCGAAGTCGACGCCGAGGTGGTCGGTGGCGTTCGGTGAGCCGGAGTTGGTCCACCGGTCGTCGGGGATCTTGTCGTACCGGATCCAGCCGTCCGTCGCCCGTAGCGGGGCGTCGAAGGTGTTGGGCTTGCAGGTCTGGCCGCTGTGGCAGTGCGGGCCGTTGGAGACGGTGTTGGTGTAGGAGGCGAAGGCCTTCGGGTAGGGCTGGGTGACGGTGCGGCCCAGCCAGTCCTGCTCGGCGGTGAGCGGGTTGGCCGCGACGTTCATCATCCGGGCGGGCTGCGCCGGGGTGATGGGGGCGGCCACGTTCACGGTGGTGTTGCCGATGGTCGAGGACTGGTGGATGCGCTGGCCGTCCTGGAAGATCTGCAGGCCGCTGCCCTTGCCGTAGTGCGAGCCGTCCCGGTCCCAGCGGATCGACAGGGTGTGCCCGTGGTAGGGCAGGCTCTCCACCGCGAACCAGTCCCAGCCCGACGGGATCAGTGGCTTCAGCACCAGGGTGTTGTTCGCCTGCGGCTTGATGCCCAGCAGACCGGAGAGCACCAGGTCGTTGAAGCTGGAGTGGTTGTAGTGCTCGCTGAAGTTGAACCCGTCGTAGATCCAGTCGCCGGTGTCACCGTTGGCGGCCTCGGCGACGTAGGGCTTGCCGTCCTTGTGCTGGAGGTCGGCGAACTGGGCCAGCATCGTCTGGTAGTCGGCCTTGGTGACGAAGTTCTGCGAGGGGTAGTCCTGGAGCAGGTTCGCCAGGCCGGTCAGGATCTGGCTGGTCTGGTACGGCCAGCTCGGCCCGTTCCAGTGGCAGCAGTTGGCGTCGTCGCGCTTCTGCTCGGCGGGGATCGCCTCGTAGTTGAAGTACGGGTTCGCGGTGATGCGGTCGAGCTCGGCGAAGCCCGTGCCCTTGGTGAACTTCAGCGTGTTGGCCCCGGCCTTCATGGGGACCTGCACGGTGACGGACTTCGTCTCCGAGAACTGGCCCCAGCTGCCCCCGGGGGCGTAGCTGACGGTGACGGGGTTGGCGGTGTCGCCGTTCACGACGACCTTGTGGGTCGATGTGCCGGAGGTGGCGTTGGCGTAGTGCACCGTCACCGGGTACGTGCCGTTGCCGGGCGCGTCCACGGTGAAGGTGACCGCGCTGTCGTCGAAGTCGATCTGGCCGACGTACTTGCCGTTGGAGGCAGTCGACGAGTTCTGGGTGTTCGCGTGGACGACGGTGGCCTGTTCGGCCTCGAAGTCGTGCACCCGCTCCAGCGTCGTGGGCCCGAACGGTGCCTTGAAGCGCTTGGAGTCGGTCAGGTACTTCCACGCCGACGAGTACTGCGCGTCCGGCAGGTTGAACGCCCAGGGGGCGAAGCCCATCGCCTCGCGCCAGGTCGTCCGGGTCTGCTTCAGCGTGCCGTTGGTGCTGTCCGTGTTGTAGACCTGCATGAAGAACTGGCGCTGCGGATCCCACAGCGAGTTCTGCACGGCGGCCTTGAGCTGCGCGGCCTTCGCGTCGTACTCGCTCGCGGTCGCCGTGTCGCCGTTCATCGTGGAGATCTTGCTGATCGCCTGGGCGGCGCTGAACATGTACGCGTTGATGGTCGGCCGGTAACCGCGGCCGCCGCTGAACCAGTTGCTGCTGTGCATCGACGTCTCGGTGTACTCCGTGGCGTCCGACAGCGGGGTCTGGTGGTACAGGTCGCTGGTCGAGGCTGCGCCGTTGACCGTGATGTCGGTGGTGAAGTTCGAGTCCCACCGCTTGTACAACGCGATCAGGTGAGGGAGAGCCGACTTGATCTGCGCGGCGTCCCCGGTGACGAGGTAGCGCTGGTACGCGGCGCTCGTGATCCACTCGCTGAAGTTCCGCGCGCCCGAGTTGCCCGCCCCGCGCAGCCAGAAGTCCAGGTAGTCACCCGCGTAGTCGCGGTTGTGCAGCCAACGCCCGTCGAGCAGGTGGTAGCCGGTGGCGTCCGGAAGCGCGGTGTACGGGTTCCCCGCGTAGCCGATCGGCACGTCGTACTCGGTCGACACGTACCCCGTACCCGGCACGGTGTAGCGGAGCGCACGCTTGAAGGTGCTCCACCGGTAGTAGTAGACCTCGTCGATGTCGTTGTCGGGCGTGTCCAGGAACGGGATGTTGTCCTTGTACCACCTGCGCTCGTCGAGCTGGTTGGCGGCGAGGATCGCGTCCTTGTCCAGCGCGACGGCGTTGGGGTCGTCGGCGGCCTGGGCCGGGCTCGCTCCCGGTCCTGCGGACAACAGGCTGATGGACAGCACCGAGCCGCACAGGGCGGCCAGCGTGCGGCTGCTACGTCTGGGACGGTAACGCATAGAGGTGTCCTCCATTGGGCACTCATGCGATGGTTCGAGATGTTCGAAATTGCGAACGTTGTTCGAAATTCTGCGAGACGGTAATGACAGGGCTCACAGGAAGTCAAGAGGTTGGACGGGGCCGCTTAAAGCGCTGCAAGCGGCCGGCGCGCACGCAGGTGGCTCGGTTCGAGCGCGATCACGACCCCGCTCGTCGGACGCTCACAGATAATCGGTTGCTGTGGGTGATGGTGGCGGATGCGATGTCCGGCATGGTCACCCAGGTGCGCCCGCCTCGTCACTCGGGAGATGCCCACGTATGAATACGCCCCCATCGCCACCTGGAGCGGTGCGGACTGACGGATCATCCGTCCGGATCGGCGCTCTCGTTCCGCTGACTCGGCCTGGCTGGGTCGAGGCGGGCCAACACTTGCTGGCCGGTCTCGAGCTGGCCGTTCGCGAAGTCAATGAAGCCGGCGGGATCGCCGGAAGACCACTCGAGCTGGTGGTCCGAGACACCGCGGCTGATCCACAGAAGGCCGCGGCGGCCGTGGACGAACTGGCCGGCCTGGGCGTGGCTGCCTTGGTGGGGGAGTATCACAGCGTCGTCGCTCGCGCCGCTGCCGCCAGGGCCGACGCCCTCGGCCTGCCGTACCTCTGCTCGTCGGCCGTTCTCGACGCGCTCACCGACCAGCCGACGGAATGGGTCGCGCGCCTCTCCCCGCCGCAGTCCCGCGGCTGGCAGGTCTACGCGGACTTCCTCCTCGGCACGGGCCACAGTCGCATCGCCGTAGCAGCCCAGCCGAGTGTCTACTGGGCATCCGGCGCCCGCATTCTGCGGGACCACCTCGCTCCACGCGGCGGCACCGTCATCGAACTCGACATGCGCGCGCTCGCCCCCACGGCCGTGTGCGACGAACTCGTCGCCAACGGCGCGACAGCCCTCCTTCTTCTGGTCGGCCACCCGGAGCCGGCAGTGTCGATCGTCAGGTCTGTCCGCCGCGACGAGCGCCTCGCCGAGATCCTGATCGGTGCTCCGGCCGGGCAACCGGAGTTCGCCGAATGGGCGACGCTGCTGGGCGACGACGGCGCCGCGATCCCGTTCCTGCGCTACCTGCCCGAGCGCCTCAGCCCACTCGGTACACGAGTCGAGACGGCCCTGCGGGAGCGGCTGGCCGAAGCGCCCTCCTTCGTCGCCTTCGAGGGCTACGACACGGTCGCCGTCCTCGCCGATGTGCTGCGTTCTCACGGCACGGACCGGGCGCGCACTGCCGAATCCTGGCCGCGCGTCGCGGTCGAAGGCACCCGCGGGCGGATCCAGTTCTCCCGCACGCCCGGCATCAGCGTCTGGCAATGGGCTTGGGCGCCGATCCAAGTCGTTGATCGAGATCCGGCGGAACCCGATCGCTTCCGGATCCTTCACGCCGGCTGAGAGGGCACGGAGGTACCACTGGGTGCCTCAACTGTCGAAGTCGACGGTGAGGGTGTCGGAGGCGGCATGGGTCTGGCAGGTGAGGACGTAGCCCGCGGCGACCTCCGCCGGTTCCAGCGCGTAGTTGCGGCGCATGTCGGCGGTGCCGTCGGTGACGAGGGCGCGGCAGGTACCGCAGACGCCACCCTTGCACGCGAACGGCAGGTCGGGGCGGGCCTGTTGGGCACCGTCGAGGACACTGCGGTGGCGCGGTGCGGCGAACGTGGTCGCCCGGCCGTCGAGGACCACGGTGACCTCGCTCGTCGGGCCCCGGTGGGTGGCGTCGTCGCGGTCGACGGTGGTCGTCGTGGGTGGTTCCTCGTCCGCGTGGAAGAGTTCCTGGTGGACACGGTCCGCCGGGACGCCGAGCCCGGTGAGGAGCGCCCGGGCGTCGCGCACCATGCCGTGCGGGCCGCACAGCCACCAGTGGGCGACCTCCCGGACATCGAGGAGGGCGTCCAGCAGCGCGGTGAGCCGTTCGGTGTCGAGTCGGCCGGAGAGCAGCTCGGCCTCGCGCGGCTCGCGGGACAGGACGTGGGCGAGCTGGAAGCGGGCCGGGTAGCGGTCCTTCAGATCCGCGAGTTCGTCGGCGAACATCACCGTGCCGGTGCGCCGGTTGCCGTACAGGAGCGTGACGCGCGCGTTCTCGTCCGCGGCGAGGAGGGACGCGGCGATGGACAGCATCGGCGTGATACCGGACCCGGCGGCGAGGAGCACCTGGTGGCCCAGGCCGCCCGGAGCGGTGAGATCGGGGCTGAACGCACCGGCCGGGGCCATGACTTGCAGGGTGTCACCTGGGCGTACGCCGTGCACGAGCCAGGAGGAGAACAACCCGCCGGGCACCACGCGGACGCCGATGCGCGGCGCCGTACCGGCCGGTGAGCAGATCGAGTACGAGCGCCGCTCGTCGCGACCGTCGATCTCGCGGCGCACGGTGAGGCACTGACCGGGCCGGAACGCGAACGCGTCGGCCAGCCGGTCGGGGACCTCCAGGGTGAGGGCCGCGGCATCGGCGCACAGCGGCTCCACGGCGGCCACACGTAGCGCGTGGAATGCCGGACGGCGGCGGGACCGAACGGGGGACGGGTTGGCGGGAACGGTCATGGCAGGTCCTTGACGTGGGGGAACGGCTCCAGGCAGGTGCGGCAGCGCCGAAGCGCCGTGCAGGCGGTGGCGGCGAAGCGGGAGATCTCCTCCGTGTCGGCCGAGGCGCAACGCGGGCAGGGCACGGCGGGCGGGGCCTGGCCCAGGTCCTGGCCCAGGGAGTGGACCGGGTACGGGACTTGGGGGGCCGACGTGGTCGTCAGGCTCAGCCATGTTCGGCCCGCCGCCGGACCCGGGGCGTGTCGCGGGCCCGGCGGTGCGATGCCGTGCTCCGCCAGTCTGCGGCGGCCCTCGTCCGTGATCCGGTCGGTGGTCCACGGCGGGTCGAGCACCGTGACCACCCGCACGTCGGGGAAGCCTGCGGCCCGCAGCCGGGTGACCACCTCGGCGCGCATCTCGGCCACGGCGGGGCAGCCCGAGTACGTCGGGGTGAGCCGTGCGACGACGGTTCCGTCCGGCGTCACCTCGACACCGTGCAGCACCCCGAGGTCGGCGAGCGTCAGCATCGGCAGCTCGGGGTCGGGGACCTCGGCGGCGATCCGCCACGCCCGTTCCGCCTGTTCCCCGCGGTGCCCGGCGCGCTCCGGCGACGCCGTCACCACGACGCGTCCGGGTGGGCGCGGGCGACGCTCTGCAGTTCGGCGAGGAGCGGCGCCAGATGCGAGGTGTGCTCGCCCTTCCTGCCGGAGCCCGGCACCGGGCACGCCGGCGTGCCGAGCGGGGACATGTCGTCGGGCCGGTTCAGCCCGGCATCGGCCAGCACCTGGAACAGCTCCAGCCGGGTCCGCTCGGCCACGGCGGCCGGATCCGCGCCGAGACGCTCCGCCGTGCGGTCCGTCAGCAGTTCGTCCAGCCAGGGTGCGAGGGCGTCCCACGCGGCCCACACCCGTCCGGCGGACTCGGCGGTGCCGTCACCGAGCCGTACCGTCCACTCGGCGGCGTAACGGCGGTGATAGGCCAGCTCCTTGACGCTCTTCGCGGCGATCGCGGACAGCACCGGGTCGGGGGCCGCGGTGAGCGCCTCGCACACGGCCAGCCGCCAGACGGACAGCACCAGCAGCCGGGCGACGGTGAACGCGAAGTCGCCGCCCGGCAGTTCGGCGAGGCGTACGTTGCGGAAGTCCTCCGGGGCACGGAAGTAGGCGTACGCGTCCTCGCCGCGGCCCGTGCCGTCGGCCCGGCCGGCTCTGGCGTACAGCAGACGGGCCTGGCCGAGGAGGTCGAGGCCGATGTTGGCCAGCGCCAGCTCCTCCTCCAACTCCGGGGCGCGGGTGCACCATTCGGCCAGCCGCTGCGCGGACACCAGGGCGTCGTCGCCGAGGGCCAGACAGCAGGCGGCCAGGCCTTCCGCGTCGACACCCTCGGGCACCGCCTGGTCGACGCCGTGCAGCGGATCGGTGAACCCGGTGCCGAACGCCCAGCGGGCGCTGTCGCTGTCGACGTACAGCTCCTCGTCGGTCATGCGCTGCTCCTGGATGGTCATGGGTGGTCATGGGTGGTCTGGATGGGGGAGACGTCCCTCGACGGACGTCGCTGGATGGACGTCGCTGGATGGACGTCCCTAGATGTGGGGGACGTCGTCGGGGATGTCGTAGAAGGTGGGGTGCCGGTAGACCTTGTCGCCGCTGGGCGCGAAGAAGGGGTCCTTCTCGTCGGGTGCGGAGGCGGCGATGGTGTCCGAGCGCACGGCCCAGATGCTCACCCCCTCGTTGCGCCGGGTGTAGACGTCACGGGCGTGGCGGAGGGCCATCTCGTCGTCGGCGGCGCGCAGGGAGCCGACATGGACGTGGTTGAGGCCGCGCTTGCCGCGGACGAAGACCTCGTAGAGCGGCCAGTCGCCCTTGCGCGTCGCGCTCATGCCGCCGCTCCTTCCCGCGCGCGGACGGCCCGCTTGGCGGCGTACGCGGCCGCCGCCTCCCGTACCCAGGCGCCCTCCTCGTGGGCGGCCCGACGGCGGGCGATCCGCTCGGCGTTGCACGGCCCGTCGCCGGAGACGACCCGCTTCAGCTCCTCCCAGTCGGGGGTGCCGAAGTCGTGGTGGCCGCGCTCCTCGTTCCAGCGCAGCTCGGGGTCGGGCAGGGTGACGCCCAGTTTCCCGGCCTGCGGGACGGTCATGTCGACGAAGCGCTGCCGCAGCTGGTCGTTGGAGTGCCGCTTGATCCCCCAGGCCATGGACCGGGCCGAGTTGGGGGAGTCGTCGTCGGGCGGGCCGAACATCATCAGCGAGGGCCACCACCAGCGGTCGACGGCGTCCTGCACCATGGCCCGCTGTTCGTCGGTGCCGCGCATCATGGTCAACAGCAGTTCGTAGCCCTGCCGTTGGTGGAAGGACTCCTCCTTGCAGACGCGGACCATGGCGCGTCCGTAGGGGCCGTACGAGGTGCGGCACAGCGGGACCTGGTTGCAGATCGCCGCGCCGTCCACGAACCAGCCGATGACGCCCACGTCGGCGAAGGTGCGCGTGGGGTAGTTGAAGATCGAGGAGTACTTCTGGCGGCCGTCGATCAGCCGCCGGGTCAGGTCCGAGCGGTCGGCGCCGAGCGTCTCGGCCGCGGAGTAGAGGTAGAGGCCGTGGCCTGCCTCGTCCTGGACCTTGGCGAAGAGGATCGCCTTGCGGCGCAGGGAGGGCGCGCGGGTGATCCACTCGCCCTCCGGCTGCATGCCGATGATCTCCGAGTGCGCGTGCTGCGCGATCTGCCGGATCAGCGTCTTGCGGTAGGCATCGGGCATCCAGTCCCTGGGTTCGATGCGCTGGTCCCGGGCGATGGTGTCCTCGAAGGCTGCCTCGGGGTCGTACGGCCCCGGGGGCGCCGAGGCGGGGTCGTGCATGACGTTCATGACGGCGGTGTCCTGTCGTGGTCGGTTCGTAGTCGGTCAGTTCGGGATAGTTGGGCGGGATCGTTGGGGACCGGTCAGTGTCCGCGGAAGACCGGGGCGCAGCGTGCCAGGAAGGCCCGGACGGCCTCGTGGTGGTCGCTGGTGGCGCCGAGCCGGCGTTGCACGACGGCCTCGCGTTCCAGGGCTGTCGGCAGCGTCGAGCCGGCCGCGGACCGCAGCAGTGCCTTGGTCTCCCGGTATGCGGCGGTGGGGCCGTCGGCGAGCCGACGGGCGAGGGCGAGCCCCTCGGCGGCGGCCCGGCCGTCCGGTACGACGCGGTGCACCAGCCCCCAGTCCTCGGCGTCCCGCGCCGAGAAGCGGTCGCCCAGCAGCATGAGCCCGCCGGTCCGGGACGGGCCGAGCTGACGGACCAGGGCGCGGGCGACGCCGGAGTCGGAGGCCAGCCCGAGGCCGCCGAAGGCGGTCGCGAACCGGGCTCCCTCGCCGGCGACCCGCACGTCGGCGCAGAGCGCGATGCCGAGACCGGCCCCGACGCAGGCGCCCTCGACGGCCACGACGAGCGGCACGGGCAGCGCGTTGAGCTCCTTCACCAGCGGGTTGTAGTCGTTGGGGATGTTCGCGAAGGCCTTCGCCGGCTCGCCGTCGAGCAGCCGGGCGTGCTCCTGGAGGTCCTGCCCGACGCAGAAGTGCTTGCCGCGCGCGGTGAGCAGGGCCGCCCGGACACCGCGTGCGGTGTCCGTCGTCAGGCGCCGCGCGGCCAGCAGCAGCGCGCCGCGCAGGTGCGCGTCGAGTGCGTTGCCGCTCGACGGACCGCACAGTTCGAGGACCGCGACGCCGTCGGTGACCTCGTACGTCACTCCGTGCGAGCGGTCCGCCGCCGGGGTCGTGCCGTCGTCGTTCACCATCGGTAGAACCCCTGACCGGTCTTGCGGCCCAGCTCACCGCGGGCGACCTTCTCCCGTAGCAGCCGCGGCGGCGCGAAGCGTTCGCCGAGCGTCGTGCGCAGGTGCTCCGCGATGGCGAGCCGCACGTCGAGTCCCACCACGTCGGTCAGCCGCAGCGGGCCCATCGGGTGCCGGTAGCCGAGGCGCATGGCCTTGTCGATGGCCTCCGGGTCGGCGACCCCTTCCTCGACCATGCGGATCGCCTCCAGGCCGAGGGCGAGGCCGAGGCGGCTGCTGGCGAACCCGGGGGAGTCCTTGACGACGACGTCCTCCTTGCCGAGGGCGTGCGTCCAGCGGACCGCCGCGTCGAGGGCCGTCGCGTCGGTTTCGGGGGCCAGGACCAGTTCCACGAGGGCGGAGACGGGCACGGGGTTGAAGAAGTGCATCCCGAGGAAACGCCCAGGACGCCGCAGAGCCGCCGCGAGTTCGGTGACGGACAGGGAGCTGGTGTTGCTGGCCAGCACGCATCCGTCCCGCACGACGTCCTCGGCGGCGGCGAGCACCTCCGCCTTGAGGCCGGCGTTCTCTGGGACCGCCTCGACGACGAGATCCGCGTCGTGGGGCAGTTCGGCGACCGACGACACGGCGATCACCCGTTCCGGCACGTCCAGGTCGGACGGTCCGGCGAGCGTCCCGCGTTCGGCCGCCTGCCGAAGTCCCGCGGCGATCCGCTCCAGGGCGGCGGCCGCCGTCGCGCCGTCGCGCTCCACGACGACCACGCGCGACCCGACGGCCGCGAACGACTGGGCGATACCGGCGCCCATACGTCCACCGCCGATCACCCCCACCACGGAAGGCGCTGCTGCTGCCGAACTCATGCCCGGCCCCCCTTCTTCTCCAGGAACCGCGTCATGCGCTCCTGCTTGTCCGGGCTCTCGAAGAGCACCGCCTGAGCCAGGTCGTCGGCCACGGGATGGGCCCCGGCCGCATCGGTGACGAGCTTGGTGAGCCGCAGGGCGAGCGCCGAGGAACGGGACATCCGGTCGAGCACCGCGTGCGCCTCGTCGAAGAGCCGGTCCGTCGGTACGACGTCCATGACCAGGCCGCAGGCGAGGGCGGCCCCGGCGTCGAGGCTCCGCCCGGCGAGCAGGACCTGCTTGGCCACCGACTCGCCCACCAGCTCGCGCAGCCGCCAGCACGCCCCGGCGGCGGCGAGGATGCCCAGCCCCGGTTCGGGGTTGCCGAAGACCGCGTCCGGCCCCGCGATCCTCAGGTCGCAGGCGTACGCCAACTCGGCCCCGCCGCCCAGCGCCCAGCCCGGCACGACGGCGATCGTGGGCAGGGGCAGCCTCCGCACCCGCTCGAACAGACGGCTGTTGATCCCCTCCAGCGCCTCGTCCCGGCCGCGCCGCCGCAGTTCCCCGATGTCGGCGCCGCCGGCGAAGACCCCGCCGTGCCCGGTGAGCAGCAGCAGCTTCGGGGTGCGCTCCAACTCCTCGCAGACGCGGTGCAGTTCGGAGATCATCAGGCCGTCGATGGCGTTGCGGGCGGCGGGTCGGCGCAGGGTGACCACCACCCGGTCGGCGCGCTCCTCGACCGACAGCGTCTCGTACGGGCGGTCCGCGGCTGTGTCGTTCATACGCGCTCCACGAGCATGGCCACGCCCTGTCCGACCCCGACGCAGAGGGTCGCCAGGCCCCGTCGGCCGCCCTCGCGTTCCAGCCGGCCCAGAAGGGTGAGCAGGACGCGGGTGCCGGAGCAGCCCAGGGGGTGGCCGAGGGCGATGGCGCCGCCGTCGGCGTTGACGCGGTCCGGGTCGAGCTTCAGGCGGCGGATGACCGCCAGGGCCTGGACGGCGAAGGCCTCGTTGAGTTCGATCGCGGCGAGGTCGTCGACCGTCCAGCCGGCCCGGTCCAGGGCCTTGGTGGTGGCCGGCACCGGGCCGAGCCCCATCAGGTGGGGTTCGACCCCGGCCGAGGTGGCGGTGACGACACGGGCCCGGGGAGTCAGCCCGTACCGTTCCACCGCCGCCCCGCTCGCCACCACCAGGGCGGCGGCCCCGTCGGACAGCGGCGAGGAGTTGCCCGCGGTGACGACGCCGCCCGGGCGGAACGCGGTGCGCAGGCCGCTCAGCCTCTCCAGCGTGGTGGTCGGGCGCGGCCCCTCGTCCTCGGTCACCTCACCGTCCGCCACCGGCACCGGGACGATCTCCGCCGCGAACCGGCCCGCCGACCGCGCGGCCACCGCCCGACGGTGGCTGCGCAACGCGAAGGAGTCGGCCTCCAGACGGGTGATGCCGTCCAGGGCGGCGACCTCCTCCGCGGTCTCCCCCATCGACAGTGTGGTCGTGGCGGGGAAGCGCGGGTTGGTGAAGCGCCAGCCGAGCGAGGTGTCGTGGACGTCGCCCGGCCGCGCCCAGGGGGTGCCCGGCTTGGCCATCACCCAGGGCGCACGGGTCATCGACTCGACTCCGCCGGCCACGACCAGTTCGGCCTCACCCGCCCGCACCGCCTGCGTGGCGGAGGCGACCGCGGTGAGCCCGGAGGCGCACAGCCGGTTGACGGTGTATCCGGGCACGGTGTGCGGAAGTCCGGCCAGCAGGACGGCCATCCGGGCGACGTCACGGTTGTCCTCGCCGGCCTGGTTCGCGGCGCCGAGGATCACCTCGTCCACGGAGTCGGCCGGGATCCCGGCGCGTCGCACGGCCTCGCCGACGACGAGGGCGGCCAGGTCGTCGGGGCGTACGGACGCCAGGGCACCGCCGTAGCGGCCCTGTGGAGTGCGGGCCCCGTCGATCAGATAGACCTCATCGGACATCGGAGTGCTCCTTGTGCTCCTCGGCGGGAGCGTGGCGGCGGGACTGGAGGACGGCGAAGCGACCGGTGACGAACGCCGGGTCGGTCAGGGTCGCGTTGGCGGCCGGGTTGGCCGAGGTGCCGTGGAAGTCGCTGAAGGCGGCGGACTGGTTGGGGAACACGTCGGCGGTCAGGTTCTCCGACAGGTGCACGCCGGCCTCCAGGGCCGTCGCCCGCGCCGCCGCCAGGGCGTCCTCGCCGGTCGTGTACACGCAGGCGGTGAGCGCACCGTGGCGTCGTACGGTGTCGTGCAGGACGCGCAGCGAGTGCGCGGTGTCGTCGGTGGCGATGACGAAGGAGACCGGTCCGAACCACTCGCTCGTGTAGGTCTTCTCGTCGGCCTCGGCGTCGAGCCGGGCCACCAGCGGGGTGCGGACGACGGCGTCGGGATGGTCGGGGTGGGTCACGGTGCGGGAGGGATGGGCGGTACGGCCCAGGGCTGCCGCCTCCTCCAGCCGCGCGAGCACTCCGCCGTTCACGATCGCGCCGAGGGTGGCGGTGGCGCGGGCCGGGTCGGCGAGCAGGTCGTCCAGCGCGGAGCCCAGGTCGGCGGCGAACTCGTCGGCCGTACGCGGCCCTTGATCGGTGGCGAACCCGTCACGGGGCACGAGGATGTTCTGCGGGGTGGTGCACATCTGGCCGCTGTAGAGCGACAGCGAGAACGCGAGGTTGCGCAGCAGTCCGGCGTAGTCGTCCGTGGAGTCCACCACGACGGTGTTCAGACCCGCCTTCTCCGTGTGGACGACGGCCTGGCGTGCGTTGTCCTCCAGCCAGTCGCCGAACTCGCTGGAACCGGTGAAGTCCACGATCCGCACATCGGGGTGGGTGGCCAGGGCGGGAGCGGTGCGCTCCTCGGGGCGCGAGGCGGCCAGCAGCACCACGTCCGGGTCGAAACCGGCCTCCGCCAGCACCTCGCGGGCGATCCGCACGGTGATCGCCAGCGGCAGCACGGCCCGCCGGTGCGGCTTGACGACCACCGGGTTGCCGGTGACCAGGCTCGCGAAGAAGCCCGGATAGCCGTTCCAGGTGGGGAAGGTGTTGCAGGCGATGAGCACGGACACGCCCCGGCCGACCGGGGTGTAGGTCTTGTCCATGATCAGCGGGCCGCCTCGGCGCCGGGGCTTGCTCCAGCGCGCGGTGGCGGGGTGGCGCCGCTGTGCCTCCCAGGCGTACGCCACCGCCTCCAGCCCACGGTCCTGGGCGTGCGGCCCGCCCGCCTGGAAGGCCATCACGAAGGGCTGGCCGGTGGTGTGCTGCACGGCGTGCGCGATCTCGAAGCTCGCCGCGTTCAGCCGGGCCAGGATCTCGGCCGCCACGCCCGCCCGGACGTCGGGGGACGCGGAACGCCACGCCGGCGCTGCGGACTTGGCCGTCGCCACGGCGGCCCCGGGAGCCAGGTGCGGGTAGCTGATGCCGAGGGGGAAGCCGTACGGCGACACCTCCGAGGCGGGGACGGTACCGGTGGTGGGGTGCCCGTCGAGAGGGAAGGGGCGGTCGAGGAGGTCACGGAAGGCAGCCTCGCCCGCGGCGGGCGCTTCGGCTCCGTACGCGGAGGTGCTGGGGGCCTCCGGGTAGGGCGTCCAGTAGCCGCGGTCGGCCGTGCGGGCCGCAGCCTGGTCGAGGAGATCCGCGTGGCGGGCGAAGAAGTCGGGATGCTGGTGGGGGGACGACTGGTCGGGGGACTGGTCGGGGGACATGAAAACTCCAGGCCGAACGTTCGGTAGGTGGGTGGGTGCGGTGCGCCCAGGTACGGGGCACGGCAGGAAGGCGGGTCGGGTCAGACGTCGGCGAGCAGGATCGCCGGGCGTTCCACGCAGTCGGCCACGAAGCGCAGGAAGCCGCCGGCCACTCCGCCGTCGCAGACGCGGTGGTCGAAGCTGAGCGACAGTTGCGTGACCTTGCGGACGGTGAGCGCGCCGTCCACCACCCAGGGTTTGTCGACGATGCGGCCCACGCCGAGGAGCGCCGCCTCCGGGTGGTTGATGATGGGCGTGGAGCCGTCGACGCCGAACACGCCGTAGTTGTTGAGGGTGAAGGTGCCCCCGGTCAGCCGGTCGGGCGGCAGGCTTCCGGTCCGGGCCAGCTCGGTCAACCGGGCGAGTTCAGCGGCCAGTTGGACTGTCGTCAGCCGGTGGGCGTCGCGGACGACGGGGACGACCAGCCCGCGTTCGGTCTGGGCGGCGAAGCCCAGGTGCACCTCGTCGTAGCGCAGGATCTCCCGGCGTTCGGTGTCGACGGCCGAGTTCAGCTCGGGGTAGCGGCGCAGACCGGCGACACAGATCCGGGCGAACAGGGCGAGCAGCCCGACCCGGCGGCCGGGTTCGGCCGCCTCCAGCGCCTTCTTGGCCTGGAGCAGTCCGGTGGCGTCCACGTCGACCCAGGTCGTGGCGTCGGGGATCTCGGTGCGGCTGCGGGAGAGCTTGTCGGCGACGGCCTTGCGGACGCCTCGGAGGGGGATGCGGACGGGGCCGCCGGAGGCGGGCTCGGGTCGGGACACGGGCGTGGGCTCCGGCCGGGGGAGCGGAACCGGTTCCGTCGTGGCCGGTGCGTGCTGGGCGACGGCCCGCTCCACGTCCCGGCGCAGGACGACCCCGGCGGGACCGGACGGCGCCAGCGCGGTGAGGTCGATCCCGTGGTCCCGGGCCATCCTCCGCACGAGGGGCGAGATGACCCGGGGAGCGTGCGGCTCGATCGCCGGTGCCGTCTCGGCCACCGGGCCGACGGTCGCCATGGCGGCCCCCGCGCGTCGGCGGCGACGGCGCGGTGCCGGTTCGTGCCCCGTTCCGTAGCCGATCAGTACGTTGCCGGATCCGGCCTGCTCCTCCTCGCGGTACCGCTCGGCGGCGGTGCCGGAGACATCGGCGGGGGCTGCGGGTTCCCGCACGGCCGTCCCCGCCGCCACCGTGATCAGCGGTTCCCCCACGCCCAGCGCCGTACCCGCCTCCGCGTGCAGCCGCAGCACCGTGCCCGCGTACGGCACCGGCACCTCGACCGTCGCCTTCGCGGTCTCCACCTCGACCACGATCTGGTCGATCGTCACGGTGTCGCCGACGGCGACCTTCCACTCCACGATCTCCGCGTCGGTCAGGCCCTCGCCGAGGTCGGGGAGCTTGAACAACTGCTCGTGCAGCGTCGCGGTGGTCATGCGACCGCTCCCTTCAACAGGTGCCGGGTGTCGGGCTCGTCGGAGAACTGCAGACGGTCGACGGCGTCGAGGATCCGGTCGACGCCGGGCAGGTGCGCGTGCTCCAGCTTGGGCGGCGGATACGGGATGTCGAAGCCGGTGACCCGCAGTACGGGAGCGGCGAGCGAGTGGAAGCAGCGCTCCTGCACCCGGGCGGCGATCTCCGCACCGACTCCCGCGAAGCCCTGCGCCTCCTGAACGACCACGCAGCGCCCCGTCCTGCGCACCGACTCCGTGACGGTCTCGTCGTCGAAGGGCACCAGGGTCCGCAGGTCCACGACCTCCAGCTCGATCCCGTCCGCGGCGGCGGCCTCGGCCGCGGCCAGGGCCACCGGGACCGACGGGCCGTACGCGACGAGGGTGGCGTCATGCCCCGCCCGCCGGATCGCCGCCCGCCCGAACGGCAGCGCCCCGCGCGCCTCCAGATCGGTGTCCTCGCGCGACCAGTACAACTTCTTCGGCTCCAGGAACACCACCGGATCGGGGTCGGCGACCGCGTCCCGCAACAGCCAGTACGCGTCCTCGGCCGTGGCCGGGGTGACGACCTTCAGGCCGGGCGTGTGCGCGTAGTACGCCTCACTGGAGTCGCAGTGGTGCTCCACTCCGCCGATCCCGCCGGCGTAGGGGACGCGGATCACCATCGGCAGGTTGACCCGCCCGCGGGTGCGGTTGCGCAGCTTGGCGACATGCGAGGCGATCTGCTCGAACGCCGGGTACGCGAAGGCGTCGAACTGCATCTCCACCACGGGCCGGAACCCGCCCATCGCCATGCCGACCGCGAGCCCGACGATACCGGCCTCCGCGAGCGGGGTGTCGAAGCAGCGCTGCTCGCCGAAGTCGCGGGTCAGCCCGTCGGTGATGCGGAACACCCCGCCGAGCGGGCCGACGTCCTCACCGAAGACGAGGACCCGTTCGTCCTCGCGGAGCGCGTCGCGCAGGGCGGTGTTGAGCGCCTGCGCCATCGTGACCTTGGCCATCGTCGTCAGTCCTCCTGGGCCTGGGTGGTTTCGGCGAGCTCGGCCGCCAACTGGGCACGCTGCTCACGCAGTTGCGGGGTCGGCTCGGCGTAGACGTGGTCGAACAGCTCCAGCGGGTCCAGCACGGAGTCAGCGTTCATGCCGGCGCGCACCCGCGCCGCCAGCTCCTCGGCCTCCTCCCGCAGCGCCGCCACGTCCTCGTCGGTGAGCGCGCCGAGCGAGCGCAGATATGTCTCCAGCCGGTCGACCGGGTCGGCGGCCCGCCACCGCTCGACCTCGTCGTCCTCCCGGTAGCGGGTGGCGTCGTCGGCGTTGGTGTGCGCGTCCATGCGGTACGTGTGCGCCTCGACCAGGACCGGGCCGTTCCCGGCGCGGGCGTGCTCGACGGCCGCGTTCAGCACCGCCAGCACCGCCACCAGGTCGTTGCCGTCGACCTGCTCGGAGCGCACCCCGTAACCGATGCCCTTGTAGGCGAGGGCGGGCGCCGCGGTCTGCCGGGCCAGCGGCACGGAGATCGCGTACCTGTTGTTCTGCACGAAGAAGACGACCGGCGCGCGGAAGACGGCCGCGAAGTTCAGCGCCTCGTGGAAGTCGCCCTCGCTGGTCGCCCCGTCCCCGACGAGCGCCATTGCCACGCCGTCCTCGCCGTTGCGGCGCAGGGCCTCCGCCATGCCGGTCGCGTGCAGCACCTGGGTGGCCAGCGGGGTGCACTGGGGGGCGACCCGGGTGGCGGCGGGGTCGTAGCCGCAGTGCCAGTCGCCGCGCAGCAGGGTCAGGACCTCGACCGGGTCGATGTCGCGGGTCACCAGGGCGACGGAGTCGCGGTAGGTCGGGAACAGCCAGTCGTCCGGGCGCAGCGCGAGCACGGCACCGATCTGACAGGCCTCCTGACCACGGCTGGACGGGTAGACCGCGAGGCGGCCCTGTTTGGTGAGGGCGGTCGCCTGGGTGTCGAACCGGCGGCCCAGCACCATCCGCCGCCAGGCCTCCCGCAGGGCCTCGACCGGGGGCTCGAGGTAGTCGGTCGGCTGCTTGGCGACCGGGGTGCCGTCCTCGGCCACGAACCGCACCGGCGACAGGGACGGCAGGAGGCCCTGAACCGTCTGGCGGAGGCTCTTCACAGACATGGAGGGCACTCGCTTTCTCTGGACACTTGACAGGAGAATGGTGGCCATAGCGGAATATGTGTTCAATAGCCCGGCTGAACCGGCGACGAACTGCCGAACCGAAAGCCCTGGGAGGGCAAAGTGTCCGAGGAAAACCCGCCGCCGGGGGTCGTGGCCGGACGAACTGCCGTCCCGCTCGACGACATCGACCGGCAGATCCTGACCCGGCTCCTCCAGGACGGCCGGATCTCGGTCCGCGCCCTCGCCGAGCAGGTCCACATCTCCCGGGCCAACGCCTACACACGCATCGGCCGGCTCGTGGCGGAGGACGTCATCACCGGCTTCACCGCACAGCTCAACGCCCAGCGGGCCGGCCTCGGCACAAGCGCCTACGTGACCATGAGCATCGACCAGAACGCCTGGCGCGACATCTCCCGCGAACTGCGCGCCATCCCGTACGTGGAACATGTCGCCCTCGTCACGGGCGACTTCGACGTCCTGGTGCTGGTGCGCGCACCGGACAACCTGGCGCTGCGCAAGGTGGTCCTGGAGAGCATCCAGGCGGTGCCGGGCGTGCGCTCCACCCGCACCTGGCTCGTCTTCGACGAGGTGCGGGGGCGCGGCGCCACCTGGACGGACTGAGGACCGGGGCGGTCATACGTCGAGCAGCTCGGCGGTGGCGGCAGGGCTCCGCGCGGCGACCGCCGGCCGGTCCGGTGCCGGGACGGAAGCCGTCGCCGGAACTGGCGCAGGAACTGACGTCGGAGCCGTCACCGGTGCGTGCCGCCGTGAGCGCACCACGCGGAACCGTCCGGTGATGAAGTGGGCGCCGGCGCCCGGCAGGTCGGCGCGGGCCGAGGACGGGTCGGCGGGCAGGTCGTCGAGGTTCTCCACCAGATGCACCCCGGCGTCCAGCGCCGCCGTCTCGGCCGCCGCCAGTACCAGCGGGTCGGTGGAGTGCACCGAGGCGTAGAGCGCGCCGTGCCGTGCCACGGTGTGGCGCAGGACGGCGAGGCCCTGCGAGGTCGAGTCGGTGCCCACCAGGAAGGAGACGGGCCCGGGCCACTCGCGCGTGTAGACCCGCTCGTCCGAGGCGCGCAGCCGCACCAGCAGCGGGCCGCGCAGGTCGGCGTGTGTGTGCTCGGGGTGGGCCACGGGACCGGAGGCGTGCAGGACGGGGCCGTACCGCGCGGCCTCCGTCAGGGCGTCGCGCACCTCGTCGGAGGTGATCGCGCCCAGCACCCGCGCCGCGCGTGCGGGGTGTCCGAGCAGCCGGTCCACGGCGTCGCCGACGTCGGCCCCGAGGTCCCGCAGCGTCTTGGGTCCCTCGTCGGTGCGAAAGCCCCGTTCAGGCACCAGGATGTTCTGCGGTGTGGTGCGTACCGTGCCGCTGCACAGGCACGAGGAGAGGGCGAGGCCCCGTACCAGGCCCTGGTAGTCGTCGGTGGAGTCCACGACCACGGTGTTCAGCCCCGTCCGGTTGGCGAACACGGTGGCCTGGCGGGCGTGCAGCTCCAGCCAGTCGGCGAAGCGTGCGGAGCCGGTGAAGTCGACGATGCGCACCGCCGGGTCGGTGGCCAGCCGCCGGTGCACCCGTCGCTCCGGTTCGGCCACCGCCAGCGTCACCACGTTCGGGTCGTGGCCGGCCTCCGCCAGCACCTGCCGCGCGACCCGCACCGTGATCGCCAGCGGCAGCACCGCACGCGGGTGGGGGGCCACGACCACGGGATTGCCGGTCACCAGGCCGGCGAACAGGCCCGGATAGCCGTTCCAGAGCGGGAAGTCGGGACAGCCGACGAGCAGGGACACCCCGCGGGGCACCAGGGTGCAGGTGCCCCGCAGCGCGAGCGGCGGCCCACTCCGTTCGGCGCTCTCCCAGCGCAGGTCGGCCGGGACGCGTTCCGACTCGGCCAACGCCTGGGCCACGGCTTCCAGGGCACGGTCCTGGGCGCGTGGCCCGGCGGCGCGGAAGGCCGCGCGCAGGGGCTGGCCGGTGGTGTGGTGCACGGCGAGGGCCAGCTCGTGGCTGCGGGTGTTGAGGCGGCGCAGGATCTCCACGGCGAGCCCGGCGCGCTGGTACGCCCCGGCGGCCCGCCAGCCGGCCGCCGCCCGCCCGGCCGCCGCGACCAGCTCCCCGGGATCGCAGCGCGGGTAGGCGATGGCCAGAGCCACGCCGTACGGCGACGACTCCGTGCGCACTTGCCCGAGAGCGCCGGGCTGCGCCAGCTCGAAGGGCCGTCCCAGCAGCGAGCGGAACACCTTGCCCGCCGTGCGGGTCGACCTCATGCCCGCGTCGGCCGCGTCCTGGCCGGTCGCCTCGGTGAAGGGGCGACGGCACTCACCGGCGGCGAGGGCACGGACGACATCGTGGAGCAGCTCGCCGTGCCGCTCGTAGGGACCGGGGCGCACGGCCGTCAGCCTCTCCGGATCGCGGCGAGCGTGAGCAGGGCGTCGTTCTCGTCCGGCAGCCCGATCGTCACCCGGACGCCCTCTCCGGGAAACGGGCGGACCACGATCTTCCCGTCCAGGCAGCGCAGGGCGAAGTCCGCGCTGTCCTCGCCGAGCGGCAGCCAGACGAAGTTGGCATGGGAGACGGGCACCTCGTGGCCCAGCGCGCGCAGCCGCGCGGTGACCCGGTCGCGCTCGGCGACCGTCAGGGCGGCCCGCCGGGCGACCTCCGCGCCCTCGCCGAGGGCGACGACGGCGGCCCGCTGGGCGAGGGCGCTGACACTGAACGGCACCTGCGTCCGGCGTACATGCGCGGCGATCCCGGACGGCGCGACGCAGTAGCCGACGCGCAGCCCCGCCAGTCCGTACGCCTTCGAGAAGGTCCGCAGCACCGCCACGTTCGGCCGGTCACCGAGGAGGGCGAGGCCGTCGGGGACCAGGTCGGGATCGGCGTACTCGCGGTAGGCCTCGTCGACGACGATCAGCACGTCCCGCGGTACCCGGTCCGCGAAGTCGGTCAGGGCCCGCGCGCCGACCGCCGTGGAGGTCGGGTTGTTGGGGTTGCACACGAAGACCAGCCGGGTCCGCGCGGTGATCGCCGCGGCCATGGCGTCGAGGTCGAGAGCGTGATCGCGCAGCGGCACCCGTACGGCCGTACCACCCGCGACGGCGGTGAGGATCGGGTACGCCTCGAACGACCGCCAGCCGAAGACCACCTCGTCACCGGGCCCGACGACCGTGTGCAGCAACTGCCCGCACACCTCGGAGGACCCGGCGCCCACCGCGATCCGGTCCGGCTCGACCCCGTGGTGCGCGGCCAGGGCCTCGACGAGGGAGGCGGCGTGCAGATCGGGGTACCGCGACACACCGCCGGCGGCCTCCGCGAGGGTTCCGGCCACCCCCGGCAGCAACCCGTAGGGAGACTCGTTGCTGGCCAGCAGGATCGCCCCGGGCAGTTTGCGGCCCGGGACGTAGGCGGGCAGCTGGGACAGGGACGCACGGACACGCACCATGCTGGACTCGCTTCTGCAGCGCTGGGGGCCCGAGGCCTGGGCGTCGGGCACTTGACAGGGGAATCGTGAAGAGCGGACGACAGGCGCTCAACTGTTTGGCGAATTCGGCTACGAATCGCCGAAAACGGAGCAGTTCACCGGCAAACCGTCTTCCAGTGAGCCCTGCGGGACCTTTGGTACGAGACGGACGGCGCGCCCTCCGACGGACGCCGGGGCACCTTCATGATCACGGGAAGGACACAGCGGGCCGTCGACGCCCCCGCCGCGGGCGAGGTGCCAGCAGAGTGCTCGCGACCCGGGCCACGAGATGCCCGGGCCCGCCGTTCCGATCGAGGGAGACCATGCACAGCACCCAGACCCGCCTCCGCCACGGAGCCCTGACGGCGTGCGCGGCGGCTCTCGCGCTGCTCGCGGCCGGCTGCTCGCAGGCGTCCGCGGGCACGCAGGCCGACGGCTGCCGGGACAACGGCCACTGGTCGCAACGGGAGCGGGCAGCATGGCTGCGGACCTCGGTGCAGTTCCGCGGCACGGCCGACGGCGCCGACTCGTCGTACGAGAGCGCGTCGGTCGTCGTCCGCGCACAGCACTCGGGCGCAGGCCGTGCGTTGTGCCGACGGCTCGCCGTGCAGGTCGAGTTCTGGACCCTCACCGCCACGACGACGGGGACGGACATGTCGTCCGTCATGCGCTACCGGCTGTCCACCGACGGAAGCAGGACCCGCGCCGTCGGCTTCCCCACCGGCCTGCCCACCGGACGGGAGGGCGCATGCACCCGGGTCCTCGTGGCGGCGTACGCGGGCGCACCTCTGGACGACCGGGAACTGCCGCGCACCGCGGACGTGGCCACCGCCGAGGACACGGACGTGCGGTTCGGTACGGAGCGGATCGGAGCGTACCGGCTGCTCCCGCCGGACGACTCCGCCCCGTGCGACCCGGACCGGCCGATCCCGACCCCCTCACCCACCGGGTCGACGGTCTGGGACATCAACCATCCGTGACCGGCGCGGGGGCGCGTGGCCGCGTCGTTCTCCATGCCCGGGAAGCCGGGCGGCGCGGGCCTTCACACACCTGGGGGCGTGGGGCGTGGCCCTCGCTCACACGGGGTTTCGTGCCACGTTCAGTTCACGGCCGGTGACCACCTCGGACTCGATCCGTACGAAGACCTCGTCGCGCATCGGCATCCAGGAGGTGGGGCCGCCACGGGACAGACGTTCGTGCTCGGCCGGGTCGGTCACCACGCTGGCCCGGCCGGTGACGACGACGCTCCAGCCGGACCGGCTGGCCGGGTCGAACTCGTCCCCCTCGAAAGCGACCACCACGCCGTCGATGGCCCGTACGAGGTCGGAGGTGGCCGATGTGCACAGCAGGACGGCGCCATCGATGTCGAGGGCGAAGTCGACCGGGAGGACCGCGGGCAGCGCCTGCCGGGTGTACACCACGCGGCCCACCGGCACGTCGGCCAGCAGGCGCAGGCACTCCTGCCGGTCGAGGGCGCGAAAGGCATGGTTCTGAACCATCAGTCCATCGTCGACGCGGTGGTCGAACACGGGTAGGGCCGGTTGGCCTCTTCTGCGGCCCCGAGTGTGTGTGGGATTCCTGGGCAGGGCACCACGCTCGGCGTGCGCGGCGGCGGGGTGTCCGTCCTGGTGGCACTGTCGGTCATGACGTCGCTGACGATGTGCGGGGTGCCGTGCATGGCTGCTCCTTCGTGCCTCCTTCCGGGCGGGGTCAGATGGCGCTGCCGGCGCCGTACGGGGCGTACAGGTCCAGCAGACGCGTCCTGGCCGAGCGCAGACGGTGGGCCAGCACCTGGCCCACCCACTGGCCGATGTCGTGGCCCAGGGCCGGGTCGTCGGCGCACATGGACCGGACGGCGGTCGCGTCGAACTCGTAGGCCCGGATCGGTGTCGTCGCCACGGCTCCCAGGTGCCAGGAGTGGGGTGCGAAGAGCCAGGACCAGCCGACCAGTTCGTTGTGCCCGAGGCTCTCGATGACCGCTGCCCGCTGTCCCGGCACCCGCATGTCGAGTTCGACCGCGCCGGTGCGGATGATCCAGAAGCGGTCGGCGCGTCCACCCTCCTCGAACAGTCGAGTTCCCTGGGCGATGGACACCTCCCGGGCGACGCGCATGAGCCGTTGCCGGTGCTCGGCGGACAGCGTGCGCAGCATGCTGGGGGTGGGGGGAGCGTTCATGACGTGCCTCCGCTTCCGGGTGTACGAACCTCCACGACCAGGGTGGTCCCGGTCGTCGGGGCGGGCCATGGGCCACCCGGTCCACAGGCCGGGCCGTTCGGCACCGGAGGCGGGACTCCGGGGGCACCGGTCTGTGGGGCGGGGGCGGGGGCGGGGGCCGGGCCGAGGAGCCGGGGCAGTCCTGGTCGCCCTGGCCGCAGCCTCGGCCGGCGACACCCTGGGCCTCGGCAAGGTCTGGGCCCTGCACGAACGGCGCGCGGTGCCCCTGCTGGGTCGTGTCCGCCCGCTCGACGAGATGCACCGCTCCCGCTCGTCACCGACGGCCGCCGGCTGCGCCGACCGCGGGAGGCGCGGCGGCACGGCGGGTTGGATGGTGGGTTTGCCGCACCCGACACCGGCCAGGGCCGGTCGGTCCCCGGGCAGGGACCTGCGGCCTCTGCCCGGGGACTCATCCACGGACGACGCTCGAATCGGAACCACGGTTCAGCGGATTCGGAAGGTGGAGATCATGACCCGCACCATCACCGTCGGCCTCGACGGCTCGAGTGAGAGCCGGGCAGCGGCCGAGTGGGCGGCCCGCGAGGCACGGCTGCTCGGGCTGCCGCTGAAGCTGGTCCACGTCTGGGAGCCCGTACCGGACCCCATCGCGCAGGCACCGCTCCTCGGCGCGGAGACACATCAGCACTGGACCGAGCGGATTCCCCGTGAGGCGGCCGAAGGAATCCGCCTGCGCCACCCCGGCCTCGACGTGACCACCGAGCAGCTGTCCGGCCACCCTTCCGAGGTGCTGGCGGGCGCGGCGAAGGAAGCCGAGCTGCTGGTGCTGGGCTCGCGCGGCCTGAGCGGGATCGGCGGGTTCATGGTCGGCTCGGTCGGCCTCTCCGTGCTGGCGCACGCCGAACGGCCGGTCGTCCTGGTCCGGGCCGGCGAACAGGCCGCCGACGAGCACGAGATGGACCCGGTCGGCATCCCGTCCGCCGCGACCCCGTTCCGGCCCGTCGTCCTCGGCCTCGACATCGAGAGCCCGGACGCGGAGCTGATCGAGTTCGCGTTCGCGGCGGCCGTCCGCCGCGGTACGTCCCTGCGGGTCGTCCACGGCTGGAACCCGCCCCCGTACTACGCCTACGGCCTCGCCGTCGACCTCGAACTCCACGCGGACCTCACCCGCCGCGAGACCTCCGCGCTGAGCGAGGTCCTGCGCCCATGGCGGGAGAAGCACCCCGATGTCGAGGTCACCGAGGAGTCGCACTACGGCACCCCCGGCAGCCACCTCGTCGACGCCTCCCGCGAGGCCTCCCTGGTCGTCGTGGGCCGCCGGATCCGCCGCAGCCCCTTCGGCGCCCACATCGGCCCCGTCACACACACCGTCCTGCACCACGCCACTACCCCCGTCGCCGTCGTCCCGCACGGCTGACCCACCCTCCCCGAGGAGCAGACACCATGAAGGCAGCGGTCGTACGAGCCTTCGGCGCCTTGCCGATCGTCGTCGGCGTCGACGGCTCCGAGGCCGGCCTGCGGGCCGTGGACTGGGCGGCCGACGAGGCCGCCCTGCGCGGGGCGCCGCTGCGCCTGGTGTACGCCTCACTGTGGGAACGCTACGAGGGCGCCCGGCTCGCCGAGGACCTGGGCAGGCCGGCCGAGCGGGTACGGGCCGAGGACATCGTGGAGAGCGCGGCCCGCCGCGCCCACCTCCGCCGGCCCGACGTGAAGATCACCACCGATGTGCTGCCCGAGGAACCCGAGTACACACTGCTGCGGGAGAGCCGCAGCGCCTCCCTGCTGGTGACGGGCACCCGGGGCCGCGGCGCCCTCACCGAGGCGCTGCTCGGCTCGGTGAGCCTGACGGTGGCCGCGCACGCGCACTGCCCGATGACCGTCGTACGCGGCAGCCACGACAACCAGGCCCTGCCCGCCACGCACGGCCGCCTCGTCGTCGGCGTGGGGGAGAGGCCGACGTCCTCGGCCGCGGTGCGCTTCGCCTTCGAGGAGGCGCGGCGGCGCGGGGCGGAGGTCGAAGCCCTACGCGCCTGGCGCTGCCCGGCGCACGAGACCACCGACCATCCTCTGCTGGCCGGGGCGCCCGCGCGACTGCATGAACAGCAGGCGGCTGAGGCCCTGGAGGCGGCGCTCAAGGACGCCCCCGCCGATGTCGTCCTGCACCGCCGTACGGTCGAGGGCCATGCCCGGAACGTGCTGGTCGACGCCTCGCGCGACGCCGACCTCCTGGTCGTCGGAGCCAAGCGCCGGCAGCGGCACTTCGGACTCCAGCTCGGCCGGGTGACGCACGGGGTGCTGCACCACTCCGCCTGTCCGGTCGTGATCGTGCCCGAGCCGGAGTGAGCGCGGTGACCGGCTGCTCAGAGACTCGCCGCGTGGTCGGGGACATACGTCTGCAGATCACGCGGCGGGCGCTGGTAGCCGGTCGACGGCGGGCGCGCGGGCAGGTCCAGCACCGGGGGCGCGACCTCGTGGTACGGCACGGAGTCCAGCAGATGGGCGATCATGTTCAACCGCGCCCGGCGCTTGTCGTCGCTCTCGACCACGTACCAGGGCGCCTCGGAGATGTCGGTGTGCACCATCATCTCGTCCTTGGCCCGGGAGTACGCCTCCCAGCGGGTGATCGACTCCAGGTCCATCGGCGACAGCTTCCAGCGCCGCAGCGGATCCTCCAGCCGCTTGCGGAACCGCTCCTGCTGCTCGGTGTCGCTCACCGAGAACCAGTACTTGCGCAGCAGGATCCCGTCCTCCACCAGCATCCGCTCGAAGATCGGGCATTGCCGCAGGAAGAGCTGGTACTCCTCCATCGTGCAGAAGCCCATCACCTGCTCGACGCCGGCCCGGTTGTACCAGGACCGGTCGAACAGCACGATCTCCCCGGCGGCCGGCAGATGCTCGACGTACCGTTGGAAGTACCACTGGGTGCGCTCGCGTTCGGTCGGCCTGGGCAGTGCCGCGGTCCGCGCCACCCGGGGGTTGAGGTGCTCGGCGACCCGCTTGATCGTGCCGCCCTTGCCCGCCGCGTCCCGCCCCTCGAAGACCACGACAAGACGGGCGCCCTCCGACCGCACCCACTCCTGCAGCTTCACCAACTCGGTCTGCAGACGCAGCAGTTCCTTCTCGTACACCGCACGCGGCACCTTCGTCGCCTTCTTGCCGGCCATGCCGCCTCCACCACCCGAGACCCCCGTCGATGAGTTCCGGAGTCACCCATGACCAAGGTCGAACACCAGAACGTCACCGTACTGACCGATGAGGAACTGCGCACCCTGGACGCCCACTGGCGCGCCGCCAACTACCTGGCCGCCGGACAGATCTACCTGCTCGCCAACCCGCTGCTCACCGAGCCCCTGCAACCCGAGCACATCAAGCCCCGGCTGCTCGGCCACTGGGGCACCTCTCCCGGCCTCAACCTCGTGTACACCCACCTCAACCGGGTGATCAAGGCGCGCGGCCTCGACGCGCTGTGCGTCTGGGGCCCCGGGCACGGCGGGCCGTCCGTGCTCGCCAACTCATGGCTGGAGGGCAGCTACAGCGAGACCTACCCGGACGTGTCGCGCGACGCCACGGGCATGGCACGGCTCTTCCGGCAGTTCTCCTTTCCCGGCGGTGTGCCCAGCCACGTCGCCCCGGAGACACCCGGCTCCATCCACGAGGGCGGCGAACTCGGCTACTCGCTGGCGCACGCGTACGGTGCCGCGTTCGACAACCCCGACCTGCTCGTGGCGTGCGTGATCGGGGACGGCGAGGCGGAGACCGGGCCGCTCGCCGCCTCCTGGCACTCCGACAAGTTCCTCGACCCGGTGCACGACGGAGCGGTCCTGCCGATCCTCCACCTCAACGGCTACAAGATCGCCAACCCGACCGTGCTCTCCCGCCTCCCGGAGACCGAGCTGGACGCGCTGTTGCGCGGCTACGGACATGTGCCGATCCACGTCACCGGCGACGACCCCATGCGGGTGCACCGGGCGATGGCCCATGCCTTCGACGAGGCGCTGGACCGCATCGCCCTGATGCAGCGGACCGCCCGCGAGGACGGTGTCACCGAGCGCGTGCACTGGCCGGTGATCGTGCTGCGCACCCCGAAGGGGTGGACCGGCCCCGCCGAGGTCGACGGGGAGCCCGTCGAGGGCACCTGGCGCGCGCACCAGGTCCCGCTGGCCGGGGTACGGGAGAACCCGGAACATCTGCGGCAGTTGGAGGCATGGCTGCGTTCGTACCGGCCCGCCGAACTCTTCGGCCCGGACGGCCGGCCCGTCGCCGACGTCCTCGCCTGCGTCCCCGAGGGTTCCAGGCGCCTCGGCGCCACCCCGCACGCCAACGGCGGGCTCCTCGTCCGTGACCTGCCCATCCGGTCCCTGGACACCTTCGCCGTGCCGGTCGACAAGCCGGGGGCGACACTGCACGAGCCCACCCGGGTCCTCGGCGACCTCCTGGAACAGGTCATGAACGACACCCGCCTGCGCCGGGACTTCCGGCTCGTCGGCCCGGACGAGACCGCCTCCAACCGACTCCAGGCCGTCTACGCGGCCAGCGGCAAGGCCTGGCAGGCAGGGCTGCTCCCCGTCGACGAGCACCTGGACCGGCACGGCCGGGTGATGGAGATCCTCTCCGAACACACCTGCCAGGGCTGGCTGGAGGGCTATCTCCTCACCGGCCGACACGGGCTGTTCTCCTGCTACGAGGCGTTCGTCCACATCGTCGACTCCATGGTCAACCAGCACATCAAGTGGCTGAAGACGTCACGCGAGCTGCCCTGGCGCGCACCCATCGCCTCCCTCAACTACCTGCTCACCTCGCACGTGTGGCGCCAGGACCACAACGGCTTCTCGCACCAGGACCCGGGCTTCGTCGACCACGTCCTCAACAAGAGCCCCGAGGTCGTACGGGTCTACCTGCCCCCGGACGCCAACACCCTGCTCTCGGTGGCCGACCACGCACTCCGCAGCCGGGACTACGTCAACGTGATCGTGGCCGGCAAACAGCCCTGCTTCGACTGGCTGTCCATCGAGCAGGCCCGCGCCCACTGCGCGCGGGGCGCCGGGATCTGGGACTGGGCCGGCTCGGAGAACGGCGGCGAACCGGATGTCGTCCTCGCCTGCGCCGGGGACGTGCCCACGCAGGAGGTGCTGGCCGCAGCCCAGCTGCTGCGCCGCCACCTGCCGCAGCTCGCCGTACGTGTGGTCAACGTCGTCGACATGACCCGGCTGCTCCCGCGCGAGGAACACCCGCACGGGATGAGCGACTTCGAGTACGACGGCCTGTTCACCACCGACAAACCGGTGATCTTCGCCTACCACGGCTACCCCTGGCTGATCCACCGCCTCGCCTACCGCCGCACCGGCCACCAGAACCTGCATGTGCGCGGATACAAGGAGTCCGGCACGACCACGACACCCTTCGACATGGTCGTCCGCAACGACCTCGACCGCTACCGGCTCGTCATGGACGTCATCGACCGCGTCCCCGGCCTCGCGGTGCGCGCCGCCGCCGTACGCCAGCAGATGGCCGACGCCCGCACCCGCCACCAGGCCTGGATCCGCGAGCACGGCACCGACCTGCCGGAGGTCGCCGACTGGACCTGGAACGCCTGAAGACTCCCGGCGCCGGGTCCGCCACCGCGCTGACTCGGAGCGAGGACTCCCGGCCCCCGGACGACGGCTCGCGGCCCATGCGGAGTGCACGACGAACGGACAAGCTGGATAGGTAGGGCAACCCCGGCGCGGGGCCGGAGTCAGGATCCGTTCCGGACACGGACCACGTGCGGCCCCCCGGCGCCGAGGCGGACAGAGGATGGTGAGGAGCGACATGAAAGGCTTCGTCTTCCACGGCCCCGGGCAGTCGGCCTGGGAGGAGATCCCGGACCCCGCCGTCAAGGAGCCCACCGACGCCATCGTGCGCGTCGACGCCGTGACCATCTGCGGCACGGACCTGCACATCCTCAAGGGCGACGTGCCCGAGGTGCGCCCGGGCACCGTCCTCGGGCACGAGGCCGTCGGCGAGATCATGGAGGTCGGCAGCGACGTCCGGACCGTACGTCCGGGCGACCGCGTGCTGGTCTCCTGCATCAGTGCCTGCGGACGTTGCCGCTACTGCCGGGAGAGCGCCTACGGCCAGTGCCGGGGCGGCGGGGGCTGGATTCTCGGCCACCTGATCGACGGCACCCAGGCCGAGTACGTCCGCGTACCGTACGCCGACCTGTCCGTCCACGTGCTCCCCAGCGCGGTCGAGAACAAGGACGCCGTACTGCTGGCGGACATCTTCCCGACCTCCTACGAGGTGGGCGTGCTCAACGGCCACGTGCGCCCCGGGGACACCGTCGCCGTGGTCGGAGCCGGACCCATCGGCCTCGCGGCGATCGCCACGGCACGGCTGTTCGCACCCGAGCGGATCGTCGCCGTCGATCTGGCCGCGTCCCGTCTGGAGGCCGCCAAGCGGCTCGGCGCCGACGCCGTGGCCGACGCGGGTGAGGGCCCCGAGCAGCTGATCGCCGATCTCACCGACGGACTCGGCGCGGACGTGGTCATCGAGGCGGTCGGCGTGCCGGAGAGCTTCGAGATGTGCACCCGCATGGTGCGTCCCGGCGGCCACGTGGCCAACGTCGGCGTACACGGCAAGCCCGCCACGCTGCACCTCGAAGACCTGTGGATCAAGAACGTGACCATCACCACCGGCCTCGTCGACACCCACTCCACACCCACCCTGCTGCGCATGGCGGCCGCCGGCCGCCTCCCCACCGCCCAGCTGGTCACCCACACCTTCCCGCTGAACCACATGGAGGAGGCGTACGACGTCTTCGCCCTGGCTGCCGACACCGGAGCGCTCAAGGTGGTGCTCGGGGAGGAGTCGCACGAGGAGGTCGTCGTCCGGACGGCCTGACGACGCGAGCGGCGACGGCCGCCCGGCGCGCCCAGCGTGCGGATGGAGGGCCTCTTGGACACCGATGTGCCGAGGGAGATCGCCGACAACGTGGGGGCCGTGCTCTCCGAGGCGCTGACCAACATCGCCCGGCACGCCCGGGCGGACCGGGCCGAGGTGGTCCTCGCCACCGACGGCAAAGAGGTGCGGCTGTCGGTCACGGACAACGGCGTGGGCATTCCGCATGCGGGCCGCCGCAGCGGCCTGCGCAACATGGCGGAAAGGGCCGAGCACCTGGGCGGACGGCTCGAACTGGCGGAGCCCGCCGACGGCGGCACCTCGCTGGTGTGGCGGGTGCCGGTGAGGAAGGGGTAGCCGCTGTGCCTGCCCGACGATGACCCCGGCACGGACCTGACCAACCGTTCGACCGGGCGGCGTAGCCCGGGCCTGACGTGCTCTGCACGCCGAACAGCCGTCGGCCCGAGCGCGGCTCATCGACAAGAGCCAAAAAAACTTCGGGCGGCGATGTCGAGAACCCGTGGTCGGCTCCGTCCCCGCTGTGAACGCGACCACAATGGGTCGCACCAGCACCGAGGAGAACGATCATGGCCAAGTACCTGCTGCTCAAGCACTACCGCGGCGCCCCGGCCGCGGTCAACGACGTGCCCATGGACCAGTGGACGCCGGAGGAGATCTCGGCGCACATGCAGTACATGAGCGACTTCGCGGCCCGGCTGGAGAAGACCGGCGAGTTCGTCGACGGTCAGGCACTCGCGCCCGAGGGAGCATGGGTCCGCTACGACGGTGAGGGGCGCCCGCCGGTCACCGACGGCCCGTTCGCGGAGACCAAGGACCTCATCGCCGGCTGGATGGTGATCGACGTCGACAGCTACGAGCGCGCCGTCGAGCTGGCCGGGGAGCTGTCGGCCGCCCCCGGCGCGGGCGGCAAGCCGATCCACGAGTGGCTGGAACTGCGCCCGTTCTACGGCGTGACCCCCACCATCACGGAGTGACGACTCTGATGAACGAGGCCCTGCTCCGGAGCCTCACGCCCAGCGTGCTCGCCATCCTCGTCCGCCGCGGAGCCGACTTCGCGGCGGCCGAGGACGCCGTGCAGGACGCGCTGGTCGAGGCGGTCCGCGTCTGGCCGGCCGACCCGCCGCGGGACGCGAAGGGCTGGCTGGTCACCGTGGCCTGGCGCAAGTTCCTCGACGCGACGCGCGCGGACGCCGCCCGCCGCCGGCGTGAGGACCTCGTCGACGAGGAGCCGGTCCCCGGGCCCGCACCCGCCACGGACGACACACTCCAGCTCTATTTCCTGTGCGCCCACCCCTCGCTGACGCCGTCGTCCGCGGTCGCGCTCACGCTGCGCGCCGTCGGTGGGCTGACCACCCGACAGATCGCCCAGGCCTACCTGGTGCCCGAGGCGACCATGGCGCAGCGCATCAGCCGGGCCAAGCGCACGGTCTCCGGTGTGCGGTTCGAGCAGCCCGGCGACGTCGCCACCGTGCTGCGCGTCCTCTACCTGGTCTTCAACGAGGGCTACTCCGGCGACGTCGACCTCGCCGCCGAGGCCATCCGGCTCACCCGGCAGCTCGCGACCGCGATCGACCACCCCGAGGTGGCGGGGCTGCTCGCCCTCATGCTGCTTCACCACGCCCGGCGCGCCGCCCGGACCGCGCCCGACGGCAGCCTGGTGCCGCTCGCCGAGCAGGACCGCGGTCGCTGGGACACGAAGTCGATCGCCAAGGGCGTCGCGATCCTCCAGTCGGCTCTCGCCCGCGACCGGCTGGGCGAGTTCCAGGCCCAGGCCGCCATCGCCGCCCTCCACGCCGACGCGCCCACCGCCGAGGAGACCGACTGGGTGCAGATCGTCGAGTGGTACGACGAGCTGGCGGGCCTGACCGACAACCCGGTCGTCCGGCTCAACCGCGCGGTTGCCGTCGGCGAGGCCGACGGCCCGCGCGCCGGCCTGGCGGCGCTCGCGGCGCTGGACGACTCACTGCCCCGCCACGCCGCGGTCGCGGCGTACCTCCACGAGCGCGACGGCGACCTGGCGACGGCGGCACGGCTCTACGCCCAGGCGGCTCAGAAGGCACCCAACCTCGCCGAACGCGACCACCTGACACGCCAGGCCGCCCGCCTCAACGCCCGCCGGCCCCGCTGAAGGCCGCGCTCGGCGCGCACCCGCCGCCTGTGGCCCGCCGATCCGCCGCCCTCCGGTTCGCGTGTACGGGTCGCGCCGCGCCCACCTCGCCGTCGTTGAGGACGACGAGGTGGGCGACGAGGTGGGCGACCGAGTCGGCGCGGCTCAGCGGTAGCAGGTGGTGATGCCCGGGCGCCAGGGGCAGGCGAGGGCGGCGAAGCCGCCGTTGGTGGTGACGTCGACGGTGAGGGTGTCGCCGCCGCGCAGCACCTGCCGGTCCTGGACCAGGCCGTCGGTGCCGTCCCGGATCGTCTCCACCAGCCAGCGGCCGGGGGAGAGGGACAGCGGGACTTCCGCTGTGCGGGCCGCGCCGGCGTACACCCCGCCCAGGAACCAGCGGTCGCCGCTGCGGCGGGCGAGCACGGCCTCCTGGCCGGGTTCGCCGGCCAGGAGCCGGGTGTCGTCCCAGGCGGCGGGGACCTGGTCGAAGTAGGCCCGGGCGAGCGGCCGGGCGTCGTACGACTCGGGGGTGCCCGCGAACATCTGCATGCCCGACTCGTAGGCGACGGTGAGCCCGACCTCGGCCGCGTCGGAGTTGGGGCGCAGCCCGACGCGCTGGAAGGCGCCGGGGGTGAAGTCCATGGAGCCGATGACGTTGCGGGTGAAGGGCAGGGTGGTGAGGTGGGCGGCGGTGTTGGTCCGCTTCTCCTCGCCTGCGACGCCCTCCAGTGTCATGACGTGCGGCCAGGTGCGCTGGATGCCCTTGGGGATCGTGGATCCGTGGAAGTTGACCAGGAGGTGGTGGGCGGCGGTCTCCGGGAGGATCGCGTCGTACCACCGGAGCGTGGACTGCGCCTCGGAGTCCATGAAGTCGATCTTGACGCCCTTGACGCCCCAGCGCTCCAGGGTGGGCAGCCACTGGGCGCGTTCCTCTGCCGTGTCGAGCTCGCGCTGGTGGATCCAGACGATGATCCCGACGCCCTTGGCGCGTGCGTACTCGACGAGTTCCGGCATCCAGCTGTTGGTCTGCCAGTCCGGGTCGGTGGTGTCCCAGGCGTCGGACCTGAAGTACCAGCCCGCGTCGACGGCCTCGTAGGGCCAGCCGCGTTCGGCGGCGTAGTCGACGTAGGCCTTCTGCGCGGCGAGGCTCTGGCCGGCCGGGCGGCCGCCGGCGAGCCAGGTCCACAGCGCGGTGCCGGGCCGGATCCAGGAGGGGTCGGCGACCTTGGAGGCGGGGGCGAGGTCGTCGGTGAAGGTGGAGCGGGTGACGGTGGCGAGGTCGCCGGTGACCATGGCCCGCCAGGGGGTGGCGACGGGGCCGTCGGTCGTGACCCGGTCGTCGGCGAGCTTGATCCGGTAGGTGCCGGTGCCCTGGTCGTGGGCGAGGCGGGCACCGGAGTAGGCGCCGGTGAGGTCGGACTCGGCGAGCAGGGTGTAACCGCCGTCGGTCTCGAACAAGGCCTGGTCCGAGTACGCGCCGGTGGGCGCGCTCGCGGCGGTGTACCGGACGAACTGGCCCTCGTTGTCGGCCCGGTAGGTACCGAGCCACGCGCTCGCGTCCGGCGGCAGGTTGAAGGCGGAGGTCTCGCCGAGCACATCGCCGTAGTCGGCGGGCAGGACGTACCGGTAGGCGACGCCGTCGGCGGAGGCGCGGACGACCAGGTCGAGCCGGGCACCGGCGGCGGTGGCGAACGACAGCCGGGTCTCGTTCATCCGGACCCGGCGGTCCAGCCGTTTGCCGGACCTGGTCCGGTACCGCTCGTCGATCACCCGGTTCTCGCGGTGCAGGAAGCGCAGGCCCTGGGACAGATCGGCCTGTTCGGTGACGATGCCGACGGGCGACGGCTCGACGACCGTACGGCCGCCGCGTGACACCGCCAGGCTCAAGGCGCCCGTGGTGGAGTCCAGGGACACCCGCGCGCGCGGTGCGTGTGCCGCCGAGGACACGGCCCAGGCACGGTCCTGCTGTTCGGCCCGCGCGGGCATGCTTGTGAGAAGTGTGGCCACCAGCCCGGCGCAGAGCCCGGCGACCGCGGTCCTGATCGGAACCGCCATGAGAACCCTCCCTGTTGCTGACGTGGGGGTGGAGCGTGTGGCGTTGGAGGTGGCCTTTACGGCAGTCCCCAGGCCGCGCCCGGTTCGCTGACGGCGACGGGCGCGATCACGAGGTCGGGCCGGGCGCCCGAGTGGACGAGCACCTCGCGCCCCCGGGGCAGATCGATGGCGAGGGTGCCGTCACCCAGGTCGTGGGTACGGGCCGGGATGCCGTCGTCGAGGAGCACGGTGAGGCGGCCACCGAGACCGTGCCGGAGCTTGAGCGGTTCGCCCGCCAGGCTCCTGATCCGGATGAACTCGGTCGCCCCCGCCTTGCGGACGGCGCTGACCAGGAAGGCGCCCTGGGTGCGGAAGTCGTGCAGCGTGACGTCCGCCCAGGCGGACGGGACGGCCGGGAAGACGCGGATCACGCCGCCCCAGCTCTGGCAGAACATGTCGTGCAGTGACTGCGAGGCGGACAGCGGTGTCTCGATGACCGGACCGGCCTCGGTGTAGTGCGTGTTGGCCTGGCAGGGGTAGCGGGTGGTGGGGTCGAAGAACTTCTTCAGATACGTGATCGCGGTGTCGCCGTCGCCGGTCATCGCGTACATCGAGGCGGCCCCCGTGTAGCTGTAGCCCCGGTGGGCACTGGCGAGCGCCTGCCAGCGGACCACCGACTTCGTGATCAGGTCACGGTTCTCGGGCTGCTCCCAGTTGACGAGGTACAGCGGATACACCATCAGCAGATGCGAGTAGTGCCGGTGGGACTGCGCGTACGGGGTGTCGGCGCCGATCATGTAGCCGTTGTCGTCGACCGGGTACGGCGTCAGCCGGGCCAGCACCTCCTGCCAGCGCGGGATCAACTCGTCGTCGACACCGAGCAGTTCGGCCGACTCGATCAGCGTCTGGCACCCCCAGCGGATGAGGGCCAGGTCGTAGTTGGTGTCCTGCGGCGGCACGACCGGGTACTCGGGCGAGAGCGTGCTCGGCAGATGCAGCTTGCCGTCGCTGCCCGGGGTGAGGAAGTGGAGGTAGTAGTTGATCGCCCGGCGCAGCACCGGGAAGACGGTGTCGCGCAGCAGGGCCTTGTCCATGGAGTGCCGGTAGGTCAGCCACACGTTGTGCAGCGCCCAGGTGAGGTTGCCGACCTCGGTGCCGCTGCCCGGCCGGCCCACCCCCCGGTTGGCGAACATGTCGGAGCTGCGGCCGACGCCGGAGCTGTCCGCGCGATAGGCGGCGGGCACGTTGGCGATCAGTTGTTCCTGGTTCTGCCGCACGGTGGTGGCGAGCGAGTCGAGTTCCAGGTGGTTGGAGCCGTGGACGAGCCAGTACTCCAGCTGGATGTTGAGGTTCCACCAGACCGCGGGCCACGGCGTCGGCTCCAGCCACGGCCCCGAGGTGGCCATGACGGGGCCGCCCGCGCGGCTGGCGGAGGCGACCTTGTAGAGCTGGATCCAGTGGAAGCTCTGCAGCCGCTGATCGGGGAACGAGACGAAGCTCTTCGGGTAGAAGGCGTGCCACCAGCGCAGGTGCCGCCGCCGGAGAGCGCCGTACGACGCCGCCTGCCGGACGTGGCGCAGCGAGTCGGCCTCGGCGGCGGTCGTCGAGGGCGAGCTGTGCCCGACGCCGAGCAGCAGTTCGTCGCCGGAGCGGCGGTAGGCGGTGGCGGTCTGGCCGCCGACGGTGAGGGGCTGGAGCACCTGCTCGATGCCGTCGCTGGTGGTCCGCGTCGTCCAGGGCGGGTTGGCGGTGTAGCCGGCGGGCGGGGCCTCGCTGATCTTCCGGGGGCTGATGGCCTCCTCGGGATGGAAGGTCCAGACGACCCGTTCGCCGCCCGCGGCCTTCGCGCGGACGGCCAGGACCTCGTCGTGGATGAGGGCGGAGAAGGTGAGGGTGCCGGCGGTGGTGGTGACGGTGCCGGTGAGTTCGGCGTTCCACAGGCTCAGCCGCCAGTCGACGGCGGTGATGGTGCCGACCGGTTCGAGCGTGAGGTGTCCGACCGGCAGCCGGCAGGTGCCCCAGCCGCTGCCGAACTCGGGCCGGTGGTCCTGGACTCGGCCGTGCTGCACGGTGAAACGGATCTGGTTGGCCCCCGGCTCCTGGTAGATCATGCTGCCGAGCAGCCCGTCACCGAGGAACGGGCCCTCGTACCAGCGGGTGGGCAGTCTGGTCCACCGGAGGTCCTGCTCGCGCAGGAAGCCGTCCCAGGAGCGGTCGGTGGCCATGGTGGAGCGGAGTCTCCAGGGGCGTCTGCCGCCCGGGGCCGCCTCATCGGCATCGGCGAGCGGTGTCGCCGGTAAGGACTGTCCGGCGTGGGCCGTCCCGGGCAGGGCCGCCACCGCCGCTCCGCCCAGCGCGGTACCGAGCACGGTACGGCGGGGCAGGGGTGAGTGCCTCCCCGACTGCGAGGTCATCATCGTCCTCCAGACCTGAAACCTGAAACTGACTGAGGGTCATCGATACATCGGGTGTATCGGCGAACCTAGGCAGGGTTCGTGTACCTGTCAATGGTCTGGGTGGTGGCGAGATTCGGCTCAATACAGGCCGGAATTAGGCTGTGGGGGAGCGCAATTGGACTCCATGCTCACTTTGGCAACATGGTCCAGACGTTTGACCCCTCCGATGTATTTTCCCGGGAAGGACACCTGATGAAGAGGCGAACCGTCTTACGGGCGGGAGCCGGCCTGCTGGCCGGCGGTGCCGCGCTGACCCTGTCGCAGTCCCCGCTCGTCGGCGCCGCGACGGCGGTACCGGCCGCCGATCCGACCGACGGCTGGACGCGGACCTCGTTCACGTACAGCTGGCAGAAGCCCTGGAACCTCGACCTCGGTGACCGGCACAGCTACAGCGGTGGCGTCCACCGCATGTGGGTGTACAGCACCGACGAGCCGTTCGAAGAAGGCAACACCACCGACCCGCGCACCGAGATGCGCTGGAAGAACGACTACACGACGGGCGACCACATGTGGGACGCCGACGTCTACCTCCCGGCCGGCACCGACGGCGCGTCCTTCGTCCAGACCCTGCGAACCCGCCGCCCCTCGGGCACGCCGGCCACCGACATCATGCTCAACGCCTACAACACAGGCGGCGGCACCGTGCGGCGCTACGACGGCACGGTGCTCAAGACCAACGCGTACGACACCTGGTTCAACGTGAAGATCGCCCACGAGGCGAGCAGCGGGACCGGCACCATCAAGGTCTACTTCGACGACTCCCTCGTCCTCACCGTCGACGACCGGGGCCCCGCCACCCGCTACTTCAAGAACGGCGTCTACCACCACGGCTCCGGCCGCGCCGAGGCACGCTTCCGCAACATCGCCTACTGGACGCGATGACCTGTGCGGGTCAGCGTCGCTCCGCGGCGGCCCGTACGAGGGCGTCGAAGAGGCCCTGCTGTGCGGGGTCCTCGTGGGCGGTGTCCTCGGGATGCCACTGGACGGCGGTGAACCACCCGGCCGCGCCGGGGAGTTCGAGTCCTTCCACAGTGCCGTCGGCGGCGCGAGCGGTGACCTCCAGTCCCGCGCCGAGGCGGTCCACCCGCTGGTGGTGGTAGCAGGACGCCTCCACCTTCTGCGCGCCGGTGGCCCGCTCCAGCAGGGTGCCGCGCCGGATCGCCACCGGGTGCACGACGTGCCGGTGCTCCCGCTCCGGGCCGCCCATGTCCTGCTCCAGGGTGCCCCCGAGGGCGACGTCGACGACCTGGAGGCCGCGGCAGACGGCCAGCAGCGGTAGGCCCGAGTCCAGTGCGGTACGGGCGACCTCGAGGTCGAAGGCGTCCTGGACCTCGTCCACGTCGTAGACGCTGTCGTGGGTGTCGGCGGCGCCGTAGCGGTGTGGGGCGAGGTCGCCGCCGCCCGGGAGCAGGACACCGTCGAACCGGGCGAGGCGGGAGGCGACTTCAGAGCCGGAGGAGGCCGCGGGGTGGATGCTCGCCGGTTCGCCGCCCGCCCGCCAGACGGCCTCGATCAGAGCGCGGGCGTTGACCTCGGCGGCGTACCGCAGCGCGGAGGTCGTGGCGGAGAAGCGGGCGGGAACGGCGATCAGCGGTCGCACGGGCGTGGTCACAGCTGGATCCACGTGGTCTTGAGTTCGGTGTACTTCTCGATGGCGTGGACGGACTTGTCGCGGCCGTTGCCCGACTGCTTCATGCCGCCGAAGGGGACGGTCAGGTCCCCCTCCTCGTAGCAGTTGACCCACACCGTCCCGGCCCTGAGCGCACGCGAGACCTGGTGCGCGGTGGACAGGTCGGAGGTCCACAGCCCGGCGGCCAGGCCGTACTCGGTGGCGTTGGCGAGCCGTACCGCCTCGTCCAGGTCGTCGAAGGTGAGGACGGACAGGACGGGGCCGAAGATCTCCTCGCGGGCGAGCCGCATGCCCGGGTCCACGCCGTCGAAGACGGTCGGCCGCAGATAGCTGCCGCCCGTGTCGGCCAGGGTGCGATCGCCGCCGGCCCGCAGCCGCGCGCCCTCGTCGAGGCCGGTGCCGATGTGGTCGAGGACGCGTTCCAGATGCCCCTCACCGACCATCGCGCCCATTTCGGTGGCCGGGTCGAGCGGGTCGCCGACCCGCAGTTCCCCGGCCCGGGCCACGATGGCCTCGGTGACGCGTTCGGCGACGGAGGAGTGCACTAGGAGCCGGGAGGGGGCCGTGCACATCTCGCCCTGGTTGAAGAAGATGCCCCAGGCGGCGGTGGCGGCGGCCTTCTCCAGGTCGGGGGCGTCGGGGAGGATGATGTTCGGCGACTTGCCGCCCAACTCCAGCCAGACGCGCTTGAGGTTGGAGTCGGCGGCGTAGCGCAGGAAGTGACGGCCGACCGCCGTGGAGCCGGTGAACGCCAGGACGTCCACATCGGGGTGCAGTCCGATCGCCCGCCCGGCCACCGGCCCGTCCCCGGTGACGACGTTGAGCACGCCCGGCGGCAGTCCGGCCTCGGTGGCGATCCGGCCGAGGAACAGGGCGGACAGCGGTGAGTTCTCCGACGGTTTCAGTACGACCGTGCAGCCCGCGGCCAGCGCCGGGGCGACCTTCCAACTCGCCAGCGTCAGGGGGAAGTTCCAGGGGACGACGGCGCCCACGACACCCGCCGGTTCCCGGGTGACCAGAGCCAGGGCGTCCGGCGCGGTGTGGGGCGTCTCGTCGGTGAGTTTGTCGGCCAGCTGCCCGTACCAGCGGAAGGTGTTGATCGCGGCGCGCAGTTCGATGTCGTACGCGTCCGTGATCGGCTTGCCCATCTCCAGGGTGATGGTGAGGGCGAGCTTCTCCCGTTGTTCTTCGAGCAGTTCGGCGATGCGCAGCAGGATCCGGCCCCGGTCGACGGGCGCGAGGCGGGGCCAGGGGCCGGAGTCGAAGGCCCGGCGGGCGGCGGCCACGGCCAGGTCGACCTCGGCGGTCCGGGCGTCGGCGACCTCGACGAGGACCTGACCGTCACGGGGCGAGACGACCGCGAACGCGGCACCCCCGCCCGGCTCGTCCACCCCGTCGATGTGGTGCTGGGCAGGCAGGTCCAGTTCCTTGGCGCGACGCAGCAGATGGTCGTGGGTGAGGGCCGGCATCAGCTCTCCTCTTCCTGATGGTTCGAAATGGTGCGAGTCGACGACTGCGGTCCGATGACAGTGAGTGGGCCGACGGCGGCACCCGGGGAGAGGCGCCGCCGTCGGCGGTGAGTGGTATCGCGGTCGGCGTGGTGGGCGGGACGGCGCGGTCAGCCCGCGACGGTCTGCCCGCGCCGGGTCAGCCGCGCCACCACCAGCCCCAGGACCAGCACCGCCGGGACGGTCAGCTGGAGCCAGACGGCGGTGGTCTCGTCGCCGCCGATGAGCGTGGTGAAGTTCGCGATGATCAGCCAGATCGCCCCGGCGATGCCGAGCGCGCCCAGGATCGGTGCGATCAGGGTGTTCCAGGGCCGGGTGTCGGCACGGGAGCGGCGGAAGAAGACGACCACGGAGACGGAGGTCAGGAAGTACAGGAGCATGATCCCCAGTACGGCGACGCCGCTGAACCAGGAGAAGAGCGTCAGCACCGGGTCCTTGCCGAGAAGCGCGAACGGCATCACCAGGGCCACCGCGATCACCGTCTGGACGATGCCGGCCACCCAGGGGGAGTGACGCCGGTTGAGCGTGGTCAGCCCGTGCGGCAGCAGACCTTCGCGGCCCAGGGAGAACAGATAGCGGTTGGCGGAGTTGTGGAACGCCAGGATGCCGGCGAACAGCGAGGTGGCCAGCAGGATCGGCAGCACATCGCCGGTCCACGCGCCGAACTGCGCCGCGATGGGGGCGAAGACCCAGGACGTGGCATCGCCGCTCTCCAGCGCCTTGCCCGCCTCCGCGGTGGCCCGGGACGCACCGTGCGCGGAGACCAGCATCCACGAGGTGAAGGCGAAGAAGCAGGTGACCACCAGGACCGACAGATAGGTGGCGCGCGGGACCGTCTTCCTCGGCTCCCGGGCCTCCTCGCCGTAGATGGCGGTCGCCTCGAAGCCGAACATCGACGCCACGGCGAACATCAGCGCCACACCGGGTGCGCCCTGGAGCGCCGCGTCCGGCGAGAAGCTGTCGGCGAAGCCGAGCCCCTCGGGGCCGCCGCCCTGGACGAAGGTCACGAGGGCGAAGACGATCAGGATGCTGAACTCCGCCAGGACGAACACGGCGAGCACCTTGGCGCCCATCTCGATCCCGGCGGCGCCGAGGACCTGGACGACCACCATGGTGACCAGCGCCCAGACCCACCACGCGATCTGTACGTCGGCGTAGTGTTCCACCAGGCCGCTCACCGTCGCGCCGTACAGCCCGTACATCGCGGCCTGGATCGCGCAGTAGGCGAACAGCGCGACGCCGGCGCTGCCGGTGCCGGTCGAGCGGCCCAGCCCCTTGCCGATGTACGTGTAGAAGGCGCCGGCGTCCACGACGTGCCGGCCCATGGCGACGAAGCCGATGGAGAACAGCAGGACCACGATGCCGGCCGCGAGATACGCGGCGGGTGCTCCGGTCCCGTTGCCTATGACGACGGCGATGGGGACGGCACCGGCGATGCCGGTCAGCGGTGCCTGGGCGGAGAGGACGAAGAAGAGGATGCCCAGGACGCCGAGGGAATCGGGCTTGAGCCTGCCTGCGGTGGATGGATCTTGTGTGCTGTGCGGGGCGACCGCCGTCTGACTGTCCACTCGGATCACCTGTCGGGGACGGGGAGGGATGGGTTCGTTTCTACCCAAACGAGTTGCCTTATCGTGGGCTCGAACTATCCGTTTGGCAAGGGGCTGGGTGAAGATTTCCGCCCGGCATTCGGGAACCGGACGAGACCTGCGGCGGCACCACGGCGGAAGGCCCTGGACGCCGAGCGTTCAGGGCCTTGAAATGCGCAGGTCAGGCGCTATTCGCGGGCCTCGCCGGCGGTGTCGCCGTTGGCGTCGAGGAGCCTCAGGAGCGAGCGCAGCTCTTCCAGGGCCGCCTCGGTGACGTCGGGCTCGCCGAGGACGAGCTGATGCAGCACCAGACCGTCGAGCGCGGCGAAGACCAGCCTGGTCAGCGCCCTGTCCGCGCCGGCCGGCAGCATACGGCCCAGCTCGCGCTGGGCGGCGTCGAAGTACTCGTCGTACAGCTCACGGATCTGCGGCAGCAGCTCCGGCCGGCGGCGGGACTCCAGCAGCAGCTCGTACTGGAACGCCTGGGTGTCCGGATCCGCCGTGACCATGTCGGACACCCCGGTGGAGAAGTCCGCGACCCTGCCGGTGCCCGGTTCGAGGGAACTCGTGCTCAGCGAGGTGCGGATCGTGTGGGCGAGGGCCTCCTCGATCAGGGCGTCACGCGACCCGAAGTGGTGCACGACAAGACCGTGGGTGACCCCCGCCTCCTCCGCGACGGCCCGGTAGGTGAGCTTGCGCAGTCCGCCCCGCGCCACCACATGCACGGCGGCGTTGAGCAGGGCCTCGCGCCCCTCGCCGTAGTGCAGCCGCTTGCGTGGCTTGCGGCTCTTGGGCGCGTCGGCGGAGTCGGTCATGCGGGTGACCCTACCTGCCTGTCTCCGCACCGGGACGTCACCGCTTGGGCGGGCGGACGCCGCGGAACTCCCAGTCGCCGCCGAGGGCCGTGGACAGCACTTCCTCGGACTCCGTGGGCTGCGCGCCCACGTCGGTCCGTACGGGGGTCGGGCCGGTGACGATGTGGTTGGTGAGCCGGCCGAGGCCCTCCACCTCCACCTCGACGATGTCACCGGGCTGTACGGGACGGGAGTTGGCCGGGGTGCCGGACAGCAGGACGTCACCGGGGTACAGGGTGATGGTGCGGGCGATGTCCGCGACGAGGTAGTGCATGTCCCACTTCATCTCGTCCGTCGAACCGTCCTGGACGACCTCGCCGTTGACGTACGTCCGCAGCCGCTTGCCGTGGAAGTCCCAGTCGGTGACCAGGCCGGGGCCGAGCGGGCAGAGGGTGTCGGAGCCCTTCACCCGGAGCATCGAGCCGGCGTCGGTGTCGCGGAAGTCGTGCAGGCCGTAGTCGTTGGCGATCGTGTAGCCGGCGATGTACTCGCCCGCCTCGGCCGGGGAGATGTTGCGCGCGGTCTTCCCGATGACGATGGCGACCTCGCCCTCGTAGTTGAGCCACTTGCAGCCCTCGGGGCGGACGATGGCGCCCTTGTGCGCGTTGAGGGCCGAGGTCGGTTTGTGGAAGTAGGTGGGCGTCTCGGGGAGCTCGATCCGGAACTCGTCCACGCGGCTGTGGTGGTTGAGGTGGACGGCGACCACCTTCGACGGCACGACCGGCGGAAGGTGCTGGGCCTCCTCGGTCTTGACACGGCGGCCGTCCCCGGCGACCAGTTCGTCACCGTCGACGGTGACCTGGACGGCGGCCCCGTCCAGGAGGATGCGGCGGTATTCGGGCATGGTGGGTCTCCTAGAAGCGAGGGTGGGGATTGCGTGGGGCGGCGGCCGTGGATGTACCGGCGCTGTCGTCGCCGGTCCAGCCGTCGGCCGGACGGTCGAACCACAGATGCACCTGTCCGGTGCCGATGGAGTTCTCGTACTCCCCGTACTGCCGGGCCTTGGCGACACAGGCCTGCTCGCCCAGCGCGCCCGCCAGCATCAGGTAGTGGAAGAACTTGGCCTCCGGCTTGTACTTCCAGAACTCGTCCATCGTGTCGAGGACCTTGTCGTGGCGGCCCTCCTTGAACCAGCCGATCCGCTCCTGATCGGCCGCGCGTGCCTCGGGTGTGAAGATGTGCGCCGGGTCGCTGGCCTCGTGGTCGCGCAGCTCGCGCAGCGGCCAGAAGGTGTGCGACAGCGCGCCCGAGGCGATCAGCAGCACCCGCCGCCCCGGCGTGGCGGCGATACCGTCGGCGAGCGCCCGCCCCAGCCGCAGATGGTCCTCCATGTCCCCGGTCTGGCAGACCCCGATGGTCACCCACCGCTTGTCGGGCAGACCCTCGCCGAGGAACTTCCAGAGGTTGATGGTGGCGTAGTAGATCGGCAGGTACTCGTCCTCGATCGCGGTGATCCAGGTGCCATGCTTGTCCGCGAACTTCTCGATGTTCAGGGCGAGTTCGGGATCACCGGGGAAGTCGTACGGCATCCGGCACATCCCGCGCGGCAGCTCCTCGGAGGTGAAGAGACCGGCGCGGCGCGCTTGCGCGGTGACGACGAACTCGACCGTCGTCGCCCAGTGCGAGTCCAGGACGACCACGGTGTCGTAGTCGTCGGCGGCATCACGCTCGAAGACGTCCTGGCGGAGCTGTTGGAGGCCGGTGACGAGCGTGATCTCCTTGCCCTCGTTCAGCTCCAGCCGGTCGGCCTCCGGCAGGACGATGGTGGGGACGTGGGCGAGGAGCCCCGCCCCGACGATCTCACCCATGGTGGTTCCATCCGTTCGGTGCGGTCACGGTGTTCTTGAGGTCGCAGTAGAAGTCGAAGCTCCAGGTGCCGCCCTCCCGGCCGACCCCCGACTGGCGGGAGCCGCCGAAGGGCGCCTGCAGATCGCGTACGAAGAAGCAGTTGACCCAGACCGTGCCCGCGACGAGCCGCGCGGTGACCCTTGCGGCACGCTCGGGATCACCGGTGGCGAGGGTGGCGGCCAGCCCGAAGCGGGTGTCGTTGGCGAGCCGGACCGCCTCGTCCTCGTCGGTGAAGGTCTGGAGCGTCAGGACCGGCCCGAAGACCTCCTCCTGCACGATCTCGGAGTCCTGGGCGACATCGGTGAGCAGCGTCGGCGCGTAGTACTGCCCGTCCTTCCGGTGCCCCCCGATGACCGCACGAGCGCCCGCCGCCACCGCCCGCCGCACGAACCCGTCGATCTTCTCCAGCTGCCGGGCATGGATGTTGGGCCCGATGTCGGTCGCCTCGTCGCGCGGGTCGCCCTGGACGAGCGTGGCGGCCTTCTCCACGAACCGCCGGGTGAACTCCTCCGCGACCGACTCCTCGACCAGGAACCGTGTCGCCGCCAGACACACCTGCCCCGCGTTGTCGTACTGCTCCACCGCGAGGTCCACGGCGAGATCCAGATCGGCGTCCGCGAACACCAACAGCGGTGATTTGCCGCCCAGTTCGAGGCTGAGCGGGGTGAGGTTCGGCGCGGCCGACCCGGCGATCCGCTGGGCCGTCGGCACCGAACCGGTGAAGCTGATCCGCCGCACGTCCGGATGCGAGGTCAGCGCGTCACCGATCTCCGACCCGTACCCCTGCACGACATTCAGCACTCCGGCGGGCAGCCCCGCCTCGGCGGCGATGTCCGCCAACAGCGACGCGGTGAGCGGCGTCCACTCGGCGGGCTTCAGGATCACCGTGTTCCCGGCCGCCAACGCCGGCGCGACCTTCCACGTGGCCAGCATCAACGGCGCGTTCCACGGCGTGATCAGCACGGACGGCCCCGCCGGATCCCAACTCACCTGGTTGGTGTGCCCACGCGTCTCGAAGTCCTCGTGCTCCAGCGTCGACAACCAGTCCGCGAAGAACCGGAAGTTGTGCGCCACCCGGGGCATCACACCCCGCCGGTGCGACCGCAGCAGAGCCCCGTTGTCATGGGTCTCCACGATCGCCAGCTCTTCGAGCCGCTTCTCGACTCCGTCGGCGATGGCGTGCAGGACGCGGGCGCGTTCGGCACGAGGGGTGGCGGCCCAGGAGGGAAAGGCGTCGTGGGCGGCGGCGACGGCGGCCTCGACCTCGCCCGGACCACCGCGAGCGATCTCGCCGAGGACACGACCGTCGATGGGGGAGACGTCGGTGAAAGTGTCGCTGGAGGCGACCCGTCGGCCACCGATCCAGTGCCGGGTGTCGACGGCGACGCCGGCGACGACGATTTTGTCGGACATGAGAGGGGGCTCCTTTTTGGAAGAGTGCCAGGCCGACTTGCCTGGGGGCGCGGGGCTGTATCGATGTGCGGCTCCGCCGCGTGGGCGCGATCAGCCCACGACAGCCCGCACTTCGACGACGGCCTTACTCGGCAGCCGCTCCCGACAACCCGGATTCCAACAAGCGCCCGCCGTCCCAAACGACCCCCACCTGTCGGTAATACGCGGCGATCGGCTCCTCGATCGTCAGCCGGGCCAGTTCCTCGGTCGGCGCCTCGAACAACTCCAGCTCGGCGTCACCGACCCACGGCTGCCCGCCCTCGAAGTCGGCAGCCCCGGACTCGATCAACTCGTCCAGCGCCAGCCCCTTCCCCTTCTCGACCGACGGCAGCCACCGGTGATGAGCCATGGGATGCCCGTTCACGAACCCGTTCGTCTCCGACGGCTCCCGAAGCGTCACCACGGCCTGCGCGAGCCGCCGGTCCGCGGCGGCCAGGGTCGCCCCGAACCGCGCCCCCGCCGCGATCCGCGGAGCGGGCCCGTACGGATGGGGCCGCGTCTGATGGATGGACCCGAGCTTCTTCGGATAGCCCTGGTGCAGCCCGCGGGCGATCGCGAAGTCCTTGTCGACCCAGATGTAGACGCACCGCGAGTACGTCCGCCCCCGGTACGTGCAGCGGACGACCGCGAAGGCCTCCTTGTACTGGGAGCGCACGGGGTCGAGCAGTTCCGCCCCCGATGCCGAGCAGGACTGCCAGTCGGCCCAGACGAGGGCTACCGCACCGGGGTCCTCGTCGGCCAACTCCAAGGGCTCCGGCAGCAGTTCACGCACCCGCGCGGGATCCGTGCGGTACTCGACGGTGAGCAGGTCGCCCGAGTAACGCCACGGCGGAGCGGGAATCAGCGACGAGGCACCGCTCGCCGTCTTGGGGTGGAAGTATCCACGGACGCTGGTCATGGTCAGGTGGTTCCTTACGCGGTGAGAGCGGGCTGCTTGAGCAGTTCGGCCCGGTAGCGGGCGGCGGCGGACACGGTGGCGGGACCGCCGAGCGCGACGACACCGACCAGCCGGCCGGCGTGGTGGTAGCCGGCCAGGACGTCCGTGGCCGGGTCGCCGTCCAGGACCCGTACGTCGTCCCGGCCGAGCACGGGCGCGCCGAAGGACTGGAGCCGGAAGTCGTGCTGGTCGCTCCAGAAGGTGGGCAGCGGCGCGAACGGCGCCGACTCGACGCCGGTGAGGACCTTCGCCGCGTGCTTGGCGGTGTCCGTGGGGATGGACCAGTGCTCGACGCGGCGCGGTACGCCGTCGTAGCGGGCGTTGGGGAAGCGGGCGACATCGCCCACCGCGACCACGTCGGGGCGCCCGCCGACCCGCAGCTGCTCGTCGGTGAGCACCCCGTCGGTCAGGTCGAGCCCGTTGCCGTCGAGCCACTCGGTGTTCGCGAGCGAACCGACCGACTCCACGACCACATCGGCGGGCAGGACGGTCCCGTCCCCGAGCACCACGCCCGTGACTCGGTCCTCGCCCTCGAACCCGGCGACGCCCGTGCCGAGCGCGAAGCGCACCCCGCGCTCCTCGTGCCGCTTCAGCAGCGCACGTCCGAGCAGGTCACCGAGCGGGCCGACCATGGGCAGCGGCAGCGGATCGACGACGGTCACCTCGGCGACGCCGAGTCCTACGGCGGTGGCGGCGACCTCGCAGCCGATGAATCCGGCACCGACGACGACCACCCGGGCACCGGGCCGGGTCAGCTCGTCCCGCAGGCCCTGCGCGTCGGCGAGGGTGCGGACGGTGTGGCGGCCGGCGAGCGGGCCGGGGCAGCCCAGCCGCCGGGGCCGCATACCGGTGGCGACGACCAGACCGTCGTACGAGAGTTCCGACCCGTCGTCGAGTACGACGGTCCGCTCGGCGAGGCGGGACGCGACGACCTTGGTGCCGAGGCGCCACTCCACGTCGGCGACGCTCGCGCGGGGGCGGAAGGCCAGCGACTCGAAGGGCGCCCTGCCGGCCAGCACCTCCTTGGAGAGCGGGGGCCGGTTGTAGGGCATGTGCGGCTCGTCGCCGACGAGTGTGATCGCCCCGGTCCAGCCGGCCGAGCGCAGCTGCTCGGCCGCGCGCAGCCCGGCCATGGAGGCGCCCGCGACGACCATGCGTCCTGCCATGGGACTCAGCCCTCGATCCGGATGGCCTGGAGCGGACAGACGTCGGCGGCTTCCTCGACCTCGTCGAGCAGCGCGTCGTCGGGGTCGCTGACGTAGGCCAGACGACCGTTCTCGTCGAACTGGAAGACGTCGGGGGCGGCGAAGACGCACTGTCCGTGGTCCTGGCACTTGTTCATGTCGACGACGACCTTCATGGCCGGTCCTCCTGGAATCAGGGCGTCGGGATGGGGTGGAGCGTGACTCGTTTGGCTTCAAACAACATAGGAAGCCGTCCCTCTCTGGTCAATACCTGTCCAGGTGGATAATTTTTTCGACGGACCCCTTGTGAACCGATGGAGTCGTTCTTATCGTTTGGCATCAAACAATTGGCCCCAGCCGCCGAGGAGACAACGGTGAGCGCATCCGAAACACCGGCCGTCGGGCAGTACCAGGAGCGGCTAGCCGCCGAGGGCATCGACGTGGTCCGGGTGACCTACCCCGATCTCATCGGTACCGACCGTGCCCGGGACGTCCTGCTCGACCAGCTGCCGACGGCGTGCGAGCACGGGCTCGCCTTCTGCCGGGCCGTCTACCACACCTCACCTCAGGGGGACGTCGTCCCCGTGCCCGGGGGCATGGACGCCGGACTGCCCGACATCACCGTGCGCCCGGACCTCGACACCCTGATCGCCCTGCCCTGGGAACCCGGGGTCGCCTCCTGTATCGGCGAGACCGTCGACCCGGCCACCGGCTCACCCGCCCCCGAATCGCCCCGCGACCTGCTGCGCTCGGTACTCGACCGGTGCGCCGAGCAGGGCCTGCGCCCGGTGGTCGGCCCCGAACTCGAGTACTTCCTCTGCGACGAGGACCCGGCGTCCCCGAGCGGCTGGAAGCGCTACTCGGGCGCCACCGGCGTCGTCTACACGGCCGGCCTGCGCGCCGACCCCGACAACCATCTGCTGCGCACCCTGCGCATGCTCCGCGACCTCCGCATCGGCGTCACCAACGGCAACCACGAGTTCGACGGCGGCCAGTTCGAGATCAACCTGACGCACTCGGAGGCCCTGTCGGCCGCCGACCGCTCCTTCCGCTTCAAGGCCGCCGTCAAGGAACTCGCCCGCAAGGAGGGCCGCCTCGCCACCTTCATGGCCAAGCCCTTCAACGACGCGGGCGGCTCCGGCTTCCACCTCCACCTCTCCTGCGCGGACGACCAGGGAAGCAACGCCTTCGACGACCCCTCGGGCCAGTACGGTCTGTCCGGCACCGCCCGCCACGCGATCGCCGGTGTCCTCGCCCATGCCCCGGCTCTCACCGCCCTCGCCAACCCGACGGTCAACTCGTACAAACGCTTCGGCCCCGACACCCTCGCGCCCTGGCTGATCGACTGGGGGCTGGACAACCGCAGCGCCATGCTCCGCGTCCCGCCCGAGCGCGGCTCCGGCGCCCGCCTCGAACTGCGGCTCGGCGACGCGAGCGCCAACCCGTATCTGCTGATCGCGGGCACGATCGCCGCCGCACTGCTCGGCGTCCAGGCGGGCGAGGAGCCCTGCGCCCCACTGGAGGGCTACGGCTACGACACCGCCCGAGCGGCCGTGCTGCCGACGAGCCTGTCCGCCGCCCTCGACGCGCTGGAGGCGGACACCGCCCTGACCGAGATCCTCGGCAAGGACTTCACCACCTCATACCTCACCTACAAGCGCGACGAGGTCGCACGCTTCCAACGGCACGTCACCGACTGGGAGTTCACCGAGTACGCCTACCACCTGTGAAGCCCGGGAGAACCAGCCTCATGACCACTTCCGCCCACCCCTCCGTCAGCGAAGCCGTGCAGGAACCCATGCCGCTGGACGACGTGGACCTCGCCGACCTCGACAACTTCACCGACGGCGTCACCCCCTGGCGCATGTTCCACACCCTGCGCCATCAGGACCCGGTGCACTGGCAGCCGGAGGAGGCCCCCAACTCCGGTTTCTGGGCGGTGACCCGGCACGCCGACATCGCCCGCGTCGACCGCGACGCCGAGACCTTCACCTCCACCCGGTTCGTCAACCTCGAAGAGGTCGACGACGACCAGATCAAGAAACGCGCCTCCATCCTGGAAATGGACGGCGTCCGCCATCGCGCCCTGCGCAGCGTGATCCAGCGCCAGTTCGGCGCGAGCGTCATCAACAGCTACACCGACTTCCTGCGCGGCCTGACCGCCACCACCCTCGACGCGGCCCTCGCCAAGGGCACCTTCGACTTCGTCGCCGACATCTCCGCCGACTTCCCCATCAACGTCCTCGCCCGGCTCCTCGACGTCCCGCCGGAGGACAACCAGCGGCTCATCGACTGGGGCAACCGCATCATCGGCAACACCGACCCCGACTACGCCGACGTCCTGCTGCACAGCGCGGAGAGCGAGCAGTACCGCGACCTGCCGTTCCGCTCGCCCGCCTCCCTCGAAGTCTTCGAGTACGGCCGCGAACTGGTCCGGCAGCGACGCGGCGGCGACGGCACCGACCTGGTGTCGAAGCTCGTCAACACCATCCCGCGCGACGGCGTCCCGCTCTCCGCGCAGGACTTCGACAACTACTTCCTGCTCCTGGTCGTGGCCGGCAACGAGACCACCCGCCACACCATCACCCACTCCATGCTGGCCCTGCTCCAGCACCCGGAGCAGCTCACCCGCCTCCAGGAGGACCCGTCCCTGATCCCGGTGGCGACCGAGGAGTTCCTGCGCTGGGCGTCCCCCGTCTACCACTTCCGCCGCACCGCGACCCGTGACGTCGAGCTCGGCGGCAAGCAGGTCAAGGAGGGCGACAAGGTCGTCATGTGGTACGCCTCCGGCAACCGCGACGAGGAGGTCTTCGGCAACCCGTACGACTTCGACGTCGCCCGCGCCGACAACGACCACGTCACCTTCGGCAAGGGCAGTCCGCATCTGTGCCTCGGCAATCTGCTGGCCCGTACCGAGATCCGCATCATGTTCGAGGAGCTGATCCCGCGCCTCGCCGGCATCCGCCTCGTCGGTGACGTTCCGCGCGTGCGCTCCAACTTCGTCAACGGCATCAAGAAGCTGCCGGTCGAGGTGACCCTGGCCTGACGCACGGGATCACTCGGGCACGGCGGGCGAGGCACCGTGCCCGAGCCGCGCTTCAAGCCGGCGACCCGGGGCTGTCCTGTGCGATCCGCCGGGCAGGCCCTAAGGTGGGCGGCGATCGGAGGGTGGGGTCACAGGTGGATGCATCGGGCAAGCAGCGGCCCACGATGGTGGACGTCGCGGCGAAGGCGGGCGTCTCCCGGGCGCTCGTCTCGATCGTGTTCCGCAACCAGCCGGGAGCGAGCGACGAGACCCGGGAGCGGGTGCTGCGGGTCGCCGACGAGATCGGCTACCGGCCCGACAGCGCGGCCCGGCTGCTGGCGCGCGGCCGCAGCCGCACGCTCGGCGTGATGTTCACCGTCCACCAGACCTTCCACACCAACCTCATCGAGGGCATCTACCCCGAGGCCGAACGTCTCGGCTACGAGGTCCTTCTCTCCGGCGCCACCCGGGGCCGCAGCGAGGAGAAGGCCGTCGAGGCGCTGCTCAGCCACCGCTGCGAGGCCCTGATCCTGCTCGGCTCCTTCGCCGAGCCCGACTTCCTCGAAGGCCTGGGACGCCGTACCGTCGCCGTCTCCGTCAGCCGCCGGGTCCCTCGCGCCCATGTCGACTTCGTGCACTCCGCCGAGGGCAAGGGCGTACGGCAGGCGATGGACCACCTCGTCGAGCTGGGGCACCGGCGGATCGTGCACATCGACGGCGGCCGGGGTCCCGGCTCGGCCGAGCGGCGGCGCGCGTACCGGGCGGCGATGCGCCGCCACGGCCTGGAGTCCGAGACCCGTGTCGTTCCCGGTGACCACACGGAGGAGTCGGGCATCGAGACCGGCCGCCTGCTCCTCGCGGAACGCGACCAGGGACAGCCCCTGCCGACGGCGGTCCTCGCCGGCAACGACCGCAGTGCGATGGGCCTGCTGATGTCCCTGACCCGGTCCGGTGTCGAGGTGCCACACGACCTGTCGGTCGTCGGCTACGACGACAGCCACCTCTCCCACCTGATGCCGATCGGCCTGACCACCGTCCGCCAGGACGCCGGGCTCATGGCGGAGCACGCGGTGCGGTTCGCGGTGGAGCGGCTGGAGAAGCCCGAACTGGAGCCGCAGGAGGCGGTGTTGGAGCCGAAGCTGGTGGTACGGGGGAGCAGTGGGCCGCCGCCGGAGGAGCCTGCCTGAGGCTGCGGGGCGCCGGGAGCCTCGGTGATCGCATGGCTGCCGGGGGCGTGGCCCGGGGGCATGGGAGCGGGTCGGCACCGTGTGTGCATGCCGGCCGCGCCGGGCGGTGCCGTCGCGCTGATGGGGGCCGCAGCGGTCAGCGGGTGCCCTTCGCCGCGAACTCGGCGACGTCGTCCACGTTCTCCTGGGTGATGAAGGCGGGGCCGGTGAGGACGGGTGCGGTGCCGCCGCCGCTGAAGTTGCCGTTGTTCTCGTAGAGCCACAGACTGTCGACGGCGAGGTACCCCTGGAGGTAGGGCTGCTGGTCGACGGCGAACTCGACGTCACCGTCCCGGACGGCCCGCACGAGGTCCTTGTTGAGGTCGAAGGTCGCGACCTTGGCCTCGCCGGCCGCGTCGGACACCGACTGCACGGCGGTCAGCGCGATCGGGGCGCCCAGGGTGACCACCCGGTCGATGGAGGAGTCTGCTTGAGCTTGGCGGTGATCGTCGACTTCACGGAGGGCATGTCGGTGCCGTTGACGTAGAGGATCTCGGTCGTGCCGCCGAAGCCCTTCTTCAGGCCGGCACAGCGGGCCTCAAGGGCGACCTGCCCCTGCTCCTGGATGACGCACAGGGCGTGCTTGGCGCCCGACTCGTCGAGGCGTTCACCGAAGGCCTCGCCGGCGATGTTCTCGTCCTGGCCGAAGTACTCCAGCATGCCGAGTTCTTTCCAGTAGCCGACGCCGGAGTTGAAGCCGACGACCGGGATACCCGCGGCCGTGGCCTTCGCGACGACGTCCTTCATGGCGTCCGGCTTGGCGGCGGTGAGCGCGATGCCGTCGACTTTCTGGTCGATGGCGTTCTGCACGAGGTTGGCCTGGTTGCCGGCGTTGGGGTCGGCGGAGTAGACGAGCTCGATGTTGTCCTTGGCGGCCGCCGCCTGGGCGCCCTTGCGGATGAGGTCCCAGAAGGTGTCGCCGGGGGAGGCGTGGGTGACCATGGCCACGGTCATGCGGGGGGTGTCGGCCTTGCCCGCGGCAGCGGTGTCCCCGCCCTCCTCCGACTTCTTGCCACCGGAGCTGCTGGAGCAGCCGGCGGCGAACAGGGCGCCGGCCACAACCGTGGCGGTCAGAGCGGCGACTCGATGGTGTCTGTGCATGTCCCTCGCACCTCGCTGTGCTGGTCAGGGTGAGTATGCGGACTTGGGCCCGACGACTGGCGCGCGTCACTAGTGCGCTCTAGTGGCATGACTATGGAGCCGTCCAGCGGTGATGTCAACGGGCTTGTCAGGACGTCTCAACACGTCACCGGCCCGCTCGCGCGGCGGCGAGCGAGCGGCTGTCCGCCCGGTCCGGCCCCTGCCGCGCCCAGGACTTCGGCACGGCCCGCCAGGCCCCCCCCACCCGACCGGAGCGGGCACAGGATGTCGGGTCCGGCAAGGTGGTTCCTTCCTAACGTGGTGATCGCAAGGGAAGGAGGCCGGGGTGCTGGATCGGCTGAACCAGGCCATGGAGCACATCGAGCGCCACCTCGATCAGCGGATCGAGGTGGCCGACCTGGCACGGATCGCGGTGACGTCGGAGTACCACCTCCGACGGCTCTTCTCCGCACTGGCGGGCATGCCGCTGTCGGAGTACGTCCGGCGCCGGCGGCTGACCGTCGCGGGCGCCGAGGTACTGGCGGACCAACGGACGCTGCTGGAGATCGCGGTGCGTTACGGCTACGGCTCGGGGGAGGCGTTCGCGCGGGCGTTCCGCGCGATGCACGGCGTCGGCCCCGGGGAGGCCCGGCGGACCGCTGCGCCTCTACGGTCCCAGCCCCGGATGTCCTTCCGACTCGTCGTCGAAGGGAGCAGCAGCATGCGTTATCGGGTCGTGGAGAAGGAGGAGTTCCGGGTGGTCGGGAGGAAGGCCCGCGTCCCCCTCGTGCACGAGGGGATGAACCCGGCGATCGCCGACTTCATCCGCAGCATCGGTCAGGAAACACTGCGGGAGATCGAGAGCCTGTCCGATCAGGAGCCGGAAGGGATCGTCGCGGTCAGTGACAATCTTGACGACAGCCGAGCCGAAGGGACCGAACTCGACTACTACCACGGCGCGGTGACCCGCGCCGCCGTGCCCGAGGGCATGGACGAACTCACCGTGCCGGCCGGGACCTGGGCCGTCTTCGAGAACTCCGGGCCGTTTCCGCAGGCGCTCCAGTACCTCTGGCGGGACGTGTTCACCCAGTGGTTCCCGTCCAATCCGTACCGGAGCCGCCCGGGCCCCGAGATCCTGCGCACCCGGCTGTCGCAGGACGCGGCCCAGGCGGACGCGGAGCTGTGGATCCCGGTGGAGCGCACCCCACTCTGAGCGGGGGCGCGCGGCGACTTCGGGTCGTCGCGCGCCTGCCTCGGGCCGTCGTCCGCCGGTAGCGTGAAAGACGTCGACCTGAGGTGGGGGCATGAGGGCGATCGTCGTGGGTGCGGGTATCGGGGGACTGGCCGCGACGCTGAGTCTGCGTCGCGCCGGGTGCGAGGTGACGCTGGTCGAACAGACAGCGCGATTCACCGAGATCGGCGCGGGGATCCAGCTCGCGCCCAACGCCACACGGGTGCTGCGGCGACTGGATCTGCTCGACGCGGTCGTCGCGCGGTCAACCCGGCCGTCCCGGCTGAGCTTCCGTACCTGGTCCGACGGCGGTGAGATCTGCCGGTACGCGCTGGGACGCGAGGCCGAGGACGCGTTCGGGGCGCCGTACCTCCAGGTCCACCGGGCCGATCTGCACCAGGCCCTGGCCGCCGCGGTGCCGTCCGAATCGGTGCGGCTGAACACCGCGGTCGTGGGCATCGGACAGGACGACAAGTCCGCACACGTGACGACCGCCGGCGGGGAGCGCCTGGAGGCGGATCTGGTCGTGGCTGCGGACGGCGTGAGGTCCGCGGCCCGTCAGTGGCTGTTCGGCGCGGACGAGGCCCTGTTCTCGGGGACCGCCGCCTACCGGGCGCTGCTTCCGGCCGACAAGGTCGCCGATCTGGACCTGCCGGAGTACGCGCTCTGGCTCGGACCGGGCCGGCACTTCGTCCACTACTGGGTGCGCCGCGGGGAACTGCTCAACGTCGTGGGTGTCATCGGGGCGGAGAAGGCGCAGGAGTCCTGGACCGCCCGGGCCGAGCCGGGGGAACAACTGCGGGCCTTCGACGGGTGGGACCCCCGGGTGCTCGCCGTCCTCGAACGCACGGGGACGGTGTTCCGCTACGGCATCCACACCCGCGCCCCGCTCGCCCGCTGGAACATCGGGCGCGTGACCCTGCTCGGCGACAGCGCCCACGCGATGGTGCCCTTCCAGGCCCAGGGCGCGGCACAGGCGCTCGTCGACGCGGCCGTGCTCGGAGACTCCCTCACCGGCGCGGCACCGGCCGACGTACCCGACGCTCTCGAACGCTACGTACACCGGCGGCTGGCCACCGCCACGAAGGTGCAGGCCAGTTCCGCGCGGGCCGGCGAGGACTACCACCTGCCGGACGGGCCGGAGGCGCGGGCGCGGAACGCCCGACTGGCTGCCCGTGCGGCGAGGAACGAGTTCGGCCCCCACGCGGACGCGTGGGCGGTCGACGCCCTCGACGAACAGGCGTGGTGAAGTGCCCCGCGCCCACCGGCCGGCGGGGCGGGGCCAGGTCACGAGATGTCCGTCAGACGGCCGCCGAGGCGGCGTGCAGGTTCTTCGCGGCCAGGGCCAGCCCCTCCGTCCGGGAGTAGGCGGCGTCCTCGTGCTCGATGTTGACGGCCATGTCCGGATCGATTTCGGAGAGGGCGCGCAGGAAGTCGGTCCAGAAGGGGACGCCGTTGCCGAGGCCGACGGCGACGAACTTCCAGGCGGGGTTCTCGGGCCAGGTGTTGCACCAGAAGCCGTAGCCGGTGGGGACCTTGCCGGGGGCGTCGGCGGGTACGCGGGTGAAGGAGGTGTCCAGGACGCCGCGGATGTCGGCGCCGGGGCAGAGCGTGGCGTCCTTGGCGGCGGCGTGGAAGACGAGCGGGCCGAGCCACTTGATGGAGGCGATGACGTCCATGCCCTGCCACATCAGGTGGGAGGGGTCCATCTCGGCGCCGATGTGGGTCAGGCCGCCCTCGTCGACGAGCCGCTTGAGGGTGACGGGGGAGAAGACGACGTTGTGCGGGTGCATCTCGATGGCGACCCGGACGTCGTTCTCGCGGGCGAGCGCGTCGATCTCCTTCCAGAACTCGACGGCCACACCCCACTGGTAGTCCAGGACGTCCAGGTAGACGCCGTCCCAGGGGTTGACGACCCAGGAGGGGTACTTGGCGTCGGGGTCGGAGCCCGGCGTACCGGACATGGTGACCACGTGCTTCACGCCGAGCAGGCCCGCCAGGCGGATGGTGCGGCGCAGGTCGTCGGCGTGCTTGGGGCCGACGCCCGGGAGCGGGTTGAGCGGGTTGCCGTTGCAGTTGAGGCCGGTGAGTTCCATGCCCCGGTCCGCGAACGTCGCCAGGTACTCCTCGCGGGCGGTGGCCGAGGACAGCAGCAGGTCGACCGGGCAGTGCGGGGAGGGGATGAAGCCGCCGGTGTTGACCTCGACCGAGGTCAGGCCGTTCTCCTTGAGGAGGTCGAGGGCCTCGGGGAGGGTCCGGTCGTGCAGACAGGCGGTGTAGGCGCCGAGCTTGAGGGCCATGTGTCTTCTCCTTCTCTGCGGGAGGCTCTACGAGTGGGTCAGGCGACGGGCGGGACCGTGACGGCGGCGCCACCTGACCGGGAGGACTCGACGACGGCCTCGATGATCTCCATCGTCCGCAGCGCGTCGGCGAACGTGGCGCAGGCCGGCAGCGGCTCGGCCACACCCGCGACCTGGTCGAGGAAGGCGCGGGCCTGGTAGGTGAAGTTGTCGCCGTTGCCGGCGCCCACACCCGCCGCCTCCATCGGGACACCGCCCGCGAAGTACGGCATCTGCGGGCCGGCGATGATCTGCCGGGCGCCGCGCGTACGGGCGTCGGGCTGGGCGTCGTCGAAGAGGTACTCGGCGGGCCGGTGCTGGTCGAACGCGGCCCGGCCGCCGAGGCCCAGGACGTCGAAGAACAGCCCGTTGGGCAGGCCGAAGCCGGTGCGCGTCACCGAGAAGGTGCCCACGAGCCCCGACTCGAAGCGGGCCGTGAACGACGCGGTGTCCTCGTTCTCGACCTCACCGAACTCGTCCGAGACCGGCGCGGCGTTGTGTCCGACGACCGCGCCCAGCGGCAGCGCGCGCTTGGGGATCTGCGTCGACAGCGCGGCACCGGAGACCGAGGCGATGGGCCCGGCCACGTACTCGGCCGCGTCGATGATGTGCGAGCCGATGTCGCCGAGCGCCCCCGAACCCGGGCCGCCCTTGAACCGCCAGCTCAGCGCACCGTTCGGGTCGGTCGCGTAGTCGCACCAGTACCGGCCGCTGAACAGCGTGAGGTCACCCAGTTCACCGCGCTGGACGTGCTCGCGGATCGCGGCGATACCGGGGGAGCGGCGGAAGGTGTAGCCCACGGCCGTCACGACCTCGGCGGAACGCTCCAACCCGGCCATCGCACGGGCGTCTTCCAGCGACCCGGCCAGCGGCTTCTCGCACAGCACGTGCTTGCCCGCCGCGACCAGGGCCTCCGCGATCGGCCGGTGCAGGGCGTTGCCCACGACGATGCTGACGGCGTCGATCGTCGGGTCCTCGACGACGGCCTCCCAGCCCGGCAGCGCCTTCTCGAACCCGTAACGGCGGGCGGCGTCCTCGCTCAGTGCGACATTGGCGTCGGCTATCGCGGCCAGCCGCACCGGCGGCAGACCGGCTCCGAAGACCGTGTTGACATTGCGGTAGCCGGCGGCGTGGCTGCGGCCTGCCATACCGGCGCCGATCACCGCGACGGAGATGGGCTCGCTCGAAATGGTCATGGGGGGTGCCTTTCGAAAGCCCTTGTGGGGAAGGGCAGTTGGAGGTGAGGAGGATTGAATCCGGCGGTGATCTGCTGGGTGGGCCGGGGCCGGCGGGTGGTGACGACCTTCGGCCGGGGGAGAAGCGGATGCCTTCGAGGCCGTGGACGGGGAGGTCGATGCCGATCGTGCCGATGCGGTGGTGCACGTGGTGCCGGTGGTGCACGTGGAGCGCGTGGCATGGTGCCCGTGGTGCGCTGGAAGCGGCGGGCGGCTTCGCCGGAGGCGGTGAACAGGGCGCTGCCGTTGCCGTATTCACGGCCTGCTTTTGGTGACGACGGCCGAGGGCCTGTCTTTGGTGACGACGGCCGAGGGGTGCCCGTACGCCGCTCGCGATGTCGTGTCAGGGGTGGTCGCTAAGCGCCGCGCAGATACTCGTTGATCTTCTCGCGCATGAAGACCGAGGACTCCTTGGCGCGTTCCTCCCACGCGAACACACAGGCCGTGAGCGTCCCGTCGAAGCCGTTCGCCTTCAGCTCCCGGAACAACTCCTCGAAGTCGACCTCACCCTGGCCGATGTCGAGGTGCTGGTGGATGCGGGCGGTCGTGCCGGGCGGGTTGAGGATGTAGCGGTTGCCCGAGGATGCGGTGTGGTCGAAGGCGTCGGCCAGGTGGACATGGGTGAGGAGGTCACCGGCGTACTTGATGATGCCGGGCGCGTCGTTGCCGATGTGGAAGGTGTGCGGTGCGCAGTACAGGAAGGTGACGTTGGGGTTGTTGATGCCCCGGATCAGGTTGACCGCGTCGTAGCCGTTCTCGATGAAGTCGTCCGGGTGCGGTTCCAGGGCGAGCTTGACGCCTTCGCGTTCGAACACCGGCAGCAGCTCGTCCAGCGACTTCCAGAACTGGGCCTCGCTGCGGTCGGCGTCCTCGGGGCGGCCGTTGAACTCCGAGATCATGCTGTCGACGCCGAGGTCGGCGGCGATCCGGATCGAACGCTTCCAGTACCGTACGGCGGCCTGTCGGGCGTCCTCGTCCGGGCCGGACCAGCGGAACAGCGGCAGCAGCGAGGAGATCCCGACGCCCGCCGTGTCCAATGCCTTGCGGAACTTCCGCACGGTGGCGTCGTCGACGCGCGGGTGCCGGAAGAAGGGGATGAAGTCCTCGCGGGGCGACAGCTCGATCCACTCATAGCCCAACTCGGCTACCACGGAGGGCAGTTCGAGGAGGGGGACATGACGGATCATGTACGGGTCGAGGGCGATCTTCATCTGATTCCTCCGTGGACGGCCCCGCCTTCAGGCGGGGGAGGAGACGGACTCCTGCGGAGCGGGGCAAGGGGCCGCGAGGCGCCGGCAGGGCGGCTCGCAGTGTGACGGTGCGGGCCAACACCCGTTGGGCTAGGGAGCGTTGTGCGGTACGGCCGTCCTTCTGGGCGGCCGGCGAAGCCGGCGACGAGGATGAGCTCGCCGCCGGTGCCGTTGCCTGGGTCATGGGTCGGATCACCGGGTGCCCTTGGCGGCGAACTCGGCGATCGTGTCGACGTTGTCCTTGTCCACGAACGCGGGACCGGTCAGCACCGGCTCCTCGCCACCGCCGCTGTAGTTTCCGTTGTTCTTGTGGAGCCAGAGCGAGTCCACGGCCAGGTAGCCCTGGAGGTAGGGCTGCTGGTCGACGGCGAACTCGATGTCACCCGCCTTGATGGCGTCCGTCAGCTCCTTGTTGAGGTCGAACGTCGCGACCTTCGCCTCGCTGCCGGCATCCGAGATCGACTCCACCGCCGTCAGCGCGAACGGGGCGCCCAGCGTGACGACCTGGTCGATCGAGGAGTCCTGCTTGAGCTTGGCCGAGATGGTCGACTTGGTCGCGGGCATGTCGTTGCCGTTGACGTAGAGGTTCTCGGTCTCGCCCTTGAAGGTCTTCTTCACACCGGCGCAGCGGGCCTCCAGGCCCACGTGCCCCTGGACCTGGACGACACAGAGCGCGTGCTTTGCGCCCGTCTCGTTGAGCTTCTCGCCGAAGGCCTCGCCGGAGACCGACTCGTCCTGGCCGAAGAAGGTGAGCAGCCCCTGCTCCTTCCAGACGTCCATGCCGGAGTTGAAGCCGACGACGGGGATGCCGGCCTTCTGCGCCTTGGCGATGGCGTCCTTGAGGGCGTCGGGCTTGGCGAGGGTGACGGCGATGCCGTCGACCTTCTGGTCGATCGCGTTCTGGATCAGCGTCGCCTGGCCGCCGGCGCTCTCGTCGTTGGAGTAGATCAGCTCGACGTTGTCCTTGGCGGCGGCCGCTTCGGCGCCCTTGCGGATGATGTCCCAGAAGGTGTCGCCGGAGGGCGCGTGGGTGACCATCGCGACCTTCATACGGGGCGTGTCGGCCTTGCCGGCCGCGGCGTCCGCCCCGCCCTCCTCGGCCTCCTTGCCACCGGAGCCGCTGGAGCAGCCCGCGAGGATGAGTGCCGCCGCGCCGATCACGGCCACGACGGGGACTGTTCTGCGGGAGAGGGGAAGGGAGGTTCGGTTCATGATGCGTGCACCTCACTGTGCAACTGGGCGGGAGAGAGAGCTGCGGCCGTGGGATGGATCGCGGGTGCGACGGCCTCGATGCCCCGAGCGACCGCCTTGTGGGCGTCGTCGCCGTCGACCGAGCCGGAGAGCGCGATCCGCGCGGACCGCGTTTCAGAGCTGACTTGGTCGGAACATCAGAACAATTTAAAGCGCTTTAAGTCCTGGTACTATCGGCTTGTTTCGCGAGCGTGTCAAGGGTGTGGCGCCGGAGATTTCCGCAGAGGAGGCACAGGTGGGCGACGGCGGTTCCGCACGTCACCGGAACGGCGCGAGCAGGCGCCCCCGGCTGGAGGACGTGGCCGCGCGGGTGGGCCTGTCCACCGCGTCGGTCTCCCTCGTGCTGCGCGGTGTCGCGGGCCCCAGTGAGCAGACGCGGCAGCGCGTCCTGCGGGCGGCCGCCGACCTCGGCTATCAGGTGGACCGTACGGCCAGCATGCTCGCCAGCCGACGCAGCCGCCTGCTGGGCGTCATGGTCGACATCCACAGTCCCTTCCACGCCGAGCTGGTCGAGCATCTCCACATGGCGGCCGAGGAGGTCGGCTACGACCTCGTGCTCAGCACCCTGACGCGCACCCGCGACGAGCACACGGCCGTCGAGACGCTGCTCGCCTACCGCAGCGAGGCCCTGATCCTGCTCGGCCCGACCGCCCCCGCCGCGACCCTCGCCGCCCTCGACCGCAAGTCACCGGTCATCGCCGTCGGCCGCCGGATCTCCGACGCTGCCCTGGACGTCGTACGCACCGCCGACGACGAAGGGGTCGGCCAGATCATCGACCACCTCGTCGGGCTCGGCCACCGCGCGATCACCTACGTCGACGGCGGCAAGGGCGTGATCGCCACCGACCGGCGCCGGGGCTACCGCACCGCCATGCGCCGCCACGGCCTGGACGAACACATCAGCGTCCTGCGCGGCGACCACACCGAAGCGGCCGGCGAGCGCGCCGCCCGTCAACTGCTGGAAGCCGGCGACCTTCCCACCGCCGTTGTCGCCTTCAATGACCAGTGCGCCATCGGCGTCCTGGCCGCCCTGGCCCGCGCCGGGGTCGACGTGCCGGGACAGGTCTCCGTGGTCGGCTACGACGACGACACCCACTCCCGGCTGAGTTGCTTCAACCTGACCACGGTCAGCCAGGGGGCCGAGGAGCAGGCCCGACACGCGGTGACCGCCGCCGTCGAACGCCTCGACCAGGACCGCACCGAACCCCGCGAGGTCGTCCTGACCCCGCGTCTCATTCTCCGGGGGACGACGGCGAAGCCGGTCCGACCCGCGCGTGGAGATACGCGCCCTGGCTAGGGACCTTCTGGGAGTGGGTCGAGGAAGCGGATGGGGGGCCGGTCGTCGGGGCCGGTGTGGGTGACGGTGGCCCGCACACCGAAGACGTCGGCGACGAGGGACTCGGCGAGTACGGTGTTCCCTCGGCACTCCCCGGCACCCCTCGGCACTCCCCGGCACTCCCCGGCACCCCTCGGCGCCGGAGACCGCCAACAGGTCTTCGGACTCGGGGTCACCCGGACGAGACGCTCCCCGGACCGTGATCGTGACCGCCGTCCAGTGGCCGTTGCCCCGCCCGTCGCCCTCACCGCTGCGCGCCAGCTCCGGATTCGCACCGGATTCCCGTACCCGCACCCGTACGCGTACGTCTACGCACATGGGTTCGACTGACGTCGGCAAGCTGTCACAGCCCTCGGACATGACTGACCGTCGACTTCGAACCGACGCCGTCGCACCGTCAGTCGAGGACCGCCGTGGCCTCGATCTCGACCAGGTGGTCGGGGATGTCCAGGGCCGCGACGCCCAGGAGAGTGGCCGGAGGGGTGGCGGTGACTCCCAGCCGGGCGGCCGCCCGGGTGATCCCCTCCATGAGCGCGGGCATCTTGTCGGGCGTCCAGTCGACGACGTGGATGTTCAGCTTCGCCACGTCGTCGAAGGAAGCGCCGGCCCCGGCCAGGGCGGTACCGACGTTGAGGTAGGACTGCTCGACCTGGGCGGCCAGGTCGCCCTCGCCGACGGTGGCTCCGTCGGCGTCCCAGGAGACCTGACCGGCGATGAAGACCAGCTTCGAGCCGGACGCGATCGACACCTGCCGGTACGCGTCGATCTTCGGCAGTCCGTCGGGGTTGACGAGTGTGATGGCCATTGCTGTACGCCTCCTTGCAGCACGAGCCATGGGGCGCGTGCTCTCTTGTGGTTACTCGGAAACCGTAGGAGAGTGAAGCCCTGACATGGAAGAACGCACTTTTCAGTGACTGGGGAACCTGATGGTGACCAAGCAGTTCAGCGGCTTGCCCGAGGACGCGGACCTGTCGCGGGCGGACTCTCTGGCGAGGGAGATCTTCTCGGACATCGCCAACAAATGGGCGTTGCTGATCATCGAAACCCTCGGCGAACAGACCCTGCGTTTCGGCGAGTTGCGGACCGGGGTCGAGGGTGTCAGCCACAAGATGCTCACGCAGAACCTGCGGATGCTGGAGCGCAACGGTCTGGTCGACCGGACCGTGTACCCGACCGTGCCGCCTCGGGTCGAGTACACCCTCACCGAGGCGGGCCGGGGCCTGCGCAAGACGGTCGACGGAATGTGCGACTGGACCCAGCGGTACCTCGGCCACATCGAGGCCTCCCGCCGCAGCTTCGACGACTGAGGGGCGGGGTCTGCCGGGCAGGCCGGCGGGGTGTGCCCCAGGGGGCCCCGCCGGCGGTGGTGACGATTCGTCAGTCGGCGGTCTTCCAGCCGGGGATCCTCGGCAGGACCTTCTCGGCGGCGCGGAACAGCGCCGCGTCGTCGGGCGTCAGGGCGTCCTGGCGCCAGATGACGAGTTCGTAGGAACTACCGCTGTCCTTCGCGTCGCCGGCGACCAGCAGGTGGCGGGCGACGCCGCCGGGGCCGGACTCGGTGTCACCGCCGTCGAGCCGGAAGGAGATGGCGATGGTCTGGCCCGAGTAGAGGACCGCCGGGTGTCCCAGGACCGTCTTGTTCTCGGCGGTGTCGCCCAGGTACTCGGCCGAGTCGGTGACCGGGAGGTCTTCGTAGGACGCCGAGAGCTGCACGGTGTAGGTGTCCAGCTTGACGGTCGCCTCGGGGGTGACGGTCTCGGTACCGTCGGCCCAGCTGGACTTGCTTTCGCTGCCCGACGCGGTCACCGCCTGCTCGGTCGGCGTGCCGAGGAGCTTCGGCAGGTCGGAACGGTTCAGCGCGGTGCACAGCTGAGCGCCGGAGACCTTGCCCCGCGGCGCCGGCGAGGCGTCGTCCGAGGGCGAACAGACGGCCGGTCCCGTGGTGGAGGGCGTCCGGTCGAGGACGTCCCCCAGCAACCACATGCCTCCCAGGAGTGCCCCGACGGTCGCCACCGCCCAGAACACCTGGGTCCCCGTGCCCATTTCCTTGCCGGCTCCGGCTCCGGTTCCCGCTCCGGCTCCGGAATCGGCGAAATCGTCGACCATGTCCCCCACGTCCCCCATGCCCCCACCTTGATGTGCACACGCCCCACGTGCGCCGGGGGAGCCTAACCGGTGATCGTCGCGAGGGGAAACGGGATTCTGTAGGCGTCGCGGTTCACGGCGAGCCCTGCGGCGCCGCTGTCGTGCTGCGGGTGACGAGACGCGGTGGGATGACGCTCTCCCAGTCGTCGCCTGCCGCCTCCCCCTCCAGGCGGGCGACGGCCCGCTCCACCGCCATGCGGGCCATATGGTGCACCTCCTGCCCCACCGTGGTGAGGTCGATGTGGGCCAGGCGGGCGAGGTGGCTGTCGTCGAAGCCGACGACGGAGATCTCGTCGGGCACGGCGACCCGGGCCCGCAGGAACGTGTCGAGGACCCCCGTGGCGCAGTGGTCGTTGAAGGCGAGGACAGCGGTGGGGCGGGCGGCTGCGGTGAGGAGGGTACGGGCGGCCGCGGCGCCGTCCTCCTCGGTCATCCCGCCCGGGACGAGGCGGGCCCGGTCGGCGAGACCGTGGCGGTTCATGGCCGTCCGGAAGCCGCGGCGCCGGTCGGCCGCGCCCGGCGCCCGGCCGCCGTCGATGTGGACGATGTCCCGGTGGCCCAGCGCCACGAGATGGTCGACCGCCTGACGGGCGCCCTCGTCGTCGGCCGTGCGCACCACGTCGACGCCGGTGGCGCGGGGCCCCAGCCGCCGGGCCACACTGACGACCGGCAACTGCGCCGCGAGCTCCGCCAGCCGGGTGCCGGGGACGGACGGGCTGAGCAGGATCAGCGCCTCGCAGCGGTCCGTCAGCAGCGTCTCCACGGCGTGCTGCTCGCTGCGGCTGGGCGCGACGACGCTGAGGGCCAGCTGGTACCCGGCGGACTCGGCCGCCGTGTACAGGGCCTCCACCAGGTCGGCGTGGAACGGCTGTTGGAGGTCGAACTGCACGCCCAGCAGATGTGAGCGGTTGCTCCGCAGCAGCCGCGCCCGGCTGTCGGGCCGGTAGCCGATCTCCCGCGCGGCCTGCAGCACCCGCTCACGGGTGGCGGCCCCGGCCCCCTTCGCGCCGCGCATGACGATGGAGGCCAGCGCGGTGGACACACCGGCCCGCGCCGCCACATCGGTGAGCGTGGGCCGCTTTCCGTCCCGGACCGCGGGGGTCGATGGCACCGTACGGCCTTCCTGGTCGAGGTGTCCGTTCCAGGGGCGATGGTAGCCGGTGAGCGGGGGACGGGGGAGGAACAACAAGGTCAAAGGTGCTGCAACGTTCTAGTCCGGAAGGGCGGGAGATCCACTGCGATGTTCTGATTCCGTGCCCGCCCGGACTCTTGACAGGCCCCCGGGTGGCTGGCGTACTTCTACTGCTCAGTTAGAACGTTCTAGTCCTGGAGTCGCGATGCGCACGTTGGCCGTCTGTGCCGAGATGGTCTTCCGGGAGCTGCCGATGGAAGAGCGGGCCCGGCGGATCCACGAGGCCGGCTTCCAGGTGGAGATCTGGGACTGGACCCGGCACGACCTCGACGCCCTGGCCCGTACGCCCGCCGAGTTCTCCTCGATGACCGGCTACATCAGAGGCAGTCTCACCGACGAGGACGGGGCGGCCGAACTGCTGCGCACCGCCGAGGAGTCGGTGAAGGCGGCGGCCCGGCTGGGCTGCCCCCGGCTCAATCTGCACGGCACCGGCCTGGACGGCGACGGCCTGCCCGTGGTGCCGGTGACGGGCGGGGCCACCGGCGAGATGTGGATCGCCGCCCACCGCACGCTCACCCGTGTCGCGGAGCTGGGCGAGAGGGCGGGGGTCACCTTCACCCTGGAGAACCTCAACACGGCCGTCGACCATCCCGGGGTGCCGTTCGCGCGGGCCGCTGACACCATGGCCCTCGTGGCGGCGGTGGACCGGCCCGGACTGCGGATGAACCTGGACCTGTACCACGCGCAGATCGGCGAGGGGAACCTCATCGAGCTGATCCGCCGGGCGCACGGCGCGGGCCTGATCGGCGAGATCCAGGTGGCCGACGTACCCGGCCGGTGCGAGCCCGGCACCGGAGAGATCAACTATCCGGCCGTCGCCCGCGCCCTCGCGGACCTCGGTTACGACGGCACGGTCGCGATGGAGGCCTGGGCCCGCGACGACAGCGATGCCGCCCTGGAGCGTTTCCGCTCCGCGTTCACCCTCTGAACTCCGCCGCCTTCATCCGAGGACGAAGGCGGTCCGAACCCTTCCTCCCACCCTCCGACCCCCCTGCCGGAGGGCCGGGCCGTCCCTTCCCTTCCCTCCCTTTCCCTTCCCGTTCCTTCCCCCGTGTCAGCACAGTGAGGTGCCGAGACCATGAACCGTTCACTCAACCCCCGCTCCCGCAGACTCCCCTCCGTCGTGGCCGTCGCCGCCGCGGCGGCTCTGGTCCTCGCCGGCTGTTCCAGCGGTTCCGGCGGCAAGGAGGCCGAGGAGGGCGGGGCCGATGCCTCCGCGGGCAAGGCCGGAACGCCGCAGATGACGGTCGCGATGGTCACCCACGCGGTCCCGGGCGACACCTTCTGGGACATCATCCGCAAGGGCGCCGAGGCGGCCGCCGCCAAGGACAACGTCGAGCTGATCTACTCCAACGACCCCAACGCGGCCAACCAGGCGAACCTCGTCCAGAACGCGATCGACCAGAAGGTCGACGGCATCGCCGTCACCCTCGCCAAGCCCGACGCGATGAAGGACGTCATCGCCAAGGCGCAGAAGGCCGGCATCCCCGTCGTCGGCTTCAACGGCGGCGTCGACGACTGGAAGGACCAGGGCCTGCTGGAGTACTTCGGGCAGGACGAGACCATCGCCGGTGAGGCCCTCGGCAAGCGACTCGGCGAGAGCGGCGCCAAGCACGCGGTCTGCGTCATCCAGGAGCAGGGCCATGTCGCCCTGGAAGCCCGCTGCGCCGGTGTGAAGAAGGGCTTCCCGGGCGAGACCGAGAACCTGTACGTCAACGGCTCCGACATGCCGTCGGTGAAGTCGACCATCACGGCCAAGCTCAAGCAGGACGACTCCATCGACGAGGTGGTCACGCTCGGCGCCCCGTTCGCGCTGACCGCCGTGCAGTCGGTGGACGACGCGGGCAGCAAGGCCAAGGTGGCCACGTTCGACCTCAACAAGGAACTGACCGGCGCCATCGAGAAGGGCGACATCGAGTTCGCCGTCGACCAGCAGCCCTACCTCCAGGGCTACTTGTCGGTGGACTCGCTGTGGCTCTACAAGAACAACGGCAACTACATGGGCGGCGGCGAGCAGCCGGTGCTCACCGGCCCGGCCTTCGTCGACAAGAGCAACGTCACCTCGGTCGCCGAGTTCGCGGCGAAGGGCACCCGCTGAACGGCGGGAGCGGACAGGGCGCGGGCCCGCGGTGACCACACCGCGGGCCCGTTGTCCACGGCCGCGCCCACCCCGGTGATCGCGGTCACCCCCACGACAGGAGGGAACGGCATGTCTCAGCAGGGCTCACTCGGTGTCGCCGTCATCGGCACCGGCCGGATGGGCGCCGACCACGTGCGCCGGATCACCGAGGTGATCAGCGGCGCCCATGTGGCCGCCGTCGTCGACCTCGACACCGACCGGGCCAAGGCGATCGCCGCCGGCGTCGAGGGATGCACGGCCTTCGCCGACCCCGCCGAGGCGCTGACCGCACCGGGCGTGGACGCCGTGCTCGTCGCCTCCCCGGGTCCCGCCCACGAGGCGGCCCTGCTCACCGCCTTCGAGCACGACCTGCCCGTACTGTGCGAGAAACCCCTCACCCCGGACTCCGCCTCCGCGCTGCGCCTGCTGGAGGCCGAGCGGCGGCTGGGCCATCGCCGGGTGCAGGTGGGATTCATGCGCCGCTACGACCGCGAGTACGTCAAGCTCAAGGCCCTGCTGGACAGCGGTGAGCTGGGCCGGCCGCTGATGCTGCACAACCGGCACCGCAACGCCGACGCCCCGCCCGGGTTCACCGACGCCATGGCCATCAACGACTCCGTGGCCCACGAGGTGGACGTCACCCGCTGGCTGTTCGGCCAGGAGATCACCGCCGTCACCGTGCTGCGGCCCCGGCCGTCCGCGCACGCCCCCGAGGGCCTGAGCGATCCGCAGTTCGTCGTCTTCGAGACCGACGGCGGCGCCCTGGTCGACGTCGAGATCTTCCTCAGCGCCCGCTACGGCTACCAGGTCCAGGCCGAGGCGGTCTGCGAGAACGGCACGGCCCGCATCGGCGACGGACACGACATGCTCGTCAACGCGGCGGGACGCTGGGGCGGCACGGTCACCCCGAGCTACCTCGAACGATTCGAGGACGCCTACGACCGTCAGGTCCAGGCATGGGTCGACGCCACCCGTCGCGGCGAGGTCACCGGACCCAGCACCTGGGACGGGTACGCCGTCGCGGCGGTCTCCGAGGCGGGCGTCCGCGCCCAGACCGAGGGCGGCCGGGTCGAGGTGCGACTCGTCGAACGCCCCGGCCTCTATCGCTGACTCAGGACGCCTCCTCGGCGAGCGGGCCGCCGCGACCGGCCCCGGCGACGGGCGCGGCGGCTCCACGTGGCCGCGCAGCCAGTGCTCGGTGGTCGCTGACGTACGGCAGCGCTGCGGCCCGGCTCAGCGCGGCGTCACGACGGGCCGGCGCCGCGAAGATCGCCTCGCCCGAGACGCGCGTGATCCGGGTGGCGGCCGGCGCGGTGGCGGAGGGTTCCAGCAGCCGTCCGACCTCCAGCACCCGGGCACCGCCGGCGCCTTCACCGCCTCCCGGGCGAGGTTGCGCGACAGTCCCGGTCGGGCGGCGAGATCCGATTCCGGAGGCAGCTTCGCGCCCTGGGCAACGCGCCCGGGCGGATCAGCTCACGGAGCTGATCGACGGCCCTGTCCGCGAGAGACATACGATGTCTCCTCTGGGGCAAACCCTGTTCTTCCTGGGCAAACCAATCATCTCCCCAGTCCCGACAGGCACATTCATCCCTGCGCGACCGTTGACAGTGGAACGCCACATGCCTGACGTTCGTGCGTATGTCGCAATCGATCAGCAGGCGCAGATTATTGGCCGGCGCCACGGCCGTCGTCGCGGCCGCAGCGGCCACCGACGTGTTCGTGGCCGGGCACGCACTGGCCGCCCCGAGGACCTACACACCGACCTGGGACTCCGTGAACCGGCACCCCGCCGCCCCCGAGTGGTTCCAGGACGCCAAGTTCGGCATCTACTTCCACTGGGGCGTGTTCAGCGTCCCCGCGTACGACAGCGAGTGGTACCCGCGCAACATGTACGTGCCGGACCACAAGGCGAACCAACACCACATCGCCACGTACGGGGACCCGGCCGACTGGCCGTACCACAACTTCATCGACGGGGCCGACGACCTGGCGGGCGACCACAAGGAGTTCGCGCCCAGGCTCAAGTCGGAGGGCGGCGCCTTCGACCCCGACGAATGGGCGCAGCTGTTCGTCGACGCCGGCGCGCGGTTCGCCGGGCCGGTCGCCGAGCACCACGACGGCTACTCCATGTGGGACAGCCGGGTCAACGAGTGGAACTCCGTGGCCAAGGGGCCACGACTCGACCTGCTGGAGCTCTTCACCGACGCCATCCGCGCCAAGAAGCTGAAGCTGCTGGTGGCCATGCACCACGCGTACAACTACACCGGCTACTTCGAGTACGCGCCCACCCAGTCGGACCCGAGCCTCAAGAAGCTGTACGGACAGCTGGGTTCGGAGGCGGAGAACCAGCTCTGGTACGACAAGCTCAAAGAGGTCGTCGACCGATCCCGGCCGGACATCCTGTGGCAGGACTGGCGGCTCGACCACGTCGACGAGACACAGCGGCTGAACTTCCTGTCGTACTACTTCAACCAGGCCGACAAGTGGGGCAAGGAGGTCGTCGCCACCTACAAGGACGGCTTCAACAGCCACGGTTCGGTCTTCGACTACGAGCGCGGCGGCCCCGCCGACCTCACCGCGCCCTACTGGCTGACCGACGACAGCATCTCCAACACCAGTTGGTGCCACACCGAGGGCATCGGCTACTACTCGCTCGCGCAGATGCTGCACTCGTTCATCGACCGGGTCAGCAAGAACGGCAACATGCTGCTCAACATCGCGCCGCAGGCCGACGGCACCATCCCGCAGGGCCAGCGCGACCTCCTTCTCGGCATCGGCGACTATCTGAAGCGCTTCGGCGAGTCGATCTACAGCACCCGGGCCTGGACCGCGTACGGCGAAGGCCCGACGAAGATGGGCGGCGGCTCCTTCACCCGGCCCACGGCCGGTACCGCGCAGGACATCCGGTTCACCCGTGACAAGGCGGGCACGGCCCTGTACGCGACGGTCCTGGGCTGGCCCGGCAGCTCGCTGACCGTCAAGACGCTCAACTCCGACCGGATCGACCTGGACTCGCTGTCCTCGGTGGAACTCCTCGACACCACGGCCGGCACGTACATCGACCTCGCCACCCCGACCCAGGACGCGACCGGACTCAAGGTGGCCCTTCCGTCGGCGGCCCCCTTCGAGGCCCCCGCGTACGTCCTCAAGTTCCGCTTCTCCGGCCGGATCCCCGTCCTCCAGCCCCTCGCCGGCGCCCTGGCCTTCAGGGATGCCCGCTACTCCGGCGACAGCGCCGTACTCGCCCTCGGCACCTACACGGCCGAACAGCTCACCCTGTCCGGCATGCCGCCGCGCACCCTCTCCTCACTGAAGCTCGCTCCGGGCTACGAGACGGTCGGCTACTCCGGCGACGACTTCACCGGCACCGCGTGGACCTTCACCGCCGACAACCCCCGGATCCGGAACGGGATCACCTCGCTGAAGGTCATGTTCGACCCCTCTGCCTGGTTCCGGATCACCAACGTCACCAACGGCCTGGCCCTGGACAGCGGAGGAGACGTCTCCGACGGTGCCGACCTCAAGCAACGGACCTGGGACGGCTCCGCCAACCTCCAGTGGCACGCCGTCCACCTCGGCAACGGCCACTACAGGCTGGAGAACCGGGCCAACGGCATGGTCGCCGACGGGTGGGGCGCCACCAGCGGTGGCGCCACCGTCAAACAGGCGGTGTGGAACGGCGGCACGAACCAGCAGTGGCTGATCACCCACCGTGGCGACGGCCGCTACTCCCTCGCCAACCGCACCACGGCACTCGTCCTCGACGGCGGCGGCAACGTCTCCTCCGACTCCGTCGCCAAGCAGTGGACCTGGGGCGACAGCACCAACCTGCTGTGGACCTTCACCGAGGTCTGACGTCCCCTCACGCCTCCCCGGACAGATCCAGCAGCACCTTGGAGGCGACGGTGCGGTCCTGAGCCGTGTCGAACGCGGCGACGGACCGCTCCAACGGGAAGGTGTGGGTGACGACCGGCTCGACAGGGAGGCCCTGGGCCAGCAGGGACAGGGCCTCGTCGAACTCCGTGTCGAAGCGGAAGGCGCCGCGCAGTTCGAGTTCGCGGGTGACCGCGACATTGCCCAGCAGTCCGATCTCCCCGGGCGGCAGCAGCCCGAGCATGACGACGGTGCCACCGCGCCGCACCCGCTCCACACAGCTCCGCAGCCCGGCCGGAGCGCCGGACGCCTCCACGGCGATGTCGAAGACACCGGCCCAGGCGGGATCGTCGGCCCGGTCCGCCCGTACGGTGGCGGTGGCGCCCACCTCGCCGGCGATCCGCAGCGGTTCGTCGTGGAGGTCGCTGACGACGATCTCGGCGGCGCCGGCGTGCCGCAGCGCCGCCACGACGAGACAGCCGATCGGCCCGGCCCCGGCGACCAGCACCCGCTTGCCACTCACCTCGCCCGCCCGGCGCACGGCGTGCAGCGCCACCGACAGCGGCTCGGCGAGCACGGCCCGGCGCAGGCTCAGCCCGGGCGGCAGCGCCCGGATCTGGTCCGCGGGCACGGTGATCAGCTGCGCGAAGCCGCCCTGGACGTGCGGGGTGTGGGCGGCACTGCCCAGATAGCGGGTGTGGGCGCAGATGTTGCGCCTGCCGCGCGCACACTCGGGGCACACCCCGCAGGGCGTGGCGGGATGGATCGCGACGGCCGCGCCCACCGCCGGGGCGGTCGGCCCCTCGACCCCGGGCCCGAGCGCGGCGACATGGCCGACCACCTCGTGGCCGAGCACCATGGGCTCACTCACGGCGAAGTCACCCACCCGGCCCCGGTGGTAGTAGTGCAGATCGGAACCGCAGATCCCGCCGAGCGCGACGGCGACCGCGATCTCACCGGGTGCGGGATCCGCGTACGGCCGTTCCTCGACCCGGAGATCGCCGGCTCCGTGGACAACACACGCGTGCATGGGGCTCCTTGAGGCTTCGGTCGGGTCACAGGACAGACAGCATGCCGCCGTCGACGTACACCAGTTGCCCGTTGACGAAGTCGGAGGCGGGAGAGGCGAGGAAGAGCAGGGCACCGACGAGATCCTCGACCTTGCCCCAGCGGCCGGCCGGAGTCCGCTTGCGCACCCAGGCGCTGAACTCCTCGTCCGCGACCAGCGCGGAGGTCAGCTCGGTGTCGAAGTAGCCGGGGCCGATGCCGTTGACCTGGATGCCGTGCGGACCGAGGTCGGCGCACATGCCCTTGGTGAGCATCTTCAGGCCGCCCTTGGTCGCCGAATAGGGTGCGATCCCCGGGCGTACCGCCTCGCTCTGCAGCGAACAGATATTGATGATCTTGCCGTGGCCCCGGGGGACCATACGGCGCGCGACCTCGCGGCCCACGAGGAAGGCGCTGGTGAGGTTGGTGTCGAGCAGGCCGTGCCAGTCCTCGTCGGTGAAGTCGAGGAAGGGGGCCCGGCGTTGGGCGCCGGTGTTGTTGACCAGGATGTCGATCGGTCCGGCGCGGTCCTCGACGCGGGTGACGGCGGCGGCGACCGCGGCGGAGTCGGTGACGTCGAACGCCTCCGCGAGGACCGCCGCGCCGAAGGTCTCGGCCAGCTCCTCGCGGGTGGTCTCCAGGACGACGGTGTCCCGGCCGTTGAGCACGACCGTGCAGCCGGCTTCGAGCAGGCCGACGGCCAGGGCCCGGCCGATACCGCGGCTCGAACCGGTGACCAGGGCGACCTTTCCGGTGACGTCGAAGAGGGGGTGGGCCATGGGTGTCGTCCTCTCAGGCCTGGCTCAAGGTGCCGGGGCGGTTCGGCGGGGGTCCGTGGGCCGGACCGGGCCGTGGGGCTGCCGGGGTGGATCGTGTGGTCAGGCGCTGGTGGGCCGGGCCGGGCGGCTGGATGCCGGTGTGCCGGGCCGTCCCGCGCTGCCCGGCAGCGGTGTCCTCGCCGGGACGCCCGCGAGGACGTCGAGGATGTTGTCGACCGCGAGATCCACCATGGCGGCCCGGGTGGCCTCGGTGGCCGAGCCGATGTGCGGGAGGGCCACCACGTTGGGTTCGCCGACCAGGGGTGACAACTCGGCGCCCATCGGCTCGCGTTCGAAGACGTCCAGGCCGGCGGAGTGGATGGTCCCGTCCCGCAGCGCCTTGAGCAGCGCGTCCTCGTCGACGACTCCGCCGCGTGAGGTGTTGACCAGGGTGGCGGTCGGCTTCATGGCCGCCAGCTCGGCGGCGCCGATGAGGTGGCGGGTCCGCGGGGTCAGGGGGACGTTCAGCGAGACCACGTCGGACTCGGCGAGGAGGGTGGACAGGTCCACCGGCGTGGAGAGCGCGTCCTCGCGCGCGGACCGGCTGTGGTGCAGCACCCGCATCCCGAAGCCGTGGGCCCGCCGGGCCACCGCGCGCCCGATCTGGCCGTAGCCGACGATGCCGAGCGTGGCGCCGTACACGTCCAGGCCCAGGTAGTCGCCCATGCGAGGCACGGTCCACTGTCCGGCCGTGAGCGAGTCACGGGCGGCGCCGATCAGCCTGCGGGCCATCAGGACGAGCGCGAAGGTCAGATCGGCGGTGGTCTCGGCGAGGACGCCGGGGGTGTGCGTGACCACGACACCGCGCTCGGCCGCCGCGTCCCGGTCCACGCCGTCGAACCCCATGGCGGCCAGCGCGACGACCTTCAGCGAGGGCCCGGCGGCGTCCAACAGGGCTGAGTCCACCCGGTCGTTGCCCAGGCAGAGGATGCCGGTGACTCCGGCGGCGAGGGCCCGCAGCTCGGCCGGTTCGGGTCTGCCGGGCCCGTCCCAGCGCACCAGCTCGGCCCGGCCTGCCAGCCGGTCCAGGCCTCCGCCGGGGAGGGCGGGCCGGGTGGTGAGCACGCGCTGCGTCATACCTGACTCCCTGATTTTCCCACTGAGTGGAAAAGCTGTCTGCTCAATGGAAAACATCGTCGGCGTGGCGGACGTGCGCTGTCAACCATCGGGCGGGTCGCCGGCGTGGGTGAGCGGCGTCGCCGAGTAGCGGCACCGGGTGCGCCGGTGCCGTGCCACCGCATCGCACCGTGGGGTCGTCCCCGGATCGCGCCGTGGAATCGTCCCCGGATCGCACCGCTGAGTGGGAAGTTTTTCCACCCAGTGGTAATTTGCCGCTGTGAGCGATGGCGAGGTACCGGCAGATGTGGTCGGACGAGCGATCCGGCTGCTCGTCCTGGTCGGCGAGCACCCGCACGGCATCACCCTGTCCGAACTGGCCCGCGCCAGCGGCGTCGCCGTCAGTACGGCCCACCGGCTGGTCAACTCCCTCTGCCGTGAGGGCCTGGTGGAGTTCGAGGCCGACGGCAAGCGGTACAAGCCGGGCCTCAGGCTCTTCCAGCTCGGCCAGCGGGCGGGCCAGGTGTACGGATTCGCCGGCACCGCCCTCCCCGTGATGCAGCGCGTGACGCGGCAGACCGAGGAGGCCACCCTGATGTCCGTCCTCGACGGCACCCGGCACCTCTACGTGCACTACGTGGACGGCCCCCTGCCGGTCGGCGTCCGCAGCGACCCGGGCCGCCACGGCCCGCTGCACTGCACCTCGATGGGCAAGGTCCTCATGGCCTTCGCCCCCGACGACGTGCGCGCCGACCTCCTGGAACGCGTCGACCTCACCCCGCACGGCCCGAACAGCATCACCGACCGCGACGTCCTGCGTGCCCAGGTCGCCCGCGCCGCCGAACTCGGGTACGCCACCGCCGACGAGGAGCACCACGCCGGCCTGCGCGCCGTGGCGGTCCCGATCCTGCGGCCCGACGGCAATGTCTTCGCCGCCCTCTCCACCGCCGCGCCCGCCTTCCGCCGCAGCATGGACGACCTCGTCGCCATGGTTCCGCTGCTCCGGGCGGCGGCCGCCGAACTGGGCGTCCGGCTGCCCACCCGCTGACCCGCACGCCTCCTGCGGCAGGTCGCCTCCATGGCCAACTGCCCAGCGGCGGCGGCACGTTCTCGCCCCCCGAGCGTGTCCGGCAAGCCGTGCTCGCCGCCTCGCGGAGGGCATCCTCACCCTGAGGGCGCACGGCGCGCCCACGGCTGGGAGGGCTGACGGACATGGGACATCTCGACGGACAGCGCACGGGACACCTCCAAGGACCGCGCACGGGACTCCTCGAAGGCAAGACCGCGCTGGTCACCGGGGCGGGCACCGGTATCGGCCGGGAGACGGCGCTGATGCTCGCCGAGGCGGGTGCGACGGTGGTCCTCGTCGGACGCCGGCAGCACATCCTCGACGAGGTCGCCGCGGTCATCAAGGACGCCGGCGGCGCGGCGTTCACCCGCTCCACGCATGTCGAGAACGCCGACGAGGTGCGGGAGTTGGCCGAGTGGACCCGGGACGAGGCCGGCCCCGTCGACATCCTCGTCAACAACGCGGGCGGCGCCGGCAAAGTGCCCGACGTCCGCTGGACCGGCGAGGAGGAGTGGAACGCCGTCATGGGCGTCAACCTCACCGCGGTCTATCTGCTCACCCAGGCAGTCCTCCCGGACATGCTGGAGCGCGGCGGCGGCTCGATCATCACGATCTCCTCACTCGCCGCGGTCCGGCCCACCCTCCTCGGCGGAGCCCCGTACGGCGCGGCGAAGGCGGGCGTACGCAACTTCATGACCTACCTGCACAACACCTTCCGCAACGACCTCATCCGCGCCACCTGCATCCTTCCCGGCGAGGTCAACACCCCGATCCTGGACAGCCGCGCCGCCCCGCCGAGCGAGGAGAAGCGGGCGGCCATGGTGCAGCCGGAGGACGTGGCACGGGCTGTACTGCTGTGCGCCACGCTCCCGCAGCGGACGGTCGTCGAGGAGCTGGTGATCGCGCCGACTCTGCCGCGGGACTCGTCCGCCGACGTGGAGACCAGCCGCTGGATCGGGGCCCCGGAGGACGCCCGCCCGGTGAATCGAGCAGGCTTTCGCGGATGAGCGCACGAGCATCAGGCGCACGAAAAACGTCCGGGCCGGCCCGTGAAGGGCCGACCCGGACGCCGTGATCGGGCTGATCAGACCAGGTCGAAGCGGTCCAGGTCGGAGACCTTGGCCCACGCCGCGACGAAGTCGTTCACGAACTTCTCCTTCGCGTCGTCGCTCGCGTAGACCTCGGCGAGGGCACGGAGCTCGGAGTTGGAGCCGAAGACGAGGTCGGCACGGGTGCCGGTCCACTTGACCTCGCCGGTGGCCGCGTCGCGGCCCTCGAAGAGGGTCTGGTCCGCGGACGTGGACTTCCAGGTCGTGCCCAGGTCGAGCAGGTTGACGAAGAAGTCGTTGGTGAGCTTGCCCGGGGTGTCGGTGAAGACGCCGTGCGAGGACTGGGCGTGGTTGGCGCCCAGGACCCGGAGGCCACCGACGAGGGCCGTCATCTCGGGGGCGCTGAGCGAGAGCAGGTTCGCCTTGTCGAGAAGCAGGTACTCGGCGGGGAGGCGGTTGCTCTTGCCCTGGTAGTTGCGGAACCCGTCGGCCGAAGGCTCCAGCGCGGCGAAGGACTCCACGTCCGTGTGCTCCTCGGTCGCGTCCACGCGGCCCGGGGTGAACGGCACCTCGACGTCGTAGCCGGCGTCCTTGGCGGCCTTCTCGACCGCGGCGGCACCGCCGAGGACGATCAGGTCGGCCAGGGAGACCTTCTTGGCGCCGGAGTTGAACTCCGACTGGACGCCCGCCAGGACGCTCAGGACGTGACGCAACTCGTCCGGGTTGTTGACCTCCCAGCCGCGCTGCGGCTCCAGACGGATACGGGCACCGTTGGCGCCGCCGCGCTTGTCGCTCTCACGGAAGGTGGAGGCCGACGCCCACGCGGTGGACACCAGCTGCGAGACGGTCAGACCCGAGGCGAGCAGCTTGGCCTTGAGCGCCGCGATGTCGCCGGCGTCGATGACCTCGCCCTCGGCCTCCGGCAGCGGGTCCTGCCACAGCAGGGTCTCCGCCGGGACCTCCGCGCCGAGGTACAGCGACTTCGGGCCCATGTCACGGTGGGTCAGCTTGAACCAGGCGCGGGCGAAGGCGTCCGCGAACTGCTCGGGGTGCTCGTAGAAGCGACGCGAGATCTCCGCGTAGATCGGGTCGAAGCGGAGCGACAGGTCGGTGGTGAGCATCGTCGGGAGGTGCTTCTTCGACGAGTCGTGCGCGTCGGGGATGATCGCCTCGGCGTCCTTGGCGACCCACTGGTTCGCGCCGGCCGGGCTCTGGGTGAGCTCGTACTCGTACTCGAACAGGTTCTTGAAGAACCCGTTGCTCCACTGGGTCGGCGTGGCGGTCCAGGTGACCTCCAGACCGGAGGTGATGGTGTCGCCGCCCTTGCCGGTGCCGTAGGTGCTCTTCCAGCCGAGGCCCTGCTCCTCCAGCGAGGCGGCCTCGGGGTCGTTGCCCACGTTGTCCGCGGGGCCGGCGCCGTGCGTCTTGCCGAAGGTGTGACCACCGGCGATGAGGGCGACGGTCTCCTCGTCGTTCATCGCCATGCGGCGGAAGGTCTCACGGATGTCGCGGGCCGCGGCGATCGGGTCCGGGTTGCCGTTGGGGCCCTCCGGGTTGACGTAGATCAGACCCATCTGGACGGCGCCGAGCGGGTTCTCCAGCTCGCGGTCGCCGGTGTAGCGCTGGTCGTCGAGCCAGGTGGTCTCGGGACCCCAGTAGACGTCCTCCTCGGCCTCCCAGACGTCGGCGCGGCCGCCGCCGAAGCCGAAGGTCTCGAAGCCCATCTGCTCCAGGGCGACGTTACCCGTGAGGATCATGAGGTCGGCCCAGGAGATGGACTGGCCGTACTTCTTCTTCACCGGCCACAGCAGACGGCGGGCCTTGTCCAGGTTGGCGTTGTCCGGCCAGCTGTTCAGCGGAGCGAAGCGCTGCTGACCGGCACCGGCGCCGCCGCGGCCGTCGCTGATGCGGTACGTACCGGCGCTGTGCCAGGCCATACGGATCATCAGCGGGCCGTAGTTGCCGAAGTCGGCCGGCCACCAGTCCTGCGAGGTGGTCAGCACCTCGGCGATGTCCTGTTTCACGGCCGCGAGGTCGAGGTTCTTGAACGCCTCGGCGTAGTCGAACTCCTCACCGAGGGGGTTCGCCACGGCCGGGTTCTTGGCGAGGATCTTCAGGTTGAGCCGCTCCGGCCACCACTGACGGTTTCCGCCGCCCTGGGTCGGGTGCGCGGCGCGGCCGTGAGCGACCGGGCAGCCTCCCGTCTCCTCGGGCTTCGCGTCCGTGACGATCGCGTCGTGGTTCTCAGTCATGGGAGTCCTTCCGGAACTGGTGGATCACGGTGCTGAACTGCTGGCTTTGGAACATTGGGGGCACAGGCCCCAGTAGATGACCTCGGCCTCGTCGATCGCGAAGCCACGGTCGTCTGAGGCGGTCAGGCACGGGGCATGCCCGACCGCGCAGTCGACGTCGGCCACGACACCGCACGAGCGGCATACGAGGTGGTGGTGGTTGTCTCCGACACGGCCCTCGTACAGGGCCGGGCTGCCGGGTGGTTCGAGGCGGCGTACGAGGCCGGCGCCGGCGAGCGCGTTCAGGGCCTCGTACACGGCTTGGAGGGAAATGTGGCCCACACGATCGCGCACCCCTGAGGCGATCGCTTCGACGCCGAGGTGGTCGCCGTCCCGGACGGTTTCCAGCAGCGCGACGCGCGCGGCCGTCACCCGCAGGCCGGCACCGCGCAGTTCCTCGGCGGTGTTCGGAGGCTGGGATGCGGTCATGGCGACCAACCTACCCTCATAAACACGAACAGTTCAAGAAAACGAACGACCCAAGTTTGGTGGGCCGCGCCGGACACCGTCCGTGACCGCTCCGACAGGGCCCGTACGCCTCCCACCTGGGACGATCGGCCGCGCGGCCGCCGGGGGCCGCACCCTCCTCGGCGGGAGTCCCGTCGGACGAGGTGATCGGATCAGCCCAAAGTGAGCAGCAGGATCGCGAGCGCCGCGCCGACGAGCCCGACCGTCTGCCGGATGTTCACCCGCTCGTGCAGCGCGGTCAGGCCGAGGACCGTGGGAACCGCCGGGTACAGGGAGGCCAGGACGACCACGACCGACAGCATCTGCCGCTGAGCCGCCCAGAGGTAGAGGATCAGCGCGAGCGCGGCCCCCGCCCCGATCGCGGCCGCCTTCCCCCACACCTCCGGCGGCTGACGGAACCGCCCGGCATGCCGCCACAGCCCGGGTAACAGGAGGGCGACCGCGGCCACCCGCCCCGCGACCACCGGCCACACCCCGCTCCCGGCACCGGCCTGCGCCAGCCCGAGATACTGCACCGCCACGCCCAGACTGGCGAGGAGCCCGTCCAGGGTCGCCCCCGTCCGCAACCCGCTCGGCGCTGCCCCGGTCCCGGCCGCCCCCGCCCGGTCCCCGCCGTCTCCGGCGCTCCCGGTTGCCGCCCCCGCCCCCGCCGCGGAGTCGGCCGCGCCACGGCCGCCGCCCGACACCAGCCACAGCGCCGGCAGCGTGACGCCGATGCCCAGCCACGCCACGGCGGCGGGCCGGTCGCCGAGCAGGAACACCCCGCACAACACCGACAGCGCCACCCCGGTGACCGCGCTCACCGGCACCACCACGCTCATGCTGCCCCGGCTCAGCCCCCGGTTGAGATACGTCATCGCCGCACCGCTCCCGATGCCGGACAGCGCGCCCCACAGCACGTCCGGGAGCCGCACCTCCGACGTCGGCGCCACGAACGCCACCACGAGCGCCAGCAGCAGGCCTCCCACCTGGCCGAGCAGGGTGACCACCGCGAAGTGCACCCGGCGGGAGAGCAGCCCCCCGGCGAAGTCGACGATGCCGTACAGGGCGGCGGACGCGAGGGCGAGAAGGGGGGCCATTCGTCCGTGGGTGCCCGGTGCGCGCGAAACCATGATGGATCCGGGACGGATCGGGTACCCGGGAACGAGTTCCGAGCCGGCTCCCGGTGAAGAGCTCCGGGCAGGCTCCCGGTGAAGGAGGTGGCAGCGGATGGGCCCCACGAAGCACGCGCGCGCAACCAAGCAAGCGACCCCCGCCAAGCAAGCGACCCCCGCCAAGCAAGCGACCCCCGCCAAGCAAGCGACCCCCGCCAAGCAAGCGAGCTCAACCGGACGTGCGAGCGGCACGGAGCGTACGAGCCCCACGAAGCCCCCCTCCCAGGACCCGCACGCCTACGACGCCGAGCCGTATCTGCCGAGCCGCGGCGGTCTCTCCGCCCATCGCCGTGCCGCGGCCGACTGTCGGGGGTGCCCCCTCCACGAGGGCGCCACCCAGACGGTGTTCGGCAAGGGAAACGAGTCCGCGCGGCTCCTCCTGGTCGGTGAACAGCCGGGCGACCAGGAGGACAGGCAGGGCGAGCCCTTCGTCGGTCCCGCCGGGCGGCTGCTGCGGCGGGCGCTGGACGAGGCCGGGATCGACATGGACACGGCCTATGTGACCAACGCGGTCAAGCACTTCAAGTTCACCAGGCCCCCGGGCGGCGGCAAACGCCGTATCCACAAGGCGCCCGACCTGCACGAGGTCGCCGCCTGCCGCCCCTGGCTGCTCGCCGAGCTGCGCCTCGTGCGGCCCGAGGTCGTGGTGGCCCTCGGCGCGACCGCGGGCAAGGCACTGCTCGGCAGCTCCTTCCGGGTCACGAAGGACCGAGGCGCCCTGTTGCCGATGCCCGACGACCAGGGGTCGTACGTGGTCGCCACCCTGCACCCGTCCGCCGTGCTCCGCGCCGACGACCGCGAGGGCGCGTACGCGGGGCTGGTGTCGGACCTGAAGGTGGCCGCCGAAGCTTTGGCCAAGAGTGAGCCGTAATTTCTGCGGCTCGCTCTAGGGTTTTCGCGCCACCCCGCCGAAACAGTCGACCTCCCACGGCTCGTCGGAGCCGCCCCGCTCGGCCCGCCACTGGGCCACGGACACGAGTCCGGGCTCCAGCAGCTCCAGCCCGTCGAAGAACCGGGCGAGCTGCTCGGGGGAACGGTTGATACGCGGGTTGTCGCTCGCCTCGTTCCAGTGCTCGACCATCACCCGCATCGCTTCCGGCCGGTACACCTCGGTGCTGTCGCCCAGGACCAGATGGCTGCCGGCGGGCAGGGCGTCGAGGAGCCGGGCGACGACGTCGTACGCGCTCTCGTCGGGCACATGGGCGGTGATGCCGAGCAGGACGAGGGCGACCGGGCGGGTGAAGTCGAGGGAGCGGGCGGCGCGTTCGAGGATGGTGTCCGGGTCGCGCAGGTCGGCGTCGATGAACGCGGTGGCGCCCTCGGGGGTGCTGGTGAGCAGGGCCGTGGCCTGGGCGAGGACGGTCGGGTCGTGGTCGACGTAGACGACCCGCGTGTCCCTGGCGATGCGCTGGGCGACCTCGTGGGTGGTGTCCACCGTGGGCAGGCCGGTGCCGATGTCGAGGAACTGGCGTAAGCCGGCCTTCTCGGTGAGGTGTGCGACCGTGCGGCGCAGGAACGCCCGCTGGGCGCGGGCGATGTCGACGATCTGGGGGTTCACCTCGCGGATCTCGTCGCCGACCTGCCGGTCGATCTCGTAGCAGTCCTTGCCGCCGAGCCAGTAGTTCCAGATCCGGGCCGAGTGCGGAATGTCGCTGTTGATCACCGGGCGGTCAAGTGACATGGGAAATCCCCGAGTTGAAGACTGTAGGTGCCACTCAACCTAACAAGATCACCGCGTGGGTGATCAGCGGAAGACCGCCACGGCGACCGCCCACCATCGAGATCCGGCCGACCTCATGGATCAAGGAAACCGAAGCCCTGGCCGGCCGAAGAGGCCGACCAGGGCCGGTTGGCCTGGCCGGTCAGGAGCGGGGCCCGGCCTCAGTCGCCGATCCCGGTCACCAGCACCACCTCCAGGGTGCGCGGACCGTGCACCCCCTCCACCCGGTCCAGCTCGATGTCACTGGTGGCGGACGGGCCGGAGATCCAGGTCAGCGGGCGTTTCGGGTCGAGTCGTTCGAGGGCCTGCGGCACCGACGACACGACCTGCTCCGGTACCCGTACGACGCAGATGTGGTGGTCGGGCACGAGGGTGATCCGGCGGCGGCCCTGGTCGGGGGAGCCGTCCAACACGATCGTGCCGGTCTCGGCGATGGCCAGGGCGCAGGCGGTGACGACGCTGTCGACCTGGTCCAGCTCGTGGGGGGTGCTCTCCACGCGGTCCGGGACACGCGTCACATCGGTCGCCGCTGCCAGCCAGTCCTCACTCAGCCCGGGCGGCGTGAGCACCGTCTTCGAGCCGTGCTCGCGCAGCAGCCCGGCGACGACCCCGGCGAGCCCGTCGGCGTCGGTGCGGTGCACGAGCGCCCGGTAGTCCGCCAGGTTCTCGGCCAGCAGATCCACCGTCTCCGCGACGGTCCGCTCGCCGTGTTCACGGAGATAGCCCCGCTCAACCGCCTGCTCGTACGGCGTGTCGTCCCGTGGTACGTCGGCGAGGGCGCGCCGCACCCGGCCGAGGATCAGATCCCTGCTGCTCACTTGCCGGTGCCCTTTCCGTCGTTCGTGGGTCCGTCGTTCGTACGTCCACCGTCTGTACGTCCACCGTCTGTACGTCCACCGTTCGTCCGCTGCCACCAGTCCCGGAACGGCTCGGCGGGCAGCGTGGGAAGATCGCGGCTGGCGCTCCACGCCTTGCCGGGGCCCGGCAGCGTACGGGGATGGAAGCGGCGGGTGCGGGAGGCGAGCCGCTGTCCGGTGCGCAGTGCGCCGGGGTGGCTGAACGCCCAGCGTGCCGCCCGCATCGCCGCCCGCTCGGCGGCATGCCCCTTCGCGGGCTTCAGCACGACCTTGTTGCCCTGCTCCGTCACCGGGCCGCCCTGGACGACCCGCTCCCGCAGGTGCACCAGCACCTCGGGGATGTCGATGGCGACCGGGCACACCTCGTAGCAGGCGCCGCACAGCGACGAGGCGTACGGCAGCGAGGCGTCGATCTCGCTCGCGGTGCCCCGGAGCTGGGGGCTGAGGATGGCGCCGATCGGGCCGGGGTACACCGAGCCGTACGCGTGGCCGCCCGCCCGCTCGTACACCGGGCAGACGTTGAGACACGCCGAGCAGCGGATGCAGCGCAGGGCCTGACGGCCGACCTCGTCGGCGAGCGTGTCGGTGCGGCCGTTGTCGATGAGGACGAGATGGAAGGTGCTCGGCCCGTCAGCCGTCCCGGAGTCTGTCGTCCCCGTCCAGGTCGAGGTGTACGGGTTCATCCGCTCGGCCGTCGAGGAGCGGGGGAGGGTCTGGAGGAAGACCTCCAGGTCCTGCCAGGTCGGCACGATCTTCTCGATGCCGACGACCGAGATCAGGGTCTCGGGGAGGGTGAGGCACATCCGGCCGTTGCCCTCGGACTCCACGACCACCAGGGTGCCGGTGTCGGCGACCATGAAGTTGGCGCCGGAGACACCGACCTTGGCGCGCAGGAACTTCTCCCGCAGATGCAGCCGCGCGGCGTCCGCCAGCTCGGCGGGCGTGTCGGTCAGACCCTCGGGGGCCGGGCGTCCCCACTCGCTCATCTCGCGCGCGAAGATGTCCCGGATCTCGCCCCGGTTGCGGTGGATCGCCGGGACGAGGATGTGCGACGGCCGGTCCTTGCCCAACTGCACGATGAGTTCGGCGAGATCGGTCTCGTAGGCGTGGATGCCCTCGGCCTCCAGCGCCTCGTTCAGCCCGATCTCCTGCGTCGCCATCGACTTGACCTTGACGACCTCGCTCTCACCGGTCGCCTTGACGAGATACGTCACGATCCGGTTGGCCTCGTCCGCGTCGGCGGCCCAGTGCACCGTGCCGCCGGCCGCCGTGACCGACTCCTCCAACTGCACGAGATACCGGTCGAGATGGCGGAGCGTGTGGTCCTTGATCTGTTTGCCGGCCTCGCGCAGCGCGGCCCAGTCGGACACCTCCGCGACCGCGTTCGCGCGTTTGGCGCGGATGGTGTGCGTGGCGTGGCGCAGATTGCCGCGCAGGGTCGTGTTGTGCACGGCTTCGTGCGCGGCCTTGGGGAAGGCCGGCATACCGACGAACGTCCCGCTCATACGAGGGGCTCCTCTTCCGTGCTCGCCAGGATCTCCGCGATGTGGACCGGCCGTACGGACGTACGCAGCCGGGTCATCGTGCCGCCGATGTGCATGAGACACGAGTTGTCGGCCGCGCACAGCACCTCGGCGCCCGTCGACTCGGCGTTGCGCACCTTGTCCGCGCCCATCGCCGCCGAGACATCGGAGTTCTTCACGGCGAACGTGCCGCCGAAGCCACAGCACTCGTCGGCGCCGGGCAGCTCCACCAGCTCCAGCCCCTTCACGGCCTGGAGCAGCCGCAGCGGCCGCTCGCCCAGGCCCAGGCTGCGCAGGCCGTGGCAGGTCGGGTGGTACGTCACCTTGTGCGGGTAGTACGCGCCGACGTCCGTCACGCCCAGCACGTCCACCAGGAACTCGGTCAGCTCGTACGTCTTCGGTACGACCGGCGCCAGAGTCCGCGCGAGGGTGTCCCCGCGCCCCTCCGCCCGCGCCCGCTCACCCATCCGTGGATACAGCTCGCGCACCATCGCCCCGCACGAGCCGGACGGTGTCACGATCGCCTCGTACTCCCGGAATACATCGGAGAACTGCCGGGCGAGCGGCTCGGCCTCATGCCGGTATCCTGTGTTGTAGTGCGCCTGTCCGCAGCAGGTCTGGCCCATCGGGAAGTCGACGTCGACGCCCAGTCTGGTCAGCAGTTTCACCACGGCGCGGCCGGTGTCCGGATAGAGCGTGTCGTTGACACAGGTCAGGAACAGGGCGACACGCATCGCGGCTCCTTGGGGGTCGGTCATCGGATGAGTGCAGGGTACGACGCGAGTACGCGGAGGGCGAGAGGCCCCGCGCGCCGAGTGCCGAGGGAAATGACGCCGCGGGCCGATCGGCGACGGAATACCTCTGGCCGCCGATCGGCCGCAGGGACGGCCCCGCTCACCGCTCGGTGAGCCGGGCCTCCGCCGCGCGCCAGGCCGCCGGGTCGCCCTGCGGCTCGTACCGCACCAGCGGCTGGGTACGGGCGAGGAGCTGCCGCATCGAGGCCCGGTCGCCCACGAGGCCATGGGCACGGGCCTGGACGAGGACGTTGCCCAGGGCCGCCGCCTCCGCCGGTCCCGCCACCACCGGCAGTCCGCAGGCATCGGCGGTGAGCTGGCACAGCAGGGCGTTGCGCGTGCCGCCGCCGACGATGTGGACGACGTCGACAGGGTGGTCGGCGAGCGCCTGGGCCTCGGTGACGGCCCGCCGGTGGGCGAGCGCCAGCGAGTCGAGGATGCAGCGGGTGATCTCGGCGGGGGAAGAGGGCACGGGCTGCCCCGACTCCCGGCACGCCTCCGCGATCCGCTCGGGCATCCGGCCGGGCGCGAGGAACGCCGAGTCCCCGGCGTCCACGACCGACCGCAGCGCGGGCACCCCGGCCGCGCCCCGCAGCAGCGCGCCGAGATCCGGGTCCCCCCACTCCCGTACACACTCCTGGAGCAGCCACAGCCCCATGATGTTCCGGAGATAGCGGACCGTGCCGTCCAGCCCCAGCTCATTGGTGAAGTTGGCCGCCCGGCTCGCCTCGGTCAGGACCGGCGCGTCCAGCTCCAGGCCGGCCAGCGACCAGGTGCCCGTACAGATGTACGCGAACCGTTCCCCGGTGGCCGGGACGGCCGCCACCGCCGAAGCGGTGTCGTGCGACCCGACCGTCGTCACCGGAACCGGGCCCGTCAGCCCGGTCTCCTCCAGCACCCGCTCCTGGAGGAACCCCGCCGGATCCCCGGGCCGCCGCAGTGGCGCGAACAGCTCCAGATCGATCCCGAGCCGCTCGGCCACGTCGTTCGACCAGTCGCGCGTCCGGGGATCGATCAACTGCGTCGTCGAGGCATTGGTCAGCTCGGTCCCCAGCTCGCCCGTCAGCCAGTACGTCAGCAGATCGGGAATGAGCAACAGCCGCTTGGCATAAGCCAGTTGTGCGGACGACCGGGCGGCGACCAGCTGGTACAGCGTGTTGAAGGGCGCGTACTGCAACCCGGTCGCCGCGTACAGCTCGGCGGCGGGCACGGTGGCCCACACCTTCTCCGCGACGCCCTCGGTACGGGAGTCCCGGTAGTGCACCGGATTGCCCAGCAGGGCCCCGTCACCGTCGAGCAGCCCGTAGTCGACGGCCCAGCTGTCGATGCCGACGGAGTCGACCTGCCCGGCCGCCTTCAGCCCGTCGAGCACCCCCGCGTAGAGCGCGAGCACATCCCAGCGCAGCCCCTCGGGCGTCCGCACCGGCCGGTTGGGGAACCGGTGGGCCTCGACGAGCTCCAGCGAGTCCCGCCCCGCGCGGCCGACCATGACACGCCCACTGGACGCGCCCAGGTCGACCGCCGCGTACGACTTCACGGACCCGCTCATCGGAGGAAGGCGGCGGCCACGCCGGCGTCGACCGGGACATGCAGACCGGTGGTGTGCGTCAGCTCCCCGCCCGTCAGCGCGAACACCGCGTTCGCCACGTGCTCCGGCAGCACCTCGCGCTTGAGGATGGTCCGCTGCGCGTAGAACTCGCCCAGCTTCTCCTCCTCGATTCCGTAGGTCGCCGCGCGCTGGGCACCCCAGCCCGCCGCGAAGATCCCGGAGCCACGCACCACACCGTCCGGGTTGACCCCGTTGACACGGATGCCGTGCTCACCCAGTTCGGCGGCCAGCAGCCGCACCTGGTGCGCTTGGTCCGCCTTGGTGGCGGAGTAGGCGATGTTGTTGGGCCCGGCGAAGACGGCGTTCTTCGAGGCGATGTAGACGATGTCACCGCCCAGCCCCTGCGCGATCATCACCCGCGCCGCTTCCCGCGACACGAGGAACGAACCGCGCGCCATGATGTCGTGCTGGAGATCCCAGTCCTTCGCCGACGTCTCAAGCAGCGGCTTGGAGATCGAGATACCGGCGTTGTTGACGACGAGATCGACACCGCCGAAGGCCAGCGCGGCGGCCTTGAAGGCCTCGCCGATCTGCTCCTCGTCCGTCACGTCGACGGTCACGGCGACGGCCTTGTCGGCCCCGCCGAGCTCCTCGGCGACGGCAGCGGCGTTCTCGGCGTTCAGATCGGCGACGACGACACAGGCACCCTCGGAGACGAGCCGGTGGGCGATGGCCTTCCCGATCCCACTGCCCGCACCCGTGACGAGCGCGACCCGCGTGGCGAGCGGCTTCGGCTTGGGCATCCGCTGAAGCTTGGCCTCCTCCAGCGCCCAGTACTCGATGCGGAACTTCTCCGACTCCTCGATCGGCGCGTACGTCGACACCGCCTCGGCGCCCCGCATCACATTGATCGCGTTGACGTAGAACTCGCCGGCCACCCGCGCGGTCTGCTTGTCCTTGCCGAAGCTGAACATGCCCACACCCGGGATCAGCACGATCGCCGGGTCGGCACCGCGCATCGCGGGGGAGTGGGGCTCGGCGTGCCGCTGGTAGTAGGCGGCGTACTCCTCCCGGTACTCGGCGTGCAGCTCCTTCAGCCGTGAGATCGCCGTGTCGAGATCGGCGGTCGGCGGAAGATCCAGCACGAGCGGCCGGACCTTCGTACGAAGGAAGTGGTCGGGGCACGAGGTACCCAGGGCGGCGAGCCGGGGGTGCTCCGCACTCGCCAGGAAGTCGAGAACGACCTCCGAGTCGGTGAAGTGCCCGACCTGAGCCCTGTCCTGCGAGGCGATGGCCCGGATGTGCGGCGCCAGCGCGGCGGCCCGCTCCCGACGCTCCGCGGCGGCCGGCGCCTCGTACCCCTCGACGACGGGCCCGAACGGCTCCGCCTTCCCCCGCTCGACGAGGAACCGCTCGGCCGTCCGGATGATGTGCAGCGAGTTCTTCTCGCACTCCTCGGCGGTGTCACCCCAGGCGGTGATCCCATGCCCGCCCAGCACACACCCGATGGCCTGCGGGTTCTCCCGCTTCACGGCCGCGATGTCCAGCCCCAGCTGGAAGCCCGGCCGCCGCCACGGCACCCACACCACACTGTCCCCGAAACACTCGGCGGTCAGCTTCTCCCCGTCGGCGGCACAAGCGAGCGCGATCCCGGAGTCGGGATGCAGGTGGTCCACATGGGCCGCGTCCACGAGCCCGTGCATGGCGGTGTCGATGGACGGCGCCGCCCCACCCTTCCCGTGCAGGCAGTAGTCGAACGCGGCCACCATCTCGTCCTCGCGCTCCACACCCGGGTACACCTCGACGAGCGCCCGCATCCGGTCCAGCCGCAACACGGCCAGCCCGGCTTCGGTGAGCGTGCCGAGGTCCCCTCCGGACCCCTTCACCCACATCAGCTCCACGTCACCACCGGTGACGGGGTCGGTGTCGGTCCCCTTCGCGGACGTGTTCCCGCCGGCGTAGTTGGTGTTACGGGGATCGGCTCCGAGCCGACGAGAACGGGCGAGGAGGGCGGCGGCTTCGGGATGGGTTGCCATGCGAGATCAATCCTTACGGTGACGTATGTACGAAAGGGGACTGCGGCGCCCCGTCAGGGGCGCGGGGAACTGCGCGATCAACCACACACGACCCGCAGTCCGCAACGGACGAGAACTGGCAGACGAGGCCCGGAATCACGCTCCCCAACCGGCTTGCTCTCCTCCCACCCGCTCCTCCACGATCTTCGAGGCCCACCCCGACCGCCGGTACGCCCCCATGGGGTCGGGGTCCAACCCCATCTCCTCCCGCACCTCACGAAGCAACGGCCGCACATCCGTGTTGTACGCGTCCATCACCACGGCGTTGGCCTCCAGCACGTCCCCGGCCTGCTGAGCGGAGCGCAACGCCTCCCGGTCCACCAGCAGCGCCTTCGCCGTGGCTTCCTGCACGTTCATCACCGACCGGATGATCGCCGGAATCTTCGCCTCGATGTTGTGGCACTGATCGAGCATGAACGCGACCTCAGGAGTGAACCCGCCCCCACGCACGACCTCGTACATGATCCGGAACAGCTGGAACGGGTCGGCGGCCCCGACCATCAGGTCGTCGTCCGCGTAGAACCGGGAGTTGAAGTCGAACGCCCCGAGCTTGTCCTCCCGCAGCAGCGTCGCCACGATGAACTCGATGTTGGTCCCCGGCGCGTGATGCCCGGTGTCGACCACGACCTGCGCCTTCGGCCCGAGCTTCAGGCAGTGGGCGTAGGCGGTGCCCCAGTCCGGCACATCGGTCGAGTAGAACGCCGGCTCGAAGAACTTGTACTCCAGCAGCATCCGCTGCTCGTCCCCGAGCCGCTCGTAGACCTCGGCGAGCCCCTCGGCCAGCCGGTCCTGCCGCTCACGGATGTCGTCCTGGCCGGGATAGTTCGTACCGTCCGCGAACCACAGTTTCAGGTCCCGGGAGCCGGTCGCGTCCATGATGTCGACGCACTCCAGCAGATGATCGACGGCCTTGCGGCGGATCGCCGCGTCCGGGTGGCAGACGCTCCCCAGCTTGTAGTCGTCGTCCTGGAAGGTGTTGGAGTTGATGGCGCCCAGCTTCACGCCACGCTGCTCCGCGTGCTTCGAGAGCGCCGCGTAGTCCTCGACCTTGTCCCAGGGGATGTGCAGGGCCACGGTCGGGGCCACGCCGGTGAACTCGTGGACCTTGCCGGCGTCGTCCAGCTTCTCCCAGGGATTGCGCGGAACACCCGGTTGGGCGAACACCTTGAAGCGCGTTCCGGAGTTTCCGTACGCCCACGACGGCGTCTCGACGGCCTGTGTTTTGAGGGCGGCCTTCACCGCGGCGAGCTCGGTCACGTCAGGGCTCCTACCGGCTTCGATGTCTGAAACGATTCAGAACGGGAAACTATGAGCGGCTCGCCGGACTGTCAACCCCCCAGGTCAACATGGTTGCCCGTGACCCTGTTGTGACCTCTTCTATCGAAAAAATTTCGGCCGGAACCCATTGACGTGACCTGCGTGTGGTGCCTAACGTCCCGGCAACCTAGTTGAAACCTTTCACGACGCAGCGAGGCAGCCTCTCCGCTAGCCACCGGCCGTCGTCGAGGAGCCCCCATGACCCACCGGTCCAACACGGGTCCGGCCCCCGTTCTCGCCTTGAAGGGCATCTCCAAGTCCTTCGGCGCCGTACGCGCCCTGCGGGACGTGTCCCTCGAACTGTTCCCGGGCGAGGTGCACGCACTCGCCGGGGAGAACGGCGCGGGCAAGTCGACCCTGATCAAGAGCCTCGCCGGGGTGCACCGACCGGACTCCGGTCAGGTGCTCCTCGACGGCGCGCCCACGGTCTTCCACGGCCCGGCCGACGCCCGGGACGCGGGCATCGCCGTGATCTACCAGGAGCCCACGCTCTTCCCCGACCTGTCGATCGCCGAGAACATCTTCATGGGCCGCCAGCCCAGGCGCGCCCTCGGCCGCATCGACCACAAGGCCACCCACGCGGCGACCCTCGCCCTGATGCAGCGGCTCGGCGTCGAACTCGACCCCGACCGCCCGGCGCGTGGCCTGTCCATCGCCGACCAGCAGATCGTCGAGATCGCCAAGGCGCTCTCCTTCGACGCCCGCGTCCTGATCATGGACGAGCCGACGGCGGCCCTCACCGGCAGCGAGGTGGCCCGGCTCTTCGGTGTCGTCCGCACCCTGCGCGAACAGGGCTCGGCCGTCCTCTTCATCTCCCACCGCCTGGAAGAGATCTTCCAGATCTGCCAGCGGGTCACCACCCTGCGCGACGGTGCCTGGATCTCCAGCGAACCGATCGAGGGGATGACCGAGGACGACCTGGTCCGCCGTATGGTCGGCCGCGACCTCGACGAGCTGTACCCCAAGCAGGAGGTCGAGCCGGGCGACATCGCGCTCAGCGTCCGCCGGCTGACCCGTGAGGGCGTCTTCACGGATGTCTCCTTCGACGTCCGCCGCGGCGAGATCGTCGGCCTGGCCGGCCTCGTCGGAGCCGGCCGTACCGAGGTGGCGCGGGCCGTCTTCGGCATCGACCGCTGGGACGCGGGCGAGGTCGACATCGACGGGAAGGCGCTCACCAACGGCGCCCCCTCCACCGCGATGGCCGCCGGGCTCGCCCTGGTTCCCGAGGACCGCCGCGCCCAGGGCCTGGTGATGGACATGTCCATCGAGCGGAACATCGGCCTCACCGGCCTCCGTACGACGGTGAAGGCGGGCCTCGTCGACCGCGGCGCCGAGCGCAGCCGCTCCCTCGACTGGGCGGTCAAGCTCCAGGTGAAGTACGCCCGGATCGCCGACACCGTCAACACCCTGTCCGGCGGCAACCAGCAGAAGGTCGTCCTCGCCAAGTGGCTCGCCACCGCGCCGAAGGTGCTGATCGTCGACGAGCCCACCCGGGGCATCGACGTCGGTACGAAGGCCGAGGTGCACCGCCTCCTCAGCCGGCTCGCCGCCGACGGGGTGGCCGTGCTGATGATCTCCTCCGACCTGCCCGAGATCCTCGGTATGGCCGACCGCGTGCTCGTGATGCACGAGGGCCGGCTCACCGCCGAGATCCCTCGCTCCGAAGCCACCGAGGAATCCGTGATGGCCGCAGCCACCGGGAGGGCCGCCGCATGACGGTGACCACCCCTCAGAACACCCCCGTCACCGAGGTGCCCAAGTCCAGTGGCACCCGGCTGGTGGACCGCGTCTTCAAGATGCGTGAACTCGCCATCCTGGTCGTCTTCCTGGTGATGATCGTCGTCACCCAGCTGGGCAACAGCGAGTTCCTGACGGAGCAGGGCATCAAGGACCTGCTGCTCAACGCGACCATCCTGGTGCTGGTCGCCGTGGGGCAGTCGCTGGTCGTCATCACCCGGAACGTCGACCTGTCGGTCGGCTCCACCCTCGGCATCAGCGCCTTCGCCGCCGGTACGTATCTCCAGGGCGGCGGGAACGCGGTCGTGGCCGTGGTGCTGGCGGTCCTCATGGGCATCGGCTTCGGTCTGCTGAACGGCCTGCTCGTCAGCCTCGGCCAGGTGCCCGCCCTCGTGGTCACCCTCGGCACGCTGTACATCATCCGGGGCATCGACTCGATCTGGGTCGGCTCCCGGCAGATCACCGCGGCCGACCTGCCCGACGGGTTCGTCGACTTCGGCTCCGGCGGTATCTCCGCGGTGCCGTACCTGGCGCTGATCGCCCTGGCGGTGCTGGTGGCGACGGCGTACTACCTGAAGCACTTCGGCAGTGGACGCGAGCTGTACGCGCTCGGCTCCAACCCCGAGGCCGCCCGCCTCGCCGGTATCCAGGTCCGCAAGCGGATCCTGGTCGCCTACACCTTCTGCGGCGCCCTCGCCGGCCTCGCCGGAGCGCTGTACCTGGCCCGGTTCGGCAACGTCGACTCCAGCACCGGCAACGGCTACGAACTCACCGTCGTCAGCGCGGTCGTGGTCGGCGGCGTCGTCTTCACCGGCGGCTCCGGCAGTGTCTACGGCGCGGCCCTGGGTGCCCTGCTGCTGACCTCCATCAACAGCGTGCTGCCCGCCCTCGGCGTCAGCTCGGTGTGGGTGCTGGCCATCAACGGCGTCCTGCTCATCCTCGCCATCGCCGTGGACCGCGTGGTCGCGCTGCGGGTGGCGACCGCCCTGAAGAAGAGGAACGCCCGCCATGGCTGATTCCACCTCGTCGCGCGCGAGCCGCTGGTCCGCCCTGAAAAGGTGGGATTCAGCTGTCGGCGCCCTCCTCATCGTCGTGCTCCTGCTGTCCTTCACGACGGTCGACGGCTTCGGGAACGCGCTCAACCTGTCCTTCCTCATCGGCAACACCCTGCCGATCGCGCTGATCGCCCTCCCCATGACCCTTCTCGTGGTCGCCGGTGAGATCGATCTGTCGGTCGCCTCCACCGCCGGTCTGTCCGGCGCGGTGATGGGCGCCCTGTGGAACCAGGGCATGACGATCGAGACGATCATCCCGATCTGCCTGCTCCTCGGCGTGGTCTGCGGACTGATCAACGGCCTGCTGGTCACCCGGCTCGGCCTGTCCTCCCTGGCCGTCACCATCGGTACTCTCGCCGCCTACCGGGGCATCGCGCAGATCGTGCTCGGCTCCGACGCGGTGACCGACTTCCCGACGCAGTACCTGGACTTCGCGGCCGGCCGGATCGGCGACAGCTTCGTCCCGCAGGCCTTCATCCCCTTCCTGGTGCTGCTCGTCATCGCCGTGGTCGCCCTGCACCTCACCCCGTTCGGGCGCTCCCTCTACGCGATCGGCGCCAGCGAGGAGGCCGCGCGCTTCTCCGGCATCCGCGTCAAGCGGCAGAAGCTGATCCTCTTCACGCTGACCGGCCTCATGGCCTCCCTCACCGGCATCTTCTGGGCCCTGCACTACGCCAGCGCCCGCTTCGACAACGCGACGGGCCTCGAACTCTCCGTGGTGGCCGCCGTGTTGCTCGGCGGTATCGACTTCGACGGCGGCAAGGGCACGCTCGGCGGCGCGATCGCGGGAGTCTTCCTGCTGGGCACGCTGCAGAACGTGATGAGTCTTCAGGATGTCTCCGCCCAGTCGCAGATCGTCGTCACCGGCGTCCTGCTCGTCCTCTCCGTGCTCGGCCCCCGGGTCGCACGTCAGATCTCCGTCGCGAGGGCCGGCCGTAGAGCAGCCTCAGCGCCGGTGCCAAAGGCGCCCACTCCAGCCTCCTGACCGGCTGGGCCCCCACCGCCGTCTCGTACACGCTCACCCGCCCGTCCCTCAGTGACAAAGGAACCCTCATGCGCAAGTCAACCCTCCGCCGCTCCTGTGCGGCCCTCGCCGCAGTCACCTCCTTCGCCCTCGCCGCCACCGCCTGTGGTGGCACCACCAAGGAGGACGTCAAGAGCGACACCGCCTCGGCGAGCGCCACCGGCAAGGCCGACCCGAACGCCGAGCTGAAGAAGGGCCTGACCGTCGGCTTCCTGCCCAAGCAGGTCAACAACCCGTACTTCACCTCCGCCGACAAGGGCGGCGAGGCGGCCCTGAAGGAGCTGGGCTCCAGCTACAAGGAGGTCGGCCCGTCCAGCGCCACCGACACCTCCGGCCAGGTCTCCTACGTCAACACGCTCACCCAGCAGCAGGTCGACGCGATGGCCGTCTCCGCGCAGGACCCGGGCGCCCTGTGCACCGCGCTCAAGCAGGCCATGAGCAACGACATCAAGGTCGTCACCTACGACTCCGACACCAAGCCGGAGTGCCGCAACGCCTTCGTCTCGCAGGCCAGCGCCGAGGACCTGGGCCGCACCGAGGTCCAGCTGCTCGCCGAGCAGATCGGCTACAAGGGCGAGATCGCGATCCTGTCGGCCGCGCAGACCGCGACGAACCAGAACATCTGGATCGACTTCATGAAGGACGAGCTCAAGGACCCGAAGTACAAGGACATCAAGCTCGTCAAGACCGTCTACGGTGACGACGACGCCCAGAAGTCCTTCCAGCAGACCCAGGGCCTGCTCCAGGAGTACCCGAACCTGAAGGGGATCATCTCCCCGACCACGGTCGGCATCAAGGCGGCCGCCCAGTACCTGTCGGGCTCCAAGTACAAGGGCAAGGTCAAGCTGACCGGCCTCGGCACCCCGAACGACATGCGCAAGTACGTCAAGAACGGCACCGTCGAGGGCTTCGAGCTGTGGGACCCGGCGAAGCTCGGCGAGCTGGCCGCCCGTACCTCGGTGGCGCTGGTCTCCGGCCAGATCACCGGCAAGGAGGGCGAGACCTTCACCGCCGGTGACATGGGCGAGTTCACCATCGGCAAGGACGGCGTGATCAGCCTCGGCAAGCCGACCGTCTTCACCAAGGACAACATCGACCAGTTCAACTTCTAGTCGTCCGTCCCCTTCAACACCCCGCTAAGGAGCGGTACCTCATGCAGCGCGTCTGTTTCCTGCTCAAAGTCCGACAGGACCGGATCGACGAGTACCGCGAGCGGCACGCCGCCGTGTGGCCGGAGATGCTCCAAGCGCTCTCGGCCACCGGCTGGCACAACTACTCCCTCTTCCTGCGCGACGACGGCCTGCTCGTCGGCTACCTGGAGACCGAGGACTTTCAGGCCGCGCTCGCCGGCATGGAGGCCGCCGAGGTCAACGCCCGCTGGCAGAAGGAGATGGCGCCGTTCTTCGAGTCCCTCGACGGCGCCCGGCCCGACGAGGCCATGAAGCCCCTCACCGAGGTGTTCCACCTCGCCTGATCCCCCCCCACGAAGCAATACCCTCCCCCTCCCCACCTCGCCCGACAATGGAGTCCCCGAGATGAAGAGACGTACGCTGCTCGGCGCCGCACTCGCCGGCGCCGTCGTGACCCCCGTACTCGGCGCGACCGCCGCCCGCGCCGCCGACCCCGGTCCCTCGGTCACCCAGACCGGCAACACCCTGCTGGACAGCCAGGCCATCTTCTTCGTGTCCTACGACGGCCTGGTCAACAACAACTCGTTCCAGAAGAACGCCCTGCTGACCTACAAGGGCTACCAGTACGCCGTCTGGTACACCGCCGACCGCAACGCCGTCGTCGGCCGCCGCGTCCTCGGCTCCAGCACCTGGTCCACCGTCAAGGTCGGCCACACCCTGCGCTACAACGACTCCCACAACGTCATCTCCATGGGCGTCTCCAAGGTCGACGGCCGTCTCCACCTCAACATGGACTCCCACAGCGACGGCTTCACCTACGTCAAGTCGGTCGCCGGGCTCATGGACAACCCCGCCGGGCTGAGCTGGATCACGAGCCGCTTCGGCGCCCCCCAGTCCACCCTCGACGGCCTCGGGCTCACCTCGCAGTTCACCTACCCGCAGTTCATCTCCATGCCCGACGGCAAGCTTCAGCTCAGCTACCGCGCCGGCATCTCCGGCAACGGCCGCAACGCCCTCGCCGAGTACAACGGCACCTCCTGGACCAACCTCGGCGAGTGGACCAGCTCCACCGGCACGTACACCAGCGAGCACGGCTCCTCCACGGCCCGCAACATGTACCTGCACGGCATCGACTACGACCGCAACGGGCGCCTGCACGCCATGTTCACGTGGCGTGAGCAGAACGGCGCAGTGATGTGCAACGGCGGCGGCATCACCAACCACGACACCGGCTACGTCTACTCGGACGACCTGGGCCGTACCTGGCGCAACAACGCGGGCGCCGTCGTCGGCACCACCGGCGGCTCCGACCGGGTCTCCGTCACCGACGCGGGCCTCGTCGTGGACGCGCTGAACCCGGACCACTCCCTGATGAACCAGGAGAGCCAGTGGACCGACTCCGCCGGCCGACCGCACGCCATCATCAGCTACGTCCCCGGCCGCTTCGGCCAGTGCACCACGGACTACGTCGCCAACCGCACGGCCAACGGCCGCGCCTTCCTCGTCCGCAAGAGCTCCTCCGGAGCCTGGGCGAAGACCGAGATACCGGTGCCGCTGAACTCCAGCCAGCGCACCAAGCTGGTCATGGACAAGTACAACAACGCCTACGCGATCTTCCCGTTCGGCCGGATCGCCGGTGCCACGGCGGCCTCCGGGCACACCGACTGGAAGATCCTGTTCGACGGCTCCGGGCTCAACGCCTTCGGCGAGGTCGTGTTCGACGAGAGCCGGATCGCCCAGGACAACGTCCTGTCCGTGATGTACCAGGTGAAGTCGAGCGGTACCACGCCGTCGGCGCTCCGCGTCATCGACTTCGCACTGCCCGCCTGATTCCCGTACGACGGGCGAGTTCCTGCGCCTGACTAGGCCATTCCTGTGGTGGCCCGAAGGTAATGTGAACACATGCCCGCCGCTCCGCACCTTCCTGGAGGTCCCCACCCCATGGCCCAGTCGGTGGGTATCAAGGACGTCGCCGCTGCCGCCGGAGTCTCCGTCGGCACGGTGTCGAACGTCATCAACCGGCCGGACTCGGTGGCCTCCGGGACCCGGGCCCGGGTACAGGCCGCGATAGAGCGTCTCGGCTATGTCCGCAGCGAGTCGGCGCGTCAGCTGCGGGCCGGGCGGAGCCGGATCATGGCGTTGCTCGTGCTCGACATGGGCAACCCCTTCTTCGTCGACGTCGCGCGCGGTGCCGAGCGGGCCGCGCGCGACGCCGGGCTCGGCGTGATGGTCTGCAACAGCGCGCAGAGCGCGGGCGAGGAGTCCGAGTACCTCTCGCTCTTCGCCGAACAGCGGGTGCGCGGTGTGCTGCTCACCCCCGCCGACGCCACCGGACGCAACATCGAGGCGTTCCGCCGCCACGGCATCCCCTTCGTCCTCGTCGACCGGGTCGCCGAGGGCACCACCGAGTGCTCGGTCTCCGTCGACGACGTCGCGGGTGGCGCGCTCGCCGTACGGCATCTCGTCGACGCGGGCCACCGCTCCATCGCGTACGTCAGCGGACCGGCGGGCCTCAACCAGGTCCGCGACCGCCGTATGGGCGCCCTCAACGCCCTGCGCGAGGCGGGACTCGGCGCCGACGCCCTGCGCGAGCTGCCCACCGAGCGCCTCGACGTGGCCGCCGGCCGGGACGCGGGCGCCCGCATCCTCGGCCTCGCCGACCGCCCGACCGCCGTCTTCTGCGCCAACGACCTGCTCGCCCTCGGCGTCCTCCAGGCCATGTACGCGGCCGGCGTGAGCGTCCCCGACGACCTCGCCATCGTCGGCTACGACGACATCGAGTTCGCCGCCGCGGCCGCCGTCCCCCTCACCTCCGTACGGCAGCCCGCCGTCACCATGGGCGCCCTCGCCGCCGAACTCCTCCTGGAGGAGACCGAGGCCGAGACCGCGCCCACCCCGCACGAGCACAGGCGGGTCGTCCTCCAGCCGGAACTGGTGGTGCGGCGCTCCAGCCTCTCGGCGCGCTGAGCGGTCATTCAGTAGAGGTTGCCGGGATTTTCTTGATCCACGGAGTCGGCCTGGCGAAGAATCTGTGCTGGACTGGACCACGGCCTGGAATCCGTCCGTTCAAGGAGCCCTGTTGTCCGTCAGCTACCGGCAGCCCGGTGTCGTCCTCACCGACCGTCGCTTCACTGTTCCCCTCAAGCACGACCACCCGGCGGGGGAGCGGATCGAGCTCTACGGGCGCGAGGTCGTCGCGAGCGACAAGACGGAGGCCGAACTGCCCTGGCTGGTCTACCTTCAGGGCGGCCCCGGCTTCGGGGCGAACCGTTTCGTCGGCCGTGAGGCCTGGCTGGAGCGGGCCCTGCGGGAGTACCGGGTCCTGCTCCTGGACCAGCGCGGCACCGGCGCCTCCACCCCCGCCAACCGCCAGACCCTCCCGCTGCGCGGCGGCCCCGTCGAACAGGCCGACTACCTCGCCCACTTCCGCGCCGACTCCATCGTCCGCGACTGCGAGGCCATCCGCCCCGAGGTCACCGGCGGTGCCCCCTGGGCGGTCCTCGGCCAGAGCTTCGGCGGCTTCTGCGCGGTCACCTATCTGTCCATCGCGCCCGAGGGCCTGAGTACCGTCGTCATCACCGGCGGACTGCCCTCCCTCGACGCGAGCGCCGACGATGTCTACGGGGCCGCCTACCCGCGCATCGAACGCAAGGTCGCCGCGCACTACGCCCGCTACCCGCAGGACGTCGAGCGCGCCCGGCAGATCGCCGAGCACCTTCTCCAGCACGACGTCGTCCTGCCGAACGGCTACCGGTTCACCGTCGAGGCGTTCCAGTCGCTGGGCATCATGCTCGGCCGCGGCGACGGCAGCCACCGGCTGCACTTCCTGCTGGAGGACGCCTTCGTCCGCACCCCGCAGGGTCCCGCCCTGTCCGACTCCTTCCAGGAGGAGGTCCAGGGGCTGCTGTCGTACGCGGGCCACCCGCTGTACGCGCTCCTCCACGAGGCGATCTACGGTCAGGACCCGGGCCCCACGGACTGGGCCGCCGAGCGGGTGCGCCGCCGGTTCCCGCAGTTCGACGCCGCCAAGACGCTGACCGGCGACGGCCCGCTCCTCTTCACGGGTGAGTCCGTGCACCCCTGGATGTTCGACAACGACCCCGCCCTGCGCCCTCTGCGCGAGACCGCCGAGGATCTGGCCGGGGCGCGGGGCTGGCTGCCCCTGTACGACCCGGACCAGCTCGCCGTCAACGAGGTGCCGGTCGCGGCCGCGATCTACCACGACGACATGTACGTCGACACCGCCCACGCCCTCCGGACCGCCCGCGCCATCCGGGGCCTGCGCACCTGGGTCACGGACGAGTTCGAGCACGACGGTGTACGGGCGGGGGGACCGAGGGTGCTGGACCGGCTGCTGGCGCTGACACGCGACGAGCAGTGAGCGAGGGCCGGTTGTCGGTGCTCACGGCTACTGTGCCGACATGACCGACCCGCAGAAGGATCAGCCGGCCCCACTCGGACCCATGCCCGACGACTGGCGGCGCGCCCTCGCCGTGGTGGCCCACCCGGACGACCTCGAATACGGCTGCTCGGCGGCGATCGCCGCCTGGACCGACGCGGGCCGCGAGGTCGCGTACGTCCTGGCGACGCGCGGCGAGGCCGGCATCGACACCCTGGAGCCCGCGGAGTGCGGCCCGCTGCGCGAGCGGGAGCAGCGGGCGAGCGCGGCCGCCGTGGGCGTGTCCGAGGTCGAGTTCCTCGACCACAAGGACGGCGTCATCGAGTACGGCACCGCCCTGCGCCGGGACATCGCGGCCGCCATCCGCAGACACCGCCCCGAACTGGTCATCACCCTCAACCACCGCGACACCTGGGGTGGGGTCGCCTGGAACACCCCGGACCACGTGGCCGTGGGCCGCGCCACGCTGGACGCCGCCGGTGACGCCGGGAACCGCTGGATCTTCCCGGAACTCGTCGAACAGGGCCTGGAGCCCTGGGACGGCGTCCGCTGGGTCGCCGTCGCCGGTTCCTCGACCCCCACCCACGCCGTGGACGCCACCCCCGGCCTCGACCGCGCGGTCGCCTCCCTGCTCGAACACCGCACCTACCTGGCGGCGTTGACCGAGAAGGACCCCGAGACCTACGCACGCGAGTTCCTCACCGGCTACGCCCGGACCACGGGGGAGCGGTTCGGCGGCAGACCGGCGGTGGCGTTCGAGGTGTTCGCCCGATGACGGGCGTCCGGGGCGGGGTGCGGCTGGAGCCCTGGTCGGAGGACGACTTCTGGCTGCTGCGGCGCATCAACAGCCCCCGGATGACGGTGCACTTGGGCGGTCCGGAGACCGAGGAGGAACTGACTGCCCGGCATTGCCGCTATCTCGAGGTGGCGGCCGGGCAGATGTACCGGGTCGCGCTGGCCGACACCGGCGAGACCGTCGGCTCGATCGGCTACTGGGAACACGACTGGCGGGGCGAGACCGTGTGGGAGACCGGATGGGGGGTCCTGCCCGAGTTCCAGGGCCGGGGCGTCGCCGTACGCGCCGCCCGGGCGGTCGTCGAGGTGGCGCGGGACTCGAACACGCACCGATACCTGCACGCGCTGCCCCGAGTGGGTAACGCCGCGTCGAACGCGGTGTGCCGCAGGGCGGGGTTCACGCTGCTCGGCGAGGTCTCCGTCGAGTACCCGAAGGGGCACTGGAGCATGTCGAACGACTGGCGGTTGGATCTGGGACGCGACTGACGGACTTCGAGGCGCAGCCGGCGTCTGGTTCAGGCGTCGAGTTCAGGCGGCGAGTGCGTGGCTGAGGGTGCGCAGCGGGGCGACGACGCTGCCGTCCGGCAGGAGTTCACCGGTGTCGTCGAAGACGATGGTGCCGTCGCAGAGGAGGCTCCAGCCCTGTTCCGGGTGGGCGGAGACGATGGCGGCGGCGTGGTGGCCGGAGCGGTCGGCGGTGGGGCAGGCGGGACGGTGGGTGCACATGATGTCTCCTCAGGGGATCCGTCCGAGGTGTCCACCTCAGTCGTAGCGAACCTTGTTTTCCGTTGTATTAGAGACTCCTCCGCACCCGAAAACTCGTCGGTGAGTTCTCGTTAGGGTGAACCGTATGGAACAAAGATCCGGTGACGCCCTCGACCTGCATGATCTGCGCGCGGACTGCGCCAGTTGCTTCGGCCTGTGCTGTGTGGCCCTGCCCTTCACCGCCTCGGCGGACTTCGCCGTCGACAAGGCCGCGGGCCGGGCGTGCGGGAACCTCGGCGACGACTTCCGGTGCGGTATCCACACCCGGCTCAGGGACAAGGGCTTCAACGGCTGCACGGTCTACGACTGCTTCGGCGCCGGACAGAAGGTCTCGCAGGTCACCTTCGCCGGCGAGAACTGGCGTACGGGCGGCCGCGAGCACGCCCGGCGGATGTTCGAGGTGTTCCCGGTCGTACGCCAACTCCATGAACTGCTCTGGTACCTGACCGAGGCGTTGACCCTGCCGGCCGCCCGTCCGGTGCACGCCGACCTACGCCGGGCCCTCGACGAGACCGAGCGGCTGACCGGGCAGACGGCCGAGGAACTGGGGGAGTTGGACGTCTCCGCGCACCGGCAGGGCGTCAACGAGTTGCTGTTGCGGGTCAGTGATCTCATGCGGGCGGGCGCCGGACGCAAGCAGAACCGCCGGGGCGCCGACCTGATGGGCGCGCGCCTCAAGGGGGCCGACCTCAGAAAGGCCAACCTCCGTGGCGCCTACCTCATAGCCGCCGACCTGACCGGTGCCGATCTGCGTGGCGCGGATCTGATAGGCGCCGACCTCCGCGACACCGACCTCACCGACGCGGATCTGACCGGCGCCTTCTTCCTGACCCAGCCCCAGGTCAACGCGGCACGCGGCAGCGCGGGGACGCGCCTGCCGGGGTCAGTCACCCGCCCCGGTCACTGGACAGCGTGACGGCGACGACGGCATCTGCGGGGCCTCGGGGGCGCTTGTCGGATCGCCGTTCACCTCCGGGGCCGCGACGGCGGTGCCCACCCCGCCACCCACCCGCCTCTCCACGTTCAGCCGCAGCCCGTCCGGCATCAGTGTCAGCCGCTCGGCCACCCGCAGCCGGTACGCGGGGTCCGGCCGCAACTCGTAGCGGCGCAGGAGCAGTCCGAGTACCAGCGTGGCCTCGTGGAGCGCGAACTGGCGGCCGATGCAGGCCCGCGCCCCCGTGCCGAACGGCTTGAACGTGTGCGGGGGCCGGGCGCGCACGGCTGCCGCGTCGAAGCGGTCCGGGTCGAACCGCTCGGCGTCCGGGCCCCAGACCTCCGGGTCCCGGTGCAGCATCGCGGCCAGCACCAGCGCCCAGGCGCCCCGCCGCATCGGATGGACCCCGCCCAGCACGGTGTCCTCGCGCGCCTCCCGTGAGAACGCGGGCGCCGTCGGCCACAGCCGCAGCGTCTCGTCCAGCACCCGGCGTACATACCGCAGCTTGGCCACCTGCTCATAGCCGGGCCGCGCGGTGTCGCCCCAGACCCGGTCCACCTCGGCGCGGGCGCGCGCGGCCAGGTCCGGACGCCGGGCGAGGTGGTGCAGGGCGAAGGAGAGGGCGCCCGAAGTGGTCTCGTGCCCGGCTATCAGGAAGGTGATGACCTGGCGCCGGACGTTCTCGGCGGAGAGCCGCTCGCCGGTGTCCGGGTGCGCGGTCTCCAGCATGCGGTCGAGCAGGTCACCGGCGCCACCGCCACCCGACGACCGCCGCGCCCGCACCACCGTGTCGACCGTCTCGTTCAGATACGCCATGTCCGCCTGGTTGTGCCGGGTGGCACCCCGCAGCAGCAGCGGGGCCAGCGGGTCGGGGACGACGTTGCGGCGCTGGGCGTATGTCAGGGTGCCGACCATCGCGGCGACGAAGGGGTGCGGCCGGGTGCGTTCGAAGGAGCCGAAGTCGTGGCCGAAGCCGGTGCCGGCGATCGTCTCCAGTGTCAGCTTGGTCATGTCGCCGGGCACGTCCACGGCGTCGCCCGCCGCGCCCGCCCGGTCCCAGTGGTCCATCAGCCGCTCGGCGACGTCGAGCATCATCGGGTGGTAGCCGGCCATGGCCTCCCGGCTGAAGCCCGGGGCCAGGACGTCGTGCGCCAATTGCCAGTTGGGCTCGTGGTTGTACGCCGTGAAGAGCCCGTCCCCGGCCACCGGCCGCAGATTGGCGACCCCCACGCCCACATGCTTGGCGAACCGCGACTCGTCCGCCAGCTCGGCCGCGAGCCCGGCGCCTCCCACCAGGACGATCTCCTTGCCGAACGCCTTCCGCCGGAAGATCGGCCCGAGCCGCCGCCCGAGGCGCAGGGAGTCCTGGATCGGCGTACGGATGTTCGTGCCGAGCGCGTCGCCGATGACGGGCAGCCGGTACGGCGGGTGCGGTATGCGGTGCAGCTCGGGCCAGCCCAGCTCGGCGCTGCGGAAACCCCTGCCGGCCGTGGGCCCGGTCGTCGCCGTCATGACCACATCCCCCCTGCGCGCACGCCGTACGAAGCTGTTGTACTCGGGTTCAATAGCGGGATCAGTCTCATCCAGTTGTTGAACCCACGTCAAGTAAAGTGCCGCCATGGCAGCCAAGCAGGGACAGGGCCCGCGCCGACGGCTCAGCACCGAGGAGCGGCGGGAGCAGCTTCTCGCGGTCGGGACCCGGCTGTTCGCGGAGAGTTCGTACGACGACGTCTGGATCGAGCAGGTCGCCGAGATCGCCGGCGTCTCGCGGGGGCTGCTCTATCACTACTTCCCGAACAAGCGGGACTTCTTCGCGGCCGTCGTGGAGCGCGAGAGCGAGCGGATGCTGCGGATGATGACCCCCGCGCCCGGTCGGTCGGCGCGCGAGCGGCTCGCCAACGGGCTCGACGCGTTCCTCGCGTACGTCGAGGAACACGCCCACGGCTTCCGGGCCTTCCACCGCGCCGACGCCACCGGCGACCAGGCCGTGCGCAAGGTCTATCAGCGCGCGCTGGCGGCGCAGGAGGCGCGGATTCTGGCGGCGCTGGCGTCGGACGCCGAGTTCGCGGCGGCGCTCGACGGGCGGCCGGAGATGCGGCTCGCCGTACGCGGGTGGCTGTCGTTCACGACGGCCGTCTGTCTGGAGTGGCTGAGGGGTTCGGAGTTGTCCCGGGAGCAGGTCCGGGAGCTGTGTGTGCGGGCGCTTTTCGGAGTGCTCGCGCCCTGAGCCTGGTGCCGTGGGTTTTCCGCCTTCACCGCCGCGTGCCCGCCCGGAGTTCGGTCACCTCGCTCATGCCCACATGGCCTCCGCCAGCGCTGCGCCGATGAAGACGGCCCCGATCGAGGAGGTCACACTCGCGAGGACATTGGCCACGGCGTAGAACCGCGCCCCCATCTCGGCCAGTCGCACGGTCTCGTAGGAGAACGCCGAGTAGGTGGTCAGTGTCCCGCACAGCCCGGCCCCCACCAGCACGCGCACGCTGGAGGGTGCGGCCCCGCACGTCACGGCGCCGGTGAGCAGCCCGAGGACCAGACAGCCGGCCACGTTGACGGTGAACGTCCCCCAAGGGAAAAGCGTGTCGTTGCGGGCCTCGACCGCCCGGCCGATCAGGTACCGCAGCGGTGCCCCCACCATCGCGCCGACGACGACGAGCAACCAGTTCACGTCAATAGCCCCTTCTCTGTGGGGCGGTCGGCCTCGACAAGGGCTTCCGATGATGACCGCCTTCCGCGGCGCGCCGTCGGCAGGGTGTCATGCGGGCCTCCGGGCGATCAGGTGACGCGTGATGGCTGACGCGCTCCATGCCGCCGCCAGGGACACCATGAGTGTCAGTACCAGGAAGGCCAGCCCTACCGGGGCCTGGCCCTGGCCCACCAGGCGCCGGACGTCGCCCACGTAGGTGGAGAACGTGGTGAAGCCGCCCAGCACGCCGGTGCCGATGAACGGCCGCACCAGCCGGTGCAGTACCCGGACCTTGCTGCTGACCACCATCAAGACACCGAACATCGCGCACCCGACCGCGTTGATCCCCAGCGTCGTCCAAGGGAAGGCGCCGGGCGCAGTCGGCCACAGCAGCTCGGCCCCGTACCGTGCAGCTGCGCCGAGCCCTCCGCCGAGGGCTGTCACCACCAGCACTGGCCCCCGCCCGCGCCGCCGCTCGCGTCGCTTCGCGATCGGACGTGTCGCTGCCGAATCCCTCCAAAAGAAGGGATCCAGCCGTAATGGAAGGGGCAGGGGGGAGCGCAATGGCCAAAGCGATACCAGCGGTGTGGCTGCCTGCCAGGGATACGGGGCGCATTCATACCGAGGTATATGTCCGCGTATCGATTATCTACTGCCAAAAGTCACCGGAAATAGTGCCGCAGGTGTGCGCCCGGCGAAAAGGACTGGGCGGTGCGGGGCCGGAATCCGGACGCCAACTGCGGTGTCCGTGCTCAGCTTTGGATCCACAGGGCGGGTTGCGTCGTCACTTCGGTCGGCGTTGTGGGCGGAGGTTCGCACTGACGTAATCACGTTTATCAGTTCGAATTGGCGTGGAGGGAAAATGGATGACGAAAGGCTTGACATTTTGATGGTTAATCGGGAAGTGCTCGGGTATATCCGACGCGAAAGAATCAACCGATAAACGTATGGCATTGCTCGGCGGAGTCCTTCCCCCACGTCTCCAGCGCTCGAAAGGTGTCAGTCCTCAACGACTCGGAGGCGTGCTCATGTCCCTAACGGTTGCCGAGATGGCCAGGATTCTGATCGTGCTGACCGTCTTTCTCGTCGCGGCGCACCTCGGCGGATATCTCTTCGCACGGTTGAGCCAGCCTCCCGTGATCGGCGAGATCGTCGGTGGTCTGCTGCTCGGGGGCAGCGCCCTGGGCCTGCTCGCCCCGTCGGTGAGCGGCTGGCTGGTGCCGTCCTCCAGCGCCACCGCCCATATGCTGGGCGCGGTCTACCAACTCGGCATGATCCTGATGGTCTTCCTGGCCGGGCTGGAGATGCGCCAGGGCAGTCTGGGTTCGGAGCGCAGGACCGTGCTGTTCACCACCGTCTCAGGCCTGGTGATCCCGTTCGTGGCAGGTCTGGCGATCGCCCAGGTGGTGGACCCCGGCGGCCTGGCGGGCCCGCACGGATCCGCGGCGAACATCTCCCTGGTCATGGGCCTGGCTATCGCGGTGACCAGCATCCCGGTCATCTCCCGGATCATGATGGACCTCGGCATCATGGGCAGCCTCTTCGCCCGGATGGTGCTCACGGTCGCCGTCGTCGAGGACGTCCTTCTCTATGTCGTCCTCGCCGTGATCCTGGGGTTGGCTCACATCCGGGCGGACACCTCCTACGGCCTGCCCGCACTGCTCCCCGGTGACGGGATCGGCTGGGAGGTGGCCTACTACGTGGGCGCGGCGCTGCTGTTCTTCGCGGTCTGTCTCGCTGGAGGCCGTACGGCGTTCCGGTGGTTGGCCACGGGTCCCCTGAGGGTGCTGGAGCGGCGCAGCCCGGCGGCGTTCCGCCTGATGTTCCTCTTCGCCCTGTGCCTGGGCTGCCTGGTCCTGGGGATCGATCCGATCTTCGGCGCGCTCATGGCGGGCATCGCGATGGCGGGCCACGAGACGGCGTCAACGGGACAGGAGGCCGTGCGCGCGTTCTCGCTGGCCTTCTTCATCCCGATCTACTTCGCGCTCGTCGGCTTCCGCCTCGACCTTGTCCACGATCTCGACCCGGTCTTCTTCGGCTGGCTGTTCGTTCTGGCCTGTGTGGTCAAGTTCGGCAGCGTGTGGCTGGGGGCACGCCTGGCCGGCAAGTCGAGGTCGTGGTCGACCCACTTCGCGGTGGCGATGAACGCCCGCGGCGGCCCGGGCATCATCCTGGCCTCGGTGACCTTTGGTGCGGGCGTCATCAACGGACGGTTCTTCGTCGCCCTCGTGCTGCTGTCCGTTCTCACCTCCCAGCTGGCCGGGGCGTGGCTGACCCGGGCGCTGTCCAGGGATCCCGCGTTCTTCTCCGCGGACCATCCGCCCTCGTCGACGGATGCCGTTCCCGTAACCGGCACCGAGGGTGCCGAGGAGGACCGGCAGGAGCGAGCCGGTGCCGTGGACAGTGCCGCACAGCAGGTGGATACGGCGATCACTCCGACCGGGGTCGACCCGAACCGACCGCCGCAACAGGGCTGAGAACAGAAAGTTCCATACAGCGGCGGCTGCCGGTTGGCGTACGCCCGGATCTTCGATAGGTTAGGCAAGGCTTACCTAAGGGAGGTTTGGGATGGGTGACCGTCACAGCTGGACGGCCGCGCCCGCCGCGGCGGAGCGTGCCCGCTCGATGCTCGCGGCGGCGTGGTCCTGCGCGGTGACCGCCGAGGGCGGCCGCGAGGAGTTCGTCGGCGCGCACTCCGTCACCGAGGACGGCCGGGTGATCGTGTGCGTCCCCGAGGACAGTGGGCTCCTCGCCACCGCGATCTGCGCACCGCGTGGCGAGCCGTCCGCCGTGCTGGAGTTCGCCGACGTGGCGCCCGTCCCCGTGCGCAACCGTATCCGGGCCCGGCTCTGGCTCGCCGGCTGGTTCGTGCCCAAGGACGGGGACCTGGAGTTCCGGGCCACCCGCATCGTGCTGCGCGAGCCGTCCGGCGCGGTCGTGGTCGACCTCGACGAGTTCGCCGCCGCCCGACCGGATCCGCTGGCCACGGCCGAGTCCCGGTTGCTGACGCACCTCGCCGACGCGCACCCCGACGCCGTCGAGCGCCTCACCCGGCTCGTCCCGCACGACAGCCTGCACGGCGCCGTACGCGTCCAGCCGCTCGCCGTCGACCGGCACGGCCTCACCCTGCGCATCGAGCGGACCCGCGGCAACGGCGATGTACGCCTGACGTTCCACAAGCCCGCCGACGACATGGCGCAGCTCACCGAGCGCATGCACATCCTGCTCTCCCAGGCGAGCGCCGCCTCCTGCCCGCGCGCCCTACAGCGGCAGCGCACAGACGGCGACGGGTGACGCGAACGGCTCACCCGCGCGCCGCAGTCCACCTGTCTCGGCATCGACCTGGAAGACGCTGACCGCGCTCGACCGCTGAAGCGCGGCGAACAGCAGTCGGCCGTCCGGTGAGAGGGCGATCTGGCGCGGGAAGTCCCCGCCGACCGGCACGGTGTCAAGGAGCTTCAGCCGGGCACCGCCGGCCTCGACCGCGTAGCGCGTCAGGCTGTCGTGACCCCGGTTGGCGAGATACGCGTACGAGCCGTTCGGTGTCACGACCAGCTGCGCCGGGTAGTTCGTGCCCGGGCCCGTGCCCGTGGACTGCGGGTCGCCCGGTGTGAGCCGCCCGCTGTCGGGGTCGTAGGCGCAGACCACGACCGTGTTGTCGACCTCGTTGGCGAGATACGCGTACCGGCCCCCGGGATGGAAGGTGAGATGCCGGGGCCCCGCGCCCGACCGCGTCCGCGCCCGGGAGACCTCGGTGAGTGTGCCCCGGGACTCGTCCAGGCGGTAGGTGTACACCGTGTCGGTGCCCAGATCGACGGCGAGGACATGACCGCCGTCGGGACTGGTGACGATCTGGTGCGCGTGCGGCCCCTCCTGACCCGGGCCCGGCGCCGGACTGCTGTGCACCACCAGATCCGTGAGCTCGCCCAGCGCACCCGAGTCCTCCACAGGGTGCACGGCGACACTGCCCGAGCCGTAGTTCGCGCTCAGCAGCCACCGCCCGCTCGGGTGCACCGAGAGATGAGCGGGGGCCTCGCCGCCGCTGCTCCGGCTGCCGAGGACCTTCCGGTCGGACAGCCGTACGGCGGTCACCCCGCCCTCCGCCCGCTCGTTCACGGCGTACAGCGTCCGGCCGTCCGGGTGTACGGCGAGGTACGACGGGTCGTCGACTCCGGTGATCGTCCCCTTGCCGGCGATACGGCCACTGCGGGCGTCGTACGTCGCCACGCCGATGCCGGTGCCGCCGCCCGCGCCCGAGGTGTACGTGCCGAGGTAGAGCGGCTGGGGGCCGGTGGCTGCGGGGGAGGGCGAGGCGGCCTCGGACGTGGCTCCCGCCTCGGTCCGCGCCTCCGCCGGCGGAGCCGTCGGGGCGTTCCGCGCGGGGGAGGAGGGCGTGGTCCCGGCCGTCCCGTCGGAGCCCGCGCAACCGGCCAGGGAGGCCGGTACGGCCGCCCCCGCCAGGAGCCCCAGGACGCGGCGCCTGCTCCAGCCGCCTCGGTCCCCTGCCGCCTCACTGGTCATGCGTGCACCTCGGGTGTCGGTCGTCTCGGCCTTCACCACCTTGACGGGTGCGAGCGCCTCGGCGCAAAAGCGCGGCGGCGGACGTTGCGCGCCATGCAACGCCCGCCGCCGGGTCTGTCACCGGTGGAGGTGCCGGGCCGGCGACCGGATGCCGTGCCCAGGTCCGCACCGGATGCCGTGCGGAGGCCCGCTACGGGACCTGGTGCCGAGGTCCGCTGCGGGAATCCGTGCCGCCTCCTCTACCAGGCGCCGTCCTGGATCGGCCGGCCCGGTGCGCCGCCGAGGGGTTTGACCTGGCCGGGAGCGGGCGGCTGCCACGGGTCGAGGTCGTCGCCGAGCCAGTCGCCGACCGGCTTCACCGTGCCGAGGGCGTCGGCCGGGTCGAGATCGTGGGCGGCCTGGTCGTCGTCGTAGTAGTCGAACCAGGGAAGGCCCGCCCTGGTGTACGCCGCGCGGTCCACGGGCGACGGCGGCGGGGCCTCCCCGGTGATCCGACGCCACTCGGGCGGGGTGACGAGATGCACGAAGATCCGCCCGCCCGGCATCCCGGCCCAGCTGCCACGCGGCCACGTGTCCCGGTAGACCTCCTGACGCATCGAACCGCCGACCCCGAGTCCCCTCGCGGCGGGAGCCCGGGGCGGGGCCGCGGGAGCGCTGCGCGCGGGCGCCGCGCCCGGTGCCGCCATCGGGTACGCGGCGCCCGGAGGCGGCGGCCCGCCGGTCCGCGGAGGGGGCATGGGGGCGCCACCGGGCGGGGCCGGCCTCGGTGCGGCGCCCGGCGGCGGCATCGGCACCGGGCCCGTGCCGCCGTAGCCACCGATCGGGCCGGTGTTCCGCTCCCGCTGGGCGCGCAGCCGCTCCTCCTCCCGCCACACGGCGAGCCGCTTGTCGTTCAGCGGGAACGTCTGCAGCTGGACCCCGCCGAACACCTCCTCGCCGGTGACCTGGCCCTCGACCGTGGCGCCGAGCCCGAGCGGGACGGCCACGAACTGGCGGACCGTGCCCTTGCCGGAGTTGATGCCGTCGAGCCACGGCTGACGCGGCAGTACCACGTAGTTCTGCGGGTCACGGACGAGCGTGCCGCTCCACGGCTTGCCCGACACCGCGCACACCTTGCCGACGCCGACCTGGAGCGCGGCCGGTTCCGTGGAACCGCCGAAGTGCAGCCACATCGCCTCGCGCAGATACACGGGGAGCATCACACCGCCGCGCGCCCGCATCTCCTCCGGAGCGGTGTGCGGATAGTCCTCGACCCGGCGGATCGGGAAGTCGCCCAGACCGGGCGGAAGTTGGTGGGTGCCCGTCTCCGGAAGGCGCAGGGTGCGCTTGAAGCGCACCTGCACACCGCCCGGCAGACGCAGCGTGGTCCCGTCGATCCGCACGGCGCCTTCGGCCATTCCGTACGCTCCCCTCGGTATCGCGTGGTGCCTTGTCACTTAGTACGTCCGGCGAGGCCGGACCGGTTCCGCCGGAGGGGGCGCGGGATGCGTACGCGCTCGCGGAGGCGCGTGAGCCGGGGGGAGCGCTCGCGCTGTTCGCGGGTGCAGCGGTCGAGTTCCTCCAGAAGCCGCTGGGAGCGGTGCTCGGTGTCCAGCTCGTCGAGCATGCGGTTGACCTCCGTCAGCACGGCACCGTGCAGCTGCCACTGGCCGGGATCCCGCTGGACCTCTTCGAGGAGCAGCTGGGCCAGCTTGTCGCGGGTCGCGGTGGCCGTGGACAGCTCCGCGGCGAGCCGGGCCTCCGCGGACTCGGCGCTACGGCTGACGTCGGTGGTGACCAGCACCGCGAAGCTGACCACGGCGTCGCCGATCTCGGCGAGGAGCCGTTCGACGGCCGCTCCCACCTGTGGGGAGAACAGCGGGCTCGGCTCCCGTTCCCGGGCGAGGTCGGTGAGGGTGCGGGCCAGGACGCGGAGGACCACCGTGCAGATCTCCAGCGTGTCCAGGCCGGTGCGCAGCACCACCCGGTGCAGCAGCCCCTCCCGTACACGCGGATTGAGTTTCAGGCTGTCCTCGGCCTGCTTGAGGGCCGCGTCCACCTCGACGATGTCGAAGTCGAGCTTGCGGGCCTCGTCGAGGCGGGCCGCCGCGGCCTCCACCGGGGTGCGACCCGCGGCCTCCTCGCCGACGCGGATCATCAGCCGCCGCATCCGCCGGGCCAGGTCCTCGATGGACTCACCGGCGGCCTCCACCCATACCGGGGGAGCGAGCAGGAAGTTGAAGGCGAGGCCGACGACCGCGCCGATCAGGGTCTCCACGACCCGCGCCCACGCCGTGTCGCCGACCCTGGTCACGCCGAGCACCAGCATCGCGCTGATCGCCACCTCGGGCACGAACTCGCTGACCCGCACCAGATGGCCCACCGCGAGCGAGGCGAGGATCAGCAGGGCGAGGCTCCACCAGGTGAGGCCCACCAGGACACTGAAGCCGATCGCGATGACGACGCCGGCCACCACGGAGTTCACGCGGCGAATGCCGGTGGTGAGCGTGGAGTAGAGGGTGACCTGCACGACGAGAAGCGCGGTCAGCGGAGCCGTCAGGGGCGCCGCCTCCGAGCTGACCTGCAACGCCACCACGTAGGCCACCGTGGCGGCCGCCGCCGACCGCACCGACTGCACGATCACCGGATCCTGCCGCCACTTCGCGACCCGCGTGCCGATCAGGGCCCACACACCACGTACGTCTCGCATCCTTGCGCTGTTCCCCATCCGCCGCGGTACCGAACTCCTGAACGGGGACCCTAGCCGCTCGGCGGATTCCACCGGAGGTGGGGACAGTCCCTCCTTCCACGCGGGGTTCACCCCACCGGGAAGCGGTGGCCCGTCGGATGGTGGACGCACGCGCCGGACGAAAGCCTTGGATCATGAACAAGACATGGCGCCAGTCCGCAATCACGCACAACGCCCACGTCGGATACGGGACGAGCGAGCCCACCAAGTACCCCAGGATGCAGGGCGCCCACCACGACTACTTCGTCGACCTGCGGGCCGTGCCCGAGACCGCCCGGACCTGGCTGGTCCGGGCACGTCCGACGCGCAGCATCGGTACGGTCCACCCCGACCCGGGGTACGACATCGCGCTCGCCCGCAACCACGACATCCTGATCCACCTCCACGACGTCGAGGCGGCACGGCTGCTGAACCGACAGCGGGCGGGTTCAGTCGTACAGCTTCTCCAGGAACGCGGACAGATTGCCCACCGTCCGGGCGATCTGCTCCTCGGTCGTCAGACTCTCCTCGAACCGGCTCCCCGGGTCGAGCGCCTTCTTGCCCCGCACATACAGCGAACACGCCAGGTCGGCGCACATGTACAACCCCACCGAGTTCCCCTCCCGCCCGGCCGCGCCCGCCTTCCGAGCCGTCATCAGCGAGACCCCGTCCCCCCGGTGCGTCGTCAGACACAACGAGCACATGCTCCGATGCGGAGACCCCCGCCGCACGGAGGGGAAACGCAGGGTGACACCGACCAGCCGACCCGCCCGCTCGGTGACGAGGAAACTCCGGTCGGGTGCCCCCGGATCCCGCCACCCGAGGAAGTCCAGATCCTCCCAGGGCCGTCGCTCCAGATCGCGCGGTAGGGAGATCCGCTTCGCCTCTCCCTTGGAGCAGTTGATGAACGAGTTGCGGATGTCCTGCTCGGTGAGCGACTTCATGGGGGTCCTCCGGTGTGGGGATGGGTGGAAACCTGCGGCCTCGGAACCAGCAACCTAGGCCCACTAGGTTTTCACCTAAGGTACTCGGTGCTTTGGGAGGGGGCCAATGGATTACTTCGACCCGGCGTGGGCCCATGACGTCGGCCCGGCACAGGACGGGCCCACCTGACAGAGTGGGCCCACACGACCGCACGGGACGAGGGGGACCGGAATGGACGACCGGGAGCGGGCGCGACGCGTCCTCGCCGCGGCGGGGCTGCCGCCCGAGAGCCTCGCCGAGCGGCTGCCGCTCGGCGGCGGCACGTACAACACCGTCGAGGAACTACGCCTCACCGACGGCACCCGGCTCGTCCTCAAGATCCCCCCGCCGTCCACCACTACCCGCCTGGCATACGAGAGCGAACTCCTCGGCGCCGAGGCCGAGTACTGCCGGGCCGCCGCGACCGTCGACGTACCCGCGCCACGCGTGGCCGGGGCAGCCCTCGACGATTCCGCGCCCGCGGGTCGCCATCTCCTGCTCACGTACTGCCCGGGCGGCGGGTGGGACGGGCTGGAGCCCGCCGAAGAGGCCGTGCTGCGCCGGGAGTTGGGTGGCCTGGTGGCCCGGCTCCACCGGGTGACCGGCCCCGGCTTCGGCTATCCGTCCGGCGCCTTCGGCCCCCTCACCGCCGACTGGCGCACCGCTTTCACCGCCCTCTACGACGGTGTACTCGACGACGCCCGCCGCTTCGGGGCCTGGCTGCCCGTGCCGGTGGACGAGGTGGCCCGTACGGCGAAGTCCGCCTACGACGCCCTCGACGAGGTGACCGTGCCCCGCCTGGTCCACTTCGACCTGTGGCCGGGCAACATCCTCGTCGAGCGCGGGGAGTCTCCACGGGTCGGCGGCCTGATCGACGGCGAGCGCATGTTCTGGGGCGACCCGCTCGCGGACTTCGTCTCGCTGGCGCTGCTGGGCGACATCCGACAGGACGCCGACTTCCTGACGGGTTATCAAGAAGAGGGCGGGCGAGTCGAGTTCACCCCTTCGGTCCGTCGTCGCTATGCCCTCTACCGCAGCTACCTCTATCTGATCATGCTGGTCGAGGTGGTGCCGCGCGCCCTGGACGACGGGCACGTCGCGTGGCGGCGGGAGGCGGTGGCGCCGCAACTGACTGCGGCCCTGGACGAGCTGGGCGAGCTTTCCTGACGTGACACGCACGGCGTGCGGAACACCTGGTTTGAGTCGATCGGGCCGAGGTACCCGCGCCCGGTGCGCAACAGGAGGGAGCACGCCGTGACCGATCACCGACCGGAGGGTCCCGGCGAGCACGGCGACCCCGTACCGAGGGACCTGCCCGACCAGCAGGCGGGGGCGGGCGAGGACCCGTGGGAGGCGGCGCCGACGCGCGCCACCGACAAGGCGAACGCGGACGACGACGAACCGGCCGCCGATGCCACCGACGTCCCCGACACGGACGAGGTCCCCGACACGGACGAGGCAGGGACCGGCAGGCGGGGCGCACCCCAGTCGGCCGCCGCCAACCCCGAGCAGCCCGTACCCGACGAGCCGTCCGGCTGACCCCGAGGGCTCCGAAGGCCTCTCCGAGGTCTCTGACGGTCGCCCCTGAGACTCGGCGCCTCCCCGGTGGGACCCGGGGAGGCGCCGTTCACCCCTCAGCCGACCTTCCGCCCCCGAAGCGGCTCCGTCTGCGCACCGGCCCCGTGCCGCATCCCCTCCAGGAACTCCTCCAGCACCTCCACCGCCGTGCGCTCGGGCCGCCAGCCCAGCTCGGCGCGGGCCTTCGTGCAGTCCATCAGCGGCAGCCGCAGTACGGCGTCGAAGAGGTGCGGGGAGGCAGGCAGCAGCCGCAGGTTCCAGGCGGCGGCGACCGCCGAGCGGGCCGCGACCCGGGGCAGCTTCACCGCACGGGACCCCAGCACCTCGCTGAGGAGGGCGGCGTCCACGGGCGGCTCGGCCGCGAGGTTGAAGGCGCCGTGGACGTCGGTGTGCAGCGCCAGCCGGTACGCCTGGGCGGCGTCGTCCGTGTGCAGTGCCTGCGCCTTCAGCCCGGGGATGTCGGGCAGGAACGGCAGCAGCTCGGGCCGGGCCAGCGGCCCCGGCAGGAAGCGGCCGCCGAAGATACGGCGCTGCTCGCTCGCCGACTCCCGCTTGAACAGGAACGCCGGCCGCATCCGCACCACCCGGACCCCGGGGTGCTCGTACTCGAAGGAGTCCAGCGCACGTTCCAGATACGCCTTCTCCCGGCAGTACGCGGCATCCGGCCACCCGTGCGTGGGCCACGACTCGTCGACCGCGTGATCCTTCGGCCCCGGTGAGTAGGCGCCGACCGACGAGGCGTGCACCAGCGTCGGGACCTTCGCCGCCGCCACCGCCTCGAAGACACGCATGCTGCCCAGCACATTGGTCCGCCAGGTCACGGCCGGATCATGCGTCGGCTGGAACGCCCAGGCGAGATGGACGACCGCGTCCGCCCCTTCGAACTCCTTGGCCAGATCGGCCTCCTCGGTTCCCAGGTCCACGGCCGACCAGTCCGTCTTCGCGGGCGCCCAATCGGGCACCCGACGGGCCAGTCCCCGGATCCGGCCGACCTCCGCGTCCTCCGCGAGCAGCCGCACCAGACTCGTCCCCACATTGCCGGTGGCGCCAGTGACCACGATCATGCCGCCGGATTCTCCGTTCACCGCTGACTCCTCTCGCGCGCTTCGATTCCCGCAGGGCCGCCCACGAGTACCCGAGCCCGGCGGATACACGCAGCCACCACCGGACGCGCCCACCCGAGGCCGGCCACGGTTCGCCCAGGACCACCGGCTTGGCCGATTCCCGCGGAGACCGGCCGACCCCACGAGATGATCAGCTCATGACCGAGATCATCCTGATGTCCGACCCGAGGGTGGCGGCCGTATCCGTCCAGGACTCCGACGAGCCGCTCGTCGACGTGCGCCGGGACGGCTCCCTGCTGGTCGACGAGCGCAAGGCCGACACCACGGGCTCCTACGCCCATCTGCGCGCGGGCGTGCTCGACCGGCTGGTCAAGGCCCAGGCCCTGCTGCCGGACGGACTGCGCCTGCTGTTCGTCGAGGGATACCGGCCGCCGTCCCTGCAGCGCCGGTACTTCGACGAGTACGCGGCCGAGCAGCGCGCCCTCCACCCCGACTGGCCCGCCGACCGCATCCGCGCAGCCGCCAGTCGCTACGTCTCCCCGCCCGAGATAGCCCCGCACTCCGCCGGCGCGGCCGTGGACCTGACCCTCGTCGACGCCGACGGGCGCGAACTCGACTTCGGTACGCCGGTCAACGCCAGCCCCGAGGAGAGCGCCGGCGCCTGCTACACGGGGGCCGGCGACATCACCGCCGAGGCCCGTGCCCACCGGGAGGCGCTCGGCGCGGCGCTCACCGAGGCCGGACTGGTCAACTACCCCACGGAGTGGTGGCACTGGTCGTACGGCGACCGCTACTGGGCCCTGATGACGGGCGCGCCGACCGCGCTGTACGGGCCGCGGGACCTCGATATCCGAGCTGCGTCAGGGTGGTCTGACAACGTGGTCCGAAAAGAGAAGTAAACGTGGTCTGAAAAGAGACGCAAAAGAGAAGCCCCGACCGGGACGGGGGAATCACGGTCGGGGCGGTCTGTGGGTGGACGCGGATGGCGGTCGCCTCTCGGCGAAAGGCTCCACAGGGCTTCAGCCGAACGATCGTCCCTGTGGGCAAAAGGTGAGGCCCGGGGACACTGTCCCATCCGCACCCACGGCTGGTTCAACGGGAAAATACCAGCGGGGTGTTCCTTCCGCATCCGGACATTGCCGGTGATGTGCGTCACGTCGCCCTGGGTCGCCCACAGCTGCTGTCACCAGGTCATTCCTCCCGGCCCAGCGGGCTCTCCTCCAGAGCGGACAGCAGATGGGCCGGATTCCGGAACACCGCCTCCGCGCCGGCCGCCTCCAGTTCGGGCCGCGGAATGCCACCGCACAGCACCGCCACACAGCGGACCCCCGCCCGGGCGCCGGCCCGCATGTCCCAGACCGTGTCCCCGACGAACACGGACCGCTCGGCCGGCGCCTCCGCCAGCTCCAGGGCCTGCTCGACCGGATCCGGCGCGGGCTTCCCCTCGGCCACGTCATCCGCGCTCGCCGTCGCCATGATGGCGTCATCGGCCCCGATCGCCCGCCGCAACGCGGCCAGCTCCGCCCCACCCGCGGAGGTCGCCAGCACCACCCTCCAGCCCTGCCCGTCGAGCCGCCGCAACAGCCGCCCCGCGTCCGGCAACGCGGGCAGCCGGTCGAAATACGTCCCGTACAGCGCCTTGTGCGCCGCACTGAGCGCGTCCTTCTCCGCGGGATCCCGCTCGTCACCCAGCAGATGCGTGATCAGATCGCCGGACGCCAGCCCCACCGCCCGATGAATGTCATGCATGGCCACCTGATGCCCACCCTGGCGAAACGCCTCCCACCAAGCGACCACATGCAAATGGTTGGTGTCGACAAGAGTCCCGTCGACATCGAAAACAGCAGCCCTGCCCATGGCGCACCTTCCTGGAAACTCCGACTTTCGCGCCCCGGAGGGGCGCGGGACCGGATCGCATATGCGGCTGCGCCGCGTGGGCGCGACACGCCACGACGGACCCGCACCCGCCGCTCATCACCGAACCCCCCGAGCTCTCAGGCGCTCACCACCCCCGCCGGAATCTCCCGATCCCGAGCCCACCCCAACAGCTCGTCCACCCCCCATGTCGTCACCACCCGCTCCGCCGGCACCCCGGACTCCTCCGCCCGAGCACACCCATGGACCTGCCACGTCAGCTGCCCCGGCGCATGCGCGTCCGTGTCGATCGAGAACAACGCCCCCGCCTCCACGGCCCGCCGCAACAACCGCCGAGGCGGATCGAGTCGCTCCGGACGGGAGTTGATCTCCACGGCCGTCCCCGTCTCCGCGCACGCCGCGAACACCGCGTCCGCGTCGAACTCCGACTCGGGCCGCCCCCGCCCGGTCACCAGCCGTCCCGTGCAGTGCCCCAGCACATCGGAGTGCGGGTCGCGAACGGCGGCGACCATACGGCGGGTCATCGCGCGAGCGTCCATCCGCAGCTTGGAGTGCACGGACACCACCACGACATCCAGCCGGTCCAGCAGCTCCGGCTCCTGGTCCAGCGACCCGTCGTCGAGGATGTCGCACTCGATCCCGGTGAGCAGCCGGAACGGCGCCCACGTCTCGTTGAGCGCGGCGACCACGTCGAGCTGCTCCCGCAGCCGCTCCGGGGACAGTCCGCGGGCGACGGTCAGCCGGGGCGAGTGGTCGGTGAGCGCCGTCCACTCGTGGCCGAGGCGCGCGGCGGTGCGGCCCATCTCCTCGATCGGGCTGCCGCCGTCCGACCAGTCGGAGTGCACATGGCAGTCGCCCCTGATCAGCTCCATCAGCCGCTCGCCACCGCCCGTGAGCGGTGCCTCGGCTCCCTGTTCCAGCTTCCGCAGATAGCCCGGTATCTCCCCGGCCAGCGCCTCGCGCACCACCTGCGCGGTCGTCGGCCCGACCCCCTTCAGCGACTCCAGCGAGCCGGCGGTGGCCCGCTGGGCCACCTCGTCCGTCGGCAGCGCGCCGAGCACGGCGGCGGCCGTACGGAACGCGCGTACGCGATAGGTGGGGGCCCGGTCCCGCTCCAGCAGAAAAGCGATCCGGTCCAGGGCCTCGACGGGATCCATGGCACCTCCAGCCTCCCGCTTCCAGCGTCGCCCAGCCCCCGGGTACCCGCACGGCGGCCGTACGACCATTGCGCCCCGGCCGTACGCACAGGGGCGCCCCCACGGCCGTACGGATCGTGGGGCCGCCCATGGCGATGGGGCCGGCTGGACTCACCCGCCCGGACTCACCCACCCGGACCTCGCCCGGTCACCGGCCGCCCGAACCGCTCTACGCTCTAGATATGACCGAAAGCGCGAGCCCCTACATTTCCCACCCCCGGGTCATGGTGCTCGGGGTGCAGCCGGGTACGCCGCCGTTCCGGATCGTGGAGATCGACGGCCAGGTGGTCGGCGAGGCGAAGACGATGACGGACGTGCTGCGGGCCGCGGCGGCGTACGGGATCGTCGTCCACGACCTCGACGACCCGGACCAGGTGCGCTGGGTGGGCGGCGACAAGCTCACTTGGAAGCTGCACTAGCGCCCTTGCCGGCGCCCTTGCGGCGGATTTTGCGCAGGCGCCGCATCCAGCCGCCGCGCGGCGCCTTCTGCTGGGCGGGTGTCTTCCGCCGAGTCGGCGCCTTCCGCTGGGCCGGTGCGGCGTCCGGCTCGCGCGGGACCCGGGCGTGCACCGCCCGCCCGAGCCGTCGGCCCAGCAGCAGATAGCCCAGCAGGGCACCCGCGGTGTTGAGGATGACGTCGTCGATGTCGAAGGCGCGTCCGGTGACGACCGCGCCCTGCACCAGCTCGACGAGCAGCATCATCAACGCGGTCAGGGCGGGCACGCGCAGCAGGCCGCGCGCCCCGGGCGCCAGCACGGGCAGCAGGATTCCGAAGGGCACCCCCAGCAGGATGTTCCCGCCGATCTGTTTGATCGCGTCGCGCGGGTCGGGATGGTGCCAGTAGAGCTCCAGGGAGCTGCCGGGGCGGAGGTTGCTGTGGGTGAGCGCCTCCGACGCCGGGGACGGCTGGAGGGTGAGCCCCGCCAGCACCGCGCCGAACGCCACCATGGCCACGAAGGCCAGCGCCATCGCCAGCAGCCGCAGGGGCCACGCGAGCGGCCGTCGATCGCGCGGGGCCGCCGGGGAACGGTGGCCGGAGGTCGTGGAACGGGAACGTGAGGTGGAACGGGAACGTGACGTGGTGCGGGAACGTGACGTGGTACGGGCCATGCAACCCTCCCAGTTTCAACTTCCCTGTGTATCCAGGTGGTTACCCACCAGTCAGGACCCGTACGTCACTTTCACCTCCTTGAAGCCGAGGGATTTCAGCAGCCCTTCGAGCATGTCGGTGGTGTTGGCCTCGGCGCGGTCCGTGAGCTTGCTGTCCTTCGCGGCGTCGCCGATGTGCTTGACGGCGAGGCGCTGCACGGCCTGTTCGCCGTTGGGGTTGTCCGAGAACAGATCACCGAGGCGGTCGAGGAGCCCGCGCTCCTTGGAGACGGCGTAGGAGTGCTCGGTGTCCAGGGCCGGCTTGCCCAGCTGGGCGTGCGGGAGGTTGATGGTGGCCGACGTACGGTCGTCGTTGACCTTCACGTCGTTCTCGCCGACCTTGCCGAGGTCGACATAGGCGTCGACGGTGCCCGCGCCGACGTACAGCGTGCGGGTGCCGCGGATCGCGTCCGGCAGGTACTTGGCGTCCTTCTCCAGGTCGACGACCACCTGGAAGTTGCCCGAGGCGGCGTCGTAACGGCTCATGTCCTGGATGGACTTCAGGAGTGTGGGCCCCGAGCGGTCGTGCTCCTCGGTGCCGAACACGTCGTCCAGCCCCCCGAAGACCAGCAGCCGCAGCGCGGCCAGCAGTACCACGATGAGGATGACCACGGCGGTGAGCAGCTTGGCCCAGCCGGGAAGACGCGCGCGCTTGATGGACGTCGTCATGTCGACGGTCCTCCTTCCTATTTCAACAAATGCCCTCAAAGACTCTGGGGGAACGCGGAGTTGGGGATTGTCCGCAGTTCGCCGTAGACCCGGGGTGCCGCCCGTCCGGGCCGCCGTACCGAATAGGCGTATGCCGAGCGGCCAGTAGCATGAGCCGCGCAGCCCGTAATGATCATGTTCATACGAGGAGCCGACCGTGCGTGACATCGCCGTTTTCACCGGCAGCGCCCATCCCGAGCTCGCGGACGAGGTCTGTGCGCACCTCGGCGTGCCGCTGAGCCCGTCCCGGGTGAGCCGGTTCGCCAACGACTGTCTGGAGGTGCAGCTCCAGGCCAACTGCCGGCAACGGGACGTGTTCCTGATCCAGCCGCTGGTCGCGCCCGTGCAGGAGCACCTCGTCGAGCTGCTGCTGATGTGTGACGCGGCGCGCGGCGCCTCCGCGGGCCGGATCACCGTGGTCATGCCGCACTACGCGTACGCCCGCTCCGACAAGAAGGACGCGCCGCGCATCTCCATCGGCGGCCGGCTCGTCGCCGACCTGATGGTGTCGGCGGGCGCCGGCCGGGTCCTCGCGATGACGCTGCACTCACCGCAGGTGCACGGCTTCTTCTCGGTGCCGGTCGACCATCTGCACGCGCTGCGCGAACTGGCCGCGCACTTCCGCCAGTACGACCTGACGCGCACGACGGTCGTGTCGCCGGCCCTCGGCAACGCCAAGGAGGCGGCGGCGTTCGCGCGGATGATCGGCGCCCAGGTCGCCGCGGGCGCCAAGCAGCGGTTCGCGGACGACCGGGTGAGCATCAGCTCGGTGATCGGCGAGGTCGCCGGACGGGATGTCATCGTCCTCGACGACGAGATCGCCAAGGGCAGCACCGTCCTGGAACTCCTGGAGCGGCTGCGGGAGTTGGGGCCGCGCTCGATCCGGGTGGCGTGCACCCACGGGCTGTTCGCGGCGGGCGCCCTGAAGCGGCTGAGCGAGCAGCCGGACGTACTGGAGATCGTCTGCACCAACACCGTGCCCGTCCCCGCCCAGGAGCGCACCGAGAAGCTCAGGGTCCTCTCCATCGCCCCCGCACTCGCCGAGGCCGTGCGCCGTATCCACAACGGTGAGTCCGTCAGTGCCCTGTTCGACGCGCCGTCGAGCGAATAGGGCGAACAGTCGGGGTCATAATGTGCCGGAAGTGGCCTCGGGCTGTGCCAGGGCCGCGTCCAGCGAGGGGGCGGGCGGCAGCAGCCGGGCCAGGCCTGTGACCTTGAGGACGCGCAGGGTGAGCGGATGGGTGCAGACGAGGCGCAGCTCGCCGTCGCGGTCGAGCACCCGCTGCCGGGCGCGGTAGAGCAGCCGCAGGCCGGAGCAGTCGAAGAACTCGACATGCCTCAGGTCGATCACGATCCGGGCGCCGGGGCGGCCCGTCGCCGCGTCGAGGTGCGGAATGATCTCCACGGCCGCCGCGATGTCGATCTCGCCGCGCAGTTCGAGCACGGTACGGCCGCGGTGCGCGTGGACGCGGAGGAACCCGGTCCCGGGCGGTGTGGGGTCGCTCGACACGACGGCATCGCCTCCAACCGGACTGTGTGAGGGCAAAACCCGTCCCCGCCCTGCAAGTTACCCCCGTCAGAGTGAATTTCAGCATGTTCGATTGACATATGTCTTCGATTTCTCCGGCAATCCGTCCGGAGTTCCGCGCAGGCCCTCTACGACAGCGCTTGCCACGCCTTGGACAGCGCCTGCCGGAACTGGTCGGCCTGGTGCGCGGTGAGGTCGCGGATCATGCGTTCCTCCAGGTCACGCATCGGCTCCGTGTAGTGGGCGAGCAGCTCGCGCCCTTCGTCGGTGAGCAGGATCAGCAGCTCGCGCCGGTTGCGCGGATTGCGCTCCCGGCGGACGAGTCCACGGTTCTCGAGACTTCGTACGAGATCCGCGATGGACTGGGCGGTGACGAACGAGTCGCGGGCGAGCTGGGCCGCGGAGAGGCCGTCGTGCCGCTCCAGGACGGTGAGGGACGTGTACTGCAGGGCCGTGATCCCGGCCGGCTTCACCAGCTCGTCGAGGCGTGAGCGGACAACGAGCTCGACCTGCTTGACCATGTAGAGGAGGGACGGGGGTGCCTTGGTGCCGACCATGAGGTCAGCGTAAGGCATTGACAGGAAACCTGTGTGTAATGAAACTGCGAACCAACAGGAATCCTGTTGGTTGAAGACTTAGCGATCAAGGCTGAGGAGTGGGCAATGACGACCACCTTCGAGAGCGAGCCCGGGCGGCTGTTCATCGGTGGACAGTGGCTTGAGGCGTCTGACGGGGCACGCGCCGACGTGATCGACCCGTCCACGGGCCAGGTGGTCACGACCGTCGCGGAAGCGGGCGCGGCCGACGTCGACGCCGCGGTGCGCGCCGCGCGCGAGACGTTCGACAGCGGAGCCTGGTCCGGACTGAGCGGCCGCGAGCGCGGCCGGATCCTGAACCGCGTCGCCCAGCTGATCCGGGAGAACGCCGACGAGATCGCGGCCCTGGAAAGCCGTGACGTCGGCAAGCCCATCACCCTGGCCCACGCCGTCGACGTGACGAACGCGGCCAACGACTACGAGTACTACGCCTCCCTCGCCTGGTCCCTGGACGGCTCGGCCCGGGACGTCCCGAACAACCGCCTCGCCTACACCAAGCGCGGCCCGATCGGCGTGATCGGCGCGATCACCCCGTTCAACTTCCCGCTGATCCTGGCCGGCACCAAGATCGCCCCCGCGCTCGCGGCCGGCAACACGGTCGTGCACAAGCCGGCCGAGGAGACCCCGCTCAGCGCCCTCTACATGGCGAAGCTCCTGAAGGAGGCGGGTGTCCCGGACGGCGTCTACAACGTCGTCACCGGCACGGGCCCGGTCGCGGGCGAGGCGCTGCTGCGCAACCCCGGCGTCGACAAGATCGCCTTCACCGGTTCCACCGCCACCGGCCGGCACGCGGCGAGCGTCGCCGGCGAGGGTCTGAAGCAGGTCACGATGGAGCTCGGCGGCAACGCGGCGCACCTCGTCTTCGAGGACGCCGACATCGAGAAGGCCATCGGCGCCATCATCGGCGGCTTCGTCTTCAACACCGGCCAGTTCTGCATGGGCGGCCCCCGCCTGTTGGTCTCCCGCCCGCTGTACGACACCGTGGTCGGCATCCTCGCCGACGCCGTGCCCGGCGTGCCCATCGGCGACCCCCGGCAGCCCGAGACGGTCATCGGCCCGATGGCGGGCGAGCGGCACCTGAAGAAGGTCGAGGAGTACGTCGAGCTGGCCCGCAAGGAGGGCGGCCGCATCGTCTGCGGCGGCGAGCGCCTCGACCTGAACGGCGGCTACTACTACAAGCCCACTGTCATCGCCGACCTCGCCAACGACTCCCGGGTCGTGCAGGAGGAGGTCTTCGGGCCGGTCCTCACCGTGCAGCCCTTCGACTCCGAGGACGAGGCCGTCGAGCTGGCCAACTCCACGCCGTACGGCCTGGCCTCGGGCATCCAGACCACCAACCTCACCCGCGCCCACCGCGTCGCCGACCGCCTCCAGGCGGGCATCGTCTGGATCAACGACTGGCCGATGCTCGACCCCGCCGTGCCCTTCGGCGGTGTGAAGGCCTCCGGCTTCGGCCGCGAGTACGGCCCCGAGGCCCTGGAGTCCTACACCAAGGTCAAGTCCGTCGTCGTCTCGCTCGGCTGAGCGCCTCCCCGGGATCACTTTGTGAGCCGCAGGACCGCTCCGGCGGCTCACGGACAAACAAGGAGTTCATGAGCATGTCCACCACCACACGTGCCGCCGTGGTCGAGTCCGGGGGCGCGCCCTTCACCCTCTCCGAGGTCGTCCTCGACCAACCGGGGGAGGGCGAGGCCCTGGTCCGTATGGTCGCGGCCGGGCTGTGCCACACCGACCTCGGTGTCGCCAGCGGCGGGCTGCCCTTCCCGCTGCCCGGGGTCCTCGGCCACGAGGGCGCCGGTGTCGTCGAGGCCGTCGGCCCGGGCGTCACCTCCGTCGTGCCGGGCGACCACGTCGTGCTGTCCTTCACGTCCTGCGGCAGCTGCCACAACTGCCGCGACGGGCACCCGGCGTACTGCGCCACCTGGCTCCCGCTGAACCTGCTCGGCGGCCGCCGCGCCGACGGCACCAGCACCATCAGCCGCGACGGCCAGGACCTGGGCGGGCACTTCTTCGGCCAGTCCTCCTTCGCCGAGCGCGCCCTGGTCGACGAGCGCAGCCTCGTCAAGGTCGACCCCGAGGTACCGCTGGACTCCATCGCCCCGCTCGGCTGCGGCGTCCAGACCGGCGTCGGCGCCGTCTGGAACGTCCTGGAGCCCCGCGCGGGCAGCACCCTCGTCGTCCTCGGCGCCGGAGCCGTCGGCCTCTCCGCCGTGATGGCGGCGGCCCTCACCCCCGCGACCACGGTCATCGCGGTGGACAAGGTCGGCGAGCGCCTGGAGCTGGCCAAGGAGCTGGGCGCCACGCACACGGTGAACGGCGGCGAGGTCGCCGACATCACCGAGGCGATCATGGAGATCACCGGCGGCCGTGGGGCCGACGGCGTCGTCGAGACCACCGGCAGCGTCTTCGTCCTGCGCAAGGGCGTCGACTCCCTCGCCGCCCGCGGCACCCTCGTCATCGTCGGCGCCCCGCCGTTCGGCACCGAGGTCTCCCTCGACGTCAACGGCATGCTCGGCGGCAAGCGCGTCGTCGGCCTCACCCTCGGCGACAACGAGATCCAGACCGCCATCCCGGTCCTCGTCCAGCTGGTCAAGGAGGGCAAGCTCCCCCTCGACCGGCTGATCAGCCGCTACAAGTTCGAGGACATCGACCAGGCGGTGGCGGACATGAGCGGCGGCAAGAGCATCAAGCCGGTCCTGACGTTCTGACCGCCGCCGACGTTCAGCGGAGCCATCTCCCTCCGGGGCACGTCCTCCCCGCGTGACCCCGGCCCTGTGGGTGACCTGTACACCAGGTCACCCACAGGGCCGTCGAACGTCCTGGGCGTCTTCGGCGGGTGCCGCGCCCGGGTCGGCGGTGTGCTCAGCGACTGCGGTGCAGCGCCACCAGCAGTTGCCACGACTGGTCGGCGATCTCCCGCGGGGTGCCGTCGAGGAGGCCGTGCAGCCAGTCGGCGAGGACTCCGGCGAAGGTGGCCGCCACGGCGGAGGCCACCAGCGGGGCGTCCGCCGCGCCCGCGAGCTCGCGTTCGCGGAGGCTGTAGGCGCGCAGGTCCCGGTGCAGGACCCGGCCGAGCGGCCCGCCGCCACCGGGCGCCAGGAGAGCGCGGTACAGGGCCGCGTGCGGGGCGAGGCCCGCGAAGAACTCCGGCAGGGCCGCCGGCGCCCGCACCGGGTCGGGGCGGCCGCGCCAGGCGTGCAGGGCCTCCACGGCCTCCCGTACGACATCGGCGCAGGCGTCGACGGCCAGCGCCTCCAGGTCCGGGTAGTGCACATAGAACGTGGCCCGGCCGACGCCGGCCCGGCGGACCAGCGCGGCCACGCTGACCTCGTGCAGCGGATGCCGGGCGCACTCGTCGAGGAGGGCTGCCCGCAGCTTGGCCCGGGTGCGGGCGGCCCGGGGGTCCTCCGGGGTCATCCGGCGACGAGGACGGCGGCCAGGGCGAGTGCGCCGGGGAGCGCCTGGGCGACGAGGATGCGGCGGTTGGCGGTGGCGGCGCCGTACACACCCGCGACGATCACGCAGGCGAGGAAGAAGATCTGGGCGCGGTATCCCGTCGGGTCACCGGCGATCAGGCCCCAGACCAGACCGGCCGCGAGGAAGCCGTTGTAGAGCCCCTGGTTGGCGGCCAGCGAGGCCGTCCGCCGCGCCATCTCCGCGTCCAGGCCGTGGAAGCTCATCCCCGGCTTCTTCTGCCACAGGAACATCTCCATCACCAGGATGTACGCGTGCAGCGCCGCCACCAGCGCGACCAGTACGTTCGCCAGGATCTCCATGGTCAACAGACTCCGTCGTTCATTCGATGCTTCGAAAACTTCTTGGACAGGTGTCCACTATAGCTGGACGTCTGTCCAAGAAGTCCATCCGGGTGCACGGGTGACCGCGGATCGTCCGACGGGTTGTCAGACCCTGCCGCTAGGTTCCCCGTCCATGAGTGAGCAAGAGGTGATCGTGCGGTGCGCCCGCGCCGAGGACGTACCGGGGATCGTCGTCTCCAGCTCCCTGCTGTTCGCCGAGGACGGCGGCCCGCGGGATCCGGCCCTGAACGTCGACTGGCCGCGCCAACACGGCGCCGAGGCCTTCGCGGCCGCCATCCAGGACCCCGGCCGACTGCTGCTGGCCGCGCTGTGCGACGACGAGGTGGTGGGTCATCTGTCGGGATCGATGTCCGGCCCCTCCGCCATGCGGCCCGTCGGATCGGCCACCCTGATGGCGCTGTACGTCCGGCCCGAGCACCGGCGCGCCCGGCTCGGCGCCCGGCTGGTCGACGCGTTCCTGCGGTGGGCGAAAGAACAGGGCGCGGTGCACGCGGAGGTGACCGCCTCGGCGGCCAACGCGGACGCCATCCGCTTCTACGAGCGGGAGTCGTTCCGGCCCCAGGCGCTCACGCTGCGGCTGAACCTGTAGTCGGCGGGTACCCGGGGCGCGTATGGGCGGCGGCGGACCTTCCCCCGCGCCCGCGATCCCGTACGGAGGAGACATGGCACTGGTACAGGCGGGCCTCGTGGTGCTGGACTGCGCCGAGCCGGAGAAACTCGCGGTGTTCTACAAGGAACTGCTCGACGCCGAGGAGGCGGACGCGACCGCCAACCGCGTCGAGATCGAGGGTGCCTGCGGCGTCCGCATGGCGTTCCGCCGGGACGTCAACGCCACCCCGCCCAGCTGGCCCCGCCCCGAGAACTCCCTCCAGGCCCATCTGGACTTCTACGTCGAGGACCTGGACGAGGCCGAGCGGCGGATCGTCTCCCTCGGCGGGCGGCCGGTGGACACGAAGGAGGCGGCCGGGCCGTTCGAGGAGCGTGGCTACTCCGACCCGGCGGGCCACTCCTTCACTCTGCGCCGCGAACACTCCACCGCACCCAAGCAGGGCTAGGGGCGTCATGGCCTGTCCGATCGGTGGCCCAGCCCTGGCCACCGAACGGACAGGCCCTGAACGTCAGTCCCGGCCCCCCTTCTCGGAGGCCGGCCACACTCCGGTGGACCGCTCGATGGCCTTCGCGCCCGTGCGGTCCACCGCGCTGCGTACGACCGCGAAGATCGCCCCCTGGACGGCGGCGGCGAGCAGGACCTCGCCCCAGCCGCGGTCCCGGTCCAGTGCGTCGGGTGCGTCGTCCTCGTGCCGGATCACCTGCCATGTCTTGCGGAACGCCGCCGAGGCCAGCGCACCGCTCAGCCAGCCGAGGGCGAAGCCGAGGGGCTGGTAGGCGAGGGGGAGCTTCTTCTTCTTGGACATCTGGTCTGTCTCCTTCGCGTTGCGATGTCGCCGACTCAGGGACGACCCTTGGGGGCCACGACCTCGGCCGCCGGTACCGGCCCCGGCGGCGTTCCGTCGCCGAACGGGCTGCCGCCCAGGTCCTCGCGCCCGTGGGGCGTGAGCCAGCCCGTCAGATCGGGGCCGAGCGGCACCACGGCGGTCGGGTTGATGCCCGTGTGCACCTGGTAGTAGTGCCGTTTGATGTGGTCGAAGTCGACGGTGTCACCGAATCCGGGGGTCTGGAAGAGATCACGGGCGTACCCCCACAGCACCGGGTCCTCCGCCAGCTTCCAGCGGTTGCACTTGAAGTGACCGTGGTAGACGGCGTCGAAACGCACCAGTGTGGTGAACAGCCGGATGTCCGCCTCCGTGATCGTCTCCCCGACGAGATAGCGCTGCCGCGACAGCCGCTCCGACAGCGCCTCCAGCCGCCGGAACACCCCGGTGCAGGCCTCCTCGTACTCCTCCTGCCCTGTGGCGAAGCCCGCCCGGTACACCCCGTTGTTGACGTCCTCGTAGACCTCCGCCATCACCGTGTCGATCTCGTCGCGCAGGGCCGCCGGATACAGGTCCGGCGCGCCCTCGCGGTGCAGGTCCGTCCACTCGGTGGCGAGGTCGAGGGTGAGCCGCTGGTAGTCGTTGGTCACCAGCCTGCCGCTCGGCACGTCGACGATCGCCGGGACGCTGACCCCGCCCGGATAGCCGCTCTCCCGCGCGTCGTACGCCTCCTTCAGGAACCGGATGCCGAGCACGGGGTCGCGGTCGTCCGGGTCCAGCGTGAACCGCCAGCTGCGGTCGTCCTGGATCGGGTCGGCGACCGCCATCGACAGGGCGTCCTCCAGGCCCAGCAGGCGCCGTGAGATCACCGCCCGGCTCGCCCAGGGGCAGGCCCGGCTGACGACCAGCCGGTAGCGGCCCGCCTCCACGGGCCACCCGTCCCGGCCGTCGGCGGTGATCCGGTCCCGGAAGTGGCTCTTGGACCGCTTGAACGCCTTCCTGCCGTACGCCTCATTGCCCTCGCCGACACTCATGCCGCCCGTCCTCCCGGTCTGTCCGGATACGTGTGCCCTGATGAGAGTTCCCCGATTTCCGCGACCCCCACGGTGTGAGCGCGACCGGTCGGGGCAATCGGCGAAGGATGCGGACACCAGAAGACACGGAGACGGCGGACGACCAGGACGGGGCGGTGCTCGAAGGGCCCGGACCGCACGAGGAGGGGAAGGCACGAGCGGACCGCAGGACCCGCGTCACCGTCCTCGTCGCCCTCGGCGCGAACCTTCTGATCGCCGTCGCCAAGACCATCGGCGGACTCCTCGCCGGATCGCCCGCCCTCCTCTCGGAAGCCGCCCATTCGGTCGCCGACAGCATGAACGAGGTCTTCCTTCTCGCCGCGCTGCGCCGCAGCCGCCGCCCCGCCGACAGGCGGCACCCCTTCGGCTACGGCAAGGAGCGCTTCTTCTGGTCCCTGCTCGCCGCCGTCGGCATCTTCGTGATGGGCGGCTGCTTCTCCTTCTACCAGGCGATCCACGCCCTGACGACCGGAGGCGAGGAGTCCTACGACGGCTATGTGGCCGGCATCGCGGTCCTCGGCGTCGCCCTCCTCTCCGAGGGCGCCTCACTGCTGCGCGCCCTGCACCAGGTGCGCCGGCAGGGCGGCGGCGTCGACGGACTCCGGGACCCGGCACTGCGTACGGTCGTCGCCGAGGACGGCACGGCCGTGCTCGGCGTGACCCTGGCGATCGCCGGGATGGCCCTGCACCTGGTGACCGGCCAGGTGGTCTGGGAGGCGTCCGCCTCGTTCGCGATCGGGGCGCTGCTCGTGTACGTCGCCTACTGGCTCGGCCGGGACGCCCGCGAACAGCTCATCGGGGTCGCCGCCGATCCCGAACCCAGCCGGAAGATCCGCGCCCTGCTGGCGGCACAGCCCGAGATCGACACCGTCGAGGCCCTGCTCACCATGCAACTGGGCCTGGACTCCACGCTCGTGGCCGCCCGCGTCGACCTCGTGCCCGGTCTCGACAGCGAACAGGTCGAGGAGGTCGCCGTACGCATCAAGCGCTCCATCGCCCATGTCGTCCCCGAGGCCGACCAGATCTTCCTCGACGTGACGGAGAAGGCGGGGCAGGGCGAGCGGGCACGGGAAAGCCCCGCCGCGACGGGGGAACGCGGCGGGGCCTGAGACTCGGGTGCCCGGGGCGCGAGGGATCATGCGCATCCCGTGGAAGATTTTTCCGCGGGTCTCTCGGCGCGCACCCTGGCCGGGAGTTGCTATCCGTCGGCCGGCTCCAGCACGAAGACGGGTATCTCCCGGTCGGTCTTCTTCTGGTAGTCCTCGTACGGGGGATACGCGGCGACCGCCCGCTCCCACCACGTGGCCTTCTCGTCCCCGGTGACCTCACGCGCGGTCAACTCCTGCCGCGCGGGGCCGTCCTGGAGTTCCACGTGCGGGTCGGACTTGATGTTGTGGTACCAGACCGGGTGCTTGGGCGCGCCGCCCAGCGAGGCCACGACCGCGTACTGCCCGTCGTGCTCCACCCGCATCAGCGGGGTCTTGCGGATCTTCCCGCTCTTCGCACCGCGCGTGGTGAGCACGATGACCGGCAGGCCCGTGTCCATCAACGTCGTCCCCTGGGTGCCGCCCGAGCTCTCGTACAACTCGACCTGCTCGCGCACCCACTGCGTAGGGCTGGGCACGTACTCACCCTCAAGAGGCATGACAACCGTCCCTTTCTGTCGCGTACAGACCCTGTCCCCACATTCAACACCTGCCTCTCCCGGATTCATCCTCACCGGGTCGCAGCCGCAAGGGACTTGCGGGCCGGGGGAGATCCCCGGCCCGCGGCTCTCAGCCCCAGGTCGTGCCCGCCGGCTCCTTGATCGCCGCGTTGACGCGGTTGAACAGGTTGGTCGTGGCGATCCACAGGACCAGTGCCGCGACCTGCCGCTCGTCGAAGTGGTCGGCGACCTCGTCCCACAGCTCGTCCGGCACGGCGTCGCCGGAGCGGTCACCGAGCCGGGTCATCGTCTCGGCCAGGGCGAGCGCGGCCCGCTCGGCGTCCGAGTAGTACGGCGCCTCGCGCCAGGCGGACACACCCCACAGCCGCTCGTCGCTGATCCCCGCCTTGCGGCCGCTCGCCAGACTGACGTGGACGCACGCGCTGCAGGAGTTGATCTGACTGGCCCGCAGATGCGCCAGCTCCAGGATTTCCTGCGGGACACCGCCCTGGTGCACGGCCTTGATCAGCCCCTGAATCGCCGGCAGGGCGTTGGGGAGGACGGTCGCCGGGTTCTTCATCCGTGCCTGCATGGTCGTACTCCTCATCGGTTCGTGAAGTGTGCGGCGGTTGCCGCCACTTCACTGACGGAAGCCGGCGAGAAGATGTGACGGCTCCAGCGTCAGCGCCGCCAACACCGCGATCACGGCACTCGACAGGAGTCCTGTCACCAGCCGTCCCCGGTGGCCGGTCAGCGCCCGGCCGAGCAGCGCGCCACCGCCCGCGAGCAGGAGCTGCCAGCTCGCGGAGGCGAGGAACGCGGCCAGGACGAACACCGCCTGTTCCAGGGGGGTCACGGCTTCGTCGGTGCGGCTGCCGAGCACGAGCGCGGTGAAGTAGACCACCGTGGTGGGGTTCAGGAGGGTGATCCCCAGCAGGGCGACGTAGGCGCGTGCCGGGCCCACCGGGTCCTGTCGCGGGCGGCTGGTGAGCCGGCGTGCGTAGTACTGGCGGAGGGCCGTGACCGCTCCGCGCACCGCCAGCGCGAGGAGTACCAGGGCGGACGCCCAGCGCAGGGGCTCCAGGATCGGTCGCATCGCGGCGGCGAGGGCCGTACCGCCGAGGGCGGCGAGCAGGGCGTACAGTCCGTCGGCCGTCGCGACGCCGAGTGCGGCGCAGGCTCCGGTCCGCAGGGACGTACGGGCGGTGAGGGAGACGAGGTAGGTCGCGACCGCTCCGACGGGGATGGCGATGCCATAACCGGCGAGGAGCCCCGCGACGAGCGCGGCCGTCACGGCCGGGGCGGTGTCGGCCCCCACGGTCGGCCGGACTGCTGCTGACCCGGCACCGGCGACGCGGCGGCGAGGGGCAGGGGCAGGAAGGCGTCGTTGATGAGCATGGGCAGATCCTGGGGGCGGGTGCTCCGCCCCCGCAATCGAATTACCTCTTGACCAGGATTCCCGGTCTGTCTATGTTATTTGAACCCAAACGATACTGGATGGTGGTCGTCGACATGGACGGACATCGGTACGGGCGACCGGGGCCTCAGGCCTTCGGGCGCCGGCCGCTGCGCCGTGGGGCGGGCTCGGCGCCGTTCAGCAGGGTGCGGCGGCGCTCCTCGCCGTGCTCCTCGACCTGGAGCACGACACTGCGCAACCCCTCCGCGAGGCTCCGGCACTCCGTGTCGCTGAGCTGCCCGGTGACGAAGGCCTCCTCCTCGTTGAACGCCGGGAAGACCCGCTGCATCAGTTCCTCGCCCTTCTCGGTGAGGGCCAGCAGGACCAGCCGGCCGTCCGCCGGATGGTCCGCCCGCCGCACCAGCCCACGCGATTCCAGCGTGCGGACCACCCCCGTGAGCGTGCCCTTGGAGATGCCCGCCTCCTCCGCCACGTGCCGCGTCTCGGACTCGCCCCACACCCACACCACCCACAGCACCACGAAGGCCGTCCAGGTGAGGTCGGAACCGCGGAGCACGGAGTTCTCCAGGTGCTGCCGCACCGCCGAGGCGGCCCGGTAGATGTTCGCCACCGCCGCCATCTGGTCCCGGCGGATCGGGAAGCCCCCCAGTTTCGCCGCGGCGAGCTTCTCGGCTTCGGTGATGGATCGCTGGCCGGGCACGGGCGCTCCTTCGGTCTCACGGCCGGACCGGACGGCCGTGTGCGGCCCCTCCGGTCCCGGCTCGTCATGCGTGCGGGCATTCGGTCATTCGGTCGTTCGGGATCAAATTGTACGGAGGAAAGGGAATCCATCATGAACACCACCCCCCGCATGCTGCTGGTCCTCAGCGAGAACTGGACGCTCACGGGCGGCCGGGCCGACCTGCCCACCGCCGTACGCTGGGCGCGCGAGGCCGAGGACGCGGGGTTCGACTCCGTCATGGTCAGCGAACACATCGTGCTCGGCCCCGACGCCGCCGCCGACGGCGTCATGGGCAACCCCCGCGACTACGCCCTCCCCGGCAATCAGGATCCGTACACCCCCTGGCCCAACTCCCTGCTCCTTCTCGCCGCCATCGCCTCCGTCACCGAGCGCCTGCGGCTGGCCGCCGCGGCCGTCCTCGCCCCGCTGCGCCACCCCCTGCTGATGGCCAGGGAACTCGGCACCCTCGATCTGCTCAGCGAGGGACGCCTGTTGGTGCAGCCCACGGTCAGCTGGAGCAAGGACGAGTACGACGCGCTCGGCGTGCCCTTCGGGAGGCGGGGCCGGCTGCTCGACGAGCACCTGGAGGTCTGGGCGAAGGCCTGGGGGCCGTCCCCGATCTCCCACGACAGCGAGCACTACCCGTTCCGGGACGTCTACTTCGAGCCCAAGGCGTACCGCCCCGAGGGGCCGAGGCTGTGGTTCGGCGGGCAGCGCCTGCACGGTCCCGTACTGCGGCGGCTGGTCCGGTACGGCCACGGCTACCACCCCCTCGGCCGGCCGGCCCCGGAGGACCTGACGGCACTCGACGAGGCGATGGCCGCCGCCGGCCGGGACGCAGCCGACCTGGAGATGATCGGCGGCACCCAGGCGGTCTTCCCCGACGACCACTCCCCGGCGGACCTCGGCGCGGCCCTCGCCTCGCTGCCGGAACAACTGGAGCAGGGCTTCACGACCTTCTGCGTCAAGCCGAACCAGTTCATCGACGACCCCGACGAGGTGGGTGCCTTCTGCAAGGAGGTCATGCGCAGGGTCACGGCGTTGACGGGCTGACACGACGAGGCCGGCACCGCTCGCGCGGCGCCGGCCCCCTCGCACGCCCCGGCTCAGCGTTCGAAGACGACCCCGCCGTCGAACACCGTCATGTCGACCTCGACCCGGGTGATGTCACGCGGGTCGAGGTCCAGCAGCGGCCGGTCCAGGACGCACAGGTCGGCCACCTTGCCCACCTCCACGGACCCCTTCCACGCCTCGGCGAAGTCCTGCCGCGCCGGGTTGATGGTGTACGCCCGCAGCGCATCGGCGAGTTCCACGCGCTGCTCGGGGCCGCTGACCCGGCCGCTGGCCTTCGACTCGCGCAGCAGCATCCCGGCGACGCCCTGCCGCCAGTCCGGTTCGGTGATCGGCGCGTCCGAGGCGGCGCACACCGCGACGCCCGCCTCGAAGGCCGAGCGGACGGGCCACTCGTACGCCGACCGCTCCGGACCGACCACCTCCTCCATCAGATCGGAGATCGTCCACTTGATGGCCGGGTTCATGTTGACGCCGTAGCCCTGCTCGGCCAGCCGGGCGAGGCTGTCGGCGCTGATGAAGTCGCCGTGGATGACGTAGTGCCGGGCGTCCGGGCGCGGCGCGGCCTCCCGCGCGGCCAGGAACGCGTCCACCACGATGTCGATGGCCCGGTCGCCCGTCACGTGGACGCCCAGCTGGTAGCCGGCCTCGTGGGCGACGCGGATCATGTCGAACAGCTCGTCGACCTGGAGTTCGGGTGTCTGTCCGTGCACGCAGAGGGAACCGTGGCCGCCGTCGAGGTAGGGCTCGTTCATCCAGGCCGTACGGTTCGGGGGCACCCCGTCGGCGAAGATCTTCACGCCGATGGCGTTCAGCAGCCGGGGGTCCGCGGACTCGGGGCGGTGGAGTTCGGCGAGGCCCTTGCGGACGTCGTCGGCGGAGCCGCCCATCGGCGCGGGCAGGAGGAGGACGCTGACCCGGGCGTGCAGACCGCCGGTCGCGGCCAGGTCGGCGTACGCGATCCAGTTGTCGGTGCTCAGCCCGCCGAACAGGGTGTCGGAGCCGCCGGGGCCGAGACCCGGCTCGGTGTAGCTGGTGATGCCGCGCGTGTGGAGTTCGGCGACGACGTTCCGGATGGCCTGGCGGCGCTGGGCGACGGTGGGGGAGGGCAGGGCGGCCTGGAGCAGGACCCCGGCGGCCTCACGCAGGATGCCGGTGGGCAGGCCGTCGGCGTCGCGGTCGATGACCCCGCCGTCGGGCGCCCGCGTGGCGGCATCGATCCCGCACCGGCGCAGCGCCTCGCTGTTGGCCCACACCATGTGCTGCGAGAAGTCGGTCAGACAGACGGGGTGGTGGGGCGCCACGGCGTCCAGGTCCGTACGGTGCGGCAGGCGGCCCGGATCGGCGAGGCACTCGGCGAGATAGCCGGGGTCCCAGCCCAGGCCGACGATCCACTCGCCGGGAGCGGCGGCCCGCGCCGCCTCACCCACCACCGCGGCGATGTCGGCGATCGAACCGACCGCCGGATGGCCGACGTCCAGGGCGAACGGCGGCTTGGCCAGCCCGTACGCGGCGCCGTGCAGATGCGAGTCGTTGATGCCCGGCAGCACGGTTCGCCCCGCCAGCTCGACGATCCTCGTCGCCGGCCCGGCCAGCGCACGCATCTCGGCGTCCGTGCCGACCGCGACGATCTCCCGGCCGCGCACGGCCACACCCTCGGCGACCGTGAAACCGGCATCGACGGTGATGACCTGACCGCCGGTCAGGATGAGGGAGGGGGAAGTGTCGCTCACGAGGACCTCTCTGGGTTGTCCGAACGGGGGAGGAGACGGAGGGAGAGACGAGGGGGAAGCGGATGGCCGGTCACCGGGTCGTTCGTGGGCCGAAGTACGCGAGCGCGGCGCCCGCCACCAGGGCCACGCCCTGGGCCATCTGCTGCCAGAACGTCGGCACGCTCAGCAGTGTCAGCCCGTTCTGCAGGCAGCCCAGGAACAGCACGCCGAGCAGCACACCGAGAACCGAACCGGAGCCGCCGCTCAGCGCCACCCCGCCCAGCAGCACCGCCGTGAGCACCGCCAGCTCGAAGCCCGCCCCCGAGGTGCCCGCGACCACGCTGTCCAGCACGGACGCCTTGATCGCCCCGGCCAGCGCGGCCGCCGCACCCGTGACCACGAACAGCGCGAAGGGCGTCCGGCGGACATCGATGCCGGACAGATACGCGGCCTCCCGGTTGACCCCGATCGCGAACACATGCCGGCCGGTCGGCGTGGACGCCAGGAACAGCGCCCCCGCGACGAGCACGACCCCGGCGATGACCACGGGCGCCGCGATCCCGGCGATCCGGGCCCCGCCCAGCCACGCGAAACCGTCGCCGAACCCGCTCAGCGGCAACGGGAAGAGCTGCTGAGCGAGTCCGCGTACGGCAGCCAGCATGCCCAGCGTCACGATGAACGGCGACAGCCCCAAGTAGCAGCACAGCACCCCGTTCACGGCACCGACCGCCGCGCCGACGGCCAGCGCCCCGAGGACGGCGACCACGGGGGACTGGGTCTGCTCCCCCGCGAGCCAGCCGGCCGTCAGCGCCCCGAGCGCCAGCGTCGAGCCCACCGACAGATCCAGATAGCCGCTGATGACCAGCAGGGCCAGCGGTACGGCCACGATCGCGAGGGCCGCCGCGTCGGTGGCGATCCCGCGCAGATTGCCCGGGTCGAGGAAGCTTCCCGTGGACAACTGGAACACCAGCACCAGCAGGGCGAGAACGACGATCAGAGGCTGCCGCCGCACCGTCGCCAGCCCGTGCGCGGCCAGGGCGCGCGGGCCGGGGACGACACGTTCGGCGGCGGTCGCGGTGGTCATGCTGCTCCTTCGTGGGGCGGGGTGTGCGGGGCCGCCGGGTCGGCGGATCCGCGTGGTGCGGCCGGATCGCCGTCGGGCGCGCCCGGTCGGGGCGGGGTGGCGCCGGCGGTGTGCCGTGCCGACCGCGCGGCCGGATCACCGGCCGACGCGTGGCGTGGCCGTCGTGGCGTCGGCCCCGCGTCGTGGACGGCCGCCAGCAGGGCCTCTTCCGTGAGGTCGGGGCCGGAGAGTTCGCCGACGATCCGGCCCCGGTCGACGATCAGACAGCGATGGGCGAGGGCCGCCGCCTCCTCCGGGTCGCTGGAGGCGAACAGCACGGCCGTACCGCGCTGTTCGGCGAGCGTGGCGACGACGTCGTAGATCTCCTGGCGGGCGCCGACGTCGACGCCCTGGGTCGGCTCGTCCAGGAGCAGGACGTCGACGGCACGGGCCTCGTTGATCCACCGGCCGAGCAGCAGTTTCTGCTGGTTGCCGCCGGAGAACGCCGAGGCCGGCAGTCCCGGACGCACGGGCCGCAGCCCGACCGCCTCGGCGAGCGAGTCGAACACCCGCCGCTCGGCGCCGCGCGCCCGCACTCCGCGCCGGGCGAGGGCGCGTACCGAAGGCAGCAGCACGTTGTCCTGCGCGCTCAGCCCCGCGAACAGCCCCTGCGCGCGCCGGTCCGCCGGCACGAGCGCGATCCCGGCCGCCAGCGCGTCGGCGGGCCGAGCGGGCGAGACGGCACGGTCTCCGACCCGGACCGTCCCACCGGCGGTGGCGCGGCGCCTGCCGAACAGGGTCTCCAGCACCCGTGTACGCCCGGACCCGATCAGCCCGTACAGCCCCACGATCTCGCCCTCGCCGACGGTCAGGTCGACCGGTCCGAAGCCGGGGCCGCGCAGACCGCGCACGGCGAGGCCGGGCGCCCGGGGCGAGGCGCGGCCCGGGGCCGGGACCCGTCCGGAGGCGTCGCGCCCGGCGGGGCGGTGCTCCTGGCCGCCGGGCCCGGCGGCGCTGCCTCCCGCAGCGGATTCGGACCCGGGAGCCGTGGCGACCGCGGAGTCGGGGTCGTCCGCCCTGTCGCCGGTCTCCGTGCTGGAAGCAGCCCGGCCTGCCTCCGGCCCGCGCCCCGCCGAGCCCGAGGGCGCGGCTCCCCGACTGCCCGTGATCGCCTCCACCAGCGCCCGGCGGTGGTGACCCCCCGCCGCCGAATGATGAGCGACCCGCCCGTCCCGCAGCACGGTCACCGCGTCCGCCAGCCGTTCGACCTCCGCCAGCAGATGGGTGACGTAGACGATGGCGAGGCCCTGGGCGCGAAGGTCCTCCACGCGGGCGGCCAGGGCGTCGGTCTCGGTGCCGGAGAGGGCGGCCGTGGGCTCGTCCAGGACGAGGACCGAGGCGCTGCGGCTCAGGGCCTTGGCGATCTCGACCAACTGCTTCTGGCCCATGGGCAGTTCACCCACCCGGTCGCGGGGCGAGCAGCTCGCGGCCACGCGGTCGAGGAGTTCGGCGGCCACCTTCTCCTGGGCACGGCGGTCGATCCGGCCGTACCGCGTCCACTCCTGACCGAGGAAGATGTTCTCGGCCACGGTCAGAGAGTCCACGACGCTGAGCGTCTGGAAGATGATCGCCACCCCGGCCGCGATCGACTCGCGGGGGCTGAGCCGGGTGTACGGGACACCGCCCACCTCGATCGTCCCCGCGTCCGGCGGGAACGCGCCGCCGAGACACTTGATCAGGGTGGACTTGCCAGCGCCGTTGTGCCCGAGCAGGGCGTGGACCTGCCCGGCGGGCACGGTGAGGTCGACCCCGTCCAGGGCCCGGACACCGCCGAAGGACTTGCTCAGGGAACTGATCCGCAGATTGGGCGGGTTGGCCACGCCGGTCGCCCCGGTCGCCCCGGTCGCCCCGGTCGCCCCGGTCGCCCCGGTCGCCCCGGTCGCCCCGGTCGCGCCGGTCGCGTCCGTCGTCCCGGCCGCTCCGGTCGTCCCGCCCGCGTCGCTCATGTCGGCCATCGCCCGGCCCTACCCGTTCTGGGCGAGCAGCGCGTCGATCTCCGCCGTGTCGCCGCGCTGGACCAGCTTGACCGGCACCTGGACGCTCGGGTCGGCCTTCCCGGCGGCGACCGCGAGCGGCACGTCGACGATGGCGTCGGCGATGTCCTGCGGGGCGAGCGCGGAGGAAGCCCGGTAGAAGGTGCCCTGCTTGATGGCGAGGAGGGAGGGCGCCGACCCATCCTGGCCGCCCACGAACGTCTTCTTGTCGCCCGCCTTCCGCCCGGCCTGCTGCAACGCCTTGAAGCCGCCGTACGCCGCCGCGTCCGTGATCCCGAGGACGATGTTGAGGTCGGGGTGCTTGGCGAGGATCGCGTTGGACTTCGACAGCCCCGTGTCGGGGTCGATGGCCTGCTCCTGCGCCACCACGTCGACACCGGGCGCGAGCTTGGTGAACGCGTCGACCATGCCCTTGGTGCGCTCCCGGCCCAGTTCGATCGTGTTGTCGACCAGGAAGGCCACCTTCCCCTTCCCGCCCAGCTCGTCATTGGCCCACTTCGCGGCCGCCTCGCCCAGCAGCGTGCCGCTCTCACGGAAGCTGAACTGGATGTCGGCGCTCTGGTGCTCCAGCGTCCCGCCGTACGTCACCCAGATCAGGCCCGCGTCGAGCGCCGTCTTGGCGATCGACTCGGCGGCCTCGAAGACCATCGGGAACGACACGATCGCGGGCATCTTCTGCGTGACCCAGGTGGTGAGGTTGGTCGCCTGGGTGTCGGCGTTGCTCGCGTCGCTCGTCGTCAGCAGTTTGACGTCGTGCTGCTGCGCGGCGGCCGTCGAGAGCTTCACCAGCGTGGTGTAGAGCGGGAGTTGGGTGAAGGGGTAGTCGAGGCCGATGCGGGTGAGCGTCGTCGCGGAGGGGGACGCGCCCGCGGCCTTCGCCGAGCCGGAGCCGCTCTCCGGGGCGCTGCAGCCCGTGGCGGCCAGTCCGGTCGTGGCGAGGGCTCCGGCGGACCACGCGAGGAACTGCCTGCGCGAGGCCGGGGAGACGGAAGAGGGGCGTCTGGTCATGGCGGGGATCTCCAAGGGGACGGGGCCCGTCAACGACGGGCGTCCTGCTGTGCCGACCAGGAAAGACCCCGTCGCCCCGCCCCACCATCCGTACAAATACCGAGTGCGTACGGCGGGCCGGACACCCGGTGCGTACAGCGGCCCGGCGACCGGTGCGTTCGACGGCTGGACCCCGCAGGCGTACGGCGGGCGGCGGACGGCGGACATCCGGGTCACGGATCGGTGAATGCCTTGTCCACCCATCTCTCCCCGCATATCGTTAGGGCCCAAAAGACCTGTCCGGTCTCGGGGCGGCCCCGGGAGGCTCGCATGCTCACCCACCACCAGATCGCGGCCGCCACCCGCATCGGCATGCTCACCCGCGCCCGCGACACCGCCTCCGCCTGCGCCGAGGCCCTCCACGAACTCGGCCGCGCCCTGCCCCTCGACGCCGCCACCCTCCTGGAGATCGACCCGATCACCGGCACCTACGTCCAGATCGCGGGCGTCGGCTACGACGCCGACGTCTCCGAGGCCCTGGCCGCCGAGTTCGTCGCGACCCCCTGGTACGACAACGTCCTGCGCAGCGAGATCCCGCCCTCCATCTCCGAGGACGGAGAGAAGACCGGGGACCCGGGGGAGCGCTACCGCGACGGCTGGTTCTACGCCGAGCGAATGCGCCCGGCGGGCGTCCGCGACGCGGTGACGGGCGCCCTGCGCCACCACGGCCGCCTCGTCGGCCTGATCACCCTCTCCACCGCGACCCCGGACGCCTACGACACCGGCACCCGCCACCTCCTCGCCTCCCTCCTCCCCGCCCTGGGGGTCCTCGCCGACCCCACCGCGCACGCGGCCGACCTGGACGACCTCCCGGCGGAGGGCGCGGCGAGCCTGGTCGTCGCCGACGAAGCCCTCGAACTCCCCGGCCGGGAACCCGCCGTGGTCCTCCAGGACACCGAGTTCCGCCGCCTCGTGCGCGCCTTCGCCGACTCCCACGGCACCCGGCTGCGCCTCCTGTGGCCCGCCGGGCCCGACTGGCACCGCGTCACCCTCCGCCGTCACACCCTCGGCACGGCCGTCGTGCGCCGCGCGGTCCTCGTGCACGACGCACCCGCCCCCCTGCCGTACGGGCTCAGCCCGCGCGAACTGGAGGTGCTCACGAGGGCGGCCACCGGCCAGACCAACCAGGCCATCGCCCAAGCGCTGTTCCTCTCCCCGCGCACCGTGCACACCCACGTCGAGCACCTGCTGCGCAAGACCGGCGCCGCTTCCCGGGCCGAGGCCACCGCCCTCGCCGTACGTGACGGGCTGCTCCGGCCGACCGCCGAGGACGTCGAACGCTTCGTCGAGAGATCACCCGGGGGCTGAGCCCGGTTCAGTAGGGTGCGGCGGATGACAGGGACTGTGAACACGACCGGACCCGGGGTCGGCCGGGGCGGGAAACCCTTCCTCTACGTCGTCGTCTGCGCCGCCGGGATCGCCGTGGAGGTCGACAAGCTGATCACCGCCGCCCAGGAGCGCGACTGGGAGGTCGGGGTGATCGCGACGCCCGTCGCCATGGGCGGCTTCTTCGACACGGCCGCCGTCGAGGCGCAGACCGGCCGCCCGATCCGTTCCGCCTGGCGGTCGCCCGGCGATCCACGCCCCTTCCCGCCGCCGGACGCGGTCGTGGTCGCGCCCGCCACCTTCAACACCGTCAACAAGTGGGCCGCCGGCATAGCCGACACCCTCGCCCTGGGCACCCTGTGCGAGGCGTACGGCCTGGGCGTCCCCATCGCCGTACTGCCCTGCGTCGCCGACGCGCTCGCCGCCCATCCGGCGTACCGCGCCGGCCTGGAGCGGCTGCGCGGCATGGGTGTCAGGTTCGGTGACCCGTACGCCGGTGAGGTCGAAGAGGACGGCAGGCGCAAGGAGTTCCTCTGGGAACGGGCGCTGGATCTGCTGGGGAAGGACGACGCGGCAGGCACGCCCGTCACACGCTGAGGTCCATGACCCGTTCAACCGAACGGTTGAACGGGTCATCCGCTTCCGGGCGACGCGCGGCGGCCGCCGTCGATCACAGACTTACGGTGCCGCCGTAGCGGCACCGCCGTACGAGTCAAGCCCTGGAAGGACCTTCCCCCACATGGCCAGCAACTTCAGCAGACGACGGATCCTCACCACCGGGGCGGGCGCCGCGCTCGGCGGGCTCGTCGCGACCGGCACCGCACAGGCCGCCGCCGCGTCCACGGCGGCGGGCTCCCGTACGGCGGCGGGCTCCGAGGAGACCCGGTCCCTCGACGAGCTGTACCGCGACGCGGTCGCCGAGGGCGGCAAGCTCGTGATCTACGCGGGCGGCGACACCGCCACCCAACAGGACTTCACGGCCCAGGCGTTCCGCGCCCGCTTCCCGGACATCGACCTGACGATGGTCGTGGACTACAGCAAGTACCACGACGTCCGCGTCGACAACCAGCTCGCGACCGACACCCTGGTCCCCGACCTCGTCCAGCTCCAGACGCTGCAGGACTTCACCCGCTGGAAGCGCCAGGGCAAGCTGCTGCCGTACAAGCCGGCCGGGTTCTCCAAGCTGTACAAGGACTTCCGCGACCCGCAGGGCGCGTGGACGGCCGTCGCGGTCATCGGCTTCAGCTACATGTACGGCGTCGACGCCGTCGGCGGGAACGCGCCGAAGTCGCCGTACGAGCTGGCCGACCCGCGCTGGAAGGGCGCCATCGCGTCCTCCTACCCGCACGACGACGACGCGGTGCTCTACCTCTTCGCCCTCTACCAGCAGGCCTACGGCTGGGACTGGATCGCGGAGTTCGCCGCGCAGCAGCCGCAGTTCAACCGCGGTTCGCACTCCCCGGGCGTCGCGGTGAACGGCAAGCAGAAGGCGATCGGCGTCGGCGGGTCCGGCTCGCTGACCGCGCCCTCCACCGCCGCGACCCGCTGGGCGGTGGCCGACGGGCACCCCTTCATGGCCTGGGGCCAGCGCGCCGCGATCCTCAAGAAGGCCGCCAACCCGACCGCCGCCAAGCTGTACCTCAACTGGGCGCTGTCCACCGAACGCCAGCAGGGCTCCTTCAACGGCTGGTCCGTCCGCACGGACGTCACCCCCGCCGGCGGCCTGAAGCCCATCTGGGAGTACCGCGACGCGCACCTCGACGGCTTCCCCCGGTTCATGGAGGACCGCGCCCAGGTCGAGCGGCTGAAGCAGACCTTCGCCCTCTACTTCGGCGAGGTCAAGGGCGACCCGACGCCGGGCTTCCTGGGCCTGCACCCCGGGCGGTAACGGCTCGCCCGGAACGACGGGCACGGCGGATTCCTTTACTACGGTCACACTGGTCACTGTCTACACTCGGCTGGCCCCGCCAGCTCCACGCCAGTCCGGACCGTCGCAGAGGGAATCGTCGCCGTGCCCGCCATCGCCGCCCCCGCCTTCGTACGCCGAGGTTCGCTGTCGCTGCGGCGGCTGCCGGACCTGCTGTTCCTGACCGTCGTCGTCGGCGGCGTGCTCCGCCTCGTCGACCTGAACTCCGCGCTGTGCTGGCAACTGGTCCCGCTCCTCACCCTGCTGGCGGTCGGTTACGTGGGCGGGCTCGCCCTCTGGGACCGGCTGGGGCGGTGGGGCAGGCCCGTCTGGCTCGGCGTGCTGCTGGCGCTGTGGTGCGGGGTGTCCTGGGGGATGCCCGCGTCGCTCGCCACCGCCTACGCCTGGCTCGCGCTCCCGCTGGCGATCCTCGCCCTGCGCATGTTCACGGGCCGCACGGCGGTCGCCGTCGTCGGCGTGGTCACCGCGCTGCTCGTCCTCGTGGTCGCCCGGACCGCCGGAACCCTCCACCCCGAACTGCTCGTCCCCCCGGCCGCCGCGCTCTGGGCCACGGTCGCCCTCTACCGCACCCAGCAGCGGCTCCTCGGCGAACTGCGGCGCACCCGCGCCGAGTTGGCGCGCAACCAGCGCGAGGCCGGACGGCTCGCCGAACGCGCCCGGATCGCCCGCGACCTGCACGACACGCTCGCCCAGGAACTCGCCGGCAGCCGCATGCTCCTCCAGGCCGCCGACCGCGACTGGGACCGTCGCCCGGACCGCGCCAGGACCCAGGTCCGCACGGTCGTGGACGCGCTCGGCACCAACCTCGCCGAGACCCGCACCATCATCAGCGACCTCACCCCGCCCGCCCTGGAGCACGACGACCTCGCGACCGCGCTGCGCACCCTCTGCGCCCGTCACACGGCCACGCCCTCACGGGTGGCGTTCCGCACCGAGGGCGAACCGGGCGACCTGACCCCGGACCGGGCCGCCGCCCTGCTCCGCGTCGCCCAGGGCCTGCTGGCCAACGCCTGCGAACACGCCCGCGCCCGCCACGTCTGGGTCACCCTCGACCACCGCGACGACGCGACGGTCACCGTCGAGGTGCGGGACGACGGCGTGGGCTTCGACACGGCGGCGACGGCGAGGCCGGGCGACCGAGGCCTCGGCCTGACCGCCGGCCGGGAGCGCCTGGGCGCCCTCGGCGGCTCGCTCACCGTCCGCAGCGCACCCGGCCGCGGCACCCTGGCCCGCGCCTGCCTCCCCGTCGACGCCCTCGCCCTCGCAGGCATGGCGGGCAGCCGGTGAACGACCCGAACGGCACCCCGCTGCGCGTGCTCATCGTGGACGACCACGTCGTCGTACGCGCCGGGCTGCGTGCCCTGCTCACCGGCGAACCCGGCTTCGACGTCGTCGGCGAGACCGGCGACGGCGAGGAGGCCGTGCGGCTCGCCGCGCGGCTCGGCCCCGACGTGGTGCTGATGGACCTCCGCCTGACCGACGACACGGCCCCCGGCGCCCGGGTCAACGGCCTCGACGCGACCCGACGGATCACCGCCGAGACCCCCGGCACCCGAGTCGTCGTCCTCACCAGCTCCGGCACCCAGGGCGACGTCGTCCGGGCGATGGAGGCCGGTGCCCGCGGCTACGTCCTCAAGGCGGGCCCGCCCGAGGAACTGTTCCGTGCCGTGCGCGCCGCAGCGGCCGGCGGCATGGGGCTCGCCCCCGAAGCCGCCGGACACCTCGCCGGTCACATGGCCGATCCGGGGACCGTCCTGAGTGACCGGGAGCTCGAGGTCGTACGGCTGCTGGCGCAGGGCCACAGCAACCGGTCCATCGCCGCCTCCCTGTATCTGACCGAGGCCACGATCAAGACCCACCTGGTCCGCGTCTACCGCAAGCTCGGCACCGAGAACCGGGCGAGTACGGTGTCCGAGGCCATCCGGCGGGGGCTGCTCGAACTGGGCTGAGCCGGGGCGGAGGCCGTGGGCCGGTCGCGGCCGTTCGTGTCGTGCGCCGCCGTCAGTGGGCGCCCATCGGTTCGAACTCCGTGCCGCACGGGCCCGCCCCCTCGCTCTCCGGCAGGGCTACGGGGGCACCGGTCATCGTCAGCGCGTCGTAGTAGCGGCCGATGCGCTCCGTGGAGCGGCCCACATAGTGGCCGATGAAGGAGCGGCGGAAGCGGTCCGTGGTGCGGTTGGGCTGCGAGCCGTGCACGAGGCTGCCGTTGAAGAAGAGGACGTCACCCGGGGCCATGTCGACCGGTACGGGTGTCAGGCCGGGCGGCGGCGGTACGTACTCGCGGACGAAGGACAGCTCCTCGTCCGCCTCCTCCGGGCAGAACAGGTCCATGCGGTGCGTCCCCGGAACGACCTCCAGACCGCCGTTGTCCCGGTCGATCACATCGCAGGCGATCCACGCGGCCACACACGTGCCCGGCTCGACCCGCAGATAGAAGTTGTCCTGGTGCAGCGCCTGGCCCCGGGCGCCCGGCGGCTTGAAGTAGAACATGCTCTGTGCCGCCAGGACCTCCTCTCCGAGCAGCACTTCGAGGACGTCCCGCAGCCGCGCGTCGAGGAGCACGCGCAGCGACAGCCCGTCGATGCGGTGCGGGTGCATCACCCGCGGGTAGATGTGGAGAGGATCGGCCGGTCCGTCGGACGTGGGCGGGCGCGGCTGGAAGTGCCCCGGGATCGGACCGCCCGCCCGTAGGGCCGCGAACCGGTCGCACAGCTCCTCGATCTCGCCGGGCGAGAACAGCCCCCGCGCCACCAGATAGCCGTTCTCCTCGAACTCCGCCTTGCCTGTCACTGTCATCCGCGCGTCCTTTCACACCGTCGTCCACCGTCCTCCACGCTAGGTACGAGTGCGATTCGGGAGGATGCCCGTGCATGCTGACGACCTGCCTGAGACCGCTGCCCCCGCGGATCCGTCACCGCCACCCGGCCAGGTGATCATCGGGCGCTTCGACCAGCGGCCGCCGTACGCCGTGAACCGGCCGCGCGGCGCGGACAGCTGGTTGCTCACCTGGACCACGGGCGGCGGGGGACTGCTGCGGCAGGGCGCGGCGGAGGCGGCGGCGGGCCCGGGCGACCTCGTGGTCCTCGGCCCGGGCGTGCCGCAGCGCTACACGGTCCGGCCGGGAGCCGGGCACTGGGCGTTCTGGTGGGTGCACTGCCAGGTGCGGGCGTCCTGGACGGCATGGCTGCGCCCGTACGGGACCGGCGACCGGCTGTACACCGTCCCGTCGGCCCCCGGCGGCATCCGCGAGCGCGTCGAGGCGGCCTTCCACCGGATGCTCGCCGACGCCCGCTGGACCGGCGAGGGCACACCGCCTACGCCCGGGGCCGTCACGCCGGGCGGGGAGGGCGCGCCGCCGACGCCCGGGACCACTCCGCCGGGCGGCGAGGTCGCCGTTGCGCACGGCGCGGCGGCCCGCGAACTCGCCCTGTGCTCCTTGGAGGAGGTGGTGCTGCTCACCGCCGCCCGGGCCGAACCCCGCAGGTCGGGTGCGGACCCGAGGATCCGCCGGGCCGAGGATCTGATCGCCGCGGACCCCGGCGCTCCGCACACCGTCCGCTCCCTCGCCGAGCACGTCTCCCTCTCCCCGTCCCGTTTCGCGCACCTCTTCACCGAACAGCTCGGCCACTCCCCGATGCGCGCCCTCCTCCAGGCTCGTCTGCTCCATGCGGCCCGGCTCCTGGAGGTCACCGAACTGCCCGTCGAGCGCGTGGCCGCCGCCTCCGGGTTCGGCAGCCCGTTCCACTTCAGCCGGGTGTTCCGGCAGCGCTACGGGGTGCCGCCGGGGGAGTACCGGCAGGGGCTGCGGGACTGAGCGCATCGTCCACCCCCTGCGCCTGCTCCAGTCGGGCCTCTCGGTCGAACCGCACCAGTGGCCGGCCCGTTCCGCGGCTCGCAGGCGATCCTGTCCACCGATTTCTCACGCGGCGGATCGCCGAACTCGGCGCCATCCCGCGCCGCGCGGCCCGTCCTCGACCCCGACCGCAGGGCCGGCAGGTGATGGCCTTCCACGGGGAGACCGACGCCGATGTGGCATCGCACCGAGAAGCGTGCCGAAGCCTGAGGACGGCGGCGCGGAAGCCGAGCACCGGGCCCGGCGGTGCGGTCTCGGCACGGGCGTGGCCGAGGGAGACGAGGCGACCACTCACCGGATATCAGCTCACGTACCGCCCTCTCACTCCTCCGACAGCGTCAGCTCCGCCCAGATCGTCTTGCCGTCCTCGGTGTGCCGGCTGCCCCACCGCTGGGTCAGCTGGGCCACGAGCAGCAGGCCGCGCCCGCCCTCGTCGAAGGTCTTGGCCCGGCGCAGATGCGGGGCGGTACCGCTGCCGTCCGACACCTCGCAGATGAGAGTGGTGTCGTCGTGGATCAGGCGCAACTGGATCGGCGGGGCGCCGTGCCGGATGGCGTTGGTGACCAGCTCGCTCACCACCAGCTCCGCCGTGAACGCCGACTCGCTGATGCCCCACAGCGCCATCTGCGTCAACACGTACTGGCGGGTCCGGGCGACGAACGCCGGGTCGGCCGGTATCGACCAGGTCGCGACCTGCGCCGCCTGCAGCCCACGCGTACGGGCGAGCAACAGGGCCACGTCGTCGGGGGCGCCGTTCGCGGGCAGCAGGGACTGGATGACCTCCTGGCAGATGTCGTCCAGTGAGCCCGTGCGGCCGGACAGGGCATGGGCCAGCAGCTCCTGACCGGCGTCGATGTCCCGGTCCCGGGTCTCGATCAGCCCGTCCGTGTAGAGGGCGATCATGGTGCCCTCGGCCAGTTCGAGCTCGGCGGACTCGAACGGCAGTCCGCCGAGGCCCAGGGGCTGCCCCGACGGCACCTCCACCTCCATCGGCTGCCCGTCCGGGTCCAGCACGACCGGCGGCGGATGCCCGGCCCGGGCGAAGGTGCAGCGGCGGGTCACCGGGTCGTAGACGGCGTACAGGCAGGTGGCGCCCACCTCGCCGGTCACGCCCTCGCTGCCGGCCTCAGCGGACAGCCGTACGACGAGGTCGTCGAGGTGGGTGAGCAACTCGTCCGGGGCGAGGTCGACGTCGGCGAGGGTGCGTACGGCGGTCCGCAGGCGGCCCATGGTCGCGGAGGCCTGGACGCCGTGGCCGACGACGTCGCCGACCACCATCGCGACCCGCATCCCGGAGAGCGGGATGACGTCGAACCAGTCGCCGCCGACCCCGGCCTGTGCCGCCGGGAGGTACCGGGAGGCGGCCTCCAGGGCGGGCATGCGGGGGAGGGTCTGGGGGAGGAGGCTGCGCTGGAGCGCGAGGGCGGTCTCGCGTTCACGGGAGTAGCGGCGGGCGTTGTCGATGCAGACGGCGGCCCGGGCCGTCACCTCCTCGGCCAGCAGCTCGTCGTCCGAGGTGAACGGATCGAGCCGCTGGAAGCGGGTCAGGACGGCCACGCCGAGGGTCGTGCCCCGGGCCCGGATCGGCACCGACATGGTGGTGTGGACGCCCAGCTCCTTGACCCGCGAGCTGCGTATGGAGTCCCAGGCGAGCCAGTCCACCAGCGTGTTGGCCGGGTCCGCCGCCACGATCGTGTGCCCGACCGCCAGGGACGCGGCCTGCGGGGAGGTGGCCGGGTAGACGTCCGTCCGGCCCACCTCGACCACCGCCTCGGGGCAGCCCGGGGTGACCGACTGGTGGGCGGCGCGGCGCAGGGTGAACGGCGGGGAGAGCGGGCCCTCGTGCGGTTCGTCGCCGTGGTCGACCGACTGCATGAGGTCGACGCTGACGAAGTCGGCGAGGGCCGGGACGCACACGTCGGCCAGCTCCTGGGCGGTGCGCTGGACGTCGAGCGTGGTCCCGATACGGATGCTCGCCTCGTTCACCAGCTGCAGCCGCTGCCGGGCCAGGTACTGCTCGGTGATGTCGTGCCCGGTGACACAGACCCCGATCGGCACCCCGGAGTCGTCGGTGAGCGGGGCGATCGCCGCCGACCAGGCGTGGGCGCGGTCCTCGTCGGCGGCCCTGAGGAAGGTCTGCACGTCCTTGCGCCTGCCCTGGGCGAGCACCTCGCGCAGCTGCTGCTCCAGCCGCTCGCCCTGCCGGCCGCCGACGATCTCGGACATGTGCAGCCCCCGGAGGTTCTCCTCCGGCATCCCCACGGCGTCCGCCATCAGGTCGTTGATGCCGCGCAGTCTGAGCCGGTCGTCGAAGACCGCCATGGCGCACGGCGCCTGGACCATGACCGCCGCCGCCAGCGGATCGTCCCGCACCAGCGGGCCGGGATCGTCCAGCGGGCAGAGAACCAGCCAGCCGCCGCTGCCGTCGCCGTCCTTAGGGCGCCGGCGGTGGGCGAGCAGCCACGGGGTCACCGTACGGCCGTCGCGGTGACGCAGCGCGAGCGTGCCGCTCCAGTTGAGGCTGCCCGGCGGGGGCCGCAGAAAAGAGCCCCCCGGGGCGAGCAGCTCCTTGGCGGGGCGTCCGACGACCTCCGTGGCGGGCCAGCCCAGCAGGCGTCTCGCACCGTCGTTCCACTCGACGAGCGTGCCGTCGCCGTCCATGACCGCCCGCGCCGTGGCGGCACCGTCCAGGGCATACGCAGGTGCATCACCGTGCGTTACCTTGCGGCTCCTCATCGTCGCGAGTTCCATTCCGCCGGACCGAACGGGCTTACGGGTGAATTCCAGCCTATGCGCTCCGCCGGGAAAGCGGACTGGAAACCGCACCCCCGCGGGATTTGGTCGCAGGGGTGTTCGTCGAGTGGCGCGAGGGGCTCTTGACGCCACTGGGGCACGTCGTCAGATTCTGTTTGGTCACGATCAGTTGTGATTGCTTGTGGGCCTTGTGCTTCGCGGCTCCCGGAACGTCCACCCGCACGTTCGACGAAGGGAAACACCATGACCGTCACACGCAGGTCCTTACTCATCGCGGGCACATCCGCCCCGGTGGTGGGAGCGCTGGCGGGCACCGCGGCCGCCGCCCCCCGGGCGAGACCGTCGTCCGCCGGCCGGGTCGTACCGCTCCGCGACGGCTGGCGCTTCGCCCTCGTCAACCCGGGTGGCATCACCGACCCGACCGGCGAGTACGCCGACGCCGCGGCCCCCGGCCACGACGACTCGGCCTGGCGTCAGGTCGCCGTCCCGCACGACTGGAGCATCGAGCTCGCACCCACCACCCAGCACGGCACCACCAGCGGCACCGGCTTCTTCCCCGGCGGCCTCGGCTGGTACCGCAACACCTTCACCCTGCCGTCCGCCCTCGCCGGGAAGCGGATCTCCGTCGAGTTCGACGGCGTCTACATGGACTCGTACGTCTACTGCAACGGCACCGAGGCGGGCCGCCACCCCTACGGCTACACCGGCTTCGCCTTCGACCTCACCGACCTGCTGCACACCGACGGCACCACCGAGAACGTCATCGCGGTCAAGGTCCAGAACAGGCTCCCCAGCAGCCGCTGGTACTCCGGCAGCGGCATCTACCGCGAGGCCCGCCTGGTCGTCACGGAGCCGGTGCACGTGGCGCGTTGGGGCACCTACGTCACCACGCCGGACATCACCGAGGAGCGCGCCCTGGTCCGCGTACGGACCGCCGTGGTGAACGCCTCAGGTGCAGCCGCCGACGTCGAGGTGGTCTCCCGGGTCGTCGACCCCCGAGGGCGCACCGTGGCCCGTACGTCCTCCAGGGCGAACGTCACCGACACGGCCACCGAGATCCACGAACTCACCGTCCCCGAGCCGAAGTTGTGGGACTTCGCGGCCCCGCACCGCTACACCCTGAAGACCGAGCTGCGCGTCGCCGGCAGAACCACCGACACCCACCGTACGACCTTCGGCATCCGCACCTTCCGCTTCGACCCGGACGAGGGCTTCCACCTCAACGGCACCTATCACAAGATCAAGGGCGTCGACCTCCACCACGACCTGGGCGCGCTCGGCGCCGCCGTCAGCGCCGACGCGATCCGCCGACAGATGACGATCATGAAGTCCATGGGCGTCAACGCCTTCCGCACCTCGCACAACCCGCCCTCGCCGGAGATGATCGAGATCTGCGAGGAACTGGGCATCGTGATGATGGTGGAGGCCTTCGACTGCTGGAGGAGCCCCAAGACCCGCTACGACTACGGCCGTTTCTTCGACGAGTGGGCCGACCGGGACGTCACCGAGATGGTGCTGGCGGCCCGCAACTCGCCCGCCGTCCTCATGTGGTCGATCGGCAACGAGGTCTCCGAGTTCACCTCCACCGCCGGCCTCGCCATGGCGGACCGGCTGATCGCCGCCGTCAAGGCCTCCGACGACACCCGCCCCCTCGTGATCGGCTCCCACCGCCACCGCAGCGTCCCCGCTCCGGGCACTCCGGGCGACCTGATCCTGGCCAAGCTCGACGGCCTCGGCCTCAACTACAACACCGCCAAGTCGGTGGACGCCCTGCACGCCCGCTACCCGAACCTGTTCCTCTTCGAGTCGGAGTCGTCCTCGGAGACCTCGACCCGAGGCGTCTACCAGGAGCCCGAGCACCTCAACACCGGCGAGAACCACACTCCGGGCAAGCGGGGCGTCTCGTCGTACGACAACAACCTCGCCTCCTGGACCATGAGCGGCGAGTACGGCCACAAGAAGGACCGCGACCGGAAGTGGTTCGCCGGGCAGTTCCTCTGGTCGGGCATCGACTACATCGGCGAGCCCACGCCGTACGACGTCTTCCCGGTGAAGGCGTCCTTCTTCGGCGCGGTCGACACGGCCGGCTTCCCGAAGGACATGTACTACCTGTTCCAGAGTCAGTGGATCAGCAAGCCCATGGTCCACCTGCTGCCGATGAGCTGGAACCACACCGAGGGCGACACCGTGGAGGTGTGGGCGTACTCCAACGTCGAGACCGTCGAGCTGTTCCTCAACGGAAAGTCCCTGGGAACACGGAAGTTCGACGAGAAGAAGACCGTCGACGGCCGCCCCTACCTGGAGACCACCGAGGCGACCGGCGACGACAAGACCTTCACCGACGGCCCCCACCCCGGCAGCTACACCAGCCCCAACGGCAGCGCGGGCAAGCTCCACCTCACCTGGAAAGTGCCGTACGCCCCGGGCGAGTTGAAGGCCGTGGCACGCCGGGACGGCAGGACCGTCGCCACCGACGTCCTGCGCACGGCCGGTCAGCCGCACGCCGTGCGCCTGACCGCCGACCGCGAGTCCCTCGCGGCGGACGGGCGTTCCCTGGCCTTCGTCACCGCCGAGATCGTCGACGCCCGGGGAGTGGTGGTCCCCGACGCCGAGCATCTGATCTCCTTCGACGTACGAGGAGGCTCCCTCGCCGGCCTCGACAACGGCCGCGAGGAGAGCGCCGAGCGCTACCAGGCCGTCACCCGGACCGCGTTCGGCGGCAAGGCGCTCGCGATCGTACGGGCCGGGACCCAGCCCGGCTCGGTGAGGGTGACGGCGCGGGTCGACGGCCTGCGCGGCGGGAAGGCGACCCTGCGTGCCACCCCGGCGCGCGGAAAGTCGACGACCCCGGCCGCCGAATTCGCACCCGACTACCCGCCTGCCGTCAACTACCCCCACGCCGACGCCAGTTACTCCGGCCGCCCGGACACCCTCCCCGCCGCCATGCTCGACGGCGACCCCGCCACCGGCTGGTCCAACGCCTTCCTCAAGGCGGCCACGGCCCTGTTGCCCGCGTTCGGCGGGGCGCGGCCCGAGGACTGGGTGTCGGTCGACTGGGGGCGGGCCGGGACGGTCGACCGGGTCGAGGTCTCCTTCACCGTCGACGCGGGGCACACGCTGCCCGAGGCCGTCGAGGTCGAGGTGGGGGACGGCGGGCGGTACGTTCCCGCCGAGGACGTGAAGGTCGACTGGGCCACGGCCTCCGACGTCCCCACGGTGATCACGTTCACCCCCGTGCGCGGTACCCGGATCCGGCTCACGCTGACGAGCCGCCATCCGGGCGAGGCGCGCGGCGCGGTGCGGATCAGCAGGCTGGACGTTCTCGCACTCTGACCGCGTGTGGAGATGCCGCTTCGGTCCGGACGGGAAACCAGTCCCGTCCGGACTGTTGACGGGCTGTCATGTCTCTAACAGCATGGAAAATTCCGCATCTGGGAGCGCTCCCACGCTCATCCGTCACACGCGCCCTGTGCCACCACCCGTCACCGCTGTGCGCCCGCCACCTCCCCGAGGAGCCCAGACGTGAAACGACGCAGAACCACCCTGCTCGCCCTTACGGCCCTCCTCGCGGCGGCGCTCACCGCGCTGCCCACCGGCTCGGCCCGGGCCGAGGAGGTCGAACAGGTCAAGAACGGCACCTTCGACACCACCACCGCCCCCTGGTGGACGACCGCCAACGTCACCGCCGGCCTCACCGACGGCCGCCTCTGCGCCGACATCCCCGGTGGCACCACCAACCGCTGGGACGCCGCCGTCGGCCAGAACGACATCACCCTCGTCAAGGGCGAGTCGTACCGGTTCAGCTTCTCCGCGTCCGGCACACCCCAGGGCAACGTCCTGCGGGCCATCGTCGGCCTGTCGGCGGCGCCGTACGACACCTACTTCGAGGTGAGCCCGCAGCTGAACGTCTCGGGCGACTCGTACTCCTACACCTTCACCTCGCCCGTCGACACCGCCCAGGGCCAGGTCGGCTTCCAAGTCGGCGGCAACGCCGCCCCGTTCACCTTCTGCATGGACGACGTGTCGCTGCTCGGCGGGGTGCCGCCGGAGGTGTACGAGCCCGACACCGGGCCCCGGGTGCGCGTCAACCAGGTCGCCTATCTGCCCGCCGGGCCGAAGAACGCCACCCTGGTCACCGACGCCACGGCGAAGCTCCCCTGGCAGCTGAAGAACGCCTCGGGTGCCGTGGTCGCCCAGGGGCGGACCACCCCGCGCGGCCTCGACGCCTCCTCCGGGCAGAACGTCCACTCGATCGACTTCGGCGCGTACCGCAAGCGCGGCACCGGCCTCACCCTGGTCGTCGACGGCGAGACCAGCCGCCCGTTCGACATCGACCCGGCCGCCTACGAACGCCTCCGCCTCGACTCGCTGAAGTACTACTACACCCAGCGCAGCGGCACCCCGATCAGCGACGAACTGCGCCCCGGCTACGGCCGCGCCGCCGGTCACGTGAACGTCGCGCCCAACCAGGGCGACCGTGACGTGCCCTGCCAGCCCGGTGTCTGCGACTACGAGCTCGACGTCACCGGCGGCTGGTACGACGCCGGCGACCACGGCAAGTACGTCGTCAACGGCGGCATCTCCACCTGGGAGGTGCTGAGCACCTACGAGCGCTCCCTGCACGCACGCACCGGCCGGCCCGACAAGTTCGGCGACGGCTCGCTCGCCATCCCGGAGAGCGGCAACAAGGTGCCGGACCTGCTGGACGAGGTCCGCTGGCAGCTGGACTTCATGCTGAAGATGCAGGTGCCGAAGGGGCAGCCGCTCGCCGGCATGGCCCATCACAAGATCCACGACGAGCAGTGGACCGGCCTGCCCCTGATGCCCGCCGACGATCCGCAGAAGCGCGAACTGCACCCGCCGAGCACCGCGGCCACCCTGAACCTGGCCGCCACCGCCGCACAGGCGGCCCGCCTGTACCGCCCGTACGACCCCGCGTTCGCGACGAAGGCGCTCGCCGCGGCCCGCACGGCCTGGGCGGCCGCACTTGAACACCCCGCCGTCTACGCGTCCGAGAGCGACGGCATCGGCGGCGGCGCCTACGCCGACAACAACGTCACCGACGACTTCTACTGGGCGGCCGCCCAGCTGTACCTCACCACTGGTGAGAAGGCATTCCAGGAGTACGTCCTCGGCTCACCGGTGCACACCGCCGACATCTTCGGCCCGATCGGCTTCGACTGGGCCCGCACGGCCGCCGCGGGCCGGCTCGACCTCGCGACCGTCCCGAACAAGCTGCCCGGCCGCGACAAGGTCCGCCAGTCCGTGATCAAGGGCGCCGACCGCTACCTGGCCACCCTGAAGGCCCACCCGTACGGCATGCCGTACGCCCCCGACAACAACCTCTACGACTGGGGCTCCAACCACCAGATCCTCAACAACGCGGTCGTCATCGCCACGGCGTACGACATCAGCGGGGCGTCGAAGTACCGCGAGGGGGCGCTCCAGAGCATGGACTACCTCTTCGGCCGCAACGCCCTCAACATCTCCTACGTCACCGGCTACGGCGAGGTCGACGCCCGCAACCAGCACAGCCGCTGGTACGCCCACCAGCTCGACCCGGACCAGCCCAACCCGCCGGCCGGTACTCTCGCGGGCGGCCCGAACTCGAGCATTCAGGACCCCTACGCGCAGAGCAAACTCCAGGGCTGCGTCGGCCAGTTCTGCTACATCGACGACATCCAGTCCTGGTCGACCAACGAACACACGATCAACTGGAACGCGGCGCTGGCACGTATGGCGTCGTTCGTGGCGGACCAGACCTGAGTCCTTCGCGTGCCCCTGTGCGGCCGACGTCCTCCGGGGCGTCGGTCGCCGTGCTTCGGTACCGCACTCCGTGCCATCTGACCTGCGACTATTTACGGGTAAGTACCCGCGCGGTACCGTTGGTGCATGCCAGCTCTGAATGTGGAGTTCAGCGACCGCGAGCTTGAGGACCTGCGGCAGATAGCCAAGGAGCGCGGTACGTCGATGAAGGCGCTCGTGCGCGAGGCGGCCGCGGCCGACATAGTGCGACACCGGGCGCTGAAGGAGGGCGCGGAGGCCTTCCGGGAGTTCTTCACCGCGCACGCCGACGAGTTCGCCGCCGCCTTCCCGGACGACGAACCCGCCGCCAAGGTGGAAGGACGGGCCGTCTGACCGATGGCTTCCGTCATTCATATCGACGTGCCCTGGCTGCTCCAGCGACACGAAGAGGTCATGCCCGAGCAGCCGACCATCAACGACTTCTCCGCGCTGGTCGCCGCCGTGGCCCGGCACCGCGTCGACCCGCCCCGCCTCGGTGTCGACTCCGACCCGGCCTGGCGGGCCGCCGCGCTGCTGCACACCCTCGCGCTGCTCAAGCCGCTGCCGGCCGCCAACGCCCGCTTCGCCTGCGCGACGGCCGTGGCGTACATGTTCGTCAGCGGCGTCGGCATCGACCCGCCGTACGGGGCGCTCGTGGACCTCGCGCGCGACCTGCTCTCCGGGAAGACGGATGTCTACGGGGCGGCGGACCGGCTGCGGTCCTGGCAGATCTGAACGCCCCGGCCGGTCGCCGTGACCTGAGTGAAACGAGCCTCAACCACCGCACCCCGCAGGGGGTGTTGAGGGAACCGGCCCCGGGGCCGCCGACCGAGGGCGGGAGGAACAAGGTCGGCGGCCCGTTTCGCGCGGGAGAGCCGCCGTTCCGCGCGGGGCCTCCGAGTTGGCCGATTTCAGTGAACAACGAACCACCTGTGTGGCGGGAGCGTGCGCGGGCCACCGGGGTGTGCGTACGGTTCACACGGGGTGCTTGAGACCTTGAATATCCGACAACCGGAAGGCTTCGTTCTGCGAAGCGGAAGCATTCGTACCGGTCATCTGACCTGCTTTTAGTGATGCGGATGTTGCCCAAGTGCCTTGTTAGTCCCGAGTAACTTGTGCAAGGGTGAACTTCCTGCGCATGGGCAATGGCCCGGCTGGAAAGGCCACTTGGCTTTTCCGGTCACCGAAGGGCCCAAAAGGCTCAAGGACGACGGTCATCGTGCGGCTCGGTCCCCGGCCGCTTCCCGGCGCCCGCCTAAAAGGTACGCACCAATCCAGGGCCCTTTTAGGAGAGTCAAAACTCCGTGTGCCATCTTGTGCCTTGGAAGGAACCCGCTCTGTGCACACCCCCCAGCCTCCCCGCCCCACTTACCCGCCCGCTCCCGGGCCGGTTCCCGGAGAGTCCGACGAGACTCTCGCCGCCCGGCTCAGAGGCTGGCCGGAGGGCGGTACCGGCGATCCTGTCGCGCTGTTGATGGCGCGGCACTGGCAGTCGACGTACGACTACGCGGTCATCTGCCTCGCCTCCGGGTCCGCTGTCGCCTCGATGGTGACCGCGACCGCCTTCCACCGGGTGCTCGACGGGCTGATGAGGGGCGAGTCGGGTGTCGCCCTGCGGCCCCGGCTGCTGGTGGCCGCGCGCGACACCGTCAAGGAATGGTCCGGAGAAGGGGGCGTATCCGGTGTGCTGCCGGACCTGCGTAAACCCGCCGGTGGGCGCGGTATGCGGGCGGCGAAGTCCATGACGCCCGAAAATCGCAAGCTCATCGAGCGCTCTTTCCAGGCCCTCCCGGCGGTGGCCCAGTGCCTGCTGTGGCACACCGAAGTAGAAGCCGAAATGATAACCATACCCACTGGTCTGCTGGGGCTGGACGTCGACAGCGCGGCGGCCACGCTGGAACAGGCACGCGACAAATTCCGTGAGGGTTGCGTCCGCGCCCATCGCGAACTCGCGCCGTCCAAGGATTGCCGCTTCTACAACCGGCTGCTCGACGTGCCGATTCGCCGCGGCGGCGCCCTGCTGCCGGATGTCCAGCAGCATCTGCTCGAGTGCCGCTACTGCCGTTACGCCGCGGAACAACTCAGTCATTTCGAGGGCGGGCTCGGCGGGGTCGTCGCCGAAGCCGTACTCGGCTGGGGCGCCCGGCGCTATCTCGACTCCCGGCCCGGCCGGATGCCGCAGAAGGGGAACTCGAGACGCCCGGGGAGCGGCGGCCGGCACCGCCTGCTCTCCCAGATCCCCACGCAGCGCCGCCGGATCACGTCCGGAACGCGCAAGCCCAGAGCCCTCCTCACCGTCGGCGTCTCCTCCGGAGCGCTGCTCGCGGCTGTCCTGGGGGCCGCGCTGCTGTCGGACGACGGCAGCGGTGCCGATCCCGCCGCCTCCACCAGTGCCAGCGGGGGCGTCGCCACGGCGCCGGACACCGGCGACGCCGCCTCGCCGACGCCGCCCGCCAGTGCCGGGCGGCCCACGGCACCCCAGCAGACCCGGCTGCGCAACCAGGCCGCCGACCTGTGCCTCGACATCCAGGGCGGCGAGGCGGAGAAGGGTGCCTCGACCGAGCTCGCGGTGTGCAACTCCGACTGGACCCAGAAGTGGTCGTACGAGGAGGACGGGTTGGTGCGCAGTGTCGCCAACCCCGAGCTGTGCCTGGACTCCCAGGTCGACGCCGGTGTCGTCGTCCTCGGCATGTGCGCCGACGAGGACTCCAAGCGTGGCGACGACGTGCGCTACGACTTCAGCGTGCAGGGCGAGTTGCTGCCCCGATGGGGTGAGGGGCTCGCCGTCGCGCCCACCACCACGGACCCCAAGGCCGACGTCGTCGTCAAGGTCCGCGACAACTCCGACACGCAGCGCTGGCTCACGGACGGGGTGACCGCCAGCCCCGAGTCGCTCTCCGTCTCCGGCTCCGAGGTGCCCACGCCCGAGACCGAGACGGTCTCCGAAAAGCCGGACGATGCCTCTCCTGCGCCGGGGTCGGAGAAGTCGGGCTCTCCGGAGCCGAGTTCCTCCCCAGAGGCCGAGCAGGGCGGTTCGATCCTTTCGGTCGGGGATGCTGCGACGGCGGAGGCCGGCTCCGAGGCCGATTCCGGGTCCTTGCCGCTCCTCACCACGCTCCAACTTCCGGACGTTCTCCCGGGGCTGGGCCGGTAGAGGGCCACAGAGGCGGCGTTCGCCCACGCCGCCCCTCCCCCTGACGCATGAGAGATCGGGAGGGCTGACACCCTCACCCCACTACGCCGTTCCGTCGGCGAGGCTGTCAGGGCCGACCGTCGTGGGGACGCGGTGGCCGGAGAGCGCGAGAGTGAGGTCGAGGTCGGCGAGCAGACAGCGGATGACGTGTTCCACGCCCGGTTGGCCGTCGAGGGCGAGGCCGTAGGCGTACGGGCGGCCGACCAGGACAGCGCGGGCGCCCAGGGCCAGGGCCTTGAAGATGTCGGCGCCGGTGCGGATGCCGCTGTCGAAGAGGACGGTCAGGCGGTCGCCCACCGCCCGGGCGACCCGCGGCAGGGCGTCGGCGGCCGCGATGCCGCCGGCGACCTGCCGGCCGCCGTGGTTGGACACGACCACTCCGTCCATGCCGGCGTCGGCCGCGAGCCGGGCGTCGTCGGGGTGGAGGACGCCCTTGAGGACGATCGGCCCGTCCCAGTGCTCGCGCAGGAACGCCAGGTCGGGCCACGTCTTGCCGGGGTCCCCGAACATGCCCGCGAAGTGCAGCACGGCCGCGTTCGGATCTTCATGGACCGGCTTGGCGAGGCCGGCCCGGAACGCCGGGTCGGAGAAGTAGTTGGCGGTGCCGACGCCGTGCAGGAACGGCAGATACGCCCGATCCAGGTCGCGGGGCCGCCAGGCGAGCAACGGCGTGTCGAGGGTGACGACGAGCACGGCGTACCCCGAGGCCTTCGCCCGTGACAGGAAGCTCCGGGTGACCTCGCGGTCCTTCGCCCAGTACAGCTGGAACCAGCGCTCCGCGTCGCCCAGCACCTCCGCGACCTCCTCCATGGGCGTGCTGGACGCCGAGGACAGGATGTACGGCACGCCCTGCGCGGCGGCGGCCCGCGCGGCCGCGGACTCCGCCTCCGGGTGCACGATCGACAGCACTCCCACCGGAGCGAGCGCCAGCGGCGCGGGCAGCGCACGGCCCAACACCTCGACGGACAGGTCCCGTTCGCTCGCGTCCCGCAGCAGCCGGGGCACGATCCGGTGCCGCTCCAGGGCCGCCCGGTTGGCACGGGCGGTGCTGCCGTCACCCGCGCTGCCCGCCACATAACCGACCGGACCGGCCCCGAGCCGATGCTCGGCCAGCTCCTCCAACCGGGTCAGATCGGTGGGCAGCCGTGGTACGGCCCCCGCCATCCCGCCCAGGTAGATCTCGTACTGGAAGTCCGCCCAGTGCTTCGCCATCCGTCCGACCTGCCCCTCGCCGTCGAGAACGCCCCGCGTCGCCGACGATCCTGGCGAGCCCGGCGGACCACGTCCACCGTCATACACACATGGCCGGAATGCGGCGCAGGGAATTCCGAGGTCGGGCTGACGGCGGATCAGGGGCTCCGCCGTCAGCTCTTCCCGGTGACGAGCGCCGGTGACGTCGTGTCCGGAGGTGTCCCCGGTCCGGTGATCGGCGGTACCGGCACGTCGGCCGTACGGGCCAGGCGGGCGCCCTCGCGGCCGTACACCGCGCGGGGGTTCGGGGAACAAGTGCCTCGACGCCGTGCGACTCGACCTCCGTGCGGGACGGGGGCGGGGCGGCGGGGGAGCGCGCGGTGGTCGGGGACTTATCGGTCAAGGGGGCTCCAGCGCACGTCAAGCAGACGCCAGGGTGCGCTTCATCCACCTTTCGGCGGTTGGGTGGACGAATCATCCATCTGTCCGTCTGTCGGCTCGTCCGCCGGTGCTGGGCGCGCCTGGTCATTCCCGGCTGTCGTGTCCGGCCCCTGTGCCCGTACCCGCTGGACGTGCTCCAGCGACTCCCGCAGCTCGGTGAGCCAGTCGTCGGTGTGCCGCTGGACCAGGCGTACGCACCAGGCGAGGGCGTCGCTGCGGCTGCGGGCGACGCCGGCGGCGATGAGGGTGTCGAGGACCTGGCGCTCGGGCTGGCGCAGCCGGGTCATCACGGGGGCGGCGATGTGGGTGAACAGGGCGCGCTCGCCGCCGCACTCCACCCCCCAGGAGACCTTCTTCCGGAACCGGTGCTCCGCCTCCCGGGCCACCTCGATCCGGTCCTCTCGGGTCCGTTCCCGGAACTCCTGGATGCGGCCCTCGACGGCCGCCGCCCGCTCAGTGGCCGGGGCACCCTCGGTGAGCCGGGGCTCGGGGATGCGGCCGACGACGGTGATCTCCTCGCGGTCGACTGTCACCTCCGCGAGGCTCTCGAAGAGATCGTCGGGCAGCCGACCGGCGAACCAGCCGCGCAGTTTCTCGTTCTGCTCCGTTGTAATCATGTAATGACGATTACTCCGCAGCTCCATGAACGCAAGGGGTCATGGGGTGGTCCTTCCGGAGTCCGCCGCGAGCTGAAGCGGAATGTTTCAGGCCGATTGCCCAGCCATGGAGATTTGGCCATCAGCAAACACCGAACGATCAAGAACCGCTCAGATTCGGGGTTTGCATGGTCGAGTTCCGTGACTTCACGCCACTGATTGAACACTCAAAGTTACCGAAACCTGTGGGGTCGATGTGTGTTCCGGCGTCGGACCCGGCAGACTCGCGCTCGCCGATCCGGCACCGACCGGACAGGCTTCGTATACGCGACAGATGTGGCGAAGCCGTCCGGACATTCCCGCAGAGCGGAAGGATGCACACCATGCCGAACACCGCGCGTTGGGCCGCGACCCTCACCTTGACGGCCACCGCCGTCTGCGGCCCCCTCACGGGGTCCGCGCTCGCCGCCCCCGAGCCCGCCGCGTCGGGGCTCTACGCCCCCTCGGCCCTGGTCCTGACCATGGGCCACGGTGAGAGCGCGGCCGCTGTCACCCCTGAGCGCGCGGTCACCCTGACCTGTGCGCCGAAGGCCTCCGGCACGCACCCGGCGCCCCTCGGTGCCTGTGCCGAACTCCGTAGCAGCGGCGGGGACCTCGACGCCCTGGCCGGCAGAGCCGGGGTGATGTGCAGCAAGCAGTACGACCCCGTGGTCGTCACCGTCCAGGGTGTGTGGCAGGGCAAGCGCGTCGCGTACGAGCGCACCTTCGCCAACGAGTGCCTGAAGGACTCCGCCGCGAGCGTCCTCTACGCCTTCTAGGCGCCGTCCGCTTCGCGTGCGAACGGCCGCTTCGCGGCCGACAGACCGGGGTCGCGTGGTCCCGCGAGTGATGAGCGAGGGCCCGTGGCTGGGGAGCGCGAGCCCTGTCGCGGTGTGTCACGCGATCCCCGTCCGGGGGCCGGCCGAGCGGAGTGGGGCTGCCGGCCGGCCCCCGGCATCACCTGCCGGTGACTCCCACTCCCGCATCACCGCCGGTGACTCTCAGCCGGTCACCCGGAGGTGATGGTCCAGCGCCCGACCTCCTGGTGGCCGGAGTCGTACAGGGGCTGTCCGTCCCCGGGTTCGATCTCGCAGTGCCGGAGGTTGCCGCCCCAGTACCGCAGGATGCGCTCCAACTCCTGGACGGTGGTGCCCTCGTCCCAGTCCGTGCTGTCCAGTTCGACCTCGAGAAGGAACTTCACTTCGCGCGTCTCCACTTCTGTATCGCTCGGCTTCCGCGCCGGTGTCGACCGGAACGGTGTGCGCCTGCCGCAGGTCCTTCAATCGTTTCATTGAACTGCTACTTGAGACTTGGCCGTTGCGGCGAAGGCGGCGGCGGAGGGGCTTCGGGGGGAAGGTCCGGGAGCGGGGGAAAACGGCCCAGCAGCCGGGCGGCGCGCAGCAGTCGGTGCATCCGGGGCTGGTCGGAGACGAGACGGAGCCGGCCGCCGCGCGTCTTGGCCGCGGCCTCGGCCCGGCACAGCACGCGCAGGCCCGAGCAGTCGAAGAAGGTGACGCGGCGCAGGTCGACGAGCACGTCCGGCTCGGCGCCCCCGGTGGTGGCGGCCGTCAGATGTTCGGCCACGAAGCCCGCCGACGCCATGTCGATCTCGCCCGAGACCTCGATCACGGTGAACGGGCCGATCCGATGGGTGCGGGCGTGCGGGTTCGCCGCCGCGAACCCGGATCCGGTGGCCGCGCCCTCGGGCGGCGGCGCGGCACGGTCATGGGCTTCCGGATACATGGCGGCTCCACCTTGTCAGGGGTAGGGCGCATTCGATCCCGGTAGCTACCCCGGCACGGGCCGGGCCATCCCTTTCCTGTCCCGCGCAAGATCTACAGCACTCGAAAAGATGAATTCCCGTTCCACGTATTGACATTCCAAGAGGGCTCTGACCGCCGGAGCGCTAGTAGTCGTGCCGGGACTCCTCCTGTGCCTCCTCGTTGGGTGTGATCGCGTCGCCCGCCTCGCCCCGGCGGCGCCGCCGCTTCTCGGAGTCGGTGACGCGGGTCTCGGCCTGCTCCGCCTCGTGCAGGACCTCGTTCAGGGCGGTGTCGGGCTCGTGCCTGTCGTGCTTGTCGTGCCTGTTGTCCGGGTTCCCCTTGTCGTGATGGGTCATGGGAGTGCTCCTGTCGGTGAAGTGAGTGAGGTCAGCGGGCCGGCGCGGCGATACGCAGGGGCACCGCCCCCGACGCGTTCGAACCGGCCGACTCGGTGTCCTCGATGTCCCGCGTCACCTCCGACCACCACGCCGGGCCGTCCTCGATATGCCGCAGCAGTACTCCTTCGCGGATCGCCCAGGGGCAGATCGTCACCGTCTTCAGACCGGTGAGCTTCATCGTGGTGTGCCCGACCAGCGCCCCCGCGAGGCTCTGCGTCGCCCGTGGCGCGGAGATGCCCGGCAGGGCGGCCCGCTCGGCCGCGGGGAGAGGGGCGAGACGGGCGATCGCGCGCCGCAGGTCCTCGCGCCGCAACTCCCGTTCCACGAAAGGACCGTGGCGGCCCGGTGCGGAGCCGCACAGCCGGGAGAGCTGCTGGAAGGTGCGCGAGGTGGCCACGGCGGTGCGCGGCCCCTCCCAGCGGATGCGGGCGGCGGCGTCCCGCAGCTGATGGCGGACCTTGCGGCGCAGCGCCTTGACGCTGTCGGGCGACGGAGGGTCCTGCCCAGGGAAGAACTCATGGGTCAGCCGGTTCGCGCCCAGCGGCAGCGACGCCACGAAGTCCGGCAGCCGGCCCCGCCCGAAGGCCACCTCCAGCGAACCGCCCCCGATGTCGAGCAGCGCGAGCGGCCCCGACCGCCAGCCCATCCACCGCCGGGCCGCGAGGAAGGTGAGCTCTGCCTCCACCTCGCCGGGCAGGGTGGACAGCCGTACCCCGGTCTCCGCGCGCACGGTACGCAGCACCTCGGCGCAGTTGGGCGCTGAGCGCACCACGGCGGTCGCGAACGCCAGCGGGGCCGACGCCCCCCACCGCTCCGCCGTGCGGGCCGCCGCAGCGACCGCGTCGGCCAGCCGTCGTACGGCCTCGTCGGGCACGTTCCCGCCGTGCGGCACCTCCTCGGACAGCCGCAGACGCCACTTCGCGGTGTGCACCGGCAGCGGTACACCGCCCTCGGCGTCCGCCACCACGAGTCGTACGGTGTTCGATCCCACATCCACCACGCTCATCCGCATGACGGACGGAGTACCCGGTGGGCGCGTCAACACGCCTGTCCGGTGCGGCGGCTGGTGGCGCACGGTTGTATACCGGCCGTTCGGGCGCTCCCCCTCACCACTTGGCGGAGGGTCGGCCGATCGGTGCCCCGATCAAGATGATCGCACTTATTGCATATGATGCGCAGGTGCATAACTATGACATCAGGGTGGCAGGACCCGACGACCTCGACGGCGCCCGCACGGTGATGCTCGACACCGTCTACCGGGACTTCGGCACGGGCTATGTGCCGCGCTGGCACCGGGACATCATCGATCTGCACGGCGCGTACGTCGCCCCCGACCGGCATGTGCTCCTGGTGGCGGTCGACGGGCGGGACGGTACGGTCGTCGCCACCGGCGCGCTGGACTCCCGCGGTCCCGCCCATCCGCCCAACCCCCGTCGGCTCGCGAAGCGTTACCCGTCCGGCGAGACCGCCCAGCTGCGCCGTGTCTATGTGCGCGCCGAGCACCGGCGGCGCGGACTGGCGCGGCGGCTGGTCGCGGCGCTGCTGGACTTCGCGGCGGCCGACGGCGGTTACCGCTCCGTCTATCTGCACACCGACCCCGCGGTGCCCGGTGCCGAGGACTTCTGGCTCTCGCAGGGGGTGGCCGTGTGCGACGAGCGCGAGGAGACCGGGGAACGGGTCGTGCACTTCGAGATCCCGGTGCCCAAGAGGGACCGCATCCTCGCCCACTAGATGAAAATCATTCCCATGTAGGCTGCGTCGCGCCCCATCGGCCGCCCCACCGGCCACCTTTGGCCCCACATTGCCCCCCGCATTGCCCCCCACAGAGAACCAAGGACCATGCGCTCTCCCCGCCGCCGTCGCATCGTCGCCGGCCTGCTCCTCGCCCCCGTACTGACCGGCTGCTTCGCCTCGGGCGGTGACACGTCCGAGGACGACTCCGCCGACGGCTCCCGGCTGCGCGTGGCCCTCGCCTTCCCGCCCGCCGAGAACTTCTCGCCCTACGGCGAGGACGCCACCCTCCTCAGCCGGCTGGGCGTCACCGAGGGGCTCACCAAGCTCGACGCCAACGGCGCCGCGGCCCCCGCGCTCGCCGAGTCCTGGACGCGTGAGAACGACCGGAACTGGCTCTTCACCTTGCGCGAGGCCGTCTTCCAGGACGGCAGCGAGGTCACCCCGGCCACCGTCGCCGCCGCCCTCACCCATGCCACGGAGGCCGAGCCGGTCACCGCCGCGCTCACCGGCATCTCGCTCGCCGCGAAGACGGGCGGCGACCGCCAGGTGCGCATCACCACCGAGGACCCGGACCCCGCCCTGCCGCTCCGGCTCACCAGCCCCGGCCTCGCGATCCTGTCCGGCAAGGCCTACGGCGGCAAGCGGGTCGACCCGGTGGGTACGGCCACCGGTCCCTTCGAGGTCACCAAGGTCACGGGCACCACCGCTGCCACCCTGGACCGCTTCGACGCGTACTGGGGCGGGCGTGCCCAGGCCTCCGGCATCGACGCCAGGTTCATGGCCGACGGCACCGCCCGCACCAACGCCCTGCGCACCGACCAGGTCGACATCGCCGAGGCCGTCCCCGTGTCGCAGGCGTCCACCCTCGACGAGGGCACCCGGCGCGAGACGGCCACCACCCGCACCACCAGCCTCCTGCTCAACACCAGGACCGGCGCCTTCAAGGACCCGAGGCTCCGGGCCGCCGCCCGTGAGGCCGTCGACGGCTCCGTCCTCGCCAAGGACGTGTACGAGGGCCACGCCGACGCCGGCGCCGGCATCTTCGGGCCCGCCGTGACCTGGGCGGCGGGCGCGCGAAGCGCGATGGGGGTACCCCGGGCAGAAGGCGGGGGGAGCGTCGAACCGTCCGGGCGCGCCGAGGCCGCCGACCCCGACGGCACCTCGGTGACCATCGCCACGTACGACAACCGGCCCGAACTGCCCGAGGTCGCCCAGGTGCTGCAACAGCAGCTCCAGAAGGCCGGGTTCGAGGTGGAACTGGAGGTCCGCGAGTACTCGAGGCTGGAGAGCGACGCCCTCGCCGGGAAGTTCGACGCGTTCGTCGGCGCCCGCAACTCCCTGCTCGACACGGGCGACCCCGTCTCCATCCTCGCCAGTGACTTCACCTGTGACAGCGGCTACAACCTCGCACTGCTCTGCGACACGAAGGTCGACCAGGCCGTCGCCGCAGCCGAGAAGGAGTCCGACACCGCCGAGCGGCAGCAGGCGGCCATGAACGCCGAGGCGGCGATCCTCGGCACCGACGCCACCGTCCCGCTCGTCCACCAGCGGATCATCACCGGTGTCGGCACCTCCGTACAGGGCGTGATCCTCGACCCGTACGAGCGCACTCTGATCGGAACGGGGACCCGGCGCTGATACGGGCACTCTGGCGCGTCCTGCTCGCCGCCGCCCTGCTGTGCGGCATCGGACTGCTGCCGTGGCTGTCGCGCACCGACCCGGCGCTCACGGTCCTCAAGGCGCGCTCGGCCGAACGCGACCCCACGCCGGACGTGCTGGCCGCCGTACGGGACGAACTCGGTCTGGACGCCGGGCCGTTTCAGCTCCTCGGGGAGTGGTTCGGCGGGCTGGCGCGCGGTGACGCGGGCCGCTCGTGGATCTCCGGCGCCGAGGTCACCCCGTCCGTCGTCCAGGCCCTCGGTGTCTCCCTGCTGCTGATGGCCGCCGCGCTCGTCGTCGCGGCGGTCACGGCCGCGGCGGTCTGCTCCCGCACCCTGCGGCTGGGCGCGCGCCGCCGCCTCGACGAGCGGCGCGGCGGCGGCAGCGTGGCCGCGATACTCGCCGCGCTGCCCGAGTTCCTCACCGCGTCCGTGCTCGCCGTCGTCGTCGGGGTGCACCTCGGCTGGCTGCCCGCGCTCGGCTGGTACGGGCCGCGGTGGATGGTGCTGCCCGCCCTCGCCCTCGGTCTGCCCGCGGGCGCGCTGCTCGGCCGGATACTCGACGACCTGCTGCCCGGCGCCTTCGCCGAGCCCTGGGCGCTGGCCGCCGCCGCACGCGGGATACCCGGGCGGACCACCGCCCGCCAGGCCGTACGCCGCTGCCTACCCGCACTGCTGCCCAACCTCGGCCTGTTCGTGGTCGGCCTCACCGGCGGCGCGGTCACCGTCGAGCAGATCTTCGACATACCCGGCCTCGGCCGCACCACCCTCCAGGCCGCCATCGCCCAGGACCTCCCCGTCCTCCAGGCCGGCACCCTCGCCCTCGTCCTGCTGGCCGCCCTCGCCGCAGTCCTCGCCCGCCTCGCCGCCCGCCTCCTCATCGGCCCGGCCCTCCGCGACGGCGCGCTCCACTCCCTGCACCGCCCGAAGCCGCCCGCGCCACGCCGCACCCCCCTGCTCCACGGCACGGTGCTCCTCGCGGTCGTCGCGCTCGGCCTGACCCGCGACCCGCTCGCCCTCGACACCGGCGCCCGGCTCCAACCCCCTTCCTGGTCCCACCCGTTGGGCACCGACGCGCTCGGCCGCGACCTCCTCGCCCGTATCGGCCACGGGGCGTTCACCACCCTCGCCCTGGCCGTCGCGATCAGCGCGGCCGCACTGCTGACCGGCGTCCTGCTCGGACTGCTGCCCCGCCTCTCCGGGCCCCTCGTCGACACCGTCAACGCCCTACCGGCGGTCCTCGCGGGCCTGCTCGTCGCGGGCGTCGCCGGCAGCGGAGCGGCGACGCCCGCGCTGGCCGTGGCCGCCGTCGCCTGGGTGCCGCTCGCCGCGCACACCACGGCCCTGCTCGAACAGGAGCGGGCCACCACGCACATCACCGCCACGAAGGGGCTCGGCGCGGGCGAGACGTATCTCCTCCGCCGTGACCTCCTGCCCGCCCTCCTCCCACCCGTCATCCGCCACGTCCTGCTCCGGCTGCCCGGTGTGGCCCTGGCCCTCGCCTCCCTCGGCTTCCTCGGCCTCGGCGCGCAGCCGCCGGACCCGGAATGGGGCCGCCTCCTCGCCGAGAACCAGCCGTACGCCGAACGCGCCCCCTGGGCCGTACTCGCCCCCGCCGCCGCACTCGCCCTCCTGGGCGCGCTGGCCGTGACGGCGACGGGTGGGGTGCGGTGGCCGCGCCGCCCGTTCGCCGGGGCCGTACGCCGACCGACGCCCGCCGTCGCCACCACCGTCGGAGACACCGGATGACCGAGCCCGAGCGGAAACCGAGCGGACGCCCCGGAGGCGGACGACCGATGAGACGCCCGAGAGGCAAGCGGTGGGCGAGGCGAAGGAGCAGTGAGCGGTGAGTGTCGGGTCCGAGAGGCAGGCGGCGAGCAAGGTGTCCGGGAAGCAGGCGGCGAACGACATGTCGGAGAAGTGGACGGAGAGCGGCATGCCCGTACAGCGGACGGCGAGCGAGCGGCCGGTGGGGCGGACGGCGAGTGACGCGTCCGAACAGTGGACGGGGAGTGGGGCGGCCGCGGAGCGGGCCTTGAGCGAGGCGCCCGACGGGAACGCGGCCAAGCCTTCCCGCCGCGGCACCTGGGCGAAGCTCAACCCCCTGCTGCGGCTGCTGATCCTCACCCAACTCGCCTTCAACGTCGGCTTCTTCGCCGTGCTGCCGTTCCTCGCCGAGCACCTCGGGACGGCGATAGGCATGGCCGGCTGGATGGTCGGCTTCGTGCTCGGGTTGCGGACCTTCAGCCAGCAGGGCCTGTTCGTGGTGGGCGGCGCGCTGGCCGACCGTTACGGCGTACGGCCGGTGGTGCTGGCGGGGTGCGTGCTGCGGATCGCCGGTTTCGCGTGGCTCGGCTACGCGGACGCGGACTGGTCGGTCATCGGATCGGTCCTGCTGATCGGCTTCGCCGCGGCGCTGTTCTCCCCGGCCGTCGAGTCCGAGGTGGCCCGGCAGGCGGTGGTCTGGGAGGAGTCGGGAGGCGGCCCCCGTACGAGCGTGCTCGCGCTGTTCACGGTGGCGGGACAGGCCGGGGCGTTCGTCGGACCGCTCATCGGCGCGCTGCTGCTGGCCGTGGACTACCGCGTGGTGTGCCTCGCGGGCGCAGGGGTCTTCGTCCTCGTTCTCGCCGGGCACTTCCGGCTGCTGCCGCAGCACATCCCCGGCCGGGAGCGGATCGAGGTGAAGGGCGGTCTGGGCGGCCTGCTGCGCAACCGCCGGTTCCTGGCGCTGTGCTGCGCGTACGGCGCGTACTTGCTGGCGTACAACCAGCTGTACCTTCTGCTCCCCGACGAGGTGGAGCGGGCCACGGGGTCGCAGTCGGCGCTGGCTTGGCTGTTCGGGCTGTCCTCGCTGCTCGTCGTGACCGCGCAGCTGCCGGTCACGCGGTGGGTGGCGGACCGGCTGGACCTGCGTCGGTCCATGACGGCGGGGCTGCTGTTGATAGCCGCCGGGTTCGGGGTGGTGGCCGTGGCCCTGCCCGCCGAGTGGACGGGCGAGGCGGGGTTGCTGCCCGCGGCCGGGTTCGTGGTGCTGTTGACGGTGGGGCAGATGCTGGTGGCTCCGGCCGCCCGGGCCTGGGTGCCCGATCTCGCGGCCGAGGGGCGACTCGGGCTGTACACCGGGGCGATGTCGTCCGTGTCCGGTCTGATCGTGCTGGCCGGCAGTGCGGGTGCCGGGTCACTGATGGACGCCGGCCTGCCCGCCGCGGTGCCTTGGCTGGTCCTTGCCGTGATTCCGGTCGCCTCGGTCGCCCTGCTTCCGCGGCAGCCGGGGGCGCGTGCGCGTGGCGCCGTGGTCCGTCGGTCGGACGGCGTCCGTGGCCAGGAGCCGTGAGCCGACTGCGGGTGGGTGGGGGCTTGTCGCGCAGTTCCCCGCGCCCCTTGAAAGCAGGGGCGCGCCCGGTGTTCTTGAGGGGCGCGGGGAACTGCGCGAGCAACCACGACGCATCCGCAGCCGACTCACATCTCCGCCGCCCCTTCGACGCCGCCCTCTTTGAGGTGCGTGGCGAAGAAGCCGTCGATGCGTCGCCACGCGTCGACGGCGGACTCCGGGTGCGGTCTGATTCCGGCGACACGCATCAGCGGACGTAGCGCGCGTGCCCCGACCTCGGCGTCGTTCAGGAAGGAGTGCCCGGCCTCCGGATACTCCTTGACGTCGTGGACGACGCCGAGCCGGTCGAGCGAAGCCTCCAGACCGGAGGCCACGCCCTTCAGCGTACGGTCACGGGCTCCGTAACTCGCCACGACGGGACAGGAACCGGTGAGCGCCCGTTCGAGATGCTTGGGCGGGCGGCCGTAGTTGACCGCGGCGGCGTCGTAGTCGCCCCCACCTACGGCGAGGAGGGCGAAGGAACCGCCCATGCAGAAGCCGATGACGCCGATCCGCCCGGTGCAGTCGGGATCCTGGGCGAGGTGGGTGCGGGCCGCCTCGATGTCATGGAAGGCCCGGCCACGTCCGGACAGGGCGGCCCGGAAGGTCGGCACCAGGCAGCGTACGGCCCCTCCGTCGGTGAACAGGTCGGGCATGACGACGAGGTACCCGGCTCTCGCCAGCCGCTCTGTCTGGCGGTGCATCACGTCATTGACGCCCAGCGCCTCATGGATCACGACGACGCCGGGCCAGGGGCCCGGCCCGGAGGGCCGGGTGAGATGGCCGGTGAGCCGACGGGAACCGCCGCGGGCGGCGCTGAGCCCCGTGAGATCGACGGCGGTGGTGGTCGTGGCGGACAAACTCTCCTCCAGGGGAGGTCTGGGGGCGGGGCGGCCGGAATGAGGACTACGGCGCGATGAAGGGCTGGACGCGCTTGCGGTAGTCCTTGGGCCGCACTTCGTTGTAGTACTTGTCCTTGTCCTCGCCCTCCGAGGTGAAGATGTACACCGGGCACTCGTCGGACTCGGCCTCACCGGTGTGCTCGTACAGTTCTTCGCCCGTCCGCGCCTCGACCACCCTCAGCCGGTAGGAGGTGTTGTACGTGCGGATCTTCAGCGGCTTGCCGTCATCGGTCTCCATGTCGCACACCTTGCCGGTCGGGGTCGCCTTGGTGCGTTCGACGCAGACGACCAGCTCGGCTTCGGCCGGCTTGTCCGCGTAGCCGAGGATCCAGCCCCTGGGGAAGTCGCCGGAGGGCGGCTCGAACTGTGACCAGCTGTCGCCGGGGTTGTTCATGAGCATCGCCGGATGCACGGTCTTCTTCGTACGGTCGTAGGCGGGCATCCCCGCGTAGCCGAGCCCGTCCGTGCACACGCGCTCCAGATCCAGGGCGGACGTCGGCACGTCCGGTCCCTCGGCTGCCGAACCCGTCGACGACGTGCCGGCACCCCCTCCCGGGCTTCCCGTGAGCGACGAGCATCCGGTCAGGACCACACCCAGAAGCCCGGCGGTGACCAGAATCGAAGACCTTGAAGGCATCGAAGACCTTGAAGGCATTGGGATCCCCCCATCGAAGAAAGAACAGCAGCAGGGCATGTCCCCCGGACATGCCCTGTCCCCCCAACCTGCTGAGAAGAGGGTGCCGTGCGCCTGCTGCCGGGGCATGGGGGAAGAGCCCCCATCTAGTTGTGCGTCCCTTGTGACTCGTGGGTACTACGCTGTACGGACTCGAAGGAGCATTCGAGGGGGCGGCCGGGACATCCCGGAAGAAGGCGAAGAAGGCGCAGGGGGCCCGAGTGTCGTTGACGTCACCGGCACTGGTCGGCAGAGGACCGGAGCTGGACCTTCTGACCGAGGTGGGACGGTCGGCGGGCGAAGGGCGGGGCTCGTCGGTGTTCGTGCTGGGCGAGCCGGGTATCGGCAAGTCGCGCCTCGTGGAGGAGGCCGTGGCCGCCGCCGCGCGCACCGGGTCACGGGTGCTGCGCGGGCGGGCCGCGTCGGCCGGGCGCGCGGTGCCGCTGCGCCCGCTGGCGGAGGCCGTGTTCTCCGGACTGCGCGGTGAAGGGGCACCGGGGGACGGGGACTTGGGCCCCTACGAGCCGCTGCTGTCACGGCTGTGCGGGCTGGCGCCGGAGGACGGCGCGCCGCTGGTGGGCTACGCCGAGGCGGTGCTGCGGCTCCTGGGCGTCCTCGGACGCACCCATGGCTGCGTACTGGTGCTGGAGGACCTGCACGACGCGGACGCCGACACGCTCACCATCGTCGACTACCTCACGGACAACCTCCCCGGCCAGCGGGCCGTCCTGTTGGCCACCCTGCGCGGTGGGCCCGGACCGGCCCTCGACCTCGCCGAGGCCGCGGTATCCCGCCGTGCGGCCCGCACACTGCGCCTGGCGCGCCTCGGGCCCGCCCACACGGCGGAACTGGCCGCCCGCTGTCTGGGCCACGACGACGCCGGCAAGGTACCGGCGGCCGTACTGGACCGCCTGCACGCCGTCTCCGAGGGCGTCCCCTTCGTCGTGGAGGAACTGCTGGGCGCCATGGTCGACAGCGGCAGCCTCGTCGGGACGCGGAACGACGGCTGGACGGTGACCGGCGCGCTGAACGCCGGCGTACCCACGACGGTCGCCGCCGCCGTCCTCCAGCGCGTGGACCACCTGGAACCGCCCGGGATCGCGCTCCTGGAAGCGGCGGCGGTCCTGGGCAGGCGGTTCCCCGTGGACGTGGCCGCCCGTGTCGCCGGGCTCGACCGGATGACGGCGCTCCGCCAGCTGAGACATGCGGCACGGGCCCACCTGGTCACCGACGGTGCCACCGCGGAGGAGCCCGGCTGGCACTCCTTCCGCCACGCCCTGACCGCCGACGCCATCGCCCACCGGCTGCTGCCCGCGGAGCGGGCGGCGCTCTGTCTCGCCGCCGCCGACGCCATCGAGGCCGCCGACGCGGCGGTGCCGGAGCCGCGGGCCGCCGCCCCCGACCGGGGCGGGGAGCCCAAAGGTCTGCTCGGCGGTGGCTCGGGCGACGACCTGTACCGCCTGGCCGCTGAGCTGTGCGTCGCAGGCGGGCAGCAGGCCCGGGCGGCTGTGCTGCTCACCCGAACCAGCCGGCAGGCGGTCTTACGGGGCGCGCTGCTGACCGCGGTGGAACTCCTCGACCGGGGCCTGGAACTGACCGCCGATGCCACGGACGCACCGCCCGAGACAGTGGCCCGGCTGCTGGAGGAACTGCTGGGGACACTCGTCCTGACGGGCGACGTCCAGCGCGTCCCGGAGCTCGGCGACCGGCTGGACCGTGTCCTGATCGCGTGCGGCGCGCCTTCCGCCCGGCGCGCCGCGGGCTTCCTGACCCGGGCCCGGGCCGCGGCCACCGCCCAGCAGTGGGAGGAAGGCCTGACCGCCGTGCGCCGGGCACGGGAACTGCTCGGCGCCGAGCCCGACGCGGCGTCCCGAGCCGCCCTGGACGCCGTGGCGGCGCACCTGGTGCTCAGCTCACAGCGCCCGGACCGGCTGGAGGGCGCCCGGGTCCTGGCCGAAGGGGCCCTGGCCGCCGCCGAGGCGGTCGGACTGCCGGAGGTGAGCTGCAAGGCGCTGAACATCCTCGGGTACTGCCTGCGGCCCCGCGACCTGGCCGAGGCGGAGAAGGTGTTCGAACGTCTGGTGGCCACGGCCGAGGCCCATGCGCTGCCGGTCTGGCGGATACGCGGCCTGTTGGAACTCGGCGCGCTGGACCGGATCCGGTTCACCGGTACCGATCGGCTGCTGGCAGCACGGAAGGCGGCCGAGGAGACCGGTGCCGTGCTCCTCACGGCCTGGGCCGACACGCATCTGGCGCAGGCTCATGTGCTGCGCGACGACCTGGACGGGGCCCTGGAGGACGTCGGGCGGCTCCGCACGACGGCCGGCAGGCTGCGGCTGCGCGAGGTGCAGCTGATCGGTGTCGCGATGGACGCCGTCATCGCCGCCTCCCGAGGCGAGCGGGAGAAACTCCAGGCCGCGCTGCACGTCCTGGAGACCGCGTTGGCCGGGCGGAGCGCCGGAGCGGTCTGGGGCTACGCCGACACCTCGGTGTGGGGCTGGGCCCGGGGCGTGTGTTCCCTGCTGCTGGAGGAACCCGACCGTGCCATGGCCGAGTTCACCGAGGCGGACCGGACCATGCGGGCACTGCCCAGCACCCGCGGGGTCATCGGTTTCCTCGGCCCGTACCTGCTCCTGCGCACCGTACGGGGCGCGGCCGGCTGGGCGGAGCTGGACGGGGTGGTCGCCGACCGGCTCACCCAGGTCCACTGGGACCGGCCCTTCGTGGGATGGTCCCGGGCCGTGCTGCTGGGCCGCGAAGGCCGGGCCGCCGAGGCCGCCAAGGCGGCCGAGGAAGCCCTGACCGGGACCGACACCATCCCCATGGCCCGTCACCTGTGTCTGCGCCTGGGTGCCCAGGCGGCGCTCACCGACGACTGGGGGCGGCCCATCGAGTGGCTGCGCACCGCCGAGCAGTTCTTCCACGACCGGGGCACGACACGGATGTCGGCGGCCTGCCGCGCCCTGTTACGGGAAGCGGGCTCTCCCGTGCCCCGGCGGCGCCAGGGCCATGACACGATCCCGCCGGAACTGCGGCGGACGGGGGTGACCGCCCGGGAGTACGAGGTGCTGCGCCTGCTCGGCCGGGGGCTCGGCAACCAGGAGATCGCCCAGCAGCTGTTCCTCTCGCCCCGCACCGTGGAAAAACACCTGGCGAGTCTCCGCCACCGCACCGGCCAGAGCAGCCGGACCGCCCTGCGCGGCCTGGCTCGCCGGTACGCGGACGGGCCGTGACTCCGGCGCGCTCGGCACCGCGCCCCTGAAATGGTCCCGTGTATCCCTGAATTGGTCCCGTGCGGCGTTTTCTCACGCCTCGCAGAGACTCTTGGTGTCCCTGGTGTCGGCGGTGCAGGTGTCGGTGTTGGCGCCCCCGTCGACGCTGTCGTTGCCCAGGATGTTGTCCACGCCGTCGAGGGTGTCGTTCCCGGGACCGCCGACCAGGGTGTCGGCGCCGGTGCGGCCGCTGCTCGACGGGACGAGGTCCCCGGCCAGGCTGTCGTTGCCCGCCCCGCCGACCAGCCGGTCGTCGCCCCCGTACCCGAGCATGATGTCGTTCGACGCGCTCCCGGTGATCGTGTCGTTGAACTCGCTGCCGTAGACGGTTTCCACGTCGGTGCGGACGTTGTCGCCCTCGCCGCCGACGCCGTCGTCGGCGGCGTTGTCGATGTCGACGACCACGCCCGAGCCGCTCTCGAAGTAGCTGGCGATGTCGTTGCCGCCCCCGCCGCTGAGCGTGTCGGCGCCGGGGCCGCCGATGAGGAGGTCGAAGGTGGGGCCGCCGTTGAGGGTGTCGTTGCCCGCCCCGCCGTTGAGGATGTTGCTGCCCGGGCTGGGGCCGCCGCCGATGACGTCGTTGCCCGACTCGCCCTTCAGATTGCCCCGGACATTGCCGGTCTTGGTGATCCGGTCGTTCAGGTCCCCGGCGTTCACCACCACCGTGGCGAAGCTGCCGACCTGGCAGGCCACCGAGCCGTTGATCTGAACCGAGCAGCCGATGCCGGCCGTCAAGGTGGAGGCGGTGTCCTGAATGACGACGAAACTTCCCGACAGGGAGACCGTGATGTTGTTCGCGACGCCCGACCCCGCGTTGACGATCACATCACCCCCGCTCACGGACACCCCTGTGGCCGCGCTCGCGGGCCCCGCGGTCAAGGTCACCGCGGAACCCGCCATCACGGCGACCATCATGACCCGGAGTAACGCTTTTCTGCCCATCGACTTCCCCTCGGTCGCGCACGCGTGGTCACGTCGTGCTGGAACGTGGCCACCAATGTGCCTGCCGCGTACACCGGGCGCATGGGGGAAAGTCCCCCAATTACCCCGTGGTCCTCGCCGCGCAGCCGGACGCCGGGACGGCGGGCCGCATGGGACGTCGCTCACGCCATCTGGCGTCGCACCAGCTCGTGCAGGCGGCCGGTCGGGTTCGCCAGCAGCCGGTCCGGCGGCCCCACCTCCGCGACCTTGCCGTCCTCCATGACCACCACCCGGTCGGCGTCCATGACCGTGGACAGGCGGTGGGCGATGACGATGCGGGTCGCGTTGAGAGTGCGGGTGCTCTCGATGACCGTGCGCTGGGTTTCGTTGTCCAGGGCGCTGGTGGCCTCGTCGAAGAAGAGGATGCGGGGGCGGCGGATCAACGCCTGGGCGATCATCAGGCGTTGGCGCTGGCCGCCGGAGATCGCGCCGTTGCCCTGGACGATGGTGTGCAGGCCCATCGGCATGCGCTTGATGTCCTCGGCGAGCCCCGCCATCTCGGCCGCCGCCATCGCCTCCTCGGGCGTGAACGGCTCGGTGCCGCAGATGACGTCCAGGATGGATCCGGTGAACGGCTGGGCATGCTGGAGGACGACCCCGCACTGACGGCGTACGGCGGACTGGTCGAGGGCGCCCAGGTCCTGGCCGTCGTACAGGACGCTCCCGGAGACCGGCTTGTCGAAGCCGATGAGCAGGCGCAACAGAGTCGATTTTCCGCAGCCGCTCGGGCCCACGATCGCCACGAACTCGCCCGGTTCGATGCCGAAGGACACGTCGTCCAGCACCAACGGGCCGTCGTCCGCGTACCGGAAGGACAGCCGGCGGGCCTCGATCCCGCCCGACAGCACACCCGGGCGGGTGCTCGCCGTGCGGACCTCCGGGGTCGCCTCCAGCACCGGCTTGATCTCCTCGAACAACGGCAGCACGGCCACCGCCGACACGAACGCCCCGGTCAGCTGGGTGACCGATGTCAGCAGCATCGTCACCGAGGTGTTGAAGGTGAGGAACTCCGCCGCCGACATCGAACCCCGTGCCGGGCCCGCCAGCAGCATGAACATCAGCAGGGTGCACAGCGGGAGGTACACCGCGCCCAGCACCGTGTTGAGGTTCTTGATCCCGCCCACCTTCTGCTGGAGCTCCCGGCTGCGCGCGAACTCGCCCGCCCAGGCCGCGTACGCGTAGTTCTCGGCGGCCGCCACCCGTAGCTTCGGCAGGCCGCGCAGGGTCTGGAAGGCCTGGTTGTTCAGCTTGTTGCTCAGGACCACCAGCCGGCGCTGCCAGCGCACCTGCCACAGGCCCAGCCCGAGGAACACCGCCGCCACGACCACGAGCATGCCGATCGCGGCCAGCGCCATCGGCACGCTGTACCAGAGCAGCAGACCGAGGTTCACGGCACCGACGGTCACCGACTGGGCGACCACCGGGCCGACCCCGGCCAGGGTGCGGCGGATCGCGCTGATGCCCATGGCCGCGCTCGCCAGTTCACCGGTGGAGCGGGAGGCGAAGAACTTCGTGGGGAGCCGCAACAGACGGTCCCAGACCGCCGGTTGGAGGGTCGCCTCGATACGGCCCTCCATACGGAGGATCGTCAGGTTCTGGAGGAGCAGGAACGCGGCCGACACCACGCTCGAGAGCATGATCGCCAGACAGACCTGCACGATCAGGTCCTCCTGCGCCTTCGGCACGTACTCGCCGAGGATCTTGCCCGTCGCGATCGGGACCAGGGACCCGAGCGCGACCGTCACCAGGCCGCTGAGCAGCAGGCCCGTCATGTCACCGCCGGTGCCGTGGAGGCTCCAGCGCATCAGGCGCAGCGGGGTCGGTACCCGTTCGGGCAGCGGGCGGTAGAACATCACGGCACGCGGCTCGAACTCCGCCACGTTCGCCTTCTCGATCGGCGTCTCCCGACCGGACGACGGCTGCACGGCCACATAGCCGCCGCGCCGCCACAGCAACGCCACCGGCGCCCCGGACAGGGCCCGGTGCCCGACCAGCGGGCCCACGTTCTCCCGCCACCAGTTGCCGGTGAGCCGTACGGCGCGGACCCGGACCCGGGAGGCGAGTGCGATGCGCTCCACCGGGTCGAGCCGGTCGCTCTCGGTGCCGCTCTGCGCGGGCTCGGAGAGGGCGATCCCGGCCGCCTGGGCGACGACCTTGCAGGCCGCGTAGGTGGCGTCCGCGTCGGCGGCCGTCGTACGCCGGCCCGCGGAGGACTTGCCGATGGAGGCGAGCAGCGTGCGGTCGGCCTGGACGCGTACGGCCTCACCGGCCTTGATGCCCGCGGCCGTCCGGTCCTCGTGGGTGCGCTCCAACTGCTCGATCCAGCGGTCCAGCGTGGCCAGCAGCCGGTACTGCTGGTCGACCATGCTCTGCCAGACCCCCGGGTCCATCAGCAGATCGGCCGCCGCCTCCGCGCCGTACAGCGAGCCGTACTGGACGCTGCCGGGCGGCACCTGCATCCAGAACACGTCGTCGTCGGTGAGCGCGGCGGCCTGCTCGGTGGCCATCGGCGCCTGGAAGAGGATCGACAGGCCACGGCCGACGCCCAGGGCGAGGGCGTACTCCAGCGGGCTCGTCTGCGGCGGCACCAGCTGGGCGTTGCCCCATTCGTCGTACGACCAGGTCTCGGTGCCCGCCTGCTGGTACAGCTCGCGCAGACCGATGCGCCGGACCACGCAGTCGCGGAGCGGGCGCGCGACCAGGGTGTGCTGGGGTCCGGCGACCGGGCCGAGCAGCAGTGAGCCCGCTTCGAGGCGGCCCAGGTGGTGCCAGTGGCCCTGCTCGACGGCGTCGACCGCGAACAGGTCCAGGGCGCCCGAGGCCACCAGCCACAGCACCTGCGGGCCTTCGAGGTCCAGGCGGGTGTGGCCGGTGCAGTCGAGGGGCGTGCCCATGGCGCCGAGCGCACCGAGGACGAGGTCGCCCTCGTGACCGCCGGGCGTGCCGGGCCCGTTGTGGCCCCCCTGGCCCCCGTGACCGCCCTGGTCCCCGTAACCGTCGTGGACGGAGGTCATCTCATCGCTCCCTGACCAGCTGGGCGTACGCGCCGCCGCGTGTCACCAGTTCCTCGTGCCGGCCGCGCTCCACGATCGTGCCGTGTTGCAGGACGACGATCTCGTCGCTGTCGCGGACCGTGCTGAGCCGGTGGGCGATCACCACGCAGGCGCAGCCGCGCTTGCGGAGGTTGTCCATGACGGTCAGCTCGGTCTCCGCGTCGAGCGCGCTGGTCACCTCGTCGAGGACCAGGATGCTGGGCCTGCGCACCAAGGCCCGCGCGATCTCCAGGCGTTGACGCTGACCGCCGGAGAAGTTGCGGCCGTCCTGCTCGACCCTGCTGTTGATACCGCCAGGGCGGCGGGTCACCACGTCGTACAGGGCCGCGTCCCGCAGCGCCTCCACCACGGCCTCGTCCGGGATCGACGGGTCCCACAGGGCCACGTTGTCGCGGACCGTGCCCTCGAACAGGAAGACCTCCTGGTCGACGAAGGAGACGGACGCGGCGAGCGCGCCGCGCGGGATGTCCTCCAGACGCCGGCCGTCGATGCGGATCACGCCCTCCCAGGGGGTGTACAGGCCCGAGATCAGCCTGGACACCGTCGACTTGCCGCTGCCGGAGCCGCCGACCAGCGCCACCTGCCGGCCGGGGCCCACGGTGAGGTCGAAGCCGGTGAGCAGGGGCTTGTCGAGGGGGCTGTAGCCGAAGGTGATGTTCTCCAGCTCGACGTGGCCGTGCAGCCGGCGGGTGGACTCGGCGGCGTCCGGGCGGGCGTACAGCGGGTCCGCCTGGAAGTTCTCCACGTCCTTGAGGCGGGCCACGTCGGCCGCGAAGTCCTGGATGCGGCCCGCGACGCCGTTGAGGCGGGTGATGGGCGCGGTGAACCGGGTGACCAGCGCCTGGAAGGCGACCAGCAGACCGACGGATATGTGGCCCTCGACCGCGCGCATGCCGCCGATCCAGAGGATGAGCGCGCTGTTGAGCGTGGCGAGGGTCGGGGCGACCACCCCCAGCCAGGCGCTCGGCACCCCGAGCCGCTGCTGCTCCTCCAGCGTGGTGGCGTGCTGCCCGGCCCACTTGCGGAAGTAGCCCTCCTCGCCGCCGGTCGCCTTCATCGTCTCGATCAGCTGGAGACCGGTGTACGCCGTGTTGGTGAGCCGGGCACTGTCGGCCCGCAGCTTCGCCGTACGGGTCGCGCGCAGCCGGATCACCACCCGCATCGCCACCACGTTCAGCAGCGCCACCGCGATGCCGACGAAGGTGAGCTGCGGGTCGTACGTATAGAGGAGTACGGCGTAGAGGACGACCACGACCGCGTCCACACCGGCGGCCGCGAGATCGCGGGCCAGGGTCTCGGCGACCGCGTCGTTGGACTGGAGCCGCTGGACGAGGTCGGCGGGGCTGCGCTGGGAGAAGAAGGTGACGGGCAGGCGGAGGAGATGGCGCAGGAAGCGGGCGCTGGACAGGGTGGAGGAGATCAGGCGGCCGCGCAACAGGTTCGCCTGTTGCAGCCAGGTCAGCAGGACCGTCAGCAGCACGCACGCGCCCATCGACGCGAACAGCACGCCCAGCAGAGAGGTCTGGCCGCCGATCAGGAACATGTCGATGTACGTGCGGCTCAGCGCGGGTACGGCCGCGCCGACCGCCACCAGGAGCAGGCTCGCGAGGACGGCGGCGGGCAGCGTGCCGGAGGTGCCGCGCATCCGGGCCGGCATCGCGCCCAGGACGCCGGGCTTGCGGCCGCCCTTCTTGAAGTCGTCGCCCGGCTCCATGACCAGGACGACCCCCGTGAAGCTGGAGTCGAAGTCCTCCATCGGCACGAACCGGCGGCCCTTGCCCGGGTCGTTGATGTGGACGCCGCGCCGGCCGAAGCGGCGCCCCATGCCGTCGTAGACGACGTAGTGGTTGAACTCCCAGAACAGGATGGCCGGTGCCTTCACCTCGGCGAGGGCGGCCACGTCCATCTGCATGCCCTTGGCGGACAGGCCGTAACTGCGGGCCGCCTTCAGGAGGTTGCTGGCGCGCGAGCCGTCCCGCGAGACACCGCAGGCGATGCGCAGTTCCTCCAGCGGGATGTGCCGTCCGTAGTGGCCGAGGACCATGGCGAGGGAGGCGGCGCCGCACTCCACGGCCTCCATCTGGAGGACGGTGGGCGTGCGGACGGTCTTCTGCCTGCCCTTGGGCACTGGGCGCCTCTGCGGGGCGGCCTTGCGTCTGCCGCGCGTCGGAGGCTGTGCGGTGTCCTGGGTGGGGGTCACGGGAGCGGCCAATCGATGGATGAAGTCACGGGAGCAGCCAATCGATCGGACGCTCGTCGGCCATGCGGATCGAACCCGTGGCCATGGTCATGGACGTCAGCTCGAACGGCGGCCCGTCCTGCGAGGACCACTCGTAGCCCGACTCGGTCGACGCCTCGCGGTCCAGCCGTACGGTGACGGCCACCGGCCGGCCCTTCTTGGTGAACTGCTCGCCCAGCTGGCTGTCGCCGAGGAACGCGCCGATCGACTGCGGGGTCTGCGCGGTGCGGTCCACCTTCTTCACATGGCCGCGCAGCACGCCGTACTGCTGGGTGGGCGCCGACTGCACGGTCAGGTCCACGGCGGCGTTCTCCGGGATCGACGCGGCGTTCTCGGCGGGGACGTACACCGTGGCGTACAGCGGGTCGTCGGCGCCCGCGACCTTCTCGATGGCCGCGACATCGGCGCCGGTGGAGATGATCTGGCCGATGGTGGCGGCGAGCGCGGAGACCCGGCCGGCCGCGACGGACCGTACGACGGTCTCGCCCTCGGCCGTGGCGACCTTCAGGACCGGGGACCTGGCGGGCAGCCGCTCGCCCTGCTTCGCGAGCACGGCGGTGACCTGGCCGGCGACCGGGCTCTGGAGGACGTAACTGCCCTGCCCGTGGGTGAGGACGGCGGGTGCGCCGACCGTGGACGCGACGGAACCCGTGACGGCCCACACGGACGCGGCGGCCATGGCGACCACCGTCACGGACAGCACCAGCCAGCCCTGCGGGCGGGCGAAGCGCACCGGCAGGTCGAGGTCCTCCGGTGACTGGAGTTTGGCGAGGGCCTGTTGGCGGAACTGCACGGTACTTCCCTCACCTGCGCAACGTGAGACAAAGGACTTTCAGGCACCCGAGAGTCCCGGAACCTGTCAGGTGGTTCCGGGACTCAGCGGCGTAAGGGCTCGATCAGAGACCGGCGACCAGGCTCGTGACCGGGGCGGTGTTCAGACCGGTGACACCCTCGACGGTGCCGACGGCCGTGTTGACCAGGCCGGAGACCGGGGCAATGCCGTCCACCAGGCCGGTGACGGTGCCGACGGCGTTGACGGACAGGCCACCGGAAACGGCGTCGAGGGCGGCGTCCGAGATCTCGGCGGTCTCAACCTGGGGGGTGGAGTTCATGATGGAACTTCCCTTCGTATAGCTATTCATAAGGGGGGAGCGGCCCCCTTCTGGGGACAGAACGACGGCCGCACACGTGGGTGCCCCACATCTCGTCTCCGAGAGCTTGGCGGACCCCGCGGTGCGATGGATCAAAGCAGATCGCCGCGGCGCACATCCAATCAACATGGCCTCCCACCAGGGGACTTGGTGACCATGACGGTTTATCCGTGCAGAGCCGCGCACGCCTTGGGGCCAGCTTCTTCACACGGATCGCGGCATCGTCATACGTCGTTCATTGCCAGCGGGAAAACGAATGGGGCAGTCCGCGCCAAAGGCACGACGGGCGGGGGCCGGTGTGCAGATCCCTCGTTCGCCGTGACCTCGCTGAGCATTCGGTGTGGAGATTCCCTGAAGCCGGTTTTCCGGTCGACAATGAGAACGGACCGCTGTCGACCGGTGGCTTAACGTAGGTGCCCGGCCGGTAAGTTGTGCGCATTCGCCTCAGAAATGCGTGCTTGTCACCCCAGGAGCGCGTAAACCGTGCTCGCCCGGGCCGCGAGCTCGCCCGAGCCGGCCGTCGTCATGGAGATGTCGGCGAAGGCCATCCGGCGTCCGAGCTTGGTGAGCACCGCCTCGACGAGCACGTCCTCACCCACGACCGCCCGTTGAAAGGTCGTCGACTGCTGGACCGTGGTCATCGGTACGAAGCCACCGCGCGCCGCCGACACCGCGATCACCGTCGCCGTGTCGGCCGCCGCCAGCAGCGCCTGACCCGACAGGGCGCCGCCCTCCCGTGCGAGTCGGCCGGACCACGGCAGCCGCAGAACCGCGCGCCCGTCGTCCAACTCGACGGCCGCGAGGCCCAGGTCGAGCACCCAGGGGGCGAAGTTGGCGGCGAGGATCTTGTCGGCCTCGGCGGGTGTGAGAGTCATGCGGGCATCGTTCCCGCGGACCCGGGCGGGGGAACGCGCGCTCCCCAAACGGGCCGACGGGGCGGGAAGTCGTGAAATGGGGCCCGAACTGCAGCCGTACCGCACTTTGCGAAATGGAAGATCGAAATCTTTTTGCGGGGCGTTGAACACCCCACCGGAACCATGCGTACCAACTGGCAACCAGGCGCCCCCAGTTCACCCGCCGGACGGCGGTACGGACCCCGTCCCCAGGAGGTCAAGAGTTGAGTCACAAACGAGCCACCAAGCGTAAGGCCTTTATAGCGGCAGGCGGCGTGGCGGCAATCGGAGCGGCGGCCCTCATCCTGCCGAACGCCATGGCGTCGCAGACGGAGTCGAACGAGGCAGCCCCGAAGACGCTCGCCGCGAGTGACGCCGGGGATCTCGCCTCCCAACTGCAGGAGTTGCTCGGCGAAGCGTTCGCAGGCGCGTACTACGACTCGGGTGAGCAGCAGCTCATCATCAACGTCATCGACGGCCTCGAGATCGACGGCGACGACAACAACGTGATCATCCAGGCGCAGTCGGCCGGTGCGGAGGTCCGTGAGGTCGAGAACAGCTGGTCCGAGCTCCAGGAGGGCGCGGCGACGCTGAAGGAGGAGGCCAGCGTTCCGGGCACCGCCTGGGCGATCGACCCCCGTACGAACAAGATCCAGGTCACCGCCGACTCCACGGTCACGGGCGAGAACTGGGACACCGTCGAGTCGACCGTCAAGTCGCTCGGCTCGGGCATGGCGACCATCAAGAAGTCCGCCGGCACGTTCAAGACCTTCCTCGAAGGCGGCGACGCCATCTTCGGCGGCGGCGCGCGCTGCTCGGTCGGCTTCAACGTCGTCAACGCGGAAGGCGCTCCGGCCTTCCTGACCGCCGGTCACTGTGGTGTCGCCGAGGCCGAGTGGTCCGAGGAGGAGGGCGGCGCGCCGATCGGCACGGTCGACGCGGCGACCGCCACGTTCCCCGGCGCCGGTGACTTCGCCCTGGTCAACTACAACGACCCGGCGACCCAGGCGGCCAGCACGGTCGACCTCGGCAACGGCGAGACGGTCGACATCAACGCGGCCGGCGAGGCCACGGTGGGCCTCCAGGTCCTCCGCATGGGCAGCACCACCGGTCTGGCCGACGGCCAGGTCACCGGCCTCGAGGCGACGGTGAACTACCCCGAGGGCACGGTCACCGGTCTCATCCAGACCAACGTCTGCGCCGAGCCCGGCGACAGCGGCGGCTCGCTGTTCACCGAGGACGGCCAGGCCATCGGTCTGACCTCCGGCGGCAGCGGCGACTGCACCGTCGGCGGCGAGACCTTCTTCCAGCCGGTCACCACCGCCCTCGCGGCGGTCGGCGCGACCCTCGGCGACGCCGGCGCGGGCGCCGGTGAGGAAGCCGCCGGTGGTGCCGGTGACGCCGCGGGCGCCGGTGAAGAGGCTGCCGGTGGCGCCGCCGCCGGTGCCGGTGAGGAAGCAGGCGACGCGGCCGGTGCCGGTGACGCCGCTGGTGCGGGCGACGCTGCCGCCGCGGGCGCCGGTGAAGAGGCCGGTGCCGGTGAAGAGGCCGGTGCGGGCGAGGAGCATGGTGTCGGCGAGGAAGAAGCCGGTGCCGGCGAAGGCGTGGACCACGACTCCGAGGTCAGCGGCCAGTGACACCGGGGGCGTAGAGCCCACGACCCACCACCGGCCACACCACAGTGGCTCCGGCCGGTAGGTGGAACGGTCCGGCCCTCCGGCGGGAGGGTCGGACCGATTCGTGTTTCCGGGACGCCCGCGCCTCGTAAGGGGCGCGGGCTGTATCGACTCGCGGCTCCGCCGCGTGGGCCCGCCCGGCCACGACGAACCCGTGGATGGAGCAAGGCCCGATGCGCGCCGCCTCACCCGACGGAAGTCGCCCGAAGCAGCAACAACGCCACATCGTCCGCCCGCTCCTCCGCCGCCCCGACCTCCCGTACGAGACTGTCGGCCAGCGCGTCCAAGGGCCGCTCCCCGGCCGCCGCGAGCCGCTCCCCGAGATCGGCCAGCGCGTCCTCGATGTCGACACCCGGCGACTCGATCAGCCCGTCGGTGTAGAGCACCAGCACGGACCCCTCGGCCAACGCCACCTCGGTCGTCGGATACGTCGCCGCCGCGTCGATGCCGAGCAGCGGACCACCCGCGAGGTCGAGCACCTTCACCTTCCCGTTCGGCCGGCGCAGCAACGGCGGTGGATGCCCCGCCCGCGCCATGACGGCCGTCCCGTGCGCCGGGTCGAGCCGCAGATACAGACAGCTGGCGAACAGCTCGGAACCGAGGTCGATCAGCAGCCGGTTGGTGCTGCTCATCACCTCCTCGGGCGCCTGCCCGACGGTCGTGTACGCGCGTACCGCCGTCCGTATCTGCCCCATCAGGCCCGCCGCCGTCACGTTGTGCCCCTGCACGTCGCCGATCACGGCCGAGGCCCGCCCGTGCGAGAGCACCAGGTCGAAGAAGTCGCCCCCGATGTCCATGCCCCGGGTGGCGGGCAGATAGCGGGAGGCCGCCTCGATACCGGGAATCGACGGCAACGAGTGCGGCAGCAGGGCCTGCTGCAGCCCGTGCGCCAGCTGGTGCTTGGCGTCGTACAGCAGAGCCCGCTCCAGCGCCTGGGCGATGAGGCCGCTGAGGCTGGTCAGCACGGAGCGCTCGTCGGCCGGGAACGGATGCGGTTCCGCGTACCCGAGCACCCAGGTGCCCACCGGCCGTCCCGAGGCGATCAGCGGGAGATACGCCCAGGCGTTCAGCCCGTCCGGGGTGTCCTGCCGCATCGGATAGAGGTGCTCCAGCTGCCGACGGGACTCGAAGAAGGCGGGTACCCCGGTGGTGAGGGCGTGCGCCCCGGGCATCGGTGCGCTGAGCGGCATGCCGTCGAAGCGTTCCACGAGGTGGGGGTCCGCGTAGCCGCGGTGCCCGAGCACATGCAGGCGCCCGGCGCGGGAGCCGAGCACCAGGAGGGCCTGGCTGCCGATGGCAGGGACGATCTCGTCGGCGACCAGGTCCACCACGTCCTGCACACCCACCGCCTCGGTGAGCGCGCTCGCCAGCGCCAGCACATGGTTGATGGTCACCAGGCGGCCCGGTCCGTCGCCCTCCAGCCGCTCGGAGTGCTCGGCCTCGGCGACCCCGCGGGCCCGGGAGATCCGTACGCTCAGCCCGTTAGTCCCCGGATACAGCCGGAACGACAGCCAGTCGCTCGGCGGTCTGAGCGCCACGAACGACGTCACGTGCTGGCTCATCAGCGCCGCCCGGTAACGGTCCTCGAACGCGGGATCGTTGAGCCACGGCAAGGACGCCCACAGCTGGGTGCCCAGCAGACCGCTCACCGGGACGCCCAGCAGTTCGGCCGTCGCCGCGTTGGCGAAGGAGATCCGCCCGTGCAGATCGAGCGCGCACATCCCGTACGGCAGCCGCGCCACCATCCGCGCCGCCTCCACCGTGCCGAGGGTCCCGGCGACCATGGTCGCCGACGGCGCCGACAGGTCCGGCTCGGGCAGCACCGGCCGGCCCTCGTCCTCCGCGCGCCGCAGCCGGATCGCGAGCCGGTCGCAGGCCGAGGTGAGGTGGTCCCGCTCGCGGTCGCTGAGTTCCGGCGGGTGCGAGCCGGGCCACGTCAGGAAGACGGCGCCGTACGTGGTGTCGCGGGTCGCCACCGGCAGCGCGGCCAGGGCGAACGGGTAGGGCAGGACCACGGCGATCCGGGGATAGCGGCGGGCCATCTGCTCCTCACCGTTGACCCACACCAGCCGCCGCCCCCGTACCGCCTCGGCGACCGGGACCGGCGCGCTCAGCCCCACCCGTTCCCACGGCGCGGCGAACGACCTCGGCAGCCCCGCCATGACCGCCATCTCCAGGACCGGCTCGTCGGGCGCCAGCAGATAGACGGCGCCCGAGTGGGCCCCGACGTCGTCCATCATCGCGGCCAGCGCCAGCGAGAGCAGCGGATGGCCGACGCGGGCGGTCTCGACGGTCGTCCGCTCCCGGGACGCGTGGACGTCGGACATCCCGACCACCTCCTCGCACGGCCGCGCGGCGGCCCCAGGGTCAAGGCTCCACCCTGGGGGCCACCCGCGCACGGCGAGCGCCGTGCCGTGGAGGAACGGCCCTACCCCCTCCCGCCCGGCCCATGCCCCCCAGATGATGCGCGGCATCGCGTACGGACACCGTGAGTGCGCCCCCACGCACCCCGTTGGCTGGTTCTTCGCGCCCGGGCGCGGTCGGGGGCGCCAACAATGGGCACGCGCTGAGGCGGAGGAAACGACGGCCGGCAGGCGGAGGGGCGAACGTGATCCGGGTACTTCTCGTGCACGACGAGTGTCTGGTCAGGTCGGTGCTGGCGGAGTGGCTCCGCCAGGAACCGGAGCTGGCGGTGTACGACGCGCCGTGGCGCATGGCGCCGGGGCGCGTCCGGTCCCTGCGCCCCGATGTCTGCGCGGCGGACCTGGACTGCGCGGACGCGGTCGGCATCCCGCCCCTCGCCGACCTGCGCGGCGCGGCCGGCCCCGCCCCCGGGCTCCTGGTGCTCGCCCACGCCGGCAGACCCGGACTGCTGAAGCGCGCGGCGGAAGCCGGGGCCCTCGGGTACGTGGACAAGGAGGGCTCGCCGGAGCGGCTGGTCTCCGCGATACGCGAGGTCGCCCGAGGGAAACGTTTCATCGACGACTCCCTCGGCTTCGGCTTCCTCAAGGCCGCCGAGATGCCGCTGACGCGCCGTGAGTTGAGCGTGCTGTCCCTGGCCGCCGAGGGTGCCTCCGTCGCGGAGATCGCCGGCAGCCTGCACCTTTCCCACGGGACCGTCCGCAACTACATGGCCGCGATCACCCGCAAGACCGGGGCGCGCAACAGGATCGACGCGATCAGGATCTCGCAGGGGGAGGGCTGGCTCTGAGGGGCGTCCCGACGGACAGGGGGTCATGGGGGCGAGGCGTCGGTACGGGTGACCAGGCGCCCACCAGGTCCCGGTAGAGCGGCGAGCGGGTCAGCAGCTCGTCGTGCTTCCCGTACGCGACGCACCGCCCGTCCATGACCAGCACCCGGTCCGCGCGCCGGGCCGAGCTGACGCGATGGGCGACCACCACGAGGGTCGTACCCGGCCGCCGGGCGAAGGCCCGCTCCGCCCGCTCCTCCGCCTCCGCGTCCAGGTGACAGGTCGCCTCGTCGAGGATCACGACCGACGCGTACGACAGATGCGCCCGGGCCAGTGCGACGAGCTGCCGCTCCCCGGCCGACAGCGTGCCCGGGTCGACCTCGGCGGCCGGTCCGCCCAGCCGGACCATCAACTCGGTGAGCCCCACCGCCTCCGCGGTGGCCCACAGCTCCTCCTCGGGTACGGGTTTCGGCCGTAGCTCGCCGAGGTTTTCCGCGAGGGATCCCCTGAAGACGTACGCCTCCTGCGGAATGAGCACCCGGTGTGCGCGGGATGTGCCGCCGGGTACCGGCTGCCCACACAAGTGGACGGTGCCGTGCCGGGGGCGCAGGAGACCGGCGACGAGCCCGGTGAAAGTGGACTTGCCGATGCCGCTGGGACCGACGACGGCGATGTGGGTGCCGTGGGGAATGCGGACGCTGAGGTTGTCGATGACAGGGATGCCGGAGGAGCCGTAGGCGAAGGTGACCGAGGAGAGGACGAGGGCGTCGGCGGCCGGGCGGCGGGGTGCGGGAGGTGGGGGGTCGGTGGCGGGGCGGGATGGAGGTGGGGGGTCGGGGGCGGGGCGGGATGGAGGTGGGGGGTCGGTGGCGGGGCGGGATGGAGGTGGGGGGTCGGTGGCGGGGCGGGATGGAGGTAGGGAGTCGGTGGCCGGGTGCGATGGGGGAGCGGTGTCGGTGATCGGCTCTGGCTGTGACGCGGGAGCTGTGTTCGCGGGGTGCGGCCGCTCGCGCGGCGGGGCCAGCCTGCGCAGGACCACCGCGAGCCGGGAGCCGCTGGCGCCCAGACCGTGGACCAGGTTCTGGAGGGCGGGGAGGAGGGCCTGGGTGACGTAGGCGAGGGCGCCGATCAGGGCGCCCGCGGTGACTCCGCGGTCCAGCAGCCAGGGGGCGGCGGCCAGGAGCAGCACGACGGGCAGTTGGCCGCCGATCGCGAGGGAGGCGACGCGTACGACGCCCCAGCGGGCCAGTGAGCGCGCGGCCCGGTGCTCGGTGTCGACGCACCGGCCGGCGTCGGCGGCGACGATCTCCTCGGCCCCGGCCGCCGTGATGTCCCGCAACCCCGGGCAGACGGCGCCGAGACGGTCGGCGAGGGCCTCGTCGGCGACGAGGAAGGTCTCCTGTCTGCGGGCCAGCGGACGGAGTGTCGCCAGGAAGAGGGCCACGCCGGCGAGCAGCGGGGGCCCCACGACGAGGAGCAGCGGCGGGGCCAGCGAGAACAGTCCGATGAGCGCCCCGGCGGCGGTGAACACGAACGAGCGCGACACCATCACCAGCCCGGCGAAGGTGTCCCGGGCGATCTCCACCTGCTGGGTCAGCCCGGACAACGCCCCGCCGTCCGCCTCCCGCACCCCCCGCTCGACCACCCCCCGCACCAGCCGGTCCCGCAACGGCTCCACCAGCGCCGCCACACACCCGTACACCCGCCCGGTCCCGAACGCCCCGACGGCCACCGCCACCGCCCCGACCCCGAGCCACCCCAGCCCGGCCCCCGCCCGCCCCACGAGAAACCCGTCGTCGAGGGCCCGCGCGAGGGCGTACCCCATGAGGAACGTCTGCCCCGTCTCCAGCACGGACCACAGGGCCAGCCGTACGGCCACCCCCGCGCGGCGCCGCAGAAAGCGGAGGCCGCGACGGGGGAGGCCGGGGTCGGGGGGCTGTCGTCGCGTCGGGCCGGTGACGCCCGGGAGTCGAGCGGGAGGGGCGGTGACTCCGGGCTCGGCAGGGGGGCCAGGCGATGCGGTGGAGTGCCGGGCCCGCGTCGAATCGGGCGATGCGGTGGAGCACCGGAACGGCGGGCCCGTCGCCGCGGCCGGGCGGTCGGCCTTCGGCGAGCCGGCAGAGCCTCGCCGTTCCCGGTTGCCCTTCATCGGCCCCCTCCGTCCGGCGGGCCGTGCGGCGCGGCGTCGTCGTCGACGATCTCCGCTCCGCCGGTGTCGCCCCGCACCCCGGTCTCGGCCCCGGCCCCCGCCCCGAACAACTCCCGATACCCGGGCACGCGCCACAACTCCCCATGCGGCCCCACCGCCCGCACCTTCCCCTCGTCCAGCCACGCCACCGAGTCCGCGCGGGCGGCCGTGGAGGCGCGGTGGGCGATGACCAGGCGGCTGCCGACGGTGGTGGGGCCGAGGAGCGCCTCGGTGATGTGGTGCTCGGTGACGGTGTCGAGGCTGGAGAGGGCGTCGTCGAGGACGAGGAGACGGCTGTCGCGGGCGAAGGCCCGGGCGAGGCCGAGGCGTTGGGCTTCGCCGCCCGACAGAGGGGCGTCGGCGCAGGGGGTGGCGTAGCCGTCCGGGAGGCGCCGGACGAAGGTGTCGGCGTGCGCGGCGCGGGCCGCCTCCCGTATGCGGTCCGGTGAGGGGCGCGGGACGCCGAAAGCGATGGTGTCCTCGACGGACTCGCCGAGCAGGGCCGGGCGTTCGAAGGCGTGGGTGATCGCTCGGCGCAGCTCCCGGCGGTCCAGTTCGGGCAAGGGCACGCCGTCGAGCCGTACTTCCCCCTCGTCCGGGTCCGTGAGCCGCCCGGCGACGGCCGCGAGCAGTGACTTGCCCGCGCCCGACCGGCCGACGACGGCGACCGTGGCCCCGGCCGGTACGACGAGATCGACGCCGTCCAGCACGGTGCGCCCACCCCGGCGGACGGTCACGTCGCGCAGTTCCAGCCGCCCTTGTCCGCGGGGGGCGGCTAGCTCCGGCCGCCGCTGTCCGGAGGGGGCGGGCAAGTCCAGCCCCTCTCCAGCGGGATCGCACAGTTCCCGTTGCCCCTCTCCGAAGGGGGCGCGCAGTCCCGGCAGCTTCTGCCCGGAGGGGCCGCCCAGCTCCAATCGCCCCCGCCCGGCCGCCGGGAGCCCGCGCTCGCCGTAGGCGATCGCGCGCTCGGCCAGCACCTCGTCGAGACGTCGGGCCGACGCTCGCGCACGGACCAGCCCCGAGAGCTGCCCGACCAGTACGCCGACGCCGGCCGCCAGCACCGCGTAGCGGGACGCGGCCAGCAACTCACCCACGGACAGGTGCTGTTGGGTGAGCAGGACGCCCGCGGTGGCGACGACGCCGAGCTGGAGGAGCGGTGCCACGGCGGCCGCTCGCGCGGCGGCGCGGCCCTGGACGCGCCACATCCGGTGGCCCTCGCGGGAGAGTTCGGGCAGGGGGCGGAGGACGCGTGTGACGGTCCGCTCGGCCGTACCGGCGGCGGCGATCGTGCGGAAACCGGCGACGGCCTCGGCCAGGCCACCCGCGATACGGCCCTGGGCCTGTTGATAGCGCGTCACACACTCGGAGGAGTCACGGGCGAGCGCGCGGAGCAGCAGCGCGAGCAGCGGGGCGCCGACCAGGAACACCGCCGCGAGCCAGGGGCTGAGCAGACCCAGCGCCACCACCGCGCCCACCGGCGCGGCGAGCGCGGCGAGGAGCGCGGCGACCGTGGTGGGTGCCGTCCCCGCCTGGGCCGCGTTCCCGACGAGCCGGGCCACCAGGTCGCCCGGCCCGAACCGGCCGACGGCCCGTGGCCCCACGGCCAGCACATGCCCGACCAGCCGGTGGCGCAGCCACGCGGTGACCCGGGCGTTCGTGGTCCCGCCGAGCACGGTCTCGACGGCGTCCAGCAGGGCGAGGGCGAGGACCAGCCCGGTGCACCACAGCACCCGGCGCGGGCCGTCCGGGTCACCGGCCAGCAGCAGATCCAGGGCCCGGCCCAGCGCGACCGGCAGCAACAGGTTCGCCCCCGTGGCGGCCACGGCCACGAGCGCCAGGACCGTGCAACGGGGAACGGAGTGCCGGACGGTCGAGCGCGACAGGGGGACGGACGCGGCTGCCGGGCCGGGGGCACCGGCTTCGGTGAGGGTCGTCATACCCGTCCTGACGTGGGATGACCGGATGAGTGAGCCCCGGACGGCCCTCCCCGGACAGGGGGGAAGGAACCGTCCGGAGCTGTGGCACGGCTCAGGCGCCGTGCCGGTTCGACGGACGTCCTGGACGTCCTGTCCGGATCAGAGGCAGAGCGTGATGCTGGCAGCGCTCACACAGGACAGCACGCTCAGGGAGCTGGGGCCGCCGGTGCCGGTGGTCTCGTCGGCTTCCATCGTCTGCAGGTCCAGAAGTGCCATGTCGATTCCCTTCGATTGATGGCCCGCACAGGGCCCTTGGGGACGGGGGTGTTGCGTCACGACTCCGCCGGGCGGCGGAACCGCGTCATTGGGGCCGCCGTCGCAGCGGCGGCAGGAACGGCAGCTGGGCCGTGGCGGCGTCGGCGTCGTCGTCGGTGGCGAGCGCCGCGCCGAGCGCCAGCAGGCACCCCGCCGTTCCGGTACCGAGGTCCATGGAGAGCCGCATCAAGTGGTTTCCGGGGAAGGCCAGTTGCCCCTGGTACGGCATCGAGTGCCAGCCGAGCGCGGCGATCTGTTCCGCGAGCCGCTCCCGTGGGGCACCCGTCCGGGCGAGATGGAGGATCATCCCGGCCCGTCCCTCGAACAGCCCCGGCTGTGCGTAGAAGCGGTAGCCGGCTGCGGCGAGGATGCCCTCGCGCGCTTGCCTGAACTCGTCCGTTCCGGTGCCGGCCGTCAGGTCCAGACAGTCGTCGAGCACCATCCCGACGCCCACGCTCCCGTCGCCGAGGTACGGCATCGTCCGCCATCCCTCGTCGACGGCCAGCCCGCCGTTCTTCTGTACGACCAGACACTCCAGGTCCTGCCGCAGCGCCTCGACCGCGGCGTCGAGGCACGCGTGGTCGCCCGTCGCCTCGTACCGGCGCAGCAGGAACAGCGCGGGACCGCTCGCGCCGCGCAGCAGGCCGGCGCGTCGGCGGGGCGGGGCCGGGCGGGGCTCGGCGAGGCGGCGTACGAGGAGGTGCGCGGTCTCCGCCGCCCGTTCGCGCAGCTCGGACTCGCCGGTGGTCCGCGCCAGTCGGTCCAGGACCAGACCCAGCCCGGCGAGCCCGCCGTGCAGGTCGGACGACAGCTTGTGCCACTTCTCGGCGAGGATCTGCCCGACCAGGTCCAGTGCCCGCTGCCGGTGGCCGAGCCGGTCCAGGGTGTACGCGACGCCCGCGAGACCGTCGTACAGGCCGAGCGGCGTTCCGATCGGCACCGGGCCGGTGTGGTCGAGCAGCCAGCGCTCACCCTCCTCGTACCGCTCGGCGCCGGTCTCGGCGAGCGCGTACAGGACGCCCGCGGCGCCGTGCGCGAGGCCGAGCCCACCCCCGTCGGAGAACTGGGCGACGTCCCCGGGGAAGAGCCGGTCGTCGCGCTCCGGCGTGGCCGAGGCCAGGATCGCCTTGACCATCGAGTCACGGCTGTACGGCCAGTCGCCGGGCTCGGCGAGGGGCCAGCCACGGGGGTCGGCGAGGGGCCGGTCACCTGGTTCGGCGGGGGAGAGGGAGGCGAAGGGCGAGGCTGAGCCGCCGCTCGGTCCCGCCGGAGCCGCCACGGCGGGCCGAGACATCCCGGACGCACCGGCCCCTGCCCCCTCCGTCGGGACACGTGTCCCCGCCGCACGGCTCGGCGCGCGCTCCGCAGGACCGCTTCCCCGGGTGATCTCCGCGACCGCCTCGTCGAGGAACGCCCGCGGCACCTCCGGGAACTGCTTCGCGATCACCTCGGCCAGCTGCGCGGCCTTCGCCCGGTCCACCACGAACAGCGACGTGACCGGCAGGAACAGGGCGAGGCGCAGACACGCGAGGGCGTAGCGGTCGACGTCCGGGCCGGTGCGGTCCGGGGGCGCCAGGAACCCGGGGTGGGCGACGATCTGGCGGCCGTTCTCCTCGGCGGGAGCCGCCGCCTCGAAGTCCAGGAGGGACACCGAGCGCTCGTCGGACGCGACCATGATGTTGAAGACATGCAGGTCGTTGAAGACGATCCCGCGCGCGTGCACCGCCTCGACCGCCTCCTCGACGGCCCGGTGGACGTGCAACGCCCAGGCCGTGTACGCGGCGACAGCCCCCTTCTCGGGGTCCGGCGCGAGCAGCGGGTGCCGTTCGGCGACGTACGAGTTGAGCGGGCGGCCCTCGACGAAGTCCATGACGAGGAAGCGGTGGTCACCGAGCGTGAACCAGTCGCGCACCTCGGGCACGACCCCGAGACCCGCCAGCCGCTCCAGCGCGGCCTTCTCCCGCTCCAGCCGGGTCACCGCGTCGGCCCCGTCGGCGGCCAGCCCGGCGTGCGGGCGCCCCTCCTTGAGGACGACCCGGCGGCCGTCGCGGGTGTCGGTGCCGACGTACACCCCGCCGCCGTTGGAGAAGTGCAGCGCCTTCTCGATGCGGTACGGCAGATCGCCGACCGTGGTCGTGTTGCGTGCCGCCAGCTGCGGTTCCAGGAACGCGGGCAGGGTCACCCAGGCCGGGACATGGAAGGTCGGCTTCCGCTGGTCCGGCACCAGGGTTCCCCCGCCGTCGCGGACGGCCGGGACGAGGGTGCCGCGCTCGTCGACGACGAAGGAGCGGGCGAAGGCGCCGTAGCGGACGTACAGGGGCCCGTCGTTCCAGCGCAGGTCGGTGAGGATGTACGGCCCGTCGAAGCCGTCGAGGAGCTCGCCCAGCTCGCGCAGGACCAGGTGCAGCTGCTCCTCGTCGGCCGGGTAGACCGTCACGAACTTGCCGCTGGTGTCGCGCGCCGCGTACTTCGCGTTGCGCAGGTGCAGCAGATGCGGACCCGGCACGAACTTGAACGGGATCCTCCGGGCCACGCAGTAGTCCCACACGATCGCCGCGATCCGGTCCGCGTTCGCCCGGGTGGCGGAGGCGTGCACTTTCCATCCCTGGGTGGGTCCGGGACGTGGCCGCCGGCCGTCGTCGACCGGGGTCAGCGTCAGCCAGTCACCGATCCGGGCGGCCCGCCAGCCGTCGGGGACCGCGCGCCGGGCCGTCTCGTAGCCGGGCGCCGCGGCGCCGGCGCGGTCACCGGCCGACAGCCGGTCCGGTGTCTCGTAGAAGAGTCTGTCGGCGAGCGCGTACGCCTCGTACCGCTTGTCCATGGCAGTCCCCCGGGTCGTGTGCCGTCGCCCCCTGGGCCGGGTGACGACGAGCCTTCCAGCCCGCCGGAGCGCCCGACAGTCACGGCTGTCACCAGAAACCCGTCACGCGTGTCACGCTGTCACCGTGCGGAACGCATGCGTAAGGACTTGTTCGGCGTCTTTCGATCCCGGACGTGCGCGGGCAGGGGCCCGAGGCCCGCGGAACGGTCGCAGGGGCTGCGCGAGCGGGCCGGACGCGCTGTAATTGCGGACGTGGTCAGTGAGGAAGCAGCGGCACGCGGAACGCGGACGCTGCGCGCCGAACTCGCCCTCAAGACGCTGACCGGTGATCTCGATCCGCAGGAGCGGCTGCACGCCATCCTCGAACAGGTCCTCGTCTTCACGGGCGCGGCCGTCGCCGCCGTGTACGTCCCCGACGGCGAGGGCGGTCTGCTGTCCCTGGCCGGCTCCGCAGGCGTACCGAGGAGCCTGTACGGGCTCCGCGACAGCTATCCGGCGTCCGGGACCACCCCGGTCGCCGAGGCGTGCCGCTCGGGCCGGCCGCGCTGGCTCGGCTCCGGAGACCTCCCCCAGGACGACGACGTCCGCCGCGCGCAGGCCAAGGAGTTCTCGCTGGGTGTGCTGCCGCTGCGCGAGCGCGGCTGCCTGGTCGCCGTCGGCGACGGCACGGACGGCTTCGACGCCGAGGGCCGTCACTGCCTCGACCTGCTCGCCGAGGCGGTCACCAGCGCCGCCACCGCCTCGCCCACCGGGCCCGGTGCCTCGTTCGACCTGGACATGGAGACCGGGCGGGTCAAGGTCGACGGCGGGCTGCTGGAACTGTTCGGCATGGGCCCCGACGACTTCGACGGCCGGGTCGAGACCCTGCTCGCGCTGACCGTGCCCGAGGACCTGCCCGCGCTGATGTCCGTCGTGGAGGCGGACCACATGTCCATCGGCGACCGGGAGCTGGAATTCCGCATCCTGCTCACCTCCGGCGAGCAGAAGTGGCTGCGGCTGCGCGGCCGGCTGCTCCCCGGCAGCCCCGCCGATCCGGCCCGCCCCGCCCGCCTCGTGGGCACCGTCGCCGACGCCTCCACCCTGCGCACCGGCCGCGGCGACGTGGCCCGAATCCAGCGCCTCGCCGCCGCCCTGGCGACCGCCGGCACCGTCCGCGACGTCAGCCAGGCCGTGGTCACCGCCCTGCGCAAACCGCTCCACGCCGACCGGATCGCCCTCGCCGAGCTGGAGAACGACCGCCTGGTCGTCACCGTCCTCGACCCGCCGCACCCGGAGGACTGGCCCGAGGTGTGGCGCACCGAATGGCGCTACGAGTGGCCGGACGCGCCGGTGCGCACCATGCCGACTCTCGCCGCCGCCCTGCGCGAGGGCCGCGCCGCGATCTGGCCCGCCGGAACCGCCCTGGAACCCGCCCTCGCCGACGTCGGCCCCGGCGGTCTCGCCGTCCTCCCGCTGCCCGCCGGCGGCCGCATGGCCGGGGCCTGCCTGATCGGCTGGGACACCCCCCACGACTTCGGCACGGAGGAACGCGCCCTGCTCACCGCCGCCGCGGGCCTCGCCGGGCAGGCCCTGATGCGCGCCCACGCCTTCGACGCCGAGCACGAACTCGTCGGCATGCTCCAGCGCACCCTCCTCCCACGCCGTCTGCCCAAGCTGCCCGGCGCGGTCGCCGTCGCCCGCTACCTGCCCACCACCGCGGGCCTTGAGGTCGGCGGCGACTGGTACGACGTCATCCCGCTGTCCGACAACCACGTCGCCCTCGTCATCGGCGACGTCCAGGGCCACAACGCCGGCGCCGCCACCCTCATGGGCCAGATGCGCACCGCCCTGCGCGCCTACGCCGTCGAGGGGCACCCCCCGGACGTCGTCGTCTCGCACGCCAACCGGCTCCTCGTGGACATGGAGACCGACCTCTTCGCCACCTGCTGCTACGTCGACATCGACATGGAGGAGGGCTCCGCCTGGTACGTCCGGGCCGGACACATCCCGCCCGTGCTGCGTCACCCGGACGGCACCACCGAGATCACCGAGTCGGAGGGCGGCCCTCCGCTCGGCGTCGTCAGACAGGCCGACTTCCCGATGAGCCCGCTGCGCCTGGCCCCCGGCACCCTGCTCGCCCTGACGACGGACGGCCTCGTCGAATCCGCCGACCTGGATGTCGAGGACGGGCTCGACCATATGGCCGCCGAACTGTCCGCCACCGATCCCGCCCACCTCGGAGCGGTCGCCGACACCCTGCTGGCCGGCGCCAACCGCGACGACGACGTCGCCCTGCTCCTCCTGCGCTACGACGGCATGGCCCTGCGCCCCCAGCGCGAGAACTGGACCGTCTGGCGCGTCCCCCAGGCGGTCGGTCAGGCCCGCCGCTACACCCGGCGTGTCCTGCGAGCCTGGGGCATCGAGTCCGAGGCCGACACCGTGCTCCTCGTCGTCTCCGAACTCGTCACCAACGCCCTCGTCCACACCGACGGCCGGGTCCGCCTCGACCTCACCCTCCTCGCCGACCGCCTCCGCGTCGCCGTGGCCGACGCCTCTCCCCGTACGCCGATGAAGCCCACCATCATCGGCTGGGAGGCCACCGGCGGCCGCGGCATCCTCCTCGTCGAGGCCGTGTCGTCGGCCTGGGGCACCGTTCCGGTGAGCGGCGGCAAACAGGTGTGGGCAGAGATCCCCATGGGTGAGGCTTCCCGTGCCGACCTCTGACCCCGGAAATGAGACCTTCCGTAGCGGCTGAGACGTGCCGCGCCGGACGGCTGAGACGCTCTGCGCCCGGTGAGACGTGCCGCGCCGGCTGACGCTTTCCGTACCGGATGACACTTTCCGTACCGGGTGAGACGTGTTGCGCCTGCTGGGACTCTCCGTACCGGGTGAGACGTGTTGCGCCTGCTGGGACTCTCCGTACCGGGTGAGACGTGTTGCGCCTGCTGGGACTCTCCGTACCGGGTGAGACGTGTTGCGCCTGGCTGGGACTCTCCGTACCGGGTGAGACGTGTTGCGCCTGCTGGGACTCTCCGTACCGGGTGAGACGTGTTGCGCCTGCTGGGACTCTCCGTACCGGGTGAGACCTGTCGCGTCGGCTGAGACTCTCCGTACCGGGTGGATCTTCTGTGCCGGATGCGGCCTTCCCCACGGGTGGGACCGTCCACCAGATGACTCCCTGACCCCGTGCGGATGACACCCTGACCCCGTGCGCCTGCTGCTGATGTCCGACACCCACCTGCCCAAGCGCGCGAAAGCGCTGCCCGGACCGCTCCTCGCCGAACTTCCGCGCGCCGATGTGGTCGTCCACGCCGGCGACTGGGTCGACGAGGCCACCCTCGACCTCCTCGAAACCCGCTCCCGCCGTCTGGTCGCCGTGTACGGCAACAACGACGGCCCCGCCCTGCGCGCCCGCCTCCCCGAGGTCGCCCACGCCGACCTCGCCGGCCTGCGCCTGGCCGTCGTCCACGAGACCGGCCCCGCCCAGGGCCGAGAACCCCGCTGCGCCGCTCGCTTCCCCGACACCGACGTCCTCGTCTTCGGCCACAGCCACATCCCCTGGGACACGACCACCGCCACCGGCCTGCGCCTCCTCAACCCCGGCTCCCCGACGGACCGCCGCCGACAGCCCCACTGCACCTACATGACGGCGACGGTCGCGGACGGCGAGCTGACGGACGTACACCTGCACCGGCTGCCACCCAGGACCTGACCACGTCAGGGCCGCACGAGCGGTATGAGGCCGAGGCGGGTTCACCGGGACGGGTTCGGTGGATGGATCACCCCGGTCGTCGCCGTCAGCGGCACCCCGCTGCCGCACTGACCGGCGGCGAGGGCGACCTGAACCTGACCCGGCGCGTCGGCGCCTGAAGGCCGCCGGGAGTTCAGGCGAGGGCTCTGTCGATCCTGTGCGCCGCCGCACAAGGCCCCGCACGGTCGTGTGAGGCAAAGAATCGGTCGTGACAGGTGAACTGTTTGGCGAAACAGGGTACTTACTCGTGCGTCAGTTGCTATTGACGGCTCGCCTGCCCATTGGGACGGTAGTGCACATGTCGAATGTGGCGGACATGTCAAGATTGCGCACTCGTCTGCTCGGTGTCCTGGTACTCGTCACCGGCTTCCTGACCACGGCGGGCCCCACCCAGCCCGCCTCCGCTCTCACTGACGAACTCTGGTTCGACTCGCAGGCCGCGGCCACCCTCACCGTCGAAGGCGGCCGCTTCAAGGACGGACTCGGCCGCGAGGTCGTCCTGCGCGGCTACAACGTCTCGGGCGAGACGAAACTCAAGGAGAACAAGGGTCTGCCCTTCGCCTCGGTCGCCGACGCGAAGAAGTCGGCGACCGCACTCAGGGCGCTCGGCGGCGGCAACTCCGTCCGTTTCCTGCTGTCCTGGGCGTACGCCGAACCGGTGCGCGGCCAGGTGGACAGCGCCTACCTCGCGGCGGCCACCGCACAGATGGGCGCGTTCCTGGACGCCGGGATCCGCGTCTACCCCGACTTCCACCAGGACCTCTACTCCCGCTGGCTGTTCGACTCGGACAGCTGGTACACCGGCGACGGCGCCCCCAAATGGGCCGTCGACCTCGGCGACTACCCCGACGAGTACTGCGGGATCTGCCCGTTCTGGGGCCAGAACATCACCTCCAACGCGGCCGTGACGGAGTCGACGTACGACTTCTGGCACAACACCTACGGGCTCCAGGACTCCTTCCTGGACACCGCCCAGAAGACGATGACGTATGTGAAGTCGAACCTCACGGCCGCCCAGTTCCAGGGCGTCGTCGGCTTCGACCCGTGGAACGAGCCGCATCCCGGGACCCTCGACTCTGGCCAGACCAGCAGGACGTGGGAGAAGGACGTCCTGTGGCCGTTCTACGTCAAGTTCCGCGCCCGGATGGACGCGGCGGGCTGGCAGTCCAAGCCGGCCTTCGTCGAGCCGAACCTCTTCTGGAACGCCAACATCGACTTCCAGAAGCAGGAGGGCGGACTCCTCGACGCGGGCACGATCGGACCGCGCTACGTCTTCAACACCCACTTCTACGACCAGAAGGCGATCTCCGGCGTCTTCATGTGGGGCAAGGCGGAGGACGGCCAGTACGTGAACGACTTCGGGACCGTGCGTGACCGGGCCGCCGCGGGCGGCACCACGGCGATCATCAGCGAGTTCGGGCATCCGCTCGCGGGGTCGGTGTCCGACAAGGCGCCCACGGTCTACAAGGCCATGTACCAGGCGCTCGACTCGCGGGTGAAGGGCGCGAGTTGGTGGGCGAACCCGGCCTCCTCCGGCCCGGTCCTCTCCGGCTCCCAGTGGCAGTGGGACATCTACAACGGGCGCCACCACGAGCTGATGAACGACAACGCCGACAAGGTGGAGGTCGAGGGCGACGCCTGGAACGACGAGGACCTGTCGGCCGTACGTCTCGACGACTCCGGTAAGGCCGTGCTCCGCCAGGACGCCCGGATGCTGGACCGGATCTACCCGAGCGCCACGGCGGGCAGCGCGGTCGCCTTCACCTACGAGGACCGGTCGCGGGACGGCTCCACGACGCTGACGTGGAACCCGGTGCCCAGCTCACTGCCGAACGTCTCCTCGCTCGTCGGCTCGGGCCAGTACTCCCTGCTGGTCTGGCGCTCGGACGGCAGTACCGAACCGACCGAGCTGCACCTCCCGGCGTCGTTCCCCACCGCCTCCACCACGGTGGTGTCCGACCTCGGGGTGACGGCCGCGCCGCCGGCGTACACCACGTCGACGCCGATCGCCGCCGCCAGTGAACCGGGCGGCACCGGCAGCCGCCGCCTGCTCCTCACCGCCGCCGACTCGGGCAAGCTCCACTACGCCCTGGTCACCAACGGCGCGACAGCCCCGTCCGCTGCGCGGCTGAGCGCGGCGCGGACGGAGCTGTCGGGGTGGCTGGCCTCCGAGTTCGGCTAGAACCCGGGGTCAGCGGGCAGAAGGTCCGGTCCAGTCGGCGGGCACCTGCGCCAGGCGCACGCGCTGCGGGTGGTCGCCGACCGCGACGGACACGGTCTTCTTTCCGGTGGCGAAGTCGATCGCCGTGACCTGGTCGGCGCCGCTCTCGGAGACCACGCAGGACTTGCCGTCACCGCTGACGGTCGCCCAGTACGGCTTGGAGACGGTGACGAGCGGGCCCTCCTGGAGCGTCGCGCGGTCCACGACGGTCGCGTAGTCGTCCATCGTGCCCGCGACGCACAGCTTGGTACCGTCCGGCTTCATCGAGATGCCGTGGTGGCGCGAGTCGTTGACCCAGGTCGTGCGGTCCTCGCTGGTGGCCGGGTTCTTCGGCAGGGTCTTGGTGCGGGTGATCTTGTCGGTGGCGATGTCGTACTCGAGGAAGCCGTTGAAGAACGACACCTGGAAGTACAGCTTCGTCTCGTCGGGGGAGAAGGCGGCGGGGCGGACGGCGTCGGAGTAGTCGTTGAGGCCGATCGCGTTCAGCCGGTCGCGCATGTCGATCACCTTGACCTGCTGGAAGGTGTTCGCGTCGACCACCGTGATCTTCCGGTCGCCCTTCGTCCAGTCCAGCCACGTGGCGTCGGTCGCGGTGTTCACGTCGCCGATCGCCATGTTCCAGATGTACTTGCCGTCGCTGGTGAAGACGTTCTCGTGCGGCTTGTCGCCGGTCTTGAACGAACCGAGCTGTTTGCCGGTGACGATGTCCAGCACATGCACGGTGTTCCCCGTCGAGGCGGACACCGCGACCCGCTTGCCGTCGGGGGAGACCGCCATGTGGTCGGCACGGTAACCCGACACGGGGAAACGCCAGTTGATGGCGCCGGTGGTGAGATTGATGGAGACCACGTCGGCGAAGCTCGGCCGGGAGACGACCATCGACGAGCCGTCCGGCGTGGAGTACATGTCGTCCACGAACTGGTCGTGGCCCTCGCCCACGCTGTTGCGGATCGTCATGAAGGCGATCCATTTGATCGGATCGGCGTTGATCTCGGCCATCCGCTCGTTCTTGTCCGGGATGACGTTGACCCGGCCGATCTTGGCGAAGTCGCCGGAGGACTTGATGACGTCCGCGGTCCCCTCCCAGTTGTTGCCCACGAACATCACCTCCCGCAGATCGGCCGCGGCGGTCGCCGGGGTGGCGGTCGCGGCGGCGGAGCCGGTCAGAGCGAGGGCGGCGGCGACGGCGCAGAGGTGCCGGGTTCCGCGACGGCGGGGGCCTCGGGAGACGGTCATGGTCGGTTCCTCCTGCTTGCTTAGAGCATGACAAGGTGACTCGGGAAAGTGAGAGAAGAGGGTGAAGAGAGGCGTAGGGATTCTGAACACGGCAGCGTTCAGAGTGGACTTACTGGAAAGTAAGGAACTGTCGTGCTTCACCACAAGACCAGGGACACGACAAAATCGACCGACGGCCGAACCGGTCGTCGCGACGAGTGAGGTTCCGGTGGGAGGAGAAGCGTGGCGGGCAGGCTCAAACAGCCCACCGGCCGATACGGGGGCAGGTCCGCGGTGGAGCGCCGGGCCGAGCGCCGCGGCCGCTTCCTCGACGCGGGCCTCCAGCTCTTCGGCGACAGCCCCGGCTTCCGGGGGACCACCATCGCGGCGCTGAGCGAGGCCGCCGGACTGTCGACCCGTCAGTTCTACGAGGAGTTCCGCACCCTGGAGGACGTGCTCGCCGCCCTCCATCTCCAGGTCAACGACTGGGCCGAGGAAGCCGCGCTCACCGGCCTCGCCACGGCGGACGGGCAGCCGATCGCCGAGCGTGCCACCGCCGCGTTCCGCGCCTACGCCGCGAACGTCACCGGCGACCCCCGCCGGCTGCGCATCACCTTCACCGAGATCGTCGGCGTCAGCCCACGCATGGAGCGCCAGCGCCTCGAACGCCGCTCCCGCTGGATCGACTTCATCTGCGCCGAGGCCGCCGCGGCCGCCGAGCGCGGCGAGGCCGTCCACCGCGACTACCGCATCGCCGCCGCCGCCTTCATCGGCAGCGTCAACGGCCTCCTCCACGACTGGCAGGCCGGCTTCGTCGACGCACCCCTTGAGCAGGTGGTCGACGAACTCGTCGGCCTGCTGCTCGGCATACTGCGGCCGGCGGGGTGGCGACCGGAGGAGGACTGAAGCAGGAGTCCACCGCGGCCAGGACGGCCGGTTCACCCGGGTCGGGAACGCCGGTTCACCGGTGTCGGGAGGGCCGGTTCATCCCCGTCGGGGAAGCCGGTTCACCGGTGTCGGGAGAGCCGGTTCACCGCGGCCAGGACCGGCTCCACCCCGTCCTCCGCGCGCAGTTCCTCGGCCAGGGCGTGGGCGCGACGGCCGTACGACGGATCGCCGGTCGCCCGCCGCAGTGCGGCCTCCAACGCCTCGGCTGTGAAGCCTCGCAGGGGTACGGTCCCCGGTGACACCCCGAGGGCGACGAGGCGGGCGGCCCAGAAGCCCTCGTCGAACTGGACGGGGACGGGCACGGCGGGAACCCCGGCGCGCAGGCCGGCCGCCGTGGTGCCCGCGCCCGCGTGGTGGACGACGGCCGCCATCCTCGGGAAGAGCAGGGAGTGCGGGACCTCGCCCACGGTGAACATGTCGTCCCCCTCGCCGCGCAGTTCGCCCCAGCCCCGCTGGATCACCCCGCGCAGCCCGGCCGCCCGAAGGGCTCGTACGACGTGGGTGCTCATCCGCTCGGGATCGGGCACGGTGGCGCTGCCCAGGCCCACGAAGACCGGGGGCGGCCCGGCGTCGAGGAAGTCCAGCAGCGGGGCGGGCAGCCGGTCCTCGCGGTCGTACGGCCACCAGTAACCGGTGACGTCCAGCCCGGCCCGCCAGTCGGCGGGGCGGGGGACCACCCGGGGGCTGAAGCCGTGGAACACCGGCCAGCCCAGCCGGTCCCGGGTGCGCCGCGCGGCCACCCGGCCGGTGCGCGGAAGCCCGTACTCGGCGCGCAGCCCGCGCACCTCCTCGGCGAAGATCCACTCCACGGCCAGGTTCACCGCGTGCCCCGCCGCCCTGTTGACCACCGGACCCCAGGAGCGGACCCCGGTCATCGGCGGCGCGAACTCCCGTGTCGGCGCCAGCGGTTGGAGGTTCACGCCCAGGCTCGGGACCGACAGGCCCTGGCCGATGGTGTGGCCGAGCGGCGCGAGGGTGCCGGCCAGCAGCAGGACGTCACTGGCACGGGCGGCGGCCACCAGATCACCGGCCATCCGCCCCACCAGACTCCGGGCCATCTCCACCGCCCGGTACAGCTTCCCGGCCCCGGTGGAACTCCGGTGCAGTCCCTGCCCGCGCTCCGACTCCAGTTCCTCCCTCGGGTCCACGGGCAGGGAGTGGAAGGCGACCCCCGAGCCCGCCACCAGCGGCTCGAACCGGGCATGGGTCACTAGCGTGACCTCGTGCCCGGCCCGTACCAGCCCGTGTCCCAGACCGGTGTACGGGGCCACGTCGCCCCGGGAACCCGCCGTCAGGATCGCTACGCGCACGCCCGTCAGTATGGCGGCGCAACCGCGCCGGGACAGGCGGAGCGGACCGCGATGACCCGAAAGAGTCCCTGTCCGAAAGTGCCTGTTTACTCGTCCCAGGCCTGGACCATGGTCTGGTCGACGATCTTGCCGTCGCGGAGGGAGATCATCGAGCTGGCCAGGACCCGCACGCCGTCGGGGTACTCGCAGGACTCGGTGAAGGCGACCTGGTCGCCCTGGACGACGCACTGCTCGACCTTGTGGGTCATGTCCCGGCTGAAGACGTCCTCCAGCATCGAGGCGATCTCGGACCGGCCGTGCATGACCTTGGGGTGGCTGGGCTGGGTGTTGCGGTCCACGACGCGCATCTCGGCGTCGTCCGCGTAGAGCGACAGCAGTGTCGCCGCGTCCATTTCCTCGGTGCCCCGACGCAGCGCTTCGGTGTCGAAGGCGGGGCTTGCCGCAGTGCCCATGGGTGACCTCCTTTGGAAGGCCGCGGCCCGACAGGGAGGAGCGGGCCGCGAAAGGCCTCTCCTTCGAGCCTCCCCCGCCGCCCGGTGCCCGGCAAGCGCAGGTGCGGGACCGGCGAGCCCTTGACATTCCCCGGGCGCGGGCAGAGCATCACGGAACAGTAACGTGAATTGAATTTCACATTGCGAACGAGCGTGAGCGATCAAGCTCGATCACGTACCGTCGTCGATACGTACCCCGAGGAAGCCGCACCATGGCCATAACCCGTGACCTGCTGATCGGCGGCAAGGACGTGCCCGCCACGTCCGGCCGCACCGCCGAGGACTTCGACCCGTACACGGGGGAGGTGTACGCGACGGTCGCGGCGGCCGGGCCGGAGGACGTCCGGCGGGCCGTGGACGCCGCCGACGCCGCGTTCGAGGAGTGGGCGGCGCTCACCCCCTTCGCTCGGCGCGCGATCTTCTTCAAGGCCGCCGATCTGCTGGAGGGCCGGGGCGACCAGGTCGCCGACATCATGGCCCGGGAGGCGGGCGGCACCCGCCCGTGGGCCTACTTCAACGTGGCACTCGCGGCGAACATCCTGCGCGAGGCGGCGGCCGCGATCACCGCGCCGCGCGGTGAGGTCCTCAGCAGTCAGAAGGAGGGCGCGCTCGGCCTCGCGGTGCGCGAACCCCTGGGCGTGGTGGCCGCGTTCGCGCCGTGGAACGCGCCGGTCATCCTCGGCGTACGGGCCGTGGCCGCGCCGCTGGCCGCCGGCAACACCGTCGTCGTCAAGCCCAGCGAGGACGCGCCGATCGCCTGCGGGCTGCTGGTCGCGGACGTGTTCCGGGAGGCGGGGCTGCCCGACGGCGTGCTCAACGTGGTCACCAACGCGCCCGAGGACGCGGCGGAGATCGCCGAGGCGCTGATCTCCGACGAGCGGGTGCGTGCGGTGAACTTCACCGGCTCCACCGGCGTCGGCCGGATCATCGGTGAGCACGCTGCCCGTCATCTCAAGCCCGCCGTACTGGAGTTGGGCGGCAAGAACTCCGTCATCGTGCTCGACGACGCCGACGTGGACTACGCGGTCGACGCCGTCACCTTCAGCGTCTTCATGAACGCCGGGCAGATCTGCATGTCCGGCGACCGGATCCTCGTCCACGAGTCGCTGGCCGAGGCGTTCGCGCAGAAGTTCACCGCCAAGGTAGCCACCCTTCAGGCCGGGGACCCGGGCCACCCGCACACGGTGGTCGGCCCGCTGGTCAGCGCCGACGCCGCCCAGCGGATCGCGGCGCTGGTGAAGGACGCGGTGGCCAAGGGCGCCACGGTGCTCACCGGCGGCGGGCAGCCGGAGGGCGCGGTACACCCGGCGACGGTGCTCACCGACGTCCCCAAGGACGCCGACCTCTACTACCAGGAGTCCTTCGGCCCGCTCTGCGTCCTGGAGACGTTCGCCGCCGACGACGCGGCCGTGGCCGTCGCCAACGACACCGACAACGGCCTCAGCTGCGGCATCATCACCGAGAACGCCACCCACGGACTGGCCGTCGCACGCCGTATCCGCACCGGCATCGTGCACATCAACGACCAGTCGGTGGCCGACGAGCCGATGGCCCCCTTCGGCGGTGTGAAGGCCTCCGGCTACGGGCGCTTCGGCGGCCGCTGGGGCATCGAGGCGTTCTCCAACACCCGCTGGGTGACCATCGCCACCCAGCAGGCGCACTTCCCCTTCTGACCGTCCCGACGCCCCGGCTACCCGGCCGTCGCGAGGAACTGAGTGGCCGCCAACTCCGCGTAGAGCGGGTCGGCGGCCACGAGTTCGCGATGGGTGCCGACAGCGCGGACGCGGCCCGCGTCCATGACCACGATGCGGTCGGCCATCGTCACCGTGGACAGCCGGTGGGCGACGACCAGCACCGTGGTCGTCCGGGCCACATCGGCGACCGTGTCACGCAGCGCCGCCTCGTTCACCGCGTCCAGCTGACTCGTCGCCTCGTCGAGCAGCAGCAGCCGGGGGCGGCGCAGCAGGGCCCGGGCGATGGCCACGCGCTGGCGCTCGCCGCCGGAGAGCTTGGTGCCCCGGTGGCCGACCAGGGTCTCCAGACCTTGAGGGAGCTTGGCGACCAGACCGTCCAGGCGGGTCGTCTTCAGCACCCGCGCGACGTCGCCCTCATCGGCCCGCGGATTGCCGAGCAGCAGATTGTCGCGCAGGGTCCCGGACAGCACGGGCGCGTCCTGCTCGACATAGCCGATCGCGGACCGCAGTTGGGACAGCTCCCACTCGGCGACATCGCGGCCGTCGACCGTGACGAGGCCCGCCTCGGGGTCGTAGAACCGCTCGATGAGCGAGAAGACCGTGGTCTTGCCCGCACCCGACGGGCCCACGAACGCCGTCATGCCCCGGGCCGGCACCTCGAAGGTCACCCCGTGGTGGACGTACGGCAGATCGTCGGCGTAACGGAAGCGGACCTCGTCGAAGGCGAGCGCGGCGGGCGGTGCCTCCGGGGTCGGCAGTGGGGCCGGGCGGGTGGCCGGTTCCGCGGGCAGACGCAGCGCCTCCTGGATGCGGGCGAGCGCGGCGGCGCCGGTCTGATACTGGGTGATCGCGCCCACGACCTGCTGTATCGGCGACATCAGATAGAAGACGTACAGCAGGAACGCCACCAGCGTGCCCACGTCGATCGCGCCGGTCGCGACCCGGGCGCCGCCCACCGCCAGCACGGTGATGAAGGCGATCTGCATGGCGAGCCCCGCCGTGTTCCCCGCGGCCGCCGACCACTTGGCGGCCCGCACGCTCTGCCGCCACGACTCCTCGGCCGCCGCGTGGATCGTCTCCTCCTCGCGGTGCTCGGCGCCGGACGCCTTCACCGTGCGCAGCGCGCCGAGGATCCGCTCCAGGGAGGCGCCCATCGCGCCGACCGCGTCCTGCGCGGCCCGGCTCGCCCGGTTGATCCGAGGCACGATGACCCCGAACACCACGCCCGCGCCCACGATCACGCCCAGGGTAACGGCCAGCAGCACCGGGTCCACCAGACCCATCAGCGCCACCGTCGCGACCAGCGTGAGTCCGCCGGTGCCGAGACCGACGAGGGTGTCGGTGGTGACCTCGCGCAGCAGGGTGGTGTCGGAGGTGATCCTGGCCATCAGGTCGCCCGGCTCGCTGCGGTCCACCGCCGTGATCCGCAGCCGCAGCAGATACGACGACAGGGCGCGTCGCGCGCCGAGCACCACCGACTCGGCCGTGCGCCGCAGTACGTACGAACCCACCGCGCCCACCGCCGAGTTGCCGACGACCAGCGCCGACATCAGCAACAGCGCCCCGGTGATGGTCCGGTCGTGCGAGAGGTCGTCGATCAGTTCCCGGGCCACCAGCGGCAGGGCGAGCCCGGTGGCGCCGGTGACGAGGGACAGCAGCGCGCCCAGCAGCAGCGCCCAGCGGTGGGGCCGTACATAACCGAGCAGCAGCCGCCAGGTGGGTGGCTGCTGCTCGGCTGTGGTCTCAGGGGTGCTCACAAGGCTCCTCGGCAGATCGGTCGGGGAGTGGGGACCGGGGCGCGGAGCTTCACCCTACGTCGGGGGCGCGGAGCACCGGGAACGACTTTCAACCGCCCAGCGGCACCCTCCACTTCCGGGCCGGCTCCGGGCGGTGCCCCGTGGAGGCGCCGCGGAACACGGTCGCACCAAGCGGTGGGAGGCGCGGGCTCGTCGTGGCCCGCGCCTCCCAACGGGGTCGGCTACCGCGCCCCGAGCGCGGTGAGCGTGGCGTCGAGATCCGCGGCACGCGGGCGGTTGTGCGGCAGCCTGGCCAGGATCGCCGCCATGCCGCAGGTGTCGGTGACTGCCGAGAAGACGAGACCGCCCGCGATCCCCGCCGACAGCAACTGCCAGGCCGGGTGCAGCAGTCCGAGGCCCAGCCCGACGAGGACGAGCGCGCCGGCGGTGAACCGGACCTGACGCTCCATGGCCCAGGTGGCTTGTGCGCCGTCCGCCGGGCGGTGCACCTCATGTCCACCGGCCACCCAGGCGAGTGTGCCGCCGGTGAGTGTGGCGGCCGTGACCCCGTGCTCGGCGAGCAGCAGGCACGCCTTCTCGGACCGGGCACCCGACCGGCAGACCATCAGCAGCTCGGCGCTGGACTCCTTGAGTGCGGGAAGCGCGCGCTCCAACTGGTCGAGTGGGACGTTCAGGGCACCGGGCAGATGCCCGGAGGCGTACTCGCCGGGCGTACGGACATCGACGACGGTCAGCTCGGACAGTCGCTCGCGGGCCTGCTCGATGCCGACGGGGCGGGGGGTGAGGGGACTGCGGGGAGTGGACATGCTGGACTGCGATCCTTTCCTGAGGGGGGAGGTAAAATACCCCCAAGGGTATATAGAGGAGTTGAGTGGTCGTGGAGCTGCAGTTCGAAGGCGATGAGCTCAAGTCGGTGTTGAACCGGCTGCGGAGGGCCCAGGGGCAGATCTCCGGGGTGATCAAGATGATCGAGGAGGGGCGCGACTGCGAGGACGTCGTCACCCAGCTCGCCGCGGCCTCCCGTGCCCTGGACCGGGCGGGCTTCGCGATCATCGCCACCGGGCTGCAGCAGTGCCTCACCGACACCGAGAAGAACGAGCGGAACGGGGAGACGAACGAGCAGATGCGGGCGCGGTTGGAGAAGCTGTTCCTCTCGCTGGCGTGAGGGGGACGGTCCGGAGCGTGGGGGCGGGTCTGGCAGCCGGGCGGTCCGGAGGCCGGGCCCTGGCTCAGCCGAGTGACGCGAGCGCGTCGATCAGCATGAACGTGGCCACCGCCAGCAGCACCCAGGCGAAGATCCGCCGGAGGGTGTCCCCGGAGACCTTGGCGGCCAGCCGCCTGCCGTCCCAGGCCCCGAGGATCGCGGCCCCGGCGAAAGGCGCGACGACCGCCCAGTCGAGCTGTTCGGCCGCACCCGTCCGGGCCGCGAGCGCGGCGAACGAGTTCACGGTGATGACGAGCAGGCTGGTGCCGACGGCGTCACGCATACGCAGGCCCACCACGTTCACCAGGGCCGGTACGGCGAGGAAGCCGCCGCCCACCCCGAGGACACCCGTGACTCCGCCGAGCCCCGCACCGGACAGCGCGACCCGGCTCGGCCGTACGGTCGACTCCTCCCGCTGAGCGGCCGAGGGGCGCAGCATCCGGTACGCGGCCAGGCCCGCGACCAGGGCGAAGGCCCCGGTGAGCAGAGTGGACGGCAGATTCGCCGACAGCGCGCCCCCGAGTGCCGCGGGCACCAGACCGGCCGCCGCGAACAGGGCACCACCGCGCAGACGGACCGTGCCCGCCCGGAGGTGCGCGGCCAGCGCGGTCGCCGAGGTGAGTGTGACGATCACCAGGCTCGCGGTGGCCGCGGCACCCGGGGTGAAGCCGAGCAGATAGATCAGCGCCGGTACGGCGAGCACACTGCCACCACCACCCAGCGCCCCGAGCGAGAGCCCGATCACGCCCCCGGCGAACAGGGCGAGAACGAGGGTGGTCATGCCCCGGGGGCACCGGTCGGCGCGGAGGTCGCGGGGACCCCGTCCTGCGCGGAGGCGGAGCCGCACGTGGCCGACGCCGCTGCCGGGGTGGCACGGGCGGCGGGTGCCCCGGCTGCCGGGAGGGAATGCGCGTCGGCGTCCGGGGCGGTCTCCACCATGGTCAGCCCGGCCTCCGCCGCCTTCCCGAACCCGTCGTCGACCGCCACCACGTCCCGGCCGACCGCGTCGAGGAGGGAGGCGGCGATGGCGGCGCGCATGCCTCCGGCGCAGTGCACCCACACCGTGCCGCCGGGAATCTCGCCGAGCCGGTCCCGCAGCTGGTGCACCGGTATGTGGACCGATCCCGCGATGTGGCCGTCGGCGGCGCGCTCGGCGGCGCGGCGGACGTCGAGGATCACGATCCCGTCGTTCGCGCGGGCCTTCGCCAGGCCGGCGAAGGTGTCGCGCGGGAAGGAGCGTGGACGTTCGCCCTCGCGCAGCCAGTCGGTGGGTGAGCCGGTCGCCGCGGCGGCGGGCCGGTCGATGCCGACGCGGACCAACTCGCGTTGCGCATCGGCGAGCTGTTCCGGCGAGTCGGCGAGCAGCGTGACCGGCTTGCCCCACGGCAGCAGCCAGGCGAGATACGTGGCGAGCTGCCCCTCCGCCTCGAAGTTCACCGCCCCCGCGACATGCCCCTCGGCGAACGCGACCCGGTGACGCAGATCCACGACCCACTCGCCCGCCGCCAGCCGCGCGGCGATCTCCCCGGCGCCGGCCGGGGCGGGCGGTGTCAGATCCACCGGCGCGGGCCCCCGCGCATTTGCGGGGCCCATGTGCGCGTAGTACGCCGGAACGTCGTCGAGGCCGGCCAGCAGTTCGGCGACGAAGGTGTCCGCGTCCTTGACCAGGGCCTCATTGGTGACCCGCTCGTGCCCGATGGTCGTACGGTCGCCCGTCGACCGCCCGGCGGAACAGAAGCTGCCGAAGCCGTGCGTGGGCAGGACGGCCGTGTCCTCCGGCAGCCCCTCGGCCAGCCGGTGCGCCGAGGCGTGCTGTGCGCGGGCCAGTTCACCCGTGAGCCGGGGCTCGACGAGATCGGGGCGCCCGACCGTGCCGATCAGCAGCGATCCGCCGGTGAACGCGGCCACCGCCAGGCCGCTCTCCTCCAGGACGTACGCGGTGTGGTGGGGGGTGTGCCCGGGGGTGGCGACCGCGCGCAGGGTCAGATCCGCGTCGATCTCCACCGTGTCGCCGTCGTGCACCGGCACCCGCTCGTAGGCGACCCGCGCTCCGGCGGGCACCAGGTAGGCGGCGCCGGTCAGCCGGGCCAGTTCCGGGCCGCCGGTGACGTAGTCGTTGTGGACGTGGCTCTCGACGACGTACGCGATCCGCACGCCCCGCCGGGCGGCGGCCGCGATCATGCGGTCGATGTCCCGTGGCGGATCGACCGCCACGGCACCGCGCGGGCCGCCCGCCAGATAGCTGCGGTTGCCCAGCCCTGGCACCTCGATGGTCTCGACGAAGTACACGACAGCGCTCCTCTCCTCGTTCGATGTCCGCGTCGCATGTCTGCGCGGCATGTCTGCGTCGCAGCTCTGCGAGCCCGAGTGGAAATTACCCCCGGGGGTATGTAGGCAACGGTAGCAGAGATACCCGGGGGGGTATTTGGCCGGTCGGGCGCGCAGCGGGGGAACAGGCCTCGCGCAGATGTCGCGGGCAGCCTTTTCGGCCACGGCTCCGCACGCACCGGAGGCCCTACTGGCTGGTCACTCCGTAGGGTGACCAGGGGCGGGAGACCGTCCCATCTCGGATCGACGGAAGGGTTCACCATGGCGCAGGAAGTCCGCGGCGTGATCGCACCGGGCAAGAACGAACCGGTGCGGATCGAGACGATCGTCGTACCGGATCCGGGGCCGGGCGAGGCCGTGGTGAAGGTGCAGGCATGCGGGGTGTGCCACACCGATCTGCACTACAAGCAGGGCGGCATCAGCGACGACTTCCCCTTCCTGCTCGGCCATGAGGCGGCCGGTGTGGTGGAGTCGGTAGGCAAGGGCGTCACGGACGTCGCCCCCGGTGACTTTGTGATCCTCAACTGGCGTGCGGTGTGCGGCAATTGCCGGGCCTGCCGACGCGGGCGCCCCTGGTACTGCTTCAACACGCACAACGCCGAGCAGAAGATGACGCTCGCCTCGACCGGCCAGGAACTGTCGCCCGCCCTCGGTATCGGCGCCTTCGCGGACAAGACGCTCGTCGCCGCCGGGCAGTGCACGAAGGTCGACCCGGCCGCCGCCCCGGCGGTCGCCGGACTGCTGGGCTGCGGGGTGATGGCCGGCATCGGTGCCGCGATCAACACCGGCAAGGTGGGCCGCGGCGACAGCGTCGCCGTCATCGGCTGCGGCGGCGTCGGGGACGCGGCCATCGCCGGGTCCCGGCTGGCCGGTGCCGAGAAGATCATCGCGGTGGACATCGACGACCGGAAACTGACCACCGCCAAGAACATCGGCGCCACCCACACGGTCAACTCCAAGGACACCGACCCCGTCGAGGCGATCCGCGAGCTGACCGGCGGTTTCGGCGCCGACGTCGTCATCGAGGCGGTGGGCCGCCCGGAGACGTACAAGCAGGCCTTCTACGCCCGTGACCTGGCCGGCACGGTCGTCCTCGTCGGCGTCCCCACCCCGGAGATGAAGCTCGAACTGCCGCTCCTCGACGTCTTCGGCCGCGGCGGCGCCCTGAAGTCGTCCTGGTACGGCGACTGCCTGCCCGACCGCGACTTCCCCATGCTGATCAACCTCTACCTCCAGGGGCGCCTGGACCTGGAGGCCTTCGTCACCGAGACCATCGGACTCGACGACGTGGAGAAGGCGTTCGAGCGGATGCACGGCGGCGACGTCCTGCGCTCGGTGGTGACGCTCTGATGGCCGCCCGCATCGAACACCTCGTGACCTCGGGCCAGTTCAGCCTCGACGGCGGCACCTGGGACGTCGACAACAACGTCTGGCTCGTCGGCGACGACCACGAGGTCATCGTCATCGACGCCGCCCACGACGCCGACGCCATCGCCGAGGCCGTGGGCGACCGCAGACTGTCGGCGATCCTCTGCACCCACGCCCACAACGACCACATCGACGCCGCCCCCGCCCTCGCCGAGCGCACCGGCGCGCCGATCTGGCTCCACCCGGACGACCTGCCGCTCTGGAAGCAGACCCACCCGGACCGCCTGCCCGACCACTGGCTGGCCGACGGCCAGGTCATCGAGGTCGCCGGAGCCGGCCTGACCGTCCTGCACACCCCCGGTCACGCACCGGGCGCCGTCTGCCTGCATGCCCCGGGCCTCGGCACGGTCTTCACCGGCGACACCCTGTTCGCCGGCGGCCCGGGCGCCACCGGCCGCTCCTACTCCCACTTCCCGACGATCATCGACTCCCTCCGTGACCGCCTCCTCGCCCTCCCGCCCGACACGGTCGTCCACACGGGCCACGGCGACAGCACGACGATCGGAGCCGAGGCTCCGCATCTGGAGGAGTGGATCGCGCGCGGTCACTGACCACTGCGTGGGCCTGGCTGCTGAGAAGGCATGGCAGCCGGGCCCCGCCCTCGAGGGGCGCGGGGCTGTATCGATACGCGGCTCCGCCGCGTGGGCGCGACCAGCCACGAACAACCCGCAGTCGCCCACCTGGACGACCGAGTTCTTGGGCGCCCACCGGAAAACCCGACAGAAGATGTCCGGCTTCCACGACACCCTCGTGTCAAGGACGCCGACACAACGCCGGCGTCCGCCAAGGTGGCAGCCGTACGCACAGGAGGTCGGACATGTCGAAGCCGCTGGAAGGCAAGGTCGCACTGGTCGCCGGAGCCTCGCGCGGGGCCGGGCGCGGGATCGCCGTCGAGTTGGGGGCGGCCGGGGCGACGGTGTACGTGACAGGGCGCTCCACACGTGAACGACGCTCGGAGTACGACCGCCCGGAGACCCTGGAGGACACCGCCGACCTGGTCACGGAAGCGGGCGGCAAAGGCATCGCCGTTCCCACCGACCATCTCGAACCGGCACAGGTCCGGGCCCTGGTGGACCGGATCGCCGAGGAACAAGGACGACTCGACGTCCTCGTCAACGACATCTGGGGCGGCGAGAAGCTCTTCGAGTGGGACAGCCCGGTCTGGGAGCACGACCTCGACAACGGCCTACGGCTCCTGCGGCTCGCCGTCGACACCCACGCCATCACCAACCACCTCGCGCTGCCCCTGCTGCTGCGCCACCCCGGCGGCCTGGTCGTGGAGATGACCGACGGCACGGCCGAGTACAACGGGGCCAACTACCGGAACTCCTTCTTCTACGACCTCGCCAAGACGTCCGTGCTGCGCATGGCGTTCGCCCTCGGCCATGAACTCGGCCCGCGCGGGGCCACCGCCGTCGCCCTCACCCCCGGCTGGCTCCGCTCGGAGATGATGCTCGACGCCTTCGGTGTCACGGAGGCCAACTGGCGTGACGCCCTCGACCGCGTCCCCCACTTCGCCATCTCCGAGACCCCCCGCTACGTCGGCCGGGCCGTCGCCGCCCTCGCCGCCGACCCCGAAGTCGCCCGCTTCAACGGCGCATCCCTCTCCAGCGGCTCCCTCGCCCGGACCTACGGCTTCACCGACCTCGACGGCAGCCGGCCCGATGCCTGGCGCTACCTCGTCGAGGTCCAGGACGCGGGCAAGCCGGCGGACACGACCGGATACCGCTGAACCGCGCTCAGCTGTGACGCGTCGGCGTCGGCGTCGGCTGTTTCCGGGTCCGTACCCGGTCGGCGTACATCGTGAGCCGCCGCTCCTTCGCTGACATGATCTCACCGCGACCGGGGACGAAGACCTCGTCGCGCCTGCCCCGGTGAGCGGCGCGCAGTACGTTCTGCCGTATGCATGCCACGGGACGCTTCGACGGATACGGGGTTCTGATCACGGGCGCGGCGCGCGGGATCGGCGCGGCGACAGCCCGGCGGCTGGCCGGGGAGGGAGCCCAAGTGCTCGTCACCGACGTGGACTTGGCGGCGGCCGAGAAGACGGTGACGGAGTTGCGGGGGCAGGGTCTGGCCGCCGAGGCGTTCCGGTGCGACGTCGGGGACCGGGCGTCCGTCGAGGCGGCGGTCGCGCACGCCGTGGCGGCCTTCGGCTCCCTCGACGTCCTGGTCAACAACGCCTTCGGCTGCACCCCGGACGTGCCGCTCTTCGAGAACACCCCGGACGAGACCTGGGCCCGCGACCTCGACCTCACCCTGACCAGCGCGTTCCGCTGCTCCCGCGCGGCGCTCCCGCATCTGGTGGCGTCGGGGCGCGGGGCCATCGTCAACATCGGTTCCGTCAACGGCCTTCAGGACTTCGGCAACCATGCCTACAGCGCCGCCAAGGCCGGCCTCATCTCCCTCACCCGCACCCTCGCCGGCGACGCAGCGCCCCGGGGGGTCCGCGTCAATCTGGTGGCCCCGGGCACGGTCCGCACCTCCGGCTGGGCGGGGCGCGAGTCCCACCTGGACGACCTGAGCGAGATCTACCCTCTCGGCCGCGTCGGCGAGCCCGACGACATCGCAGCCGCCGTCGCCTTCCTCGCCTCCCGCGACGCCGCCTGGATCACCGGCACGACTCTCCGGGTGGACGGTGGCCTGCTCGCCGTCAACACGTCCTTCGAACGGGCGGCGCGGGCATGGCGGGAGGCGGAAGGAGACGTGCCCTGAGCAGGGGCGCGGGGCCGTAGCGATACGCGGGGTCGTAGCGATACGCGGCTCCGCCGCGTGGGCGCGACCAGCCGCTCACGAGCCGCAGCCCGCCCACGGCCAAACCCCCATGACGCTCTACTCCATCGCCGCGACGATCCCGTCCCAGAACCGCGACCTCGCCTCCAACGCCAGCGTCGCCGTCTCCACCGCCTCCTGCCACCGCGCGTCCTCACCCCCGCACAGATCCGCCACCATGGCCATCGCCATCGGCGTGTGCTCCTCCCCGTCCACCTCGATATGGCGCGCGAGGTAGTCGCAGAACAGCGGGAACCGCTCGGTCCCCTCCTTCTTGACGACCTGGTCGAACATGTCGGGGATCAGGTCCTCACGGGAGAACGCGAAGGCCGCGGCCCGGCAGTGCAGCGGCCGCTCCCCGATGATCTCGAAGGTCGTGCGGACGAACTCGGCCGCGGGGCCGGGCACTTGGGCGACGCGCAGCGCCGCGGGCACATCGTGGCCCTCGCCGACGAGCCCGAGGAACGTGTCGAGGCGGGAGGTGTCCGCCCCGGCCTCGCCCATGCCCGACCGGTACAGCTCGAAGTGACTGGTGAACCCGCCGTTCAGCTCGTCGCTCTCCTCGACCAGCACGATGTCGTTGATGAGCCGTCGGCTCACCTGGGACCCGCGCGGCACCCAGGGGACGTCCACACAGGTCAGGTCCCGCTGAAGGGATTTGAGGAGCGACATGAAGTCCCACACCGCGAATGCGTGGTGCTCCATGAACACCGCCATGTCCGCGCGACTGTTGATGCGCTGATAGATCGGATGCGCGGTGACTTCTTTGCGTACGGGTTCGATCGCGGCGCGTGCCCTGTCGATTCCCTCGTGGTTCATATCCCAGTCGTACCTGGACATGGCTCTCCTTTGCTTTCTTGCACTTTCGCGCGGAGCCTGATGGCGATGGTGCGCCTTTATCGCGCTGCCGGGCAACCGCTTCCGGGAATTGCCGGAAGTTACCCGGGCGTACCCCACGACAGATGGAGCCAAGGAGGATGAAGGTGCCATATTCGCACGATCCGGACACCTTGAAAATGTTTCGTTGAGATTTGAACGGGGCCCCGGTTGGTCGCGTATTCGACGGCGTGAGCAGGAATCCCGTTACCGTCACCGTCGCGTACCACGTGGTGCCGGGGCGCGAGGCCGACTTCCACTCATGGGGGTGGGCCGCGCTGCGTACGAGTGCGCAGCAGCCGGGTTTTCTGGGGGGTGGCGTACTCGTCGACGGAGAGGCGGAGTGGCATGTGGTCTACCGCTTCGACAGCGAGGATTCGGCCCGGGCCTGGGAGAACTCCCTGGTCTGGGCGCAATGGTCGGCCCGCGCCGAAGGACTGGCCCGGGAGACCGGCCGCCGGAGCATCGTGGGTTCCAAGGCCTGGTTCGACTCCCAGACCTCCCGGGCCCCGACGCCGGCCGCCCCGGGGCCACCCCCGAAATGGAAACTGTGGTTGGTGAATATGAGCGCGGTCTTCCCGCCTGTGCTCTTATTCAACCTGGCGATACTTCCCTATCTCAACGACCTCAATCCGCTTTTCCGTACACTTCTGCTGTGCCTGTCCGTGACAGCCATTGTGACCTGGATTCTCATGCCGAGACTCCAGCGATTCCTGAAGAAATGGCTGTATCCGCCGCTGCAGGCGCTGCGTGGCCGGCACAAACGACGGACCGCCTAGGTCCGAGAACGATCAGAGGGGGGTGGGCGGGTGAAGACCCTGCTCATCGACAATTATGACTCGTACACGTACAACCTGTTCCAGCTGATCGCCGAGGTCAACGGCGAGGAGCCGGTGGTGGTGCTCAACGACGCCCCGGAGGACGGCATTCCGGAGCTGCGGGAATTCGACAACGTGGTGGTGTCGCCGGGACCCGGCCACCCTTCCGAACCACGCGACTTCGGCATCGCCGCCCGGGTGATCGCCGAGGCCACGATCCCCGTGCTGGGCGTCTGCCTGGGGCATCAGGGCATCGCGGTGGGGGAGCGGGCCGATGTCGAGCCGGCCCCGTGGCCCCGCCACGGGCACCTGTCGACGGTCCGGCACGACGGCCGCGACCTGTTTCGAGGCCTGCCGCAGAACTTCGGCGTCGTCCGCTACCACTCGCTGTCCGTGCGCGAGCCGCTGCCGCCGACCCTGGAGGCCACCGCCTGGTCCGAGGACGGCGTCCTCATGGGCCTGCGCCACCGCGAACGGCCGCTGTGGGGCGTCCAGTTCCACCCCGAGTCCGTCCTCACCGACCATGGCCACCGACTGCTGGTCAACTTCCGCACCCTCACGGCGGAACGGGCCGGCAGCCCGCGCACCAGGAACACCGCGGTCATCCCCCTCGCCGGCGCGATCCCGCGCCCCCGGCGCGCCCCCGGCCCCGCCTACCGGCTGCACACCCGCCGTATCGCCGGCGCCGTCGACGCCGAGGCCGCCTTCACCCGCATGTACGCCGACGCGCCGCACGCGTTCTGGCTGGACAGCTCCCGTATCGAGCCGGGTCTGTCGCGGTTCTCGTTCTTCGGCGACGGCAGCGGTCCGCTCTCCGAATTCGTCCGCTACGACGTCGACAGCGGCCTGTGCGAGATCGAGCGGGCGGGGCGGCCCACCCGCAGGGTCCAGGCGAGCGTCTTCGACTATCTGAAGCGGCAACTGGCGAGCCGCAAGGTCGACGCGACGGGCCTGCCGTTCGACTTCACCGGCGGCTACGTCGGCTACTTCGGCTACGAACTCAAGGCCGACAGCGGCTCCCCGAACCGGCACACCGCCGAAACCCCGGACGCCTGCTGGCTGTTCGCGGACCGGCTGATCGCCGTGGACCACGAGGAGGGCTTCACCTACGCGGTCTGCCTGTCCGAGGACACCCCGGCCGCGGCCCGCGAGGCCGGCGACTGGCTCGACACCGCGCTGGCACAGCTGACCTTCGTCTCCTCGGACGCCACGGTCCCCCTCCGGCCGGGCACGCCTCCCTACCCGCGCGCCGCCGAGCCCTGGCTCGTCCGCGACCGCGCCACCTACCTCGCCGACATCGAGGCCTGCAAGGCGGAGCTGAACGCGGGCACGAGCTACGAGGTCTGTCTGACCAACGCGGTCCGGTTACCCGCGCCGTACGACCCGTACGACTTCTACCGGGTGCTCCGCCGGATCAACCCGGCCCCGTACGCCGCCTTCCTCAGGTTCGGCGACCTCGACATCGCGGGCTCGTCCCCCGAGCGCTTCCTGCGGATCACCCGCGACGGCGTCGCCGAGGCCAAGCCCATCAAGGGCACCGCGCCCCGGGGCGGCACCCAGGAGGAGGACGACCGGCTGCGCGACGAACTGGCCGCGGACGCCAAGACGCGTGCCGAGAACCTGATGATCGTCGACCTGCTCCGCAACGACCTGGGCCGGGTCTCCCGGACCGGCTCCGTGAAGGTCACACGTCTGATGGCCACCGAGACGTACGCCACCGTGCACCAACTGGTCTCCACCGTCGAGGGCAAGCTGCGCGAGGGCACCGACGCCGTCGACTGCGTCCGGGCCTGCTTCCCGGGCGGATCGATGACCGGGGCACCCAAGCTCCGCACGATGGAGATCATCGACTCGCTGGAGAGCGAGGCACGGGGCGTGTACTCCGGGGCGCTCGGCTACCTCGGATGCAGTGGCGGCGCGGACCTCGACATCGTCATCCGTACCGCCGTGTTCCAGGGCGGCCGTATGCATTTGGGGGCGGGCGGCGCGATCGTCCTCGACTCCGATCCGGCCGCCGAGTACGACGAGATGCTGCTGAAGACCGCGGCACTGATGCGGGCCCACCGGGAGCACGCCTCCGCCCCGGCCGTCACCGAGGAGCCGACGCGATGACGATCACCACGACGTCCCAGCCCACCCGGCTCCAGGCCGACGCCGGCGCCCCCGGCAACCTCGCGGCCCATCTCACCGCCCTCGCCGAGCGGCGCGGCTGGTCCGACCGCCCGGCCTTCCACCAGGGCCACCGGGCCTACTCCCACGGCGAGATCCACGACCTCGCCGCCCGCGCCGCCACCGTCCTCACCGACCACGGAGTCCGCCCCGGCGACCGGGTCCTGCTGGCCCTGCCGGACTCCGTCACCTGGGTCACCACGTTCCTCGCCCTCGCCCGCCTCGGCGCGGTGGCGGTCCTGGTCAATCCCGAACTCACCCCGCCCGAACTCCAGTTCATGGCCATGGACACGGAGGCGGTCCTCTGGGTGACAGGACCGGGCCTGGACAACTTCGTCCCGGCGCCCCGAAAGGGCGGGGCTGCTCCGCCGCGCGGGCGCGACCAGCCCCCTACGGCCCGCACCGTGAACACGGCCGTCCCGGCGCAGCGCCTCGGTGCCGACCAACTGATGGCTCTGAGTACCACGGCCACGCCCATGGAGGCCGCTCACCCGGTCGACGCCCACAGCCCCCTCTACATCCAGTACACCTCGGGAACGACCGGCCACCCCAAGGGCGTCGTACACGTCCACGGCGACCCCAGGACGTACCACGACCTCATCGGCCGCCGACTGCTCCGCATCACCCCGGACGACGTCACCCTGTCCGTCTCCCGGCTGTACTTCGCCTACGGCTTCGGCAACGCCCTGGTCTTCCCGCTCTTCTCCGGCTCCTCCGCCGTCCTCGCCGACCGCCGCCCCACCCCGGCCACCGTGGACGAACTCGTCGCCCGCCACCGCGTGACCCTCCTCTACTCGGTGCCGTCGGCCTACGCCGCCCTGGTCACCGACCGCGCCAACGGGCACGAGGACTGCTTCGCCTCGGTACGCGCCGCCGTGTCGGCCGGCGAGGGCATGCCCGCCGGACTCGGCAAGCAGGTCACCGAGCTGCTCGGCGCCCCCGTCCTCGAACAGATCGGCTCCACCGAGGCCGGCCACGCCTTCTGCGCCAACAGTTTCGACCACAACCACCCCGGCACGGTGGGCCGCCCCGTACCCGGCTTCGAGGTCGAACTCCGCGACCGCGTCGGCAATCCGGTACCGGAAGGCGAGACGGGCGAACTCTGGGTGCGCGGCCCGACGGTGACCCCGGGCTACCTCAACCGGCCCGAGGAGACCGAGCGCGCCCTCGTCGGCGGCTGGCTCAACACCCGGGACCGGGCCCGCCGTGAACCGGACGGCACCTACCGGCATCTGGGCCGGGCCGACGACATGGAGATGGTCGGCGGCATCACGGTCTCCCCGCTGGAGGTGGAGGCCCTGCTGCGCACCCACCGCGGGGTCCGGGACGTCGCCGTCGCCGCCGTCACCGACGAGCGCGGCGCCAGCAGACTACGGGCCTTCGTCATCCCCGTCCCGCCCATCGCGGTGGGCCTGGAGGCCGAACTGATCTGCATGGCCCGCGACAACCTCGCCGCCTTCAAGGTCCCCCGCAGTGTGAGCTTCGTGCCCACGCTGCCCCGCACCGCGACCGGCAAGCTCCGCCGGCACCTCGTCCGCCAAGGGGCGTGGTGAGCCATGGCCGTCACCACCACCCCCGCAGAAAGGTTCGGTCCCATGCGTGACCAGCTTCAGGCCGACCGGCAGCCCGCACTCGCCGGCCGTGGCTTCTACCTGGGCTCGATGCTCAGAGAGGCCGCCGACCGCCACGGACATGTCTTCGTCACCCTGGACCGGCCCCTCGACGTCAACCCCGGCCTCGGGACCGACCTCGCCTACACCACCCTCGCCGAGGTGGTCGACGAACTCTCCGGCCGCCTCTGGGAAGCGGGCGTCCGCCCCTCCGAGGAAGTGGTCGTCCACAAGACCGACAACGTCGACATCGTGCTGCTGACCTGCGCGGTCTCCCGCATCGGCGCTGTGCCGGTCCTCCTCTCGCCCGGCCTCGCGGGCCCGGTGGTCGGACAGCTCCTCGAACGCCTCCACAAGCCCTGGCTGATCACCGACCGGGCCAAGCTCGAAGGCGCCCTCCAGGACCTCGGACTCTCCGGCCTCGTACGGCGCACCCTCTCCGTCGACGACGCCCCCGGAGCCGAGCCACTGGAGAAGTACGCGGGCGCCGCGACCCCGGCCGCCGTCCGCCTCCACCCCCGCGACCCCTCCCTCATCACCCACAGCTCGGGCACCACCGGCCTCCCCAAGCTCGCCGTGCACTGCCCGAACACCATGTGGAACCGGCTCGTCCCGCAGAAGGCCATGGGCTGGCCCACGCGCGGCGAGACCGCCGCCCTGCACATGTCGTTCGTGCACTCGCGCTTCTACCATCTGCTCGGCGTCCTGCTGCACTTCGGCAGCCCGCTGGTCCTCATCACCGACCCGGAACCGGCGAACGTGGGCCCGCTCCTGGCCCGCCACCGCCCCGGCATCGTCGAGACCCACCCCAACACCTTCGTCCTGTGGGAGGAGTTGGCCGACGCCCCCGGAGCACCGCTGTCCCGCGTCCGCTCGTACGGCTCGACCTTCGACGCCATCCACCCCCGGACCGTGCAGCGGCTCCTCGACGCGTCCAAGCGGCGCTCGCCGTGGCTCATCCAGCTGTACGGGCAGAGCGAGACCGGCCCGGTCGCCTTCCAGTGGTTCACCCGCCGCAGCGCCGCCCGCGCCGACGGCCGCAGGGTCGGCATCGGCCTCCCCGGCTTCACCCGCGTCCGCGTCGCCGACGACGCCGGGCGGCGGGTCGCCCCCGGCACCGCCGGCCGCATCGAGGCCCGTACCCGGGGCCGCATCCTCACCTACCTCGGCGCGCGCGAGCGCTATCTGCGCCAACTCGACAGCGGCTGGTGGCAGATGGGCGACATGGGCTACCAGAGCCGCTGGGGCGCCCTCTACCTCATCGACCGCGAGATCGACCAGATCGACTCCGTGCACAGCAACCTGGAGGTCGAGGACACCCTGATGTCCCGCTTGGAGGAGCTGCGCGAGGTCGTCATCGTCCCCGGCGTCGACCGCGAACCCGTACCCGTGGTGTGCGTACGCGGTGAACGCCCCCTGGACCTGCGGCGCTGGCGCGAGGCCACGGCCGATCTGCCGACCATGGCGGAGCCCAGGCAGTGGCGGTTCGAGGACCTGCCGATGACCTCCACCTGGAAGGTCAAGCGGGTCGAGATCACCCGCATGCTCACCGAGAGCACCCGCGCATGACGACCCCCGACCCCGTTCTCGTCGTGGGCGCCGGCCCCGTGGGCCTCTCGGCGGCCCTCGCCCTGCGCGCCCACGACCTCCCCGTCACTCTGCTCGAAGCCGACCCCGAGGGCCGCGAACGCCCCGGTAGCCGCGCCCTGTTCGTGCACCGCGAGACCCTGGACCTCCTCGAAGGGATGCACCCGGGACTCGCGGTCGAGATCGCCGCGTACGGCCGGACCTGGCACACCAAGCGCACCCTGTACCGGGGCCGCGAGGTGTACGCCCGGACCTTCCCGCCGCCCACCGGCACCCCGCCCTTCACCAGCCTCCGCCAGGTCGACACCGAGCGCTTCCTGCTCGCCGCCTGCCAGGACGCCGGCGTGGAGTTCGTGTGGGGCGCGCGGATCACCGGCGTACGGACCGACCCGGACGCAGTGACGCTCACCGGCGAGGACGGCCGTACCTGGACGGGCACCCACGCCGTCGCCGCCGACGGCGCCCGCTCGGCAGTACGGCACGCACTGGGCATCCCGCTGGAGGGCACCCACGGCGAGGGCTTCCACGTCGTCGCGGACGTCGCCGACATCCCCGGCGCCGAACTGCCCCTGGAGCGGGTCTTCCACTACGAGCACCCGGCGCTCGGCGGCCGCAGCGTCATGCGGGTGCCGTTCACCGGCGGCTTCCAGCTCGACCTCCAGTGCCGCGACGACGACGCGACGGAGGAGTACGGCACCAAGGAGGCCGTACGACGCTGGCTGCCGGAGGTCGTCGGCGACGGGTACGGCGAGCGCATCCTGTGGGTGTCCACCTACCGCTTCCTGCGCAAGGTCGCCGCGGTCTTCACCGACCCGCACCGCCGGGTGCTGCTGACCGGCGAGGCGGCCCACCTCTTCCCGCCGTTCGGGGCGCGCGGCATGAACAGCGGTATCGCGGACGCGGCCGCCGCGGCCCGCGCGATCGCCGACGGAACGCCCGCAGCGGTCGCCTCGTTCGCCGAGGTCCGGCGTTCGGCGGGCCTGTTCAACAGCGCCGCCGCCGGCACGGCCCTGGACCATCTGCGGCCCAGGCGCCGTATCGTCCGCGTCAAACAGCGGGCTGCGGCCGCCCTCGCCCCCGTGGTGCCCCGGTGCGGTGCCTGGCTGGAGCACGCGCCCTACGGACCCCGGCACGGCGCCCCGGCCGTCGCGGGCCGCAAGTACTGAACGGAAAGACCTACAGGAGCACTGAGTGACACAACCCGCCATCGCGGAAGGTCTGTTGACCTGGTCACCCGAACACGGCCTCGTCCCCGGCCAGGCCCAGGGCGGACGCCTTCTCGTCGCGGACTCGTGGCTGCTGCGCGACGGACGGGTGCGCGGCTTCGACCGGCACCGCGAACGGTTCCTGCGGTCCTGCGGCGAGTGCGGCGCACCGCCTCTGGGGCAGGTCGTCGACTTCTGGCAGGACACGACCCGCGCGCTGCCGCGCACAGGCGAGTGGTTCCCCCGGGTGGAACTCGCCGCCGGGTCCCTGGAGTTGAGGCTCCTGCTGCGGCACGCGCCGCCCATCACCGCCGATGTACGGGTGTGGGCGGCCGGCCAGCCCGACCCGCGTACCGTGCCCCGCCGCAAGGGTCCTGATCTGGACGCCCTGGCCCGCGTACGCAGACGGGCGTCCGGCGCGGACGCCGACGAGGCCGTACTCATCGCTCCCTCCGGCCTGGTGCTGGAGGCCGCCAACTCCAGCCTGGTCTGGTGGGAGGACGACACCCTCTGCCTGCCGCCGCCCCGCCTGCCCCTTCTCGCCGGAGTGACCATGGCCCTCGTCCAGGAGCGGGCCGCCCGCACCGGCGTCCGGGTCGCCCACCGCGAGCGTTCCCTGGCCGAGCTGGACGGCCGCGAGGTGTGGCTCGTCAACGCCCTCCATGGCATCCGCCCGGTCGCCGCCTGGACCGGCCGGCCGATGACTCCGGGCCCGGCCGTGCACGCCCCGGAATGGCGGCAATGGCTTGACGACCTGATGGAGCCACTGCCGGACCACTGAATTCACAGCGATATACGGGCGCCGAGAAGCGCCGGGCCGAAGGGAATTCGGCCCGGCGCTGAAAGTCGTTTCTGAATTACTGGGGAATGTTTTCCCGGGGGCTTCGGGACTACTTCTGCACGGGCTGGTAGGCGCCCGGCACCATCCGTGTCGCGATCGCGATCCGGTTGTACGCGTTGATCACGGTGGCCGCCCAGATCAGTGCCGCGATCTGCTCCTCGTCGAACACCTCCGCGGCCGTCGCGTAGACGTCGTCGGGCACGTGGCCGTCATGCACCAAGGTTACGGCCTCGGTCAACGCCAGGGCGGCGCGCTCGCGGGCGGTGAAGAAGGGGGTCTCGCGCCAGGCGCTGAGCGCGTAGATCCGCTGCTCGGTCTCGCCCTGCGCGCGGGCGTCCTTGGTGTGCATGTCCAGGCAGAACGCGCAGCCGTTGATCTGCGAGGCGCGAATTCTGATCAGTTCGAGGATCTCGGGCTCGACCTTCGCGTCCCGCGCCGCGGAAACGGCGGCGCCGTGCAGGGAGCCCATCGCGCCGGACACATCGGGAGTGATTTTCTTGAGGGCCACACGAGATATGGAATCGCTGTTGCTCATGGGGAGAACTCTATATCCGAATTCCCGGTCGTGTAACTGTTTCGTCTCGACGTGAACCCTCCCACAACCGTCGCCCCCGATCGCCTGTCTAAGCAGACAGGACCAGCGAAACGCGCGAAGGGGAAAGGCCCGCCATGGGGGACATAGGCAGAAGAGGCGCAGTCGCACTCACCATCACCGGACTGCTGACACCGCTCACGCTCGCGTTGGGCACCGCGCCCGCGCAGGCGGCGAGTTGTACGGCGACGACCGGGCCGTACCAGAAGCAGGTGGAGAAGTTCCTCGGCCGACCGGTCGACGGCAAGCAGTCCACCGCCGACTGCAAGGCCATCAAGGCCTTCCAGACCAAGCACGGCATCACACCGAACATCGGCTACGCGGGATCCGTCACCTGGGGCGTGATGGACCTGATGAACAAGCAGAAGGCCGTCGGCAAGAACCCCAACAAGGCGGGCAAGTGCCCGGTGAACAAGGGCCGGATCGCCTGCGTGAACCTCACGCTCCAGCTGAGCTGGATCCAGGACGGCAAGAAGCTCGTGTACGGGCCCGTGCCGGTCCGCACCGGCCGGAACGGCTACGAGACCCGCACCGGCCTGAAGAAGGTCTACTGGCGGAACATCGACCACGTGTCGTCCATCTACCACGTGCCCATGCCCTACAGCCAGTTCTTCGACGGCGGCCAGGCCTTCCACTCCGTCGGCGTCAGCATGTGGAACCCGCCCGGCTCCCACGGCTGCGTCAACATGACCAGGACCGACGCCAAGAAGTACTGGTCGCTGTTGAAGAAGGGCGACGACGTCTACGTGTACGGCCGCAAGCCGGGCACCTGACACGGATCCAGGAGCCCGGCTCGTCGACGGTGGTGAAACGTCACGCCTCGGGCGCGTCCCCGAAGTCCGGGATCTCCAGTCGCACCCCACCCTGCCGCGCGGAGTCGTGCGCGACGATGCCCGGCAGGGTGTAGCGGGCCGCCACCCAGGCGTTCACCGACGGCAGCGTCCGCGTGTTGACCGCGGTCACGAAGTCGTCCACCAGGAAGTGGTGGCTGCCCTCGTGACCGTTGTGCAGATGGTCGAACTCCCGCGGCAGCCGCGACCGGTCGTGCACCGGCGCCGACCCGGAGGTGAAGGCGGCCCGAAGGTCCGGCGCTATGTGCTGAAGTGAGGGGTCGTCAGGAGCGAGGGTGGGCTTCGGCTCAAGCAGCTCACTGATGTCCTTCACCCCCTTCTTGTCCTGCCAGAACGCCACCGTGGCGAGCTGCTCCATGCTCGCGTCCGTCCCGAAGAACCGGAAACGTGACTCCCGGATCTGCGAGGGGTAGCCGACCCGCCGGAACTCGTTCGTGCGGAACGACCCGCCGCCCGCCACCTCGAACAGGGCGGTGGCATTGGAGAAGTCGTTGCCGAACTGGCTGACGTCCTTGTCGAACACCCCGTCCCCACGCCCGTCCACGACCCCGATCGCCGACACGCTCACCGCGTGCGTCTGCCAGGCGCCCAGCACCCCGCCCACCGAGTGCGTCGGGTACAGCAGCGGGGGATAGCTCGCCGTCTGCTTCCAGTTCTCGCCGCCGCTGTACTGGTAGGCCTCGTAGAACCCCAGATCCATGTCGTGGACGTAGTCGCCCTCGGCGTAGAAGATCCGCCCGAAGGCGCCCTCCGCAATCTGGTTGCGGGCGTGCACGGTCGCCGGGTTGTACTGACTCGTCTCACCCATCATGTACGTCAGCCCGGTCGCCCTGACCGCGCCGATGATCGCCGCGATCTCCTCCGTGCTGATCGCCATCGGCACCGCCGAGTAGACATGCTTGCCGGCGCTCAGGCCCTGGAGCACCAGTGGCCCGTGCGTCCAGCGCTGGGTGAAGATCGCGACGGCGTCGACCGCCGGCGACTCCAGCATCGCCTCGTACGAGGGGAAGGTGCCGGCCAGCCCCTGGGCGGCCGCGAGCTCTTCGGCCCGCTCGGGCAGCAGATCGGTGACGTACACGTCGCCGACGCCGGGGTGCGCCTGGAACAGCGTGGCGAACTGGCCGGAGAACTGGCCGGCGCCGACGATGCCGAGGGAGAACGTCATGTAAGAGGGTCCTTCACTGGTTGAGTCATGGGTCGGGTCACTGGTCGAGAACGAGGTTGATCTGGTCGTTGGTCTCGTCGAGGCCGCTCACCGGCGCCCCGTTGCCGTAGATGTCCTCCATCGCGGGCTGCATGAGCGCGGTGACGTCCGCCGCGTAGTTGGTGATCGGGTAGGAGAAGGTCCGGAAGTTCTCCGTGTCGGCCACCGGTTCGGTGAAGGCCGAGACGTCGAGGCCCTTCTTCTCGTACGCGACGACGGCGGCCTCGGTGCCGGCCGGAGTCGCCGGGAAGACGACCCCGTACCTACCGACCACGGTCTGGCACTTGTCGGAGGCGAGGTAGGCCACCCACTTCCGGGCGCCCGCCTTGTTCTTGGAGGCCTTGGTGATGGAGTCGGCGAGGCCGTTCATCATGGTGGCGCGCTTGCCGGTCGGGCCGGCGGGGGTGACGGCGGAGGCGATGTCCACGCCCTGGAAACCGTCGTAGGTGGAGATCATCCAGGCGCCGTCGAAGGTGACGGCGGCCTTGCCCGCGGCCACCTGGGTGTTGGCCTGGTTGGACTGGACGTTGTAGTCGGAGAAGGGAACCATGTAGCCCTTCTCCGCCAGCCCGAAGTACCACTTGATCACGGACTGGAAGGTCGCGCTGTCGTACTGGTACTTCGTCCCCCAGCGGTCCTTGTCCGTGTAGCTCCACCCGGCCGAGCCGGCGAAGGGGCTCCACTGGGTCTGCCCGTCGGCGTAGCCGCCCCCGTTGCTGGCCAGCCCGTACACCTTGACGTTGTTCTTGTCGAAGCCGGGCTCGTCGCCCCGCCTGCCCTTGTTGTCGACGGTCAGGTGGGCGATGGCCTTCTCGAAGGTGCCGCCGTCCTCGGGGTTCCAGGAGAGGTCGTTCAGCTCGTCGGCGGTGAGGTCCGCGTCCTTCACCATCTTCTGGTTGTAGAAGAGGGCGACGGTGTCCCAGTCCTTGGGAGTGCCGTAGCGGTGGCCGTCCTGGCCGATCCAGTTGGCGGCGAGCCCCGGCTGGTAGTCGGACTCGTCGATGCCCAGGTCGTCGAGGGGTTCCAGCACTTGCAGATCGGCGAACTGGCCGAACTTCTGGATGTGGTCGGTGAACACGTCCGGCTGGGTGCCCGCGATGAACCCGGCGGTGAGCTTGGTCCAGTAGTCGCTCCAGCCCAACTGGGTGATCCTCACCTTCAATCCGGGGTTCTCCTTCTCGAAACCCTTCGCGCAGGCCTGGTAGGCGGGCAGCTGGTTGGCGTCCCACAGCCAGTACGTCACCGTGTTCGAGGACGCCCCGGTGCCGTCGCCCTGGGCGCAGCCGGTCACCAGGGACAGCGTCAGCGCTCCGGCCCATGCGGTCAGCGTACGAAGTCGCATCAGAGTTCCCTCACTTGATCCCGGTGAAGCCGATGGAGCTGACGATGCGGCGGGCGGAGAAGGCGAAGAGCACCAGCATCGGGAGCGCGGCGATCAGCGTCGCGGCGGTGAGCCCCGACCAGTCCACGCCGGTCGCAGGGGTCTGCGCCCGGAAGATCGCCAGCGCCACGGTCAGTACGCGGGAGCCGTCGCTGTAACTGACCATCAGGGGCCAGAAGTAGTCGTTCCAGGAGGTGATGTACGTCAGCACGGACAGGGTGAGGATCGGGGTGGACGCCATCGGCAGGATCACCCGGAAGAAGATCCTGACCTTCCCGGCCCCGTCCAGCAGTGCCGCCTCCTCGACCTCGTGGGGGATGTTCATGAAGAACTGCCGCAGGAAGAAGACCGCGAACGGCGTCATGAAGAGGCTGGGCAGCGCGATGCCGAGCAGCGAGTCCACCAGGTGGAGTTGCTTGATGAGCACGAAGTTCGGCAGCAGGGTGAAGATGGTCGGCACCATCAGCCCGGCCAGGAACAGCCCGAACACCTTGTCCCGGCCCCGCCAGCGCAGCCGCGCGAACGCGTACGCGGCCATCGCCGAGAAAAAGATCTGACAGCCGGTGATCAGCGTCGACACGATCACCGAGTTGAGCAGATACCGCCAGAAGTCGAGCCCGCCGCCCGCCCCGCCCTGCGCGATCGCCTCCTCGGCCGACTGGAGACCGAGGGCCCGCTCGAATCCACTGCCGGTGAGATCGACGGGCAGCGGGTTGGCGGGGTCCGCGTTGAGTCCGGCGTTGGTGGAGAGGGCGGTGCGCAGGATCCAGTAGAACGGCAGCAGGGTGATGAGCACGATCAGACCCATCAGGGTCCACGCCGCAGTCCGCCCGAGGGGGAAACGGCGCCTCGTCGTCCGTACGGTCGGGGTGCTCGTCGTTGTCGTTGTCACTGTGGTGGCAGCCATGCCGGTGTCTCCCTTCCGTCAGCCGAGGTCGCTCTGGCCGGCCCTGGTGAGCCGGTACTGAAGGACGGTGATCGCGCTGAGCACGACCAGCAGGGCGACGGACATCGCCGAGGCGTAGCCGAACTGGAAGCGGCCGAAGGCGGAGCCGTAGATGTAGAACTGGAGCACGTTCGTCGCGTTCGCCGGACCGCCCGCCGTGGTCACCGCCACGGTGTCGAACACCTGGAACGAACCGATCACCGTCATGATCAGCACCACGGCCAGCACCGGTCGCAGCAGCGGCATCGTGACCCGCCAGAACATCCGCCACTCGCTCGCGCCGTCCACCCTGGCCGCCTCGTACACGTCGTTCGGGATCGCCTGGAGCCCGGCGAAGAGGAGCAGCGCGGTGTAGCCGACGTGCCGCCACACATTGATCAGGGCGATGGTGGGGATCGCCCAGGTCTCGTCGGCGAGGAAGGGTATGCGGTCCGCGCCGAGGGCGGTGACGATCTCGTTGCCGATGCCGAGCTGGGTGTCGAGGATCCACAGCCAGACCAGACCGGCGACCACGTTGGACATCAGATACGGCGTGAGCACGATGCCGCGCAGCAGGGCCGACTGGGTCAGCCGCTGGAGGAGTACGGCGATGGCCAGCGCGGCGACCGTCTGCACACCGATGTTGAGGATCACGTACTCGACCGTGACGGTCAACGAGTCCCAGAAGATGGGGTCGTGGACCATACGGACGTAGTTGTCGAGGCCCACCCACTCCGCCGGGGTGAGCAGGTTGAAGCGGGTGAAGCTCAGATAGATGCCCCGCAGTGTCGGCCAGAGCAGGAACACCAGGAAGCCGAGCATCGCCGGGGCGATGAAGACGGCGGCCAGGGCGCCGTCACCACCGCGGGACGGTGGGCTGCTGGAGGCGACGGTCATGGGGGCTCCCTCGTCGGCGACTGTGCCGCCCATTACTTTTGCCGCGAAAGAATTGTGGCGTCAAGAGGCGTGCGAACATCTTTCCCCGAGGGCGAGCGCGGTCCCGTGATGGCCTATTGTTTCCATGACAGAAGAAACCCTGTGTGGGAGTCTGACCCTCATGACCGCACTCTCTGCCAGCTGGCTGCCGCTCAGTTCCGGGGAACGCGCGGTGGCGATCGAGGTGCTCGTGCACGGCCCGCTCTCGCGCACGGAGCTCGCCCGGCGGCTCGGCCTGTCCGCGGGCAGCCTCACCCGGCTGACCAAACCGCTGATCGAGTCGGGGCTGCTGGTCGAGACCGCCGAGGGCGCCGCACTCCCCGAGGCCCGTCAGGGGCGCCCCTCTCAGCCGCTGGACATTGTCGCCGAGTCCCGCTCCTTCATCGGCTTCAAGATCACCGACGACATGGTGTACGGCGTGGTCACCACGCTCAGAAGCGAGATCGTCACCCGCTACGACCGCCCGCTCGCCACGCACGAGCCCGAGCAGGTCGCCGACCTCCTCGCCGACATGGCCGGCGAACTCGCCCGCACCCACCCCTCGCTCGCCGGCATCGGCATAGGGGTCGGCGGTCTCGTCCGGCAGCGCGCGGTCGTCGGGGAGTCGCCCTTCCTGTCGTGGCGTGATGTCCCGCTGGCCGAACTCGTCGAGGAACGCACGGGGTTGCCGGTGGTCGTCGAGAACGACGTGGCCGCGCTCGTCGAGGCGGAGGCCTGGTTCGGCGCGGGGCGCGGTCTCGACCGGTTCGTCGTCCTCACGATCGGCGCGGGCATCGGCTACGGGCTCGTCCTGGGCGGCAAGCGGGTCGCCCACGCCGAGGAGGACCGGGGCTTCGGCCGCCACTGGATCGTGGACCCCGGCGGACCGCTCACTCCCGACGGGGAGCGGGGCAGCGCCGTCTCACTGCTGAGCATCCCCAGCATCCGGTACCAGATCCAGGCGGCGACCGGGCGTGAGGTGTCGTACGAGGAGGTCCTGGCCGGGGCGGCCGAGGGGGAGCCGATGTGTGCGCGTGTCATCGGGGAGGCGGGGCGGGCGCTCGGCACGCTGGTGGCCCAGATCTCCAACTTCGTGATGCCGCAGAAGATCCTGCTCGCGGGGGAGGGGGTGGGCCTGATGGGGGTTGCCGGGAAGGCCGTGGACGAGGCTGTCCGCGCCCATCGTCATCCCTTGGCCGTGCCCGTCCCGTTGGAGACCAAGGTGTCCGACTTCCATGACTGGGCGCGGGGGGCGGCGGTACTGGCCATTCAGGTGCTTGTGCTCGGGACCGTGGAGGTGTAAACGCAGAGTGATCAGCTTCACGGTCCGTAATGTCTGAAGTGGGATCTTTACTCACATCGGCTTCACGTTCGAGGCCATATGGTTTACACCATGTCCACTACCCCTGATGTCGTCCTGGAAAGATCGGAAACACCGGTACGAACGGCCGCCGAGGTCAACGAGGAGATCCGGGCGCTCTGGTTCCGGAGCGGTGGGACGCTGAACAGGGAACAGCGGAGCGAGTACGAGCGTCTTGTTCTTGAATGGGCCGCCGCTTCGTAGTTCGTCGGCTGCGGGCCGGTGGGGGTCGGTCGCGCCCCACGCGGCGGAGCCGCATGGCGAACACAGCCCCGCGCCCCTTACGGGGGCGCGCCCGGTGGGCGCGCCCAAGCTCGGGCCTCTCAGCCCCAACTCTGCGAATACTGACGGCGGTACGCCTGCCTGTCCTGTTCTGTACGGATGAAGCGGGTCGCTGCCAGCGCCACCAGGCTGCCGGCGATGACCAGGAGACCCGGGCCCACGTTTCGGGGGTCGGCGAGGCGGTCGATCAGGTCGGAGGCGGCCTGGATGGACTCGACGGATTCCACGGCGCCCGGTTCGGCGGAACCGGGGGCGGCGGCTCCCTGGGAGTCGTCGGAGGAGCCGTCGGCCGCGCCGGTCGGCTGGACCGGGGACTGGGGCAGGCCGGCCAACTCGACGCCGAGATCGTCCAGGGCGTCGGAGAGCGGCTGGAAGAACGTCGTACCACCCTGCTCGCAGTCGCCGTTGCCGCCCGAGGTCACGCCCAGGGCCACCCCCTCCGAGAAGAGCGGGCCGCCGCTGTCGCCCGGTTCGGCGCAGACCGTGGTCTCGATGAGCCCGCTGACCGTGCCCTCCGGGTAGTTGACCGTGGCGTCGAGGCCGGTGACCTCGCCGTTGCGGAAGCCGCTGGTGCTGCCGCTGCGGAAGACCCGCTGGCCGACCGCCGCGTCACCGACCGAGGTGATGCGCACCCCGCGGCCGTCGCCGACGGAGACGACGTTGGTCGAGTTGCTCGGCGCGTCCTGGAGGTACTGGACGAGCGAGTAGTCAGCGCCGGGGAAGTTGGTCTCGGTCGTCCGGCCGATCTCCTGCCGGCCCTGGTTGTCCGAGAACCAGACGGAACCGGCGGGACCGCAGTGCCCGGCGGTGAGCATGAACTCGTTCTCGCCGTCGGTCACGTTGAAGCCGATCGAACAGCGCCCGCCGGTACCGAAGATCGGCTGGGCACCGTTGAGCCGCATCGTGTACGCGCCCTCGGTGCGCTCCATCCGCACGGAACCGCCGATCTCCTCGGCGATATCCGTGAGGCTCGACCAGTCGTCGGCGGAGACCGTGCTGTCGGCCCGCACCACGACCTCGTTGGAGGCGGGGTCGATGGCCCAGGAGGTGCCCGACACCCTGGGTGCCGAACGTAGCGCCTCCGTGGCGGACCTCAGGTCCTCGGCGCTGTACTCGACCATCTTGGGCCGAGCGCCCGCCTGCTTCACCTCGGCGGCCGCCTTCTCGTCGGTGACCGCGACGACCGGGCTGCCGTCGTCCGCGATCCAGGTCCCCGCCGTACGCGAGGAGCCGAGTTCGCTCACCAGACCGTTCCCGGTGCCGGACGCGGCCAGCACCGAACTCCGAGTCGCGGGCGGGGAGGTGGTGGGCTCGGTCGCCATCGCCGCCTGCGTGAGCATCAGGGCTCCGCAGAGCAGTCCACCGACGGCCGTCAGCCGCGCCATCCGCTTCACGACTCGTCGTCGTGCGTGCCTCATTACTTGGCTCCCGAACCCCGTCCGACACGGTGTCAACACCGCGAGGGCGTCCGGTCCTTGAGCGCCCTCCTTTTCATACGTGCGGTAATGGGCGCGTGTTCACCAGTCGGCGTCGACGTATCCCAGTGTCCGGTTCATGCCGATCGCGCTCGCGTTGGCCGGGTGGTGCACCGTACGGATCGTGCTCACCCCGCAGATCCCGGCGAAGCCGATGCCGAAGGTCTTCATGGCCACCGAGATGCCCCGCCCCCGGTGACCGGCCCGTACTCCGGTCATCTCGTTGAACACGAACCCGGACTTCCGCCGGTCCGAGGTCGCCGCCATGCCGACCCACTTGTCGCCGTCGATGGCCAGCACGACACCGCGCGGATCGTAGGCGGGCACCTCGAAGCGGAGCCGGTGGTACTCGTCGTACGCGTGGAAGTCGCCGCGCTCCGGGATGTCCGCCGAGCACTCCTTGTTGAGTTCGTACAACGCCCGGCGGTGTTCCGGGGTGTCGCCGAGCTCGGAGAGCGTTGTCAGCCGGATGCCGGATGTACCGCACCTGTCGACGTACGGCTGGAAACGTGCCAGGTCGAAGTCGGTGACGTCCAGTTGGAGCCTGATCCAGTCGATCGCCATCAGCGCTTGCCTCCCACCGCGCAGTACATGGCCACTTCCGCCGGTTCCTCCGAAGGGCAGTCTCCGGTGAGGTCCGGGCGCCAGCGGGAGCACGAGACGACACCGGGGTCCAGTACGTCCAGCCCGTCGAAGAAGCGGGCGACCGCCTCCGGCGTGCGCTGGGTGATGCGTGGGGTGCCGTGCGCGTTCCACCACCGGACGGCGGCGTCCACCTCGGGCAGGTCCGGGCTGGTGATCGTGTGCGAGAGCGCCAGATGACTGCCGGCGGGCAGGGCGTCGACGAGCCGGCGCACGATGCCGTACGGGTCCTCGTCGTCCCCGATGAAGATCACCACGCCCAGCAGCATCACCGCGACCGGCCGGGTGAGGTCCAGCGTCCGGGCGGCGTGTTCGAGGATCGAGTCGACATGGCGCAGATCCTCGTCGACGTGGTCCGTACGGCCCTCGGGGGTGCTCGTCAGCAGGGCGCGGGCGTGAGCCAGGACCAGCGGGTCGTTGTCGACGTAGACGATCCGTGACTCCGGCGCGATCCGCTGCGCGACCTCGTGGGTGTTCTCCGCGGTCGGCAGCCCGGTGCCGATGTCCAGGAACTGCCGGATGCCCACGTCGGTGACCAGATGCCGGACGGCCCGCCCGAGGAACAGCCGGTCCGCGCGGGCGTAGTCGCCGATGCTCGGATGCAGCCGGCGTATCTCGTCCCCGGCCTCCCGGTCGACCTCGTAGTAGTCCCCGCCGCCGAGCCAGTAGTTCCAGATCCGCGCCGCGGCCGGCCGCGTGGTGACGATGCGGCTGTTCAGTGACGAGGAGGGGAAGTCCGAGGCTGCCGGGTTGTCCGTCACGGCGTCAACTCCTGGATCTCCTGTGAAGGTGCTTCATTCAACGGGCAATGTAGACCCGCCAGTTGCCCTTTGCCGATACTTCGGCGATCTTCATAGGGACCGGTTGTGACCGCTCTCCCCGAGCGCCGCCCAACTGCGCTCGTCGCCCCAGACGGACGAGGCGCCGACGTAGGGCCGCAGCAGTGCTGTCAGGTGCGGATCACCCTGCCCGTTGAGTTCGTCGGACGCGATCTTGCGGGCCGTACCGGCGAGGAAGTCGGCGAGCAGGATCCGTGGATCCTCGCGTGCCACGGCCAGCCGGAATCCCGCCAGTTGGGCCCGCTCCTCGATCCATGCGATGCGCTCCTCGGTCAGCATGTTCTGCCGGTCGTGCACCAGCGTGACGGGGCGCCCGGCGCGGCGCCAGTACGCCGCGGTGTGGACGATGGCCGGCATCAGCGGATTGAGCACGGGGAGCAGTTCGGGGCTGTCGAGGATGCGCGCCCGGTAGGAGTCGGCGCGGGGCCGGGCCCGGGCGAGCAGCGCCAGGATCTCGCCCACCGGCTGGGGGGAGGGCACGCGACGCAAGGCGTCGACCGTACGGAAGAAGGGTTCGACCGGGGACTCGGTGTCCTCGCTGTTCTTCCGGGTGCGCAGCAGATTGTTGGCGGACTCCAGGAACGCCCGCCACCGCTCGCTGCCGAAGGACTTCCGGCCCTCGCGGTGGAGGGTGAGGGCGGTGTTCGGGCCCTGGTCGGTGAGGAGGGCCACGACCCGGTCCACCACGAGGAACGGTTTCTCGGTGAGATGCACATGGGCGTGCCCGTGCATCGGTCCGGCCGCCCCGAGGAGCCACTCCAGCACTGCCCGGTGCTTCTCGCGCAGCAGGATGTTCGCCTTGTACTCCACCGTCGGGGAACGGATGCGGTCGTGCACCTCCCGGAGATGCGCGGCGGCCACCTCGACCGGCAGACGCACACTGCCGTGCGCGAACACATCGGTGTTCCCGGTGGTGAGGTTCTCGCCGTCCGACCCCGACTCGTCGCAGCACACCTCCAGGACCGGGCCGTCCGTGACCGCCCCCGCCGGATCCGTACGACTCCAGGTCACCGCGCTGCCCCCTGCCTCGTTGTCCCGTGGACATCATCGCGCAAGGGCCCCCGTGGACACGGTGATTGATCGTCGAGACCCCTCTACTAATCAGTAACTTCCAGGTAGTCTCCCGGCCACCAATGGGCATGACCATGACGAGCGCGGCGGCGGTTCCATCGACCTCGCCGCTTTGACATGAAAAGGGGACGAACATGACAGCAAGCGGTGTGGGACGCCGCATCACGACGGTCGCCGCGGTGGCCGTACTGGGCCTGGGCGCTTCGGTGACCGCCGCGGTGCCGGCCGCCGCGGCCCCGAGCGAGGCCGCGGTCAGCGCGACCGCTGCCGCCGAAGTGGGCTACGCGACCTGGCAGGCGGACGTGAAGGCCGTCATCGACACGGCCACCCCGTACATACAGCAGCGCACCGCGAACGCCTCGGGGCAGCGGCTCGCCGTCGTCTTCGACATCGACAACACGACGCTGGAGACGCACTACACCCCCTGGTATCAGCTGCCCACCCCGGCCATGAAGTCCTCCCTGGCCCTGGCCAAGTACGCCAAGTCCCGCGGGGTCGACGTCTTCTTCGTCACCGCCCGCCCGGGCATCATCAAGAGCGTCACCGAGTGGAACCTGAAGAGCGTCGGCTACCCCGTCGACGGCCTCTACGTCCGCGACCTGCCCGACCTGTTCGACGAGGTCTCCGCCTACAAGACCGCGTCGCGCGCCGACATCGAGTCGGACGGTTACACGATCATCGCGAACGTCGGCAACAACACCACCGACCTCGTCGGCGGTCACGCCGAGCGCACCTTCAAGCTGCCCGACTACGACGGTCTGCTCGACTGACGCCGCTTCGCCGCCCGTTCCTGGAGGTACGGCCGCCGGTTCCCCCCGACGGCCGTACACCTAGACTTCCGTCATGGCCGACGACACCTCGCTCGACGCGCTCGGCGCGGGCAAATACCTGCTGATCACCACCTACCGCAAGAACGGCACCGCCGTCCCGACGCCGGTCTGGGTGGTGCGGGACGGGGACGCGCTCGGCATCTGGACGGTCTCGGACTCCTGGAAGGTCAAGCGCATCCGGAACCGCGCCGACGTCCTCGTCGGCCCCTGCGACCTGCGCGGCAACCCCACCGGTGACTCCGTTCCCGCCCGCGCCGAGATCCTCGACGCCGCCGGCTCCGCCGCCTACCGCCGGCTCATCGCCCGCAAGTACGGCGTGCTCGGCCGCCTCACCCTCCTCGGCAGCCGCCTGCGCCGGGGCGCCGACGGGACGGTCGGCATCCGCGTCACGCTCACGCCGTGAGCTGAGTGGGACTCGACGGCACCGCGTCAGGCGTAGAACGGCCCTGGTGTGGTCCAGGTCGTCCTGCCGAACACGTTCGGGTCATCGATGCCGATCTTCACATTGGTGACCTTGAGGCCGTACTGGGTCGCCGTCGTCCCCTCTGGGCAATTCACTTCCACCGCTGGGAAGTTGACGAAGAAGGGCGGCCCGAAGTCCCGGTCCGGATAGCTCCTGAACTGGGAGAGCAGCCAGTTGCTGTCCGGCTCGTAGTACACCGGCGACAAGGGCTGCTGTTCCGTGCGGACCGCGAAGCTCGTGCTGTGGTCGAAGGTGCCGTCCGGCAGAAGGCAGCCGAACGTGCGGGCCGTGTCCGCGTACGCGCTGAAGTAGCCGCCGGCGCTGCTCAGCCCGGCGAGATAGCCGGGCTGGTTGCGGACGTTGTGCAGCTTGACGCCGAGCTCGAAGCCGCCGCAGCCCGGCGTCGCGTAGTACTGGTGGTACCGCAACAGGCACTGGCGGTCGCCGGAGGAGGCGGTGGGATCCGGGTTGTAGGGCTGGGGCACGACGGTCCGCCGGAACTCGACGGTGGCCGAGATGCCGCCCTCGGTGGGTGCCGGGATCGCGACCGTGGTGTCGGCCTGGGCCGACCCCGGCCCGACAAGGACCAGGGCGGCCCCCGCGAGTAAGGCGACGGTCAGTCGCGCCAACAGTGCGCGCATGCTTCTCATGTGTCGGATTCCCCCTCCGTGCACCGGGTGCACGCTCACTCGAACTGTGACATGGGCACGCTACCGGCACAGAGGGATCTCACCCGGCAAACGCCCCAACCCTCACAAACGGAAGGCGGGACCCGCTGCCCTCCTGGCGGCCCGTCACGGACGGTCGTCCGCGTGCCCCGTCCGCCACGCCCACGCGGCGATCTCCACCCGGTTCCGGGCGGCGAGCTTCAGTTGGATGCTGCCGAGGTGGGTCTTGACCGTGGAGAGGGAGACGAACATCGAGGCGGCGATCTCGGCGTTGGTGTGCCCGAGGGCCACCAGCCGTACGACGTCGAGTTCCCGGTCGGTCAGCGGCTCCCGGGGACGAAGGGCCTCGGGGCCGGGCGCGGTGTCCCGCTCCGCCGTGACGTGCTTCAGGAGCCGGACCGTGACCGACGGCGACACCAGCGAGTCGCCCACCGCGGCCGCTCGTACGGCCTCGGCCAGCAGGGTCGGCCCGGAGTCCTTGAGCAGGAAACCGCAGGCACCGCCGCGCAACGCCCCGTAGACGTACTCGTCGAGGTCGAACGTGGTCACCACGACCACCCGCAGCGGATCGGCCACACCCGGACCGGCCAGCAGCCGGGTGGCCTCCAGGCCGTCGAGCTTCGGCATGCGGATGTCCAGCAGGCACACGTCGGGCCGCACCTCGCGGGCCAGCCGCAGGGCCGTCTCGCCGTCGGCGGCCTCGGCGACCACGGTGATGTCAGGCTGCGCGTCGAGGAAGAAACGGAAGCCGGTGCGGACCATGTCCTGGTCGTCGGCGATCAGGACCCGGATCGGGCTGCGGTCGTTCATGGGCGCATGATGCCTCAGGAAGGAGGGGGGAGACTCGGTGAGGGGTGTCAGTCGGGGTCCTGCGCCCGCTCCGCCGTCACCTTCCGCAGCAGCGGCCGGCTTCCGGCGAGCGCCGCGAACATGGTGACCGTGCCGAGGCCGACACAGAGGGCGAGCCGTACGGCACCCGACGAGTCGGTCTCCAGGTGGAACATCTCGTTGACCTTCATCCCGGCATAGATACCGGTCGCCGTCGTACCGCCGGCGAGGACCACCAGGGGCAGCGCGGTCTCCCGTATCCGCGCCCGGTCCAGGACCTTCAGCGGCGTACCGGCCAGCCGCAGCAGCCCGTACACCCGGCGCCGGTCGAGGACCGTGGCCGCCGCGGTGAGCCCGGCGGAGGCGGCGGCCACCAGGAAGCCCAGGGCAAGGACCGCGAGTCCCATCCGGCCGATGAGCCGGGTCGTGGTGTCGCCCTCGACGTTGACGTAGTCCTGGGTGAAGGGCAGGTTCCCCGGGGAGAGGGAGGACAGCGCGGTCGACGCGGTGTCGATCTGCTCCTGACCGCCCCGGACACGGACCACGACGCCCTCGCTGCCGCTCAGGATCCCGTCCCACACGTCGGCGCTCGGCGTCTCCACACTCGCCTTCACCTTGGCCTGGGCGAGCAACTCCCGTGCTTGTACGGCGAGTTCGCGTGAGTCTCCCTGATCCGTACGGACCGCCACCTGTCCCGGATAGTCGTAGCCCATGATGCCGACCTGGCCGACGGTGAAGAAACCGGCGACGAGACCCGCCAGGACCAGACCGCTGACCGTGCGCCAGGCGCCGCGCGGATCGTCGCTGAGCCGGCGTGCGGCCAGCAGCGTCGCCGGCCGGCGCGCGAAGCGACTCAGCAGTCGGCCCAGCATGTCGACGACCCAGGGCCCCAGAGTCCAGAAGGCCCCGTACACCAGGACGATCAGCGCGAGCGACTGGCCGGTGGTCAGCCCGCCGCCGCGGGCGCTGACCGCCACGTACAGCAGGGCGGCGACGAACAGCACCAGCCGGATCACCTTCGTCCGGCGCGGATCGGCCTGCTGGGCGACGCCCAGCGGGGAGCGGGCCACGCCGCGCAGCGTCGTGATGGCACTGACCGAGGTGAGCACGGCCACGGCCGCCACCACGGCGAGCAGCCAGGACGGTCCGACCCAGAGCTGTCCGGTGTACCAGGTGCCGATGCCGTACGGCACCCGCGCGAGGACCGGCAGCAGCAGGGTGTAGGCGACCGCGCCGAGGAAACCGCCGGCCAGACCCACCGCCGCCGACTCGGCGCCGGTCATCGCCAGGATCTGCCGAGGTGTCGCCCCGGCCAGGCGCAGGGCTGCGAGCCGCTGCTCACGGCGTGCGGCACCGAGGCGTCCGGCCGCGGAGGCCAGCACGATCACGGGGACGACGAGGAGGGCACCACCGAACACCGCCGCGTCCTGGTCGAAGGAGGTGAACATGCTCGGCTCGGTGCCGGTGAAGCCGGAGACACGGGCGCGGGCGGCGAGGGAGTCGAGGGCACTGCCCTCCGAGGCGTGGGTGATCGCGGGATCGGTGGAGGTTCGGCCGATGACGGCGACGAGTTCCTCGGGGGCGGCGAGACCCGCCTCGCCGATCGTGCCGTAGCCGGTCTTGGCGGGGAAGCGGTTCGCGAGGCGCTCGGCGGGCAGTTCGCGCATCAGCTTCGCCAGGGCGGGGGAGAGGTGGGTGTGGCCGGGGCTCGGGAAACGGTCCAGGCCGGGTGGGGCGGGGGTCGTCGGTCGGTTCGGGAGCTGGGCCAGGGAGACGACGGTGACCGGCTGGTGGTCCACGTATGTCGTGCCCAGTGTCTGTACGGCGGTCGCCTGCTTCGCCGATACGGCGTCGGGGGTGCGCCAGGCCGTGCGGTCGGCTCGGGCGTCGGCGCCGAGGTATACGGCGAGGAGTGTGAGCAGGACGAGGGCGCCGGCGGCTGCCGCCGCGGCGGACAGGAGGTGGCTCTGTAGGCCGCGGCGACCGGAGGAGCGGGCGAGGTGCCAGGTCAGGGGGAGGACGGGGGAGCGCATTCATGTCTCCGGGGGAGGGGTTCGGTGCCTGAGAACTCGGTAGGTTCGGTGCGATGTCGGGTGCGGGTCGTTCTTGGCTGATCGCGTCCGCGCGGCGGAGCCGCATGGCGATACGGCCCCGCGCCCCTACGGGGCGCTCACGCCACGGTGTACTGGCTGTAGCCGCTCACCCGGCCGTCCCTCACCTGGAGGACGCGGTCGCAGTGGGCGGCCACGTCGGCGTCGTGGGTGACCATGACGAGAGCGGCGCCCTGGTCGCGGGTGACCGAGGTGAGGAGGCGGATGACCTCCTCGCCGGTGGACTGGTCGAGGGCTCCGGTGGGTTCGTCGGCGAAGACGACGTCGGGTTCGACGGCGAGGGCGCGGGCGATGGCGACGCGTTGGGCCTGGCCGCCGGAGAGCTGGCCGGGGCGGCGGTGCTCCAGGCCCGCGAGGCCGAGCGGGGCGAACCAGTGGCGGGCCCGCCGCACGGCGTGGCGGCGGGGCATGCCCTCCAGCATCAGCGGGAGGGCGACGTTCTCCTCGGCGGGCAGCTCGGGCAGCAACTGGCCGAACTGGAAGACGAATCCGAAGCGCTTGCGGCGCAGGGCGCTGAGCTTGTTCTCGCCCCAGTGGTCGATGCGTTCGCCGCGCAGCAGCACCTGGCCGTCGTCGGGGCGGATGATGCCGGCGAGGGTGTGAAGAAGGGTCGACTTGCCCGAGCCCGACGGGCCCATGATCGCGAGGGACTCGCGCTCGGCGACCTCCACGTCCACGCCTGCCAAGGCGCTGGTGGGGCCGTACTTCTTGATGAGGCCGTTGCCGGCCAGGACGGTGCTCATGAGGGTGACGGGTCCTTTCCGGCCGGAACTAGGCGCGCTCGAACTTCCAGGTGACGCTGGAGGCGTCGGCCTTGACGACGGTGACGGGGATGGAGAGGTCCTTGCCGCCGCCGTCCCGCGCGGTGCACGTCACCTCGGTGCCGGCCACCGCCTTGAGGTCGGGGCACTCCATGCCGGACGTCTCGCCGCCGATCCACGGCAGCGGGCTGTACTTCGACTGGGTGCGACCGGCGACGATCTTCCCGCTGAGCGCCTTGTGGCCGTCGACGGTCACGGTGGTGAACGGGTCGAGCCCGGTGGTCGACTCGGTGCCGCTCAGCGCGTAGGTGAGGGCTCCGCCGCCGACGGCCAGGGCCGCCACCGCGGCGCCGGTGATGAGGAGGGGCTTGCGTTCCATGAGGTGCTCCTGGTGGTGAGAGGTGGGGTTGCGGCACCCAACCTCTCCCGGCGGCGGGGGCGCCCGCCTCGGCCGAACGGCCAGGCTTCCCGGCCCGCCGGTCCCGCTCCCTCAGCCGTACGGCCGATACGGCGGACGCCGGGGCTGCCTACTGTGATCCGCGTGAACCTCGCGCTCGACACCAAGGAACCCGCGGGCGGCGACACCGGACGGCCGGTACGCCCTGCCAAGCCGGGCTGCGTACGCGTCGGCGGCATCGTGGCCCTGCTCCTGGCCTGCGTGTCCGACTTCCTCATCCTGGGGACGGAGGACGACACCGCCTTTCTCTGGCTGCACCTGCTCGCCCTGGCGATCGGCCTCACGGCGCTGTTGTGGCCCGAGCGCCGACCGCCCGCCTGGCTGACCCCGCAGGTGCGGACCGGCGTCCCCGCCCTCGCCGCCGCCGCGAACGTGCTGACCCTGCTCGTGGCTCAGCAGAAGGGCGGCTTCGGCCCCGGTCAGGCGGTCGTGCTGCTGTGCCTGCTGGTGGTCGCCGTGCGCGGCTGCCCGCCCGGCTGGGCGCTGGCCTGCGGGCTCCTCGACGGTCTCGTGCTGCTTGCGCTGCCCCTGCCGTACTACGTCGTCGAACCGGACGCCAGCCTTCTCGGCGTGACCGCGCTGTTGCTGCTGATCGGCGGGGTCACGGCCGCGCTGGCCGCCTATCTGCGCACCCTGGACCACCGCCGGATCCGGGTCGTCACCGAGACCCGGCGGGCGGAGCGACTCGCCATGGCCGCCGACCTGCACGACTTCGTCGCCCACCATGTCACCGGGATCCTGGTGCAGACACAGGTCGCGCGGATGATGGCCACCGCCGAACCCGAGCGGGGCGAGAGGGGTGTGCCCTCGGACGAGGTCCGGGGGAGGCTCGATCCCGTCCTCGCGGGCATCGAGCGGGCCGCGACCGAGGCGCTGGCCTCGATGCGCCGCACGGTCGGCGTGCTGCGCGACCACGACGACGAGCCCCAGGCCGCCGACCGGCGCCCGGTCGGGGATCTGGCGGGCATCGACGAACTGGTGCGCGGCTTCGACGGTGTCGGCGGCGTCGACGGACGTACGGCCGTGCTGCGCCGTGACCCCTCGGTCCACGAGGACCTGCCGCACGAGGTGCAGGCAGCCGCCTTCCGCGTGGTGCAGGAGGCCCTGACGAACGTCCGCCGACACGCCGCCGACGCCACCGAGGTCACCGTCGGCCTCCGCTGCGCCCGCGGCGATCTGGAGGTCTCGGTCCGCGACGACGGCCGCGGCGGCGCCCGCCTCCCGGAGGCGGCCCGGGGCGGCGGCTTCGGACTCGTCGGTCTCACCGAACGCGTCAGCGCGCTCGGTGGCCGTATCCAGGCCCGTCCGCGCGAGGACGGACCCGGCTGGGAGGTGGTCGCCGTGCTCCCGGCCAGTCCGGTGGGCGGCCGGGTGAGCTGAACCTCCGGGTCGGACTTCGCGTATCTCCTCACGGGGATGGCGGGAGACCGCGTGCACGGAAGGAGAACAGCGTGTCGAAACCGCCCGAACCGGGCCGGACGGCGAAGCGTCCCACGATCGAGCCCACCTACGTCATGCGCCGGCGCCGGACCGAGGCCCTGGCGGAGCTGCTGCGTGAGTTCGAGCTCTACAAGGGGACGACCGCCCCGAACGACGAGTACGAAACCGTCGCCGTACCGCCGACACCCGCACCGGAACCGAAACCCGCACCGGAACCGAAACCCGCTCCCGAGCGGATCCTGCCCCGGACGGAGTACGAGACCGAGGAACTGCCCCCGGTCATGGTCGGTGAGGACTTCGGTTCCGACACGGTTCCGCGCGGTGAGCGGCGGCAGCGGCAGCGGCGGCGCCCGGCGCCCGGCGGCGGTTCCGGGCTGAAGCGCGCCGCGGTGGTCGTCGGTGTCGGCGCGGCGGCCCTGATCGGCTTCGGCGCCGCGCTCCTGCTGCCCGGCGGCGACACGGAGAAGGAGGCGCGGACCGTCACTCCGCCCCCCGCCCCGTCGGCGCCGGCGACCTCGGCCCCGGCCCGGAACGACGGCGTCGACCCGGACGGCGCCGGCACCCTCCGCGAGGGCGACAGCGGCCCCGAGGTCTCCGAACTCCAGCAACGGCTGCGCCGCATCCCGAATGTGTACGACAACGGCTCCACCTCGGGCGAGTACGACGTCGTACTGAAGGAGGCGGTGGCGCGCTTCCAGCTCTGGTACGGCATCCGGGGCGACGAGACGGGCGTGTACGGCAACGACACCCGCCAGGACCTCGAATCCCGCACCGCCCGCTAGGCCCGCTCCTCCGTCGCACGGCGGGGCCGCGACCCCGGACGCCACGGGCGTATCCGGGTTGTTGCCCCGCCTCGGACGGACCATCCTTGCCCTATGGGGACGAAGGCGTCCGGCGCGTCGCGGGCTGCCACGGCCGGTGAGGCGATGGCGGTGGTCGACGCGCGCGGCCTCGTCGCCGGCTGGAGCGAGGGCGCCCGGCGCCTCACGGGGTACACCGCCGAGGACGTGACCGGGCGGCCGGCGGCGGACCTCGTCGACGGGGACGCGGTGGCGGTGTGGCGGACGCTGCTGACGCACGGCGACACGGTGGTGGTCCTGCGCTACCGGGACGGGCGGCGGCAGAAGGTGGCGCTGCGCGTGTGCCCGCTGTGGGTGCCCGAAGGCGAGCGGCGGGGCTTCGTCGTCACCGCGACACCGGACCGGACCGAGCGGGGCCTCGGCCAGCTGGCCTTCGAACAGGCGTCGATGTCCATGTCGATCTTCGACACCGGGCAGCGGTATCTGCGGATGAACGACTGGGCGTGCCAGGTCATGGGGCAGCCCGAGGCGGAGTTCCGGTACCAGTATTTTCTCGACACCGTGGAGGACGCCGAGCACAGCCGCGGCTTTCTGCGCCATCTCGAGATCGTGGTGGAGACCGGGCAGCCGGTCCGCTACGAGAGCTGGACCCGCTCGCCGTCCGGGCGGCGCATGCACGCCTGGACGTCCGAGATGTGGCCGGTGCGGGACCACTCCGGCAGACTCATCGGCACCGCGCTGGCCGCGTTCGACAGCAGCGAGCAGTTCTGGGCGCGCCAGCGCCTCGCCCTGCTGAACGAGGCCGCCGGGTCCATCGGCACCAAGCTCGACGTCGTGCAGACCGCCCGCGAACTCGCACAGCTGGTGGTGCCCCGGCTCGCCGACTTCGCCAGCGTCGACCTCCTGGAGTCCGTCCTCCAGGGCGAGGAACCTGAGATGGGCCCGGTCGACGGCGGTGTCGAACTGCGCCGGGCCGCCCACCACTCCGGTACGCCCGGCGTCCCGGAGGCGGCGATCGACCTGGGCTCCGCCGATCTCTACCCGCCCTCCTCACCGCCCGCCCGCGCCCTGCTCACCGGCGAGCCCGTGCTCGCCCGCACCGGCGACAGCTCCCTCGACTCCTGGTTCGCCCGGCACGGCGCCCGTTCCACCAAACTCCGGGAGGCCGAGGACCACGACCTGTCCCTGATGGCCGTACCCCTGGTCGCGCGCGGCACGACTCTCGGCGTGGCCGTCCTCGTCCGGCTCCTGACGCCCGAGCACCCCGACGCCTTCGACCAGGACGACGTGTCGCTCGCCGAGGAACTCTCCAGCCGGGCGGCCGTCTGCGTCGACAACGCCCGCCGCTACACCCGGGAACGCACGACGGCACTGGCGCTCCAGCGCAGCCTGCTGCCGAAGACGGTCGCCGGACAGGCGGCCGTCGAGTTCGCCTCCCGCTATCTGCCGGCGCTGTCGCAGGCCGGGGTGGGCGGCGACTGGTTCGACGTGATCCCGCTGTCCGGCACCCGGGTGGCCCTGGTCGTCGGGGACGTCGTCGGTCACGGCATCCACGCCTCCGTCACCATGGGGCGGCTACGGACGGCCGTGTGGGCGCTCGCCGACGTCGACCTGCCGCCCGACGAACTCCTCACCCACCTCGACGACCTCGTCGAACACCTCGCGGCCGGCGACGGCACGGACGAGGGGGAGATCGGCGCGACGTGTCTGTACGCGGTCTACGACCCGGTGGAACGCAGCTGCTCGATCGCCTCGGCAGGCCATGTGCCGCCCGTGGTGGTGCGCCCCGACGGCAGCGTCCAGGTCGTCGAGGTGGTCGCGGGACCGATGCTCGGCGTCGGCGGGCTCCCCTTCGAGGCGACGGACCTGGAACTGCCCGAGGGCTCGGTCCTCGCCCTCTACACCGACGGCCTGGTCGAGGCCCGCGACCGTGACCTCGACACGGGCATCGCCGCCCTCTGCGGCGCGCTGGCAAGGCCGGTGGGCAGTCTGGAGAGCGCCTGCGACGCCGTGCTCAAGGCGCTGCTGCCCGACACCCCGGGCGACGACGTGGCCCTGCTGCTCGCCCGTACCCGCGCCCTCGACGCGGAACAGGTCGCCGTCTGGAACCTCTCCGAAGACCCGGCCCTCGTCTCCAACGCGCGCAGACTCGCCACCGAGCAGCTCACCCGCTGGGGCCTGGAGGAGACCGTCTTCGTCACCGAACTCGTCGTCAGCGAACTCGTCACCAACGCCATCCGCTACGGCGGCGCCCCCATCCAGCTGCGGCTCATCCGCGACCGCACCCTCATCTGCGAGGTCTCCGACGCCAGCAGCACCTCACCCCATCTGCGCCGGGCCCGCACCTTCGACGAGGGGGGCCGCGGTCTGCTCCTGGTCGCCCAGCTCACCGACCGCTGGGGCAGCAGGCCCAGCGGCGAGGGCAAGACCATCTGGGCCGAGCAGGCCCTGCCACCGAGCCTGTGAACGACTGTTGGGGGCGGCTCGCGCCACCCCCAACATCCTTACCAGCGAAGGAAGTTACTTCTTCCGCAGGCGCACCGACACACCGTGCGCCGTGAACACCTGCTCGGCCGTCCAGCCCTCGACGGCCACCGAGACCTCGGTGAACCGGCCCTGCAGGGACCGCGCCCCGATGACCGCGACCGTGCTGCCGGAACGCGGCGCCTGCCCGGCGTCGAAGCGGACCACCAGCTTGCTGCCCCGCTCCAGGACCGCACGCCCGTCCACCACGAGCGCCGGGTCGGTGCCCCGGTCCAGCGTCACGTCGAGGACACCGGCCTGCGCGTAACCGCCGCGCACCCGGACGGTGTGGTCGCCCGTGCTGAGCGTGCCGCCCTTCACCCGGACGTCACCGCGGCCGAACGCCTCCTTCGAGCCCGCCGCGAGGACACCGGCCTCCACGACGGTGCCGCCCGTGTACCGGTTGGCGCCGGCCAGCGTCAGCGAACCGCTGCCCTTCTTGACGAGACCGCCCGAGCCGGTGATGTCGTTGCGCCAGGTGTCGGCCGCGTCGAAGCCGCCGAGCGCCGCGTCCAGCGTGACGGTGACGTCCGTGTCGAAGGCGCCGTAACCGTCCGCCGCCTCGAACAGGTTGAGCCGGCCCCACTGCTCCCAGCCGTCGAGCAGCACATAGCCGGACGGCAGCGCGGTCGTGCGCAGCACCTCGCGCCGCTGCGCCGCGTCGAGGTACGGCAGCCGCGTCTCCAGCAGGACCTCGGCGCCCTTCGGCACGGTCAGGTCCGCGGAGCGGCCGTGCCGGGTCAGCACGTACGTCAGCTTCGGCTCGACCAGGCGGGCGTTGGCCTGGCGGTCTGCGTACGGATCGGTGTCGGTGCCCGCCGAGTGCGCGTACGCGTACAGCGTGTCGGCCGTCGTGCCCGTCTTCGCCCGGAAGTACTCGGCGGCCTGCTTGCGCGCGGCTGCCTTGAGGTCGGCGTTCTTCGGGTCGGCGAGCGCGGCGGCGGCGAGCGCGGTGGCCATGACCCGGCCGCCGAGGACGTCGACCGCGGAGTGCATGCCCGAGATGATCCGGTCGTGGCTCGCTTCGAAGGCGCGGGTCACCATCTCCTGGAAGCGCTCCGGGACGGCGTACGCGTAGGCCAGGGCCGCCAGGTGGAGGGCGTTGGTGTGACCGCTGGGGAAGCCGCCGTCCTCGGTGGGGTTCTCGGCGCGCTGGCGCAGCAGCTGCGGGACGACGATCACCTCGGAGTCGTACACCGGGTAGCCGAACTCGTCGGTCTCGCCGGTGTCGACCACCTCGCTGTTCTCGTTCATCCGCCAGGGGCGCGGGTACTGGTAGGAGAACTTGGCCGGGTTGCCCGACGCGAACGGACCGCGCACGGTGTTGACGAGCTGGGCCACCTTCCCGAGCTCGGAGGTGGTGGACCCGGCTCCGTTCGCGGATCCGGCGGGAGCGTCGGCGGGGACGGAGTCGCTGATCTTGCCCGGCGGGGTGCCCTCCGGGGCGGAGGTGATCGCCGTGACCGCCATGGCGCCCGCCTTGTACAGCTCGGCGAGCGGGCCGAGACCGGTGATCACCGAGTAGCTCTGGTGCTGCCGGTCGGTGATGAACGCCTGGCGCGCCTGCGCCTCGGTGCGCCGCGAGGTGACACGCGCGCAGTAGCGCATGTTGGCGATCAGGATCTCCGGCTGCAGCGGGGCGCCGGTGTTCCAGGCGTCCCCGGTCTTCCAGATCTCGGCGAAGCCGCCGAGGGCGCGGACCACGGCGTTGGTCTCGGGGGTGAGGTTCGCCGTGGTGTTGGTGGTGTAGTCGTCGACGAACGCGGCGAACGCGGTGGCGGCCTTGGCCTCGGGGGCCTGCCACAGGTTCGAGAGGGTCGGAGCGGCGATCAGGCCGGCCGACACGCCGAGGGAGTTCCTGAGGAAGACGCGCCGGTTGAGCGTGCGGTGCTCGGCAGATGACGGCATGAAGCGCCGCTCCTTTCGCGGTGGTGATGATCGTGCGGGCTGAGCGTGGAGTTGGCGTGTGACCTGTTGATGTCCGGTCGGCGACCGGGGGGTGATCAGCGGGTGACCGGTCGGAGGAGAGTTCGTGACAGCGCCAACGCCCCTTCGACCGGCGGTACTTGGAGCACACGCGGTCGCGCGGACGGTACAACGTCGAAGAGCGCTTCGGCGAATGCGGAGTACAGCGAGGGCCGGGACAGGATCGTCCCGCCGGCGACCACCACGTCGTCCACGGCGACCCCGCGGGCGGCGAGCCGCGCCACGAGCGAGGCGAGCGCGCGGCCCGCGTCGGTGATCACCCGGCGGGCGAGAAGGGAGCCTTCCTCAGCGGCCTCGAACACCACGCGAGCGTGCCGGCCCCAGTCGGCGGACAGATCTCTGGCGGACTCCAACGCCCCACCCAGAGCCGGGACTTCGCTCACCTGGAAGGCGGCGACGAGCCGGTCGGCGAGCGCGTCGGGCGCCTCGCCCCGGTCGTGCGCCGCCCAGACGGCACGGGCCGCCTCACGGACCAGACCGGCGGCACCGCCCTCGTCCCCGAGGACCGCGCCCCAGCCGCCGACCTGCACCGAAGTGCCGTCGGCGGACCGGCCGACGGCCACCGAACCGGTGCCGGCGACCAGGCCCACCCCCGCGTCGAATCCGGCGGCGGGCACCAGCAGCTCGGCGTCCCCCACCACCAGGCACGGCACCTGAAGCCGTTCCTGGAGGGCGAGCCGTATCCCCTCGCACTGCCGGGGTGTCTCGCAGGCATGGGCGCCGACGGCCACGGCGGACGGGAGGGTGTGCGCGGGCAGCGCCTCCCCGACCAGCGTGGCCAGCCATTGGGTGGCGGCCACCGGGTCGTGCGGACGCCAGCCGCGGCTCGTACGGATGTGATCGGCCACGGAGACCGTCCCCGTGACAGCACGGAGATGGGTCTTGGTGCCGCCCACGTCGATACCGACCGCGACGGGCCTGGAGTCCTGCACGAAAGGCCTCTTTCGTCGTTGCGTAGCGATGGCGCAGCGACGGCTGGGCGAAACCGTGTCTGGACCCACAGAGTCTGTGGGGGGTGCTAGGGAAGCCCCGGGACGGGCCTCTGCTGGTGCGGCAGGCGAGTACCGCTTGACTTCGTTAGGAAATTAACTAACGAATAAGGGTGAGTCAAGGGTTCGGACCCGGGCTACCGCACGACCGTGCGGCCGGATGATCGCGGCAGGGACTGGGGAGAGCATGCAACTGAGCGAGAGCGCCCGCGCTGTGTTCGCCGTACTGGCCGCGTCGAGCACCGCCACGCGCCCCCAACTGGCCACCGGGGCACGCCTTTCCAAGCCGACCGTCTCCTCCGCCGTGGCCGAGCTGGAGGCCGCCGGTCTCGCCGCCCGCTCGGGCACCCTTTCCGGCGGAACCGGCAGGTCAGCGGCCGTTTACGATCTTGGTCGCGCCGCCGGCGCGGTGCTCGCCGTCGACCTGGGCCCCAGCGTCACGCGGGTGCGGGTGTGTGCCCTGGACGGCACCCTGCTCGCCGAGGGCACGGGCCTGCGCGCGGACACCGTCGGCGTGGTCTCGGCCGCCCTCTCCGGGCTGTCGGCCGACGCGCCGCTGCGCGCCATCGTCGTCGCCGTGGGCGACGTCACCACCCAGGGCCGGGGGGGCACGGCCGTGCGCCCGGCGACCGCCAAGGCCGGACCCATCTTCGACGCCCTGACCGTCGCCCTCCCGCCGGGCGTGCCCGTCCATGTCGAGAACAACGTGAACTGCGCCGCGCTGGCCGAGCTGCACGAAGGCGCCGCCCGCGGCCGGGACACGTTCGGCTATCTGCGGATCGGGGTCGGTATCGGCCTCGGTGTCGTCATCGGCGGCCAGGTGCTGCGCGGCGCGAACGGCGCCGCCGGTGAGGTGGCCCGCCTGCCCTACCCGTGGGACGCGGACCGGGAACCTCGCCACGAGGGCCTGGAGGAGCACATAGGAGCGCGTTCCCTGCTCCGCCGGGCGGCGGACGCCTGGCGGGACATCGACGGCCTGTGTCCCGACACCGTCGACGGGCTGTTCGCGCTGGCCGACCTCGGACACACCACGGCCTGCGCCGTCGTCGGCCGCCATGCCGCCGACGTGGGCCGGCTCGCCGCCGCCGCGACCGCCGTCCTGGACCCCGGCCTGATCGTCCTGGGCGGCGCCGTCGGCTCAAATCCCCAGCTCCTGCCCGGCGTTCGGGCCGAACTGGCCCGGCTGAGCTGGCCCACCGAGGTCGTGAGCAGCGCGCTCGGCGACAGCGGCACCGTGGTGGGCGCCAGTCGGCTGGCCGTGGCCCACGGAATCCAAACCGTGACCGCAGGCGCGACGGTGAAGCATTGACGGACTCCACCGACATCTGCCAATGTCCGGACAAGCGCTTTCTAAGTCGGCCGGGACGCCGGCTTGGGGCGAGCCTCCCGCCCGTACTCGACGTACGGCAACCGCACGAGGGCGTGCCCGTGCGGTGACGGCCAGAACGGCCGGGGATCCCGCCCCGCGTGGACGACGCGGCCGGGCGAGGCCGTGCCCCAGGAAGCAACTTCTCCTGCAAACTGCACCCGTGCCGCCTCGGTCGGCGCCGTGCTCTGTCCCCTACCGAAAAAAGGGATCGAAGATGATCACTGTGGGTGTGCGGCGCTCCCGCCGACTCGGCCGCGGCGGAATGCGCCGCCTGGTTCCCCTCGCTGCCGGCGTCTCGGCAGCCGTCCTTCTGCTCTCCGCCTGCGGAGGGGGATCCGAGTCGGGCGGGACCTCCAAGTCGCTGACGTTCTGGATCTCCACGGTTCCGGGGCAGGACGCGGGCTGGAAGAAGATGGTGGCGCAGTACGAGAAGGAAACCGGCGTCAAGGTCAAGCTCGTCAACATCCCCTACGACGGCTACGCGACGAAGCTGCGCAACTCCGCGCAGGCGAACTCGCTGCCCGACGTGGCGGCCGTGCCGGCGCTGGACCCGATCTGGTCGAACAAGCTGATCGACCTCAGCGACATCGCCAACGACAAGACCAACAAGATCAACGCCAACTTCGTCGCCAAGGACTCGTCCGGGAAGGTGCTGTCCATCCCCTCGGACGTCACCGCCTCCGGCATGTTCATCAACAAGTCGCTCTTCGAGAAGGCCGGCGTCGACTACCCGACCTCGCCCGACAAGACCTGGACCTGGGACGAGTTCATCAAGGCGGCGAACGAGGTCCGGGAGAAGACCAAGGCCAAGTACTCCCTGACCTTCGACCAGTCGCCGTCCCGGCTGCGCGCCATGGTGTACGAGATGGGCGGGAAGTACGTCCACGCCGACGACTCCGGCAAGTTCTCGGTGGACGCGGCGACCAAGAAGGCCGTGAACACCTTCGTCGGATGGAACGACGACAAGACCATGCCGAAGTCGGTGTGGACCAGCGGCGCCGACCCGTCGGCCATGTTCCAGAGCGGTGACGTCGTCGCCTACTGGTCCGGCGTGTGGCAGGTCGCCGCCTACGCGGAGAGCATCACGAAGTTCGAGTGGGCGAGCGTTCCGACTCCCGCCCAGCCGGTGCAGGCCAGTGACGTCAACAGCGGCGGCATGACGGTGGGCTTCAACAACAACGCCGACGCGGCCGCCGCCGCGAAGAAGTTCCTGTCCTGGCTGTACGAGCCCGACCACTACCAGGCGCTGTGCGAGGCCTCCGGCTTCCTGCCGGTCGAGAACGGTCTGAACCCGAAGTACCCCTTCAAGTCCGAGGCGGCGCAGGCGGCGTTCAAGCTCTACAACGAGTCCATCCCGCTCTACGACCCGATCTCCGGCTACTTCAACAGCGCGCAGACGAACTGGGTGCTGAAGGGCAAGAGCCTCGCCGACGACCCGACCAAGGCGGAGCTCGGCAAGGCGATCAACGGCGAGCAGTCGGCCGACAAGGCCCTGCAGAACATCGTGGACGGCTACAACCAGCAGGTCGGCGGCTGAGTGTAGGCAGGCAGGCCCGGGCGGCGGTGTCTCGACCCCGCCGCCCGGGCCCGCGGACCCCACCCCACGTGATGCCGGGCTCATGGCCTGAGCCCCAGGACCCATTCCACCAGCACGGAGTCAGGAAGATGACAAAACGCGCCTCGGACGCTTCGGACGTGTCCGTGAGCCCGCCCAGGAGACGAAGCAAGTACACCCTCGCACCGCTCGTCCTCATCGCGGGCAATGTCGTGCTCTTCGCGCTGTTCTTCGTCTGGCCGGCGGTGATCGGGCTCGTCTACTCCTTCACGAACTACACGGGTGTGGGGGCGTTCCAGTTCGTCGGACTGGACAACTACCAGAAGCTGCTCGGGGACTCGACCTTCTACGCCGCGACGACCCGCACGCTGCTGTACACCGTGCTCTTCGTTCCGCTGAACTTCGTGTTGTCGCTGCTCATCGCCAACGTGCTGGTGAGCAAGCACGCCAAGGGCACGTCGGTCGCCCGCATATTCTTCTTCATCCCGTGGCTGCTGTCGCCCATCATCGTGGGTGTCCTGTGGCGATGGCTGTTCGGTGAGAACTTCGGACTGGTCAACTACCTCATCGAGAAGGTCGGCGGAAGCGCCGTTCCCTGGCAGTCGAACGCGGACCTGTCACTGATCGTGGTCGTGGTGGCGGCAGCCTGGGCCTGGACGGGCTTCTCCATGCTGCTGTTCATCGCGGCGATCAAGAACGTACCGACGTCGTACTACGAGGCGGCGGCGCTTGACGGCGCCGGTCCGTGGCGCCAGTTCATCAGCATCACGCTGCCGAGCATCGCCCCCACGTCCTTCATCGTCATCCTGCTCAACACCATCCACGCGATGAAGGAATACGCGGTGTTCGCCTCCCTCAACAACGGTGGACCCGGAACGTCGAACAACCTGCTTGTCCAGTACATCTACCAGACGGGGTTCAAGACGGGCCAGATCGGCTACGCGAGCGCCGCGTCGTTCGTGCTCATGCTCATCCTGATGGCCGTCGCGATCATCCAGATGATGGTCAACCGGCGGGTGGAGAACCGATGACAACCACAGACACACTGCGCAAGGCCGACGCCGATTCCGTGCCGGCCGTCTCCAGGAAGCGGTCCCGCGGCGCGGCGAGCGGCGGGCTTCGGCGCGCGATCGCCCCGACGACTCTGCTGTGGGTCCTGGCGGGCCTCTACGGGCTGCCGGTGCTGTGGTTCGTCCTCAGCTCCTTGAAGCCGGCGGGAGATTTGTTCTCCGTTCCGCTGACGCTGTTCCCGGACGACCCCACCGTGTCGGGTTACAAGGAAGCGTGGGCAAGCGCCAACTTCTCCGGGTACTTCATCAACACGATCATCGTGTGCGTGATCGCGACGATCCTCACGGTGGGGGTCAGCTGCTGCACCGGGTACGCGCTGGCCAAGTACGACAACAAATGGCTCAAGGCCTTCTTCCTCTGCATCCTGGCCACCACGATGCTGCCGGCCGAGGTCATGCTCGCCCCGCTGTTCCTGGTGGTCCGCGACCTCGGCCTCTACAACTCGCTCTCCGGCATCATCCTCCCGGCCCTGCTCACCGCGACCGGGTGCTTCATGTTCCGCCAGTTCTTCCTGACGGTCCCCGACGAGCTCATCGAGGCCGCCCGCATCGACGGGGCGCGTGAGCTGTCGATCTTCATGCGGATCATGGTGCCGCTCTCCCGGCCCATCATGCTGACGCTCGCCATCCTGTCGTTCCAGTGGAGGTGGAACGACTACATCTGGCCGCTGCTGATGCTGAACGACCCCGAGAAGTTCACGGTGCAGATCGGCATCCAGAGCCTCGTCGGCGCGCAGAACATCAACTGGTCGGTGCTGCTCGGCGGATCGGTCATCTCCATGGTCCCGCTGATCGTCGTCTTCCTGGTGTTCCAGAAGTACGTCATGAACGCCGACATCAACGCCGGACTGAAGGACTGACCTTGCCCACCCCGCTCGACCACGAGTGCGTCCGGTCGGCGGCCCACGCCGCCGACCGACCGGCCGCCCCGCTCGCGGCCCGCCCCGACGAGGAACCCGCCGGTGTGCCGCACCGTGGTCTGGCGCGCCGGGTGAAGACCCTGGTCGCGGCGTACCGTTCGGTGACGACGAGATCCGGGTCGAGGCCGACATCGAGGCAGGCGAACCGCTTGCCCTGCCGGGCCGGAGCGAGGTACTGCGGTACGACCCGGGGCAGGACCACACCGTGGTTGGGGGGCACCGATGCGACGACCGGGAACCGTGTCCACATCGGTGGACTCGGCCCGCAGACACTGACCGTCGCACTGCGCGCCCGCCGGCCCGCACCTGTCGTGTGACTCCGACGAACCACGCCATGGCCACCCAGGCATGAAGGGCTGATCCCCGTGCACCTCACGTCCCCTCCCGTGCACCTCACGCACCAGCGCGGCCCCCTGCACGACCTGCCCGACACCCCCGAGGCGTACGACGCGGTCCTCGCCGACGTCGTCGAGCAGACCCTCGCGCGCATCACGCCCGAGGGCAACCTCGAACACCCGGACTGCGTCGACGACATCGGCGACACCTCCCTCGGCATCACCTCGCTGCTGGCCCTCGCCTGGCACCGCACCGGGGACCCGCGCCTGCCGGAGGCCGTGCGCCGCAGCACGGACTTCCATCTCCGCGAGCGCGTCTACACGGACGACAACCCCGGCTACCCGAACCTGCGCCTGCGCAACTCCGGCTTCCCGTACGCCCGTTACACCCTGGCGTCGGGCGCCCACCCGATCGGCGACTGGCCGAGCACGGTGTGGGCGCTGCTCCAGGCGGTCAACCTCCTGGACCTCGCGGACGGTCTCCTCGACGAGGAACAGACCGACTCCGTACGGGAGATGAGCCGCGGCTACTGGCGCTGGCTGACCGAGGCGACCTTCTTCAACCCCCAGGAGGCCGGCAACCAGGCGATCGGCTGCGTCGTGGGCGGCCTGATGCTGGCCCGCCACCTCCCGCCTGAGGAGGGACAGCGGGTCCGCGCCCACGCGATCGCCCTGTACCTCGAGGAGATCCGCGCCCACCGGGTACGCGACCGGGGCGCACTCCTCCCGCCGGAGCACGGCGGCGCGTACGACAACAACTACGGTCCGATCTCCCTGTCCTTCCTCGCCAAGGCCCACCTGGTCAGCGGCGAGGAGATCTTCGCCGAGGACGGGGAAGCGTTGGCCCGCTACATCGACGCACGACTGACGGTCGGCGGCTTCGACAACGGCGGCCCGCGCTACAGCGAACAGCACTCCGGCTTCGAGTCGGTCCTCGGCCTGCGCTACTTCGGCCACCGCATCGGCGCCGACCTGGGCCGCTACCGGGGCGACACCCGCTGGGGCCGGCACGCGGTCAAGCCCGACGGCGGCGTCGACGGCCACTTCGCGTGGATGCTGGTCTGGCAGATCCAGGACAGCACGCCCTGGCACCGCACCCCGTCCACCGAACCGGTCCGGCACCAGCTGCGCGCGGGCGGAGTCTCGGTCGCCTTCGACTCCACGATGACGCCGTCCCTGATCGAGGCCGACGGCACGTACTTCCTCGCCGCGGCCGTCAACCGCCAGCACGGCTTCGGCCCGGTCGTCGACGGCTTCCTGCTCTGCCGTCCCATGGGCGAGACCCGCGTCCGGGACGTCCGGACCGACGGCCTCACGGCCAAGCTGGTCACCAAGCCGGTCGTCACCCGCGACCACGTCCTGCGCCATGTCCAGTCCCTGTACGTCACCGACGGCACCCGCCTGTGGACCACGGTCGCCGTCGAACGCCTCCCGGGCGAGCCGTACCTCCTCGCCGGCCTCCCGTATGTGTCGGACGACGGCGGCGGCCTGCGCCGCATCGCGGAGGCCGAGGTGACGTCGGCCGGCGACCTCCGTCTGACCCACCCGGCCGCCGAGGGCCCGGAGTTCTTCGACGCCCGCTGCGACACCACCCAGGAACTCGCCGCCTTCGCCCTCGCCGCCGACCCCCGCGGCTACGGCAACCCCGACGAGGGCTGGTCCCACCTCGTCGCCTCCACGGCGATCGAGGCGACCCCGGCGCCCGGTGCCCCGGACGACCTGAACGTCTTCGCGGTGCGTTACGGCGGCTCAGGAGACACCTTCGCCCCTGCCTTCGCACGCAGGTCGGAGGGCCTGACGGTCCGCACGGAGGCGTTCACGGCTCTGGTGGGGGACCCGGCGGGAGACGAGAACGGCGAACCGGTCCTGACCCTGCACGCCTGAACACCCACCTCGGAAAGACAGCCCGACGGCCCCCCCCAAGGACGTCGGGCTGTTTCACGTCCCGGCGTCCACCTTCGGCATCGCCGACTCCGGCACCACGAGGTCCGCGTGACGCCTGGTCGCCGCCACCAGGTCGGCGTTGCGCTGGTCCGTGCCGACGACCCAGGTGACCGCCTCCTGGTGGGCCTTGCCGAACTCCTCGTGGCGGGCGACGAGGCGGCGTACGCGTTCGGTTTCGTCGAGGTCGCAGAACCAGACCTCGTCGAGGTGGGACCGGACGCGGGGCCAGGGGTCGTGTCGCAGGAGGAGATAGTTCCCCTCGGTGACGACCAGACGGGCGGTGGGCGGGACCGGGATCGAGCCGGCGATGGGCTGCTCCAGGGTTCGCTCGAAGCCCGGTGCGTAGACGATGCCGTCCTCGTCGCCGTGCAGCCTCTCCAGCAGGGCCGCGTACCCGGCCGCGTCGAAGGTGTCCGGCGCGCCCTTTCTGTCCCGGCGACCGAGGCGGGCCAGTTCGACGTCCGCGAGGTGGAAGCCGTCCATGGGGACGTGGGCGACCCAGGGCTCGCCGTCCCCGTTGAGCGTCCGCGTCAACCGCTCGGCCAGGGTGGTCTTCCCCGCGCCGGGGCTGCCGGCGATGCCGAGGAGGGCCCGGCGGCCGGGGCGGGCGAGGGAGGCGGCTCGGTGCAGCAGGTCGTCGAAGGTCAGCGGCATGCGGACGACGGTAGACCGGATTCGGCGTATGCGGGCCGAGAGCGGGCAGACGAGCTCTGCTGCCGGTCGGAACGAGGGAGAACGAGGGAAGAGGGGGCGGTGCCGGATGACGGAGAGGCCCTGGTCGGAGCCTGACGGCGAAGGCGAGGCGGTGCGGGAGGAACTGGCGCGGCTGCGCGCGGAGGTACGGCAGCTGCGCAACCGGATGGAGGGCCGGCCGCTGGTCGCCCAGGCCCAGGGCATGCTGCGGGAACGCTATGGGCTGCCGGACGCCGAGAGCGCGTTCGCGCTGCTCCAGCGGGCCTCGCAGCAGTACAACGTCAAACTGCGCACCCTGGCCGAGGCCGCGGTGAGCGCTCCGCGACCGGACGAGCGGGACACCGTGTGGTTTCCCGGCCGCGCCAGGCACGCCGAGCCGGTTCTCGGCTTCGACGAGGCCCGGACCCGTCGCATCGGACGCGCCAACCGGAGCGAGGTCCTCGGAGCGGTCCTCAGCCAGGCGCTCACCGTCGTCGGCACCGACATGGGCAACGTCCAGATCACCGACCGCACCACGGGCGGACTGCGCATCGAGAAGCACACGGGGCTCACGGAGGACTTCGTCGACTTCTTCGCCCATGTCGACGACGACGGCACGGCCTGCTCGGCCGCCGCGCAGAGGGCCGCACTTGTCACCGTCCAGGACGTGGCCACGGACCCGGTGTTCACCGAACCGGCCCGCGAGACCATCCTGCGCGCGGGCTGCCGCGGCGTGCACAGCGTGCCGCTGACCACCGAGTCCCACCGGTGCGTGGGCGTCGTCTCCGTCCATGTCGAGTGCCCGGTAGGGGATTTGACGAAGGCTCAGACCAAGGAGCTGGAGATGGTCGGCGCCGAGGCGGGCCGCTGGCTGGCCTGGTACGACCGCACCGTCGTCCTCGACGCCCTCGAACACCTCCACACCCTCGGCCGCGCCCACGGCGGCGGCCGCATCAGCCGCCGATGACCGGTTCTCACCCTCCCGGCCCACTGACTTCCGCCACGCGGGGAACCCCGTCCCTCATGACAGAGACGACCGAGCCGACCGAACTGGGCCTGCCCAAGCGGATCCGCGCCTGCCTCTTCGACCTCGACGGGGTCATCACCAAGACCGCCGTGGTGCATGCCGCCGCGTGGCAGCGGGCGTTCGACGAGTTCCTGCGCCGACGCGACGGCGACGCCTTCCGGCCCTTCGACCCCGCCGCCGACTACGACGAGTACGTCGACGGCCGCCCCCGCGCCGACGGCGTCCGCACCTTCCTCGCCTCCCGGGACATCCACCTCCCCGAGGGCACCCCCGACGACCCGCCGGACGCACCCACCGTGCACGGCCTCGGCAACCGCAAGAACGAGCTCCTGCTGGACCTCGTCCGCACCGACGGCGTCGAGGCCTACGACGGCACCCTGCGCTACGTCGAGAAGGTCCGCGCCCACGGCCTGCACACCGCCGTCGTCTCCTCCAGCGCCAACTGCCGGGACGTCCTGCGCTCGATCGACGCCGAGCACCTCTTCGACGTACGGATCGACGGTGTGGTCGCCGCCGAGCGCGGCCTGCCCGGCAAACCCCGCCCCGACACCTTCCTCGCCGCCGCCCGCGACCTCGGCGTCGAACCCGCCGAGGCCGCCGTCTTCGAGGACGCCCTCGCCGGCATGGACGCCGGACGCGCTGGCCGCTTCGGCCACGTCGTCGGCGTCGACCGCGTCGGCCAGGCGGACGCCCTGCGCGCCCACGGCGCCGACGTCGTCGTAGCCGATCTGACGGAACTGGGGGAGTGGGCGTGATCACGCACAGGTCGTACGGCGTCGAACCCTGGGCCCTGCGCGAACGGGGCCTCCACCTCGACGTCCTGCCGCAGAGCGAATCGGTGTTCGCCCTGTCCAACGGGCACATCGGCTGGCGCGGCAACCTCGACGAGGGCGAGCCGCACGGCCTGCCCGGCACCTACCTCGGCGGCGTCCACGAACTCCACCCGCTGCCGTACGCGGAGGCCGGCTACGGCTACCCCGAGTCCGGGCAGACGGTCATCGACGTCACCAACGGCAAGATCCTCCGCCTGCTCGTCGACGACGAGCCCTTCGACCTGCGCTACGGCCGGCTGCGCTCCCACGAACGCGTCCTGGACCTGCGCGCGGGCGTCCTGCGCCGCAGCTGCGAGTGGACGTCCCCGGCCGGGACGACCGTCCGGGTGCGCTCCACCCGGCTGGTGTCGTTCACGCAGCGGGCGATCGCCGCCGTCGCCTACGAGGTCGAGGCGGTCGACAGCGAGGCGCGGATCGTCGTCCAGTCGGAGCTGGTGGCCAACGAGCAACTGCCCGAGCGGAAGGGCGATCCACGGGCCGCCGTCGCCCTGAAGGCGCCGCTGGAACCGGAGGAGCACTTCGCGGACGGGACGCGGCTCCGGCTCGTCCACCGCACCCGGCGCAGCGGCCTGCGGGTCGGTGCCGCCGCCGACCACGTCGTCACCGGTCCCGGCGAGATCACCACCAGCGGCGAGAGCAGGGACGACGTCGCCCGCCTCACCGCCACCACCGTCCTGAAGCCCGGCGAGCGGCTGCGCGTGGAGAAGACCGTCGCCTACGGCTGGTCGAGCACCCGCTCGCTGCCCGCCGTCGGCGACCAGGTCGACGCCGCCCTCTCCGCCGCCGCGTACGGCGGCTGGCAGGGCCTCGTCGACGAACAGCGGTCCCGCCTCGACGACTTCTGGGCCCGCGCCGACGTCGAGGTCGACGGCGACGAGGAGATCCAGCAGGCCGTACGGTTCGCCCTGTTCCACGTCCTGCAGGCGGGTGCCCGCGCCGAACAGCGCGCGATCCCCGCCAAGGGCCTCACCGGCTCCGGCTACGACGGCCACGCCTTCTGGGACACCGAGACCTTCGTCCTGCCGCTGCTCACCCACACCGCGCCCGGCGCGGTCACCGAAGCCCTCCGCTGGCGCCAGAACGCCCTGCCCGCCGCCCGTGAGCGCGCGGCCCAACTCGGCCTGAAGGGCGCCGCGTTCCCGTGGCGGACCATCGACGGCTCGGAGCGCTCCGCCTACTGGCCCGCCGGCACGGCCGCCTTCCACGTCAACGCCGCCGTCGCCGACGCCGTGGTCCGCCACACGACCGCCACCGGCGACACCACCTTCGAACGCGACACCGGCGTGGAACTCCTCGTGGAGACCGCCCGGCTCTGGCGCTCCCTCGGGCACCACGACCACCACGGCGCGTTCCACATCGACGGGGTGACCGGCCCGGACGAGTACAGCGCCGTCGCCGACGACAACACGTACACCAACCTCATGGCCCGCGCGAACCTCCTGGCCGCCGTCGCCGCCGTCGAACGCCACCCCGACCGCGCCGAGCGGCTCGGCGTCGACGACGAGGAGAGCGCCGCCTGGCGCGACGCCGCCCAGGCCATGCACATCCCCTACGACCACGAGCTGGGCGTCCACGAGCAGCACGCCGGGTTCACCCGCCACCAGCGCTGGGACTTCCGGAACACCGGACCCGACCAGTACCCGCTGATGCTGCACTTCCCCTACTTCGACCTCTACCGCAAACAGGTCGTCAAACAGGCCGACCTGGTCCTCGCGATGTACAAGTGCGGCGACCGCTTCGACGACGACCAGGTGGCCCGTAACTTCGCCTACTACGAGCCGCTCACCGTCCGGGACTCCTCCCTCTCCGCCTGCTGCCAGGCCGTCATCGCCGCCCAGGTGGGACACCTCGATCTCGCCTACGACTATCTGACCGAGACGGCGCTGATGGATCTGGAGGACCTGGAGGACAACACCCGCGACGGCCTCCACATCGCCTCCCTCGCCGGCACCTGGACGGCGCTGGTCGCGGGCTTCGGCGGAATGCGCCACCACGGCACGACCATCGGCTTCGTCCCCCGCCTCCCCGAGCGCCTGAGCCGGCTCGCCTTCAACCTCGGCCTGTCCGGCACCTGCCTGCGGGTGGAGATCAGGCCCCGGTACGCCACCTACCAACTGCTCTCCGGCGACTCCCTGACGATCCGCCACCACGGCGAACCGGTCACCCTCGACGGCGACAAACCCCGGCGGCTGGACATCCCGGCACCGAAACCACCCGGCCCGGCGCCGGAACAGCCGCCGCACCGGCGTCCCGGCCTCCACCACCGGAGGCGGACGGGCTGAGCCCCCGGGCGGGTGCGGACATCGGCCGCCGGCCGGTCAGCCGCAGAAGGCGGACTCCAGCGTGCGGTTCATCGTCGCGTACACCGTGCCGTTGTTGGACGTGTTGGCGAACGACGTCATACTGCGCTTGCCGCTCTTCGAGGTGAAGGCCCAGGTGTAGTAGCCCTGCACGGTCCCCGTGTGCCCGTACACCGAGATCCCGCACGACAGATCACGCCGCCGCAGCCCCAGCCCGTACGCCTGCGTGCTGTTCACCGGCGTCCACTTCAGCATCTGCTTCAACTGGGCGGCCGAGGTGAGCTTCCCCCGCACCACCGCGGACAGGAACGTGTTCACGTCCTTGGCACTGGACACCAGGGCCCCCGCGCTCTGCGCCCACGACACCGTCTGCCGCGTCGAGTCGATCTTCCGGCCGGCGGAGTCGGCGGTCATGTAGCCGCGGGAGTACTTCCCCGGGATCGTGTTCTTCGGGTGGACGTAGAACGTGTCGGCCAGCTTCAGCGGCTTGATGATCCGGTTCTGGTACGCGGTCGCCACCGGCTTCTTGGTGATCTTCTCGATGAGCATGCCCGCCACGACGAAGTTGGCGTTCGAGTACGCGTAGGCCGCGCCCGGCTTGCCGGTCAGCGGCTTGGCGAGCGACAGGTCCATCAGCTGGCGGTAGGTGAACACCTTGTCGCGCACGTTCTCGAAGCCCGGGACCGAGCGGGCGAAGAGGGTGTTGGCATGGTCGTACAGGCCGCTGCGGTGGCTGAGCACATGGCGCACGGTGATCCGCTTGTCGGGCAGCAGCCCCGGCAGATACGTGTTGACCGAGGTGTCGAGCTTGATCCTGCCCTCGTCGACCAACTGCAGCATGACCACCGCCGTGAACGTCTTGGTGACGCTGCCGACGCGGATGCGGTCACCGGTGCCGAGGGCCCGCTTGGTGGACCGGTCCGCGACACCCTCCGCCAGATGGTGCACCGTGCCGTTGTCGTCGATCCTCGCGAACGCGCCCGGCGCGCCCTGCGACAGCGCCGTGCGCAGCAGTTTTCGCAGCGCGGTTCTGTCGGGTGCCGCGAGCGGGGCGGTGCCGGCCGGGGCCGCCGCCTGGGCGGGGACCGTCAGGAGGGACAACACGATCGCGCCCAGTGTCGCCACGCCCGTGCCCACCGTTGTCGAAACCATCTGATTCGTCTCCCGTTGCCTGCTGACATCGACAAGCTGCATTGGAGTCGAGCGATCACGGAGAGTCAAGTAGGCCGGTGTGGGCGCGAGTTGACCGACTCGAAAGGGGACGGTTCCGGCGGATCGGTTTCAGCCGCCGAACAGCTGGGTCCAGTACGTGCCGGCCGCGCCGCCTCCGGCGAAGCCGATACCTATATGGGTGAAGCCGGGTTTGAGGATGTTCGCGCGGTGCCCGGGACTGTTCATCCAGCCGCGCACGACCTCGGCGGCGGAACGCTGGCCGCACGCGATGTTCTCCCCGATGGACCGCCGGGTGGAGCCGGCCGCCGCCGCGCGGTGCCAGGGTTCGCTGCCGTCGGGGGAGGTGTGCGCGTAGAAGGCCCGCGCCACCATGTCGGCGCTGTGCGCCTGGGCGGCGTTGGTGAGGAGCGGGTCGGGGGAGAGCGGGGGGAGGCCGGCGCCGGCTCGTTCGGCGTTGGTGAGGGTGATGACGTCTGCGGCCGTTCGGTCAAGGCCGCTGGGGGAGAAGGGGCGGGCCCAGAGTGCCGTCCAGAACACCGTCCCTGAGCGGGGGTCGGTTGCGTGGCCCAGGCCGGTCTCGCTGCATGTGGGTGCGCAGAGGGTCTGCCTGGCTTGTTGGTCGGAGAGGCAGTAGTCCACGAACTCGGCGGGGGTACGAGGGCCGGAGACCAGGTGTTCGCCGATGGTCAGGTAGGCGTAGCCGCCGGCGGTGACGCGTTGGTAGACGGAGAGGCCGTCCCTGCCTTCCGGTGCGAGTCGGCCCTGTGCGGCCATCGCGGTGGCGTGGGCCTGGGCTGCCGCCGTGAGGTGGGGGTTCAGCGATACGGGAGGGGAACCCGCCAAGGCTCGGGTGGAGTTGACCAGGCCCAGGTAGCGGTCGGAGTCCGGTGACCGTGTCGACGAGGAGATCGCGGTGCGGGCCGGTGGGGGCTGGTCGCGCCCACGCGGCGGAGCAGCGTAGGTCGCAGCCCCGCGCCCTTGAGGGGGCGCTGACGCGGGCCGGGATCCCGATGCGGGCGCATGCGCGGGCGCGTTTGCGATCACGTCGTCGAGCACGTCCACCCCGAAGTCCCTCGCGACTCCCGCCAAGCCGTCCGCGTAGCCCTGGCCCAGTGCCCGTAGCTTCCAGGCCGGGCCCTTGCGGTACAGCTCCGCCAGCAGGAGTACGGTCTCCCGCTGGGGTCTTGGGGGAGTGAAGCGGGCGATGGTCCGGCCTGCCGCTCCCGTGACAAGCAACGTCGGGGCGGGCAGGTGGCCCAACGGCGTGCCCGGGTCGGCGGGGCTGATGACGACGGTGAGGCGGCTCGCTCCGGGGCGCAGCCGAGGTGGGTCCACCGTCAGGGTCCCGCCCGTCAGGCGGGCACCCGGTGCCGTCGGCTGGTTGTAGAAGACGAAGTCGGCGTCGCCGTGGACCTTGCCGGTGTCGTCGGTGATGAGGGCGGACACGTCGAAAGGGCCCGGCACCCTGATCGTCAGGGTGCCGTTCGGCAGGGGGAGGTTGCCCCCTGGTGTCAGCTCGCTCATCGGTGCCGTCCGTCGCAGTGACCGTCAGCCCGACAACGTGTCACCCCCGCAGGGCGGTTCCCGTACCGTTCTGCGGCTCGGTGGCCAGGGCATCCTGGCGGCCGGTGCGCATCGACTTGAGAGCCAGGAGCAGGACGCCGATGTCGTCCAGGTAGACCGGGTCGGGTACGAGGTCGGTCGGGAGGACGAGATAGAGAACGGCACCCCAGAAGACCCACTTGGGTCCGGTGGGGAGCCCGGCCCGGCGCAGTTCGCGCCGGGTGCGTACGAGTCGTAGGAGCAGCCAGACGGCCACTCCGAGGACGGCGGCCGCGATCAGCGCGATCGCGACGATCACACCCCAGGTCCAGGAATCCATCGGTCCCGCCCCTCAGTCGAGCCGGGCGGTGCGCCCGGCTTGTGTCTGTCCATCGTCTTCCCTGTGGGGACGCGGTCTACCGCGGCGCGCGGGGAGCGTGAGCGGGTCAGTGCGAGGCGCGGGCGAGGTTGTGGTCCACGAGGGCCTGGCTGACGGCGCGGATGGAGCGGGCCATGTGGTTCAGCTGCATGACCTCGGCGGCGTACATCTTGATGGTGTGCTCGATGACCGACTCGGACATGCCGAGGCTGGGGAGTTCGGCGCGGGCGGTCTGCAGGGCGGTGCGGGCGACCCGGATCTCGTGCTGGACCTGGATCTGGGCATGGCGGGCGAGCAGCACGGGGTGGCGCATCATCGCCGGGTAGGTGCCGTAACGGGCCGGCACCAGCTCGCGCAGCCACTTGGCCGCTGACCTCTCCCAGTCGTAACTGCCGGGTGTCTTGACCTGACACGGCCAGTCCGTGCGGATCGGCGAGGAGGTGAGGGCCATGTTCAACGCTCCGGTCTTGCATCGACGCCATTGGGTACAGCGGGTGTGGAGTCCGGGCGGCCCCGGTCCAGGGGACGGCCGGGGCCGCCGCACCCGGGGCGCCGTGGCGGGTAGAGCGGACGGACCCGGGCGGACGACGTGATCCGGAGTCCGGCCGGGTCACGATCCGTCGAGCAGTATTTATATATACCGATGAGTTTGCAAGAACATGGAAAAATTCATGCCGGGAAAGTTGTGAATAATCCCGCGCTGTCCCGGCATGTGGGGAGAACGGGGTCAGTCCCTGAGGAAGAACTGGTGCTGATCCGACACCTGCTCGTACGCCTCCAGGCGGGCCTGGGTGCGCTCCGGGTCGGCGTCGGTCATGGCCTGGAGCAGGGCGGAGGACATCACCACGGGCGCCGCGTAGGAGTCGAAGACCAGGCGTGAGCCGGTGCCGGTGGCGAAGACGGCGTCGGCCTCGTCCGCGAGCGGCCCGAGCGCCAGGTCCGTGACCAGCGCCACCTTCAGCCCGGCCCCGTGGGCGACCCGCAGCGCGGTCAGCGTCTCCTGCGCGTGCCGGGGCATGGAGAACGCCAGCACCCAGGTGCCGCCCGCCTCCCGGGACTGCAGCAGGGCGTCGTAGGCGACCGTGCCGCCCTTCGTCACCAGCCGGACGTCGGGGTGTATACGGCGGGCGGCGTACGCGAAGTACTCGGCGAGCGCGCCGGAGATCCTCAGGCCGAGGACGGTCAGCGGTGCCGAACGGGACAGGGCGCGGCCGACCGCGATCACCTGGTCGGGGTCGGCGAAGTCGCGCCGCAGGTTCTCCAGGTTCTCGATCTCGGCGTCCACGGCGGCCTGGAGCTCGTTGCTGCGGTCGGCCGCGGGGGCGCCCGGGGCGCTGCCCAGGGTGGCGAGCGCGATGGCCTGGAGCCGCTCGCGCAGCGCGGGGTAGCCACTGAAGCCGACGGCCGCGGCGAACCGGGTCACCGAGGGCTGGCTCACGCCGACCCGCTCCGCGAGATCGGTGATCGACAGGAACGCGGCCTCGGTGATGTGCTCGATCAGGTACTGGGCGATCCGCCGTTGCCCGGGGGAGAGCCGGGGGCCGTCGAACAGTTCCCTGAGCCGGGACGTGGGCGACTGCTCGGTCTCCGGGGCGGTCCGCCCGGACGTGATCGCTGATGCCTGCGCACGTGCCTGCTGCGGCGATGGCACCCGCGCGCCTCCTTCGTCTCCCACGACCACTCAACATAGCCCACGGCCCGCGCGGTCCCGGGCGGGCCGGGCCACGCTCCCGGAGCGGAGGGCCGGGGGAGGGGCGGGCCTCGTCATCGGCGGGGCCTCGCGCGACCTGCGAGAACCCCGTTTCGGGCACACCATGGGGGTACCCGCCCCCTGTCGTCCACACCAGGGAGAACGCTCGTGACCCTGCCCCGTCTGCCCGTGTCCCAGGTCGACGTCGTGCTCTGCGACTGCTCCGCCCAGGACGCCGAACGCGTCTTCGCCTGTCTGCGCGCCCACTTCGAATCCGACCGGCGCCCCGACGATCCGCCGCACGAGACCGGCACCGATCGGCCGACGATGTGGACCGGCATGTACGACACGGCCGCCGTCCCCGTCGGTGCCGAGAAGCACCCCGAACCGCTGACCGCGCCCGTCACGGTCGACGTCCAGGGCAGCCCGCCCGCCGTACGGCTGCTGCGGGCGGCCCTGGAGGAGGAGTACACCGTGCATCAGGTGGGCGTGGACGCCGGTGACCAGGAGGTCCAGCTTCAGCTGCGGGTCGAGGGACCGCAGGGAAGCGGCTGATGACGGCCTTGGGGGTGGGGAGCGGCCGCGCGGCGCGCGGTTCGCTGACGGAGGGCGCGGCGCGGGCCGGACTGACCGCGCGCGGCGTCATCTATCTGCTGGTCGGGGCGCTGGCCCTGCAGATCGCCTTCGGTGGCAGCTCACAGGAGGCGGACCGTCACGGCGCGCTGGAGGAGATCGCGGAGAAGCCGCTGGGCTCCGTCATGCTGTGGGCCCTGGGCATCGGCCTCGTGGGCATGGCGTTGTGGCGTCTGTCGGAGGTCGTGTTCGGCGCGGCGGGGCCGGACGGCCGCAAGTGGACGAAGCGGCTCGCGTCCGCCGCGCGCTTCGTCTTCTACGTCTTCGTCGCCTACTCGGTGCTGACCTTCGCGGCGGACGAGGACAGTGGTGGGGGCGGGAGCGATGGGGGCGGCGGTTCCAGTGATCAGCAGTCCCGGGATGTGACGGCCGGGGTACTCGAACTCCCCGGCGGGCAATGGCTCATGGGCGCGGCGGGCGTCGGCGTGATCGTCGCGGGCGTGTGGATCGGCGTACGGGCCCTGATGCGCTCGTACCACAAGCACCTCCGGCTCGGCGAGATGTCCCGCCGGGCGCGCCGGGCCGTCGACGTGACCGGTGTGGTCGGCGGGGTCGCGCGCGGCCTGGTGTTCGCCGTGGCCGGCGTTTTCGCCGTGCGCGCCGCGATCGAGTACGAGCCGGACGAGGCCAAGGGCCTCGACGACACCCTCCGCTCCTTCGCCGACGCCCCGGCGGGCTCGGCTCTCCTGACGTGCGTCGCGGTCGGACTCGTGCTGTTCGGGCTGTTCTCCTTCGTCATGGCCCGCTGGCGCAGGGTGTGAGGCCGCCCCGGCCGGCGGACGAAGCGCCTCCGGCACGGGCGGACGAGGTGGCTCCGGCCGGGCGCGGTATTCGCTTACGGAAACAGTCGGTCGAGGAAGGCGTTCCCGTACACCCGGTGCGGATCGAGCCGCTCCAGGATCTCCACCGCCCCGTCCCATCCCGGCCCCTCGCCGTCGTCGAAGGACTCCGGTACGACGGTGCCGATGACCTCCTCGTCGCTCCAGGCGGCCTCGTCCGTGTAACCCCAGCCCTTGGACCACTCGACCCGGGTGAGGGCGTGGCCGCCGTCGTACGTCGTGAGGAGGAAGCGCTCCAGTTCCCGGAAGAACGCCTCGGCGTCCGGCGTCCCGGGCAGCGTCAGTACGTCCAGCCACACGGCCGTGTCCCACTCGGGCCGGTCGGCGCGCGGCCGCAGCGCCGACAGCAGCGGAGCGCGGGCGCCGGACACGCCGACGTCCGCCGGGTCGTCGAGGCCGGTCACCCGGATCTCGACCGAGCCGTTGACGGGGAAGCGCCCCTGGGCCGCGTACGCGGTGAGCCGCTTCCGGTAGAAGTCGGCGAACTCGGAGACCACGCGCTGCACCTGGTCCCGTGAGGTGAGCACCGCGTATCCGTTCGCCGTCACCCGCAGCGTCGTCGGCTTCAGATACAGCAGCGTGTTCTTCGACGGTCCCCAGATGTCCGCCGACAACGTGGCCGTCAGCCCCAGCGAGGCCGTGGTCAGCTGCGCGTTGCCCAGCACCGGCGCCAGATACCAGGCGCCGTCGGACACCATCCGCCCGACGAGGTCCGCCACGACGGTCGGCACGTTGTCCGAGAAGGGGTAGTTGTACGGCGAGGTCACGCGCCGGGAGGTGAGCGGGCGGGTCGGCTCGACGCTCCACACCTTGAACCAGGGGAAGTCGGTGAAGGCGAACCAGATCGCCTCCAGACGCCCCGCCTCGTCCAGGAAGCTCGCGAAGGTACGCCCGTCACTGCCCGGCGCGGCGAACAGCTCCCCGGCGGGGATGTCGGTCCGGCTCAGGCACCGCAGATCTGTGTCGGCCCCCACCCGCAGCACGAACTCGGTGACGAGCGCGCGCCCGACATGGGTGAGCAGTGCGGCACCGTCCGCGTCGTCCCGTGGATACGTCCGCAGCACGTACGCGGCTCTGTCGGCGTCCCACACCACCGCCGTCAGCGACAGGACGAGGTTGCTGAGCGAGCCGTAGGTGTGACCGGGCAGCCGGGTCTCCCCGGCGGCCGGTACGGCCGTGCCGTGGGCGTCGATGGCGAGGGCGCCGCCGATCGAGAGATCACCCGGCGCCGGGCAGGCCGTCACACCGAGCCCGTGGCCCTCCAGGAAGGTCAGCAGCCCTTCCAGGGTGGCGCCCGAGCCCACCCGGACGGCGGCGGGGTCGGTGGACTCCAGCGTCATGCCGGTGAGGTGCGTGGTCGTGTCGACCAGCAGCACGGGTGCGCCGGAGTCGGCGCCGGGGGTGATGGTCAGGGGTGACCAGCCGTGGGAGAGACCCCGGGCCCGGACCGTCCAGCCTTGCTGCCGGGCCCAGTTGACGACCGCCACCACCTGGTCCGCGTCGGCGGGCGCGCACGCCCACAACCCGGGCGCGGTGATCTCCCCGTCCCAGTTGCGGTACGCCGACCTGTACAGCTCGACGTCCGCCGGGAATCCGGGCAGGTCGGCCGCGGCGGCGGCCGGGTCCTGGCGGACGAACTGCGGAGTGAGGGCGAGCGTGGCGGCGCCGAGGAGGAAACCCCGGCGGGACGTTGCTGAAGAGTCGGTCACCGCAGTCACGCTAGGCGGGATATGGGCACAAGTGAGCGATCCGCCAAGGAGATTCACTCGTGTGAGTGAAGTGGCTGATGTTCGCGTATCGGCGTGCGGGACAAGGCGCCATCCAGGAAGGGGGACACAGACCTAGCCTGGAGGACGCCGTGCCCGAGAGCAGCGACAGCGCGGACCGAGGCCGCGACGAGACCGAGGCCGAGCGCGCCGACCGCCGCTGGAGTGAGCTCATCCAGGAGGTACGGGTCGCCCAGACCGGCGTGCAGATCCTGTTCGGCTTCCTGCTCACCGTCGTGTTCACGCCGCGCTACGAGCAACTGCCGCAGACCGAGAAGACCATCTACATCGTGACCGTCGTCCTCGGTGCCGCCGCCACCGGCGCCCTCATCGGCCCCGTCTCCTTCCATCGGCTCGTCTCCGGCCGCCGCATCAAACCGGCCGCCGTGCGCTGGGCGGCCAGACTGACCGTCGCGGGCCTGATCCTGCTCCTCGCGACGATGACGGCCGCGCTGCTGCTGATCCTGCGTGTGGCCACCCACGACGAGTACGTGCCATGGCTGGTGGCGTGTGTGCTCCTCTGGTACCTGTTGTGCTGGTTCGCGCTGCCGACATGGATCCGGGGCCGTCACACCAGGGAGTGACACCGCCAACCCGTCACCCGGCGAGTGGCGTCCCGCGATGGCGTGAATGGCGGTGTTGCCCCTGGGTCGTACGGTGCGCCAGCGTGCGGTGTCATGGACCGTGACCAGAGTCGTTCCCCCCTGTCCCTGACCCGCCGTCAACTCCTGGCCGCCACCGGGGCCGTCGCGGTCCTCGGCACCGCCGCACCCGCCGTCGCCCGGCCCCGCACACCCGGCTCCGCTCGCTCCCTGGCCTTCACCCGGGCCACCAACGGTTCGGCGACCCTCGCACCCGCCGGCGACACGCTGGTCGCCGAGATCCAGAGTGGCCTGTGGTCCCTGCCGCGCACCGGCGGCAAGGCGGCCCCCCTCACCCCGGCCGGCCTCGAACCCAACCGGCCCACGTACTCCCCGGACGGCGACCTCATCGCGTTCTGCGCCTACCAGGGCGGCGGCTTCCACCTGTGGACCATGCGCCCCGACGGCTCCGACCTGCGGCAGCGCACCGACGGCCCCTGGGACGACCGGGGCCCGTCCTGGTCGCCCGACGGCACCCGGCTCGCCTTCGGCTCCGAGCGCGGCGGCGACCCCGGCAATCCTTCCAACGGAAGCCCCTACCGCGTCCACGTCCTGGACCTCAGCACCGGTGACATCACCCGCGTCACCGGGCTCCGCGGCCAGGACGGGCCCCTCCAGGACGGCGCATGGGAGGACTTCGACCCCACCTGGTCGCCGGACGGCGCCCGACTGCTGTTCGTGCGCGCCAAGGTCGTCACCGCGAGCACCGGCCCGTCCGTCGAGTCCCGCACCGTGGCCGCCGTGGCCGCCGACGGCACCGGCCCGGTGGCCGTCGAACACACCGAGACCGCCGCCGCCCAGGTCATGACCCCCGCGGTCGCCCCCGACGGCCGCCTCGCGTACCTGCGCACCACCGCCTCCCCGAACGGCTCCTGCACCCTCGTCGTCGACGGAAGGCCCGTCCCGGTCGACGGCGACATCGCGCCCGTGCCGCCCCGCTGGACGGCGGCAGGCGAGCTGCTGCTCACGCTGGACGGCCGGTTCACGCTCGTACGGCCCGAAGAACCCGCGCGGCCGGAAGCGATCCCCTTCGAGGGGGTGCTCCCGGTGGACCGGCCGCGCTACCGGGTCAAGGAGTACGACCTCGGGGAGGCCCGCGTACGGCCCGTGCGGGGCATCCACCTGCCCGCGCTGTCGCCCGACGGCCGGAGCGTCGCCTTCGCCGCCCTCAACTCGCTGTGGCTTGCCGGTACTTCGGGCGGACGGCCGCCGAAGCGGCTCCGGAAGTCGCCACCGACCCGCTACCTCCTGGCGCCTTCCTGGGCACCCGACGGGAGGTCCCTCGTCTACGCCGACGACCGCGACGGACTCCTCGGCGTGTACCGGCACGATCTCGCCACCGGCGAGGAGACCGCCCTCGCCACCGGCGGCCGTGTCATGCCGGCCCTCTCGCCCGACGGGCGGCGACTGGCCGCCCTCGACATGACCGGACGGTTGGTCGTACGGGACCTGGACAGCGGCGAGGAACGCGTCCTCGCGGCGCCGCTCGGCGGGGGCGGGATCCCCGGCCGACCGAGCTGGTCGCCCGACGGCCGGTACCTCGCCCTGTGCGATCGCAACCGTCTTGGCGCCCGCTTCCGGGAGGGCTACAACCTGATCCGGATCGTCGACACCACGACCGGCGCCGACCGCCTGCACGCGGTCGCCCCCCACACCTCCATCGCCGACCGGTACGACTCCGGGCCCGTCTGGTCCCCCGACGGCCGCTGGATGGCCGTGATCGTCGAGTCCGCGCTGTGCCTGCTGCCCGTCGCCCCCGACGGCACCCCGCGCGGCGACCTCCGCACCCTCACCACCGAACCCGCCGACCATCCCACCTGGTCCGGCGACTCCCAGACCCTCCTCTACCAGTCCGGCACCCGGCTCCGCATCGTCGACGTCTCCGGCGACCACGCCCGAACCGTCCGCGTGCCCCTCGACCGCACCCGCCTCACACCCGCCGACACCGTCGTGCACGCCGGGCGCCTGTGGGACGGCACCGGCGAGACGGTCCGCGACGACGTCGACATCGTCGTACGCGACGGCCGCATCACCGCCGTGGAACCCCACCGGGGCAGCCGCAGGGCCACCCTCCGCCACGTCGACGCCTCCGCGCACACCGTGCTGCCCGGCCTGTGGGACACCCACACCCACCCCTGGCACAGCACCTACGGCAGCCGCCAGGCCACCGGACAGCTCACCTACGGCGTCACCACCGCCGTCTCCCTCGGCGGCTTCGCCTACGAACAGGTCCGCATCCGCGAGGAGGTGAACGCCGGCCGGCTCGCCGGACCCCGGCTGCTCACCACCGGGGAACTCCTCGACGGCGCCCGGGTCGCGTACAGCATGGGACGCGCCCACCGGACGAAGGCGGGACTGCGGCGTTCACTGGAGCGGGGTGCGGCGCTCGACTGGGACTTCGTCAAGACCTATGTGCGGGCGCCCGGTTGGGTGATGAGCGAGGCCGCGCGGTTCGCACACGAACGCCTCGGTGTACGCACCGGCGGCCACCTGCTCTCCCCGGGCGTACAGCTCGGCCAGGACCTGACGACCCATCTGCAGGCGACCCAGCGCGCGGAGTTCGGCCACGCCATCACCACCACCGGGCAGGCGTACCAGGACGTCGAGGAGATCTACACCGCGCGGGGCGTGGACTTCTCCCTCATCGCCACCCCGTTCACCGCCGCGCCCCTCCTGGGCGCGGACCCGTCCCTCGCCGACGATCCGCGCGTGACCGTCGTGATGGCCCCGTGGGACGCCGCCTTCGTGCAACAGGCCGCGGGCGTCCCCCCGACCCCCGCCCAACTCGCCGCGCTGCGCACCGAGACCGACATCTACCGGCGGATCCTCGGAGCCGGCGGCACCGTCGCCCTCGGCACCGACCAGCCGCTCGGCCCCGTCGGCCTCTTCCTCCACATCGCCCTGCGCGCCCTGCACGACGGCGGCCTCAGCCCCGCCGAGACCCTGCGCACGGCGACCGCCCTCCCGGCCCGGCTCTTCGGCCTCGGCGACGACCTCGGCACGGTCGAGACGGGCAAGCTCGCCGACCTGACCGTCGTCGACGGCGACCCCTTCACGGACTTCGCCGACCTCGTCCGTACGGTGTCGGTCCTCAGAGGGGGAACCCCTTACACCACCGAGGAGTTGGTGGCCGCGTACCGGCCCACGGCGCGGCGAGCGAAGGCCGCCGAGACGGAGGAGGACTGGCTGGAGATCGGGCGGCTGATGCGGCGGGACGGGTGCTGCCACGACGAGCACTGAGGGGGGCCGGACGTCCCTGACCCCTGACCCCTTACCCGGACCCCGGGCCCTCGGTCGACTGCCGGGGCCCGGAGGCGGGCTCTCCCGTGCCTAGTGGTCGGTGTCCTTGCCGATGAAGAGTTCCGCGAAGGTCGACGCGGCGGCGGGCGAGCCGAGGAGGCGGCGCAGCCGGGCGGTCGCGGCGCCCGCCCGGAACGCGTCGCCGGACGACGGCCCGTGCAGCAGCTCCGCCAGCCACTGTGAGAACTCCTGGTAGTGCCACACGCGGCGCAGACAGGCGTCCGAGTACCCGCGCAGCCCGCTGTCGTCGCCCTTGCCCAGGTGGGCGATCAGGGCGTCCGCGAGGAGCAGGGCGTCGTGCAGGGCGAGGTTCATGCCCTTGGCGGCGATGGGCGCGACGAGATGGGCGGCGTCGCCGGCGAGATGGAGGCGGCCGTACGTCATCGGCTCGGTGACGTAGTTGTGCATGTCGAGCACCCGCTTCTCGATCAGCGGGCCCTCGGTGAGGGGCCGGGTGCCGGGCACCGCCAGGCGGGTGTGCAACTCGGACCAGACCCGCTCGTCCGGCCAGTTCGCCGGGTCGTCGCCGGCGGGGACCTCCAGGTAGTAGCGGGTGATCTCGGGACTGCGTGCCATGTGCCCGGCGAAGCCGCGGGGGTGCACGCCGAGGATGACGCAGTCGGACGACGGGGGTGCCTCGGCGAGCAGCGCGAGCCAGCCGACGCCGTGGTCGTACCGGGCGACGGTGGTGTGCTCGTCGGGCAGCGCGGTCCGCGTGACACCGCGCGCGCCGTCGCAGCCGGCGATGAACTCACAGTGGAGCAGGTGTCGTTCACCGGTCTCCGGATCCGTGTACGACACGGACGGCTGCTCGCCGTCGATGTCGTGCGGCTCGACATCGCGCACGCCGAAGCGGATGTCACCGCCCCGTACGTCGGCGTACTCCCTGACCAGATCCGTCACGAGCAGTGGCTGCGGGTACACGTAATGGTGGTGCCCGGTGATCTCCGTGTACGGGAACCGCTGTCGTTCACCGGCGAAACGGAACTCGAACTCCGTGTGCACCGGTGCCCGTTCCACGATCCGGTCGGCCAGCCCGCGCCGCTCCAGCGCACGCACCGCCCACTCCTCCAGGAACCCGGCCCTCGGCCGCCGCTCGATGAACTCCCGGCTCTCGGTCTCCAGCACCACACAGTCCACGGCGGCGGCCCGCAAAATGTTGCCGACGGTCAGCCCGGCGGGTCCGGCGCCGACGATGACGACGGGGGTGCGCTCGTCCCACGAGGCGCTGGAGGGGGCGGCGGGGGTGGGGGTGGTCACGTGAGCATTATGCCGGGGCGTCGTGTGAGTGTCTTCAAGTGGCTTGCAGGGCAAGGCAGTTGAGGTCCCGGGACGCTGAAGTCGTCACAGCTCGAATCGTCGGGCCCACTGTGTGATGTCGGCCGTGGTCGCGTTGCCCCCGCACACCACGAGCCCCAGGCGGGCCCCGTCGCCGACCCGCTCCAGCACCTGCCGGGCGGCGGGCAGCAGGCAGCCGGCGGCGGGCTCCGTCCACACCTTGGCATGCTCGGCGAGGTCGAGGACGCCCTGGACCGCCTCGGCGTCCGAGACCACGACGACGTCCTCGACGAGGGCGGACACATGGTCGTACGTGAGCTGGGAGACGGCGGGCGCGCTGAGCGTGGTGACGATGGAGGAGAGGGAGACCGTCACCGGACCGCCCGCCGCGAGCGCCTCGGTCATGGTCGTGGCGCCGACGGTCTCCACACCCCAGACGCGGACACCCGGGCGCAGGGCCTTGAAGGCGGCGGCGACACCGGCGATGAGCCCGCCACCGCCGATGCTGACGAGCACGTCGGTGAGTGCGCCGGCGCCCCCGCCGTAGTCGTGGCCCGCGTCGTCGTTCGCGGCGTCTTCGGCGAACTCCAGGCCGACGGTGCCCTGACCGGCGATCACCACCGGGTCGTCGAACGGGTGGACGAGGGTGAGGCCCTCCGACCGCAACCGCTCGGCGAGCGCGAACGCCTCCGCCATTCCGTCGGTGAGCCGCAGCGACGCACCGGCCGCCTCGACGAGGTCGGCGGCCCGCCTCGGGGCGGTCCTCGACATCACCACGGTCGCCTTGATGTGCAGCGCGGCCGCCATCTGCGCCAGCGCGATGCCGTGATTGCCACCGCTGACCGCCACGACCCCGGCCGCCCGCTCGGCGTCCGTCAGTGTCAACAGCTTCGCGGTGGCGCCGCGGGCCTTGAACGAGCCGGTGCGCTGCAGCAGCTCCAGCTTCGTGGTGACTGGGACACCGAGGAGTGCGGACAGCCCGGGGCTCAGCATGGTCGGCGTCCGCACGACATGCCCGACGATCCTCGCGGCCGCCTCTTGGATCTCGGAGATCCCGATCAACACATCCACCCCGTTCACGATGGCCCGACGACGACCGGTCACTCCGGCCGACTGCCCGTCCGACCCTGATCGACCCGAGCCTTGACGTCAAGCAGGACTCCGTTCGCCCCCGAGGTCACCGCAGGGCTTCGGTCCAGTTCGGAGGTACGCGCCCCGCCGGCCCCGGCGCCGGCTGGTCGGCGGGGTGGCTGAAGGGCGGGGTGAGGTCGGGCCCCGACTCGTACATCTCGGAGGTCTCGTAGTTCCAGAACCAGGACTCGCCGGGCTCGTAGCTCTGCACGAAGGGGTGTCCGGTGGCGCCCGCGTGGGCCGTGGCGTGCTGCGCGGGGGAGGAGTCGCAGCAGCCGATGTGCCCGCACTGGGCGCAGCGTCGGAGGTGGAACCACCAGCCGCCGGCCGCGTCGCACTCCACGCATCCGTCGCCGCTCGGCGGGACGGCGGGATCGATTCCGGCAGGCAGGGTCATGACGTCTCCTCGGGCGCGTCGGGGGCATGGTCCAGGCCGTCGTCCGGCTCGTCGGCGAGCGTCAGGTCCAGATCGGCCGCGGGCGCCGTGAGCGGCAGGAAGACCTGGAAGCGGGTGTCGCCCGGGCGGGAGTGGACCTCGATGTGACCGTGGTGCTTGTTGACGACGATCCGCCAGGAGATGTCCAGACCGAGCCCGGTGCCCTGTCCGACCGGCTTGGTGGTGAAGAAAGGGTCGAAGATGCGGCCGCGGATGTCCGCCGGGATGCCCGGGCCCGTGTCGCGGAACTCGACGAGTACCTGGTCACGGTGGTCGAGGGCGGTCCGTACGGTCAGCGTGCCCGCGCCGCCCTTGTCGTTGATCGCCGAGACCGCGTTGTCGATCAGGTTCGTCCACACCTGGTTCAGCTCACCCGGATACGCGGGGATGCGCGGCAACGTACGGTCGTAGTCCTTCACCACCTCGATGCGGTCACCGATCTTCCCGGACAGCATCAGGAGGGTGCTGTCGAGGAGTTCGTGGACGTCGGCGTTCTGGTAGGGCGCGCGGTCGAGCTGCGAGTACTGCTTCGCCGCGTCGACGAGCTGCGTGACACGCGTCGTGGAGTCCTCGATCTCGTTCATCAACAGCTCTGTCTCGACGGTGTAGTTGAGCCAGCGGACCGCTCCTTCGAGGGTGTGCTCGTCCACGGCGGCCGCGACCTGGTCCAGCCAGTCGGTGCCGAGCCCGGCCTGGACGAAGTTCGGCGCCAGCTGCCAGCCGCCCGTGATGCCGTGGTCGTCGAGCCAGTCCGTCAGGTCGTCCTCCCGGTCGGAAGCCTCCAGCGGACTGAGCGGGGTCGCCTTGGCGACCTGCTCGGCGGTCCGCTCCTGGAGCTCGACCAGCGACTCCAGCATGGCGCGCTTGTGCGGCCCGGCGGCGATGGCCCCGAGCTTGTGCCGCATCCCGGCCACCCGCTCCCGCAGCGCGGAGGTGGCCCGTACGGCCGCCGCGGCGGGATTGTTGAGCTCATGCGTGAGCCCGGCGGACAACGAGCCGAGCGCCAGCAGGCGTTCGCGCTGGCCGATGGTCCGCTGAGTGTTCTGGCCGCCGAAGAACAGGCCCTCCAGCAGATGCACGGCCATGGGGAACCAGTCGCGCATGATCTGGGCGAAGGAGGCCGCGGGGAGAACGAAGAACCGCGAGGGGACCGTGACCCGCATGGAGCCGTTGTAGCGGGCCTGGTCCGCCTGGTCTCCGAGATACGCCTGGAAGGCGCCCGCGTACACCCCGACCTGGGAGCTGCGGCTGACCTCCACGTCGTCGTCGCCGACCTGCCGGGACAGCACGACCGTGCCTTCCAGGAGCACGAAGAAGCAGGTCGCCGGCTCGCCCTCCCGGTAGACGAAACCGGGTTCGAACCGCTCCACCCGGCCCTCCCGGCACAGCCGGTCCAACTGCTCGTCGTCCAGCTTCTCGAAGAGGAAAAGCCTGCCGAGTTCCGCCCGATCGCAGGGCGACGGCTGCCCGCTCACGACGACGCCCGTACGGTTGTCATGACTGCTCCAGATACCTGTGCACCAGCATCACGGCCATCGCTCCCTCTCCCACCGCGGACGCGACCCGCTTCGCGGAGTCCGACCGCGCGTCCCCGGCGACGAACACGCCGGGAACATTGGTCTCCAGGTGGTACGGCGGCCGGTCCAGCTCCCAGCCCGCCGGTGGCCCCCCGTCGCTGGTCATGTCGGGCCCGGCCACGATGAACCCGTGCTCGTCGCGGAGAACGGTCCCCTCCAGCCAGTCGGTGTGCGGCTCGGCCCCGATGAACACGAACAGCCACTGCGCGTCGACGAGTTCCTCGCGCCCGCTCGCCACGTCCTTGAGTGTCAGCTGCTCCAACTGGTTCGTGCCGTGCGCGGCCTCGACGACGGTGCCCGGGCGCACGAAGATGTTGGGCGCTTCGGCGAGCTGCTGGATCAGATAGTGGGACATGGACGCGGTGAGCGAGTCGCCCCGTACGAGAAGGGTCACCGACTTGGCGCCACGGGACAGGTACATCGCCGCCTGCCCGGCCGAGTTGGCGCCGCCCACGATGTACACGTCGTGTCCCTGGCAGCCGGCGGCCTCGGTGAGCGCGGAGCCGTAGAAGACGCCGCAGCCGGTGAGGTCCGCGCAGCCCGGCGCGGTGAGCTGTCGGTACGACACGCCGGTCGCCAGGATCACGCTGTGCGCGGCGACCGCCGAACCGTCGGAGAACCGGATGGTCCGCGCCGCCCCGTTCACCTCAAGGCCGCTCACCTCGCGCGCGGTGAGGATCTCCGCCCCGAACTTCGTGGCCTGCCGCCGGGCCCGGTCGGTGAGCTGGCCGCCGGACACCCCGTCGGGGAAGCCGAGGTAGTTCTCGATCCGTGAGCTCTGCCCGGCCTGCCCGCCCGTGGCCGACCGTTCGACGAGGAGTGTCCGCAGCCCCTCCGAGGCTCCATAGACGGCCGCGCCGAGCCCGGCCGGTCCGCCGCCGATGACGACCAGGTCGTAGAAGTCCTGGGCCGGCGTCGTCGCCAGTCCCACCCGCTCCGCCAGCTCCGGGTCCTCCGGCTCGACCAGCGGCGTACCGTCCGGGGTGACGACCAGCGGCAGCCGCTGCCCGTCCGCACCGGCCGCCGCGAGCAGCCGTCGCCCCTCCGGCTCGTCCGACGAGTACCAGCGGTACGGCACCTGGTTGCGCGCCAGGAACTCCCGTACGCCCGACGACCGCGCCGACCACCGGTGCCCGACGACCTTCGTGGTACCCACACACGTACGGTCGGCGGCCCGCCAGGCCTGCAGCAGGTCGTCCACCACCGGATAGAGCTTCTCCTCCGGCGGGTCCCACGGCTTCAGCAGATAGTGGTCGAGGTCGATCACGTTGATCGCGTCGATGGCCGCGTTGGTGTCGGCGTACGCGGTGAGCAGGATCCGCCGCGCCCCCGGATAGACGTCCAGCGCCTGTTCCAGGAACTCGATGCCGTTCATCTGCGGCATGCGGTAGTCGGCCAGGACCACCGCCACCTGGTCCCCGCGCAGCTTCAGCTCCCGCAGGGCCTCCAGCGCCGCCTCCCCGGACTCCGCCCGCACGATCCGGTACGACTCGCCGTACCTGCGCCGCAGGTCCCGGGCCACGGCACGGGACACCCCCGGATCGTCATCCACGGTGAGGATCACGTTCCGCGCCGGACCGACAGCCTGAGTCATACGCCTCCACCCCGAGCCAATGGGGCCATCGTATGTTCGACCGTTCGGGTTCGCTCGGTTTCCGGAGAGCCGCAGGCCCGGGGGCCCCTGCGGAGGCTTCAGCTTCTGCGCGGGCCGAGTACGCAGAACTCGTTGCCCTCCGGGTCCGCGAGCACGACCCACGGCTCGTCGCCACTCTGTCCGACGTCCGCGTGCCGGGCTCCGAGGGCGAGGAGACGGGTGACCTCCGCCTCCTGATCGACGGGGCGGAAGTCGAGGTGCAGGCGGTTCTTGACGGTCTTGGCCTCCGGGACGGGCGCGAACAGGAGGCCGGGAAGGCGGTCGGGGGCCGGACGGATCTCGTACTCCTCGGGAGAGTCGTTGACCACCACCCACCCCAGCGCCTCCGCCCACCAGCGGCCCAGGGCCGCCGGATCGGCCGAGTCCACCATCACTTGCTCCCACTCCAAGGCCATACGGCGAGAGTAGTGAAGACTGGGCCCATCAGCCATGACGTGACACAGAGAGGTGACCGATGACGACGCGCCCGATCACCGCCGCAGTGGACGGTACGACCGAGAGCCTCGCCGCGCTGGCGTGGGCCGGCCGGGAGGCCGTACGCCGGGGCCTGGCGCTGCGGGTGGTGCACGCGTGGCGGTGGGAGCCGCACGAGGCGATCACCGTGGACCGGGACGGACAGGCGCAGTGGGCCCGGGAGGCGCTCGCGGAGGCGGCGCGGAGCGTCGCCGAGCGGCACCCGGAGCTGGAGGTGACGACGGAACTGGTGGAGGGCTCGCCGGTCGACTCCCTTGTGGCCGCCGCGGAGCACGCCGGGACGCTGGTGCTCGGCTCGCGCGGGCACGGCACGCTCGTCGGCTTCCTCCTCGGCTCCGTCGGACAGCAGGTGATCGTCGAGTCGCCGCGTCCCGTCGTCCTCGTCCGCGCCGAGGACAGCCCGGCCGGGGAGGCCGCGGGGCGCGAGGTCGTCGTGGGGCAGCAGGGCACTCCGGAGGACAGCGCGGACGTCCTGCGGTTCGCGTTCGAGACGGCCGCGGCCCGCGGGGCGTCCCTGCGGGCGGTCCGGGCATGGACGCTGCCGCCGCTGTACGCGTACAGCCCCGGCTCGCTGAAGCTCCTCGACGAGGCGGGCGGCCTGGAGCCGTACGAGAAGAAGGCGCTGGCCGCCGCGCTGGAGCCGTGGCGGGAGCGGTTCCCCGAGGTGCCGGTGACCCAGCACGTCGAGATGGGCAGCGCCGGGCAGGTCCTGCTGTCCGTGGCCCAGCGGGCCCAGCTGATGGTCGTCGGGCGCCGCGCCCACCGTACTGCTGTCGGCGCCCGTATCGGCTCGGTGGCCCACGGCGTCCTGCACCACGCGCACTGCCCGGTGGCCGTGGTCCCGCACGAGTGACCCGGGTCCCGGCGGCTCACATGGGGGTGACGTCGTCCACCGACGGCGGCAGCAGGGCCAGGGCCTTCGGCAGGACGTTGTCGGTGTAGTCCTTCACCGCCGTGTCCAGGCCGATGTCGTGCTGGGCCCGCTCGGACAGGTACCAGCGGTGTTCGAGGAGCTGGTGGTAGATCTCCGCCGCGTCCATCGAGCCGCGCAGTTCCAGCGGGACGGCCCGCACGGTCGGGCGGAACACCTCCCGCACCCAGCGGTGGGCCAGGACCTCGGGGCGGGCGCCGAGGGGATCGCCCGGGGCGTAGTCGTCCTGGGTGGCCATCCAGCTCTCCAGGTCGTTCAGGAGCCGCCGGGCCTGGTTCTCCTCGGTGTCCAGACCGGTCAGCCGCAGCAGCTGGCGCTGGTGGTGACCCGCGTCGACGACCTTGGGCACGAAGGTCACCGTGTCACCGTTGGTGGAGTGCTCGATCTGCATCTCGGCGACGTCGAAACCGAGGTCGTTGAGGCGGCGGATCCGGCGCTCGATGTAGTGGTACTTCCCGGCCGGATACACCGACCTGCGCGTCAGCTCCTCCCACAGCGTGTGGTAGCGGGAGCAGATCTCGTTGCCGAAGTCGATCGGGTCCACCGAGGGGTGCAGCGCCCCGGACGCCTCCAGGTCCAGCAGCTCGCCGCTGATGTTGACCCGGGCGAGATCAAGGTCGTACTCGCGTTGCCCGCTGCTCAGTTGCGGATGCAGATCGCCCGTCTCGGCGTCCACCAGATACGCGGCGTACGCGCCCGCGTCCCGCCGGAACAGCGTGTTGGACAGCGAGCAGTCGCCCCACGCGAACCCGGCGAGGTGCAGCCGCACCAGCAGGACGGCGAGCGCGTCCATCAGGCGGTGCATGGTGGCCGGACGCATGGTCGTCTCGAACATCGAGCGGTACGGCATCGAACCGCCCAGGTGCCGGGTGATCAGCACCGGCTCCAGGGGGTCGCCCGCGTCGTCGGTGCGGCCGGTGACCACGCCCAGGGCGTCCACGGCGGGGATGCCGAGCCGGTCCAGGTCGCGGAGCAGCTCGTACTCGCGCAGGGCGGGCCGCTCGGCGAGTTCCTTGACGGCGACGACCTCGTCGCCGGCGCGGGCGTAGCGCACCACGTGGCGGGAGATACCGCGGGGGAGCGGCACGAGGTGGTGCTCGGGCCACTCCTCCAGCGGCAGGTGCCACGGCAGTTCGAGCAGCAGCGCGGGGTGTTCCGGGTTGGTGGCGCTGATCTGCAGTGCCATGGGTCCTCTGCCTTCGTCTCACGGTGGTGCGGAGTGCTCGCGGGCACGCGGTTTCCCACTGCTGCCTGGAGCATCTCCGCATCCGGAGGACCCTTTCGTCAACCGGCCGCCCGACCTGTGGTCAAGCCCGTAGGACGAGCGGCCAGCCGTGGTCAGGCCCGTCGGTCGGGGGCCGGTCGGTCGGAGGGCTGGCCCGTGGTCAGGCCCGTCGGTCGGAGGGCTGGCCCGTGGTCAGGCCCGTCGGTCGGAGGGCCGGCCCGTGGTCAGGTCCGTGGTCAGGCCCGTCGGTCAGGGGCCGGTCCACCTGGTCAGGCGGGAACCGGTGCGGCCGGCTCCTCCTTCGAGCGCCCGACCGCCGACCGGACGTTCCACGCGCCCACGCCCACGCCCAGGCACAGCAGCCCGGTCGCGCCCGGGTACAGTCACACGCTCGTGTCCCGCTCGACCGCCGTGGTCGACGACTCGTCGTCCACAAAGACGGCCACCGGCCCGGTGGGCTTCGTCGCGAACGTCGTGTCCACCTCCACCTCCGGGAGGACGAACGAGCGGTCGTCGGCGCGGAAGGACCCGCCGCACTTCCACTCGTCGTCGCCGCGCGACTCGGACACCTCGCACCGCGCCGCGATGACTGCCCCGACACACCGGTCAGTTGGGTCTCCAGCCGGAGCACAGCCGCCCCGAGGAGGAACACTCCGCCGCCCAGTGCCACCACCGTGGTCAGCAACTTCCTCGGCCCCATGCGTGCCACTGACAGTCCCCCTGCTCGAACATTCGAAGTCCGCGGCAGCGTAGTGGTCAGCGGGGCCGACCGTGAGGAATGTCGTCGTCAGGGCCGGACGCGGCGGAACACATCGTCGGAGTCGGAGTCGTCCCAGCTCGCGATCTCCTCCGGCGGGGTCCGGCGGGCCGCCCGCGCTGAGGTCGCGTACATCGCCTCGATCTCGGCCTCGTACCGCTGCACGATGGTGTCCCGGCGCAGCTTCATCGACGGGGTCAGCATGCCGTTGGCCAGGTCGAACGGCTCGGGCAGGATACGGAAGACGCGGATCGACTCCGAGCGCGACACCGTGCTGTTGGCGCCGGCGATCGCACGCAGCACCTCCTGCCGCAGCGCGTTCTCCTCCCGCGCCTCCCGGCCCAGCAGCTCGCCCGGCGCGGACAGCGACCCCCGCCAGTGGGTCAGGAACTCCGGGTCCAGGGTGATCAGGGCACCCACGCAGGGCTGGTTGTCGCCCACGACCACCGCCTGGTGGATCAGCGGATGCATCCGCAGCTGCTCCTCCAGCGGCGCCGGGGCCACGCCCTTGCCCCCGCTGGTGATGATGATCTCCTTCTTGCGGCCGGTGATCGACAGATAACCCTCGGAGTCCAGCCGCCCGATGTCGCCCGTGGCCAGCCAGCCGTCCTGGAGGGCGTCCCGGGTGCCCGCCTCGTCGTTGACGTACCCCTGGAACACCGACGGCCCGTTGACCAGGATCTCCCCGTCCCGCGCCACCCGGATCTCCGTGCCCGGCAGCGGACGGCCCACGGTGCCGAACTTCTCCCTGCCCACCGGCTGGGCGGTGATGCCGCCGGCGGTCTCGGTGAGGCCGTAGCCGTCGTGGACGAGGATGCCGATTCCGGCGTAGAAGAGCGTGAGGTCGCGGTTGAGGGGCGAGCCGCCGGAACAGCCGCCGCGCACCCGGCCGCCGAGGGCCGCGCGCAGCTTGCGGTACACCGCCTTCTCGTAGAAGGCGTGTTGCAGCTTCAGGTCCATGGCGGGGCCGGGCCCGGTGTCCAGCCGCTGCCGTTCGGCGGCGAGAGCGTAGTCCTGGGCGGTGCGCACCGCGCGCTCGAACAGTGGGCCCCGGCCCGCCTGTTGGGCCTTGCGCAGGAAGTTCTTGTAGATCTTCTCGAAGACGTAGGGGACACCGAAGAGGAATGTCGGACGGAACGACCGCAGCGCGGAGGAGAGCGCCTCCTCGGTCAACTCGGGCTCGTGCGCGAGGAGCAGCCCGCCGCGCAGACACATCCCCTGGATCATGAGGCCGTAGACGTGCGAGAACGGCAGGAAGGCGAGGATCGCCGGCTGTTCGCCGGGCGCGGCGGCGGTGTGCCGCCACCCGGCGAGCAGGATGTCGCAGGGGCTGGCGAGGCTGCGATGGGAGAGCGCGCAGCCCCGGGGGTGGCCGGTCGTGCCGGACGTGTACGCGATCACCGCGGTGGAGTCCGGCATGACGATGCGGCGCAGCGAGTCCACCGTCGCGTCCGGTACCTCACGGCCCGCCTCGACGAGTTGCGGCAGGGAGTGGGCGTCCAACTGCCAGACGTGGCGCAGCAGCGGGAGCTTGGCGCACACCGAGCCGACCGTCATCACACCCGGCTCGTCCTCGACCACCACGCCCACACAGGCCGCGTCCCGCAGGATCCACTCGATCTGGTCGCGCGACGACGTCGGATAGATCGGCACGATCTCGGCGCCCACGGACCACAGCGCGACCGCGAGAACCGTCCACTCGTAACGGGTCCGCGCCATCACGGCCACCCGGTTGCCCGGCCGGATCCCGGACGCGATCAACCCCTTGGCCAGATCGACCACTTCGTCCCGCGCCTCGGCCGCGCTCACCCGCGTCCAGGTGCCCGGGTCGGTGCTGTCGCGGCGTGCGATCTGCGGCAGCGCGGGATCACGGTACGCCGTCTCGAAGAGCGAATCGGCCAGCCCGGCGGTCATGACCGGGTCCGTCGGTGGAGCAGTGCCGAAGTTGCCCATACGACGCTCCAGAACCTTCCCTGCACGCGACCTCGCCGATGGTGGGGTAACCGGCGGTGATCGAACGTAGCGTACGGCGCCGACGCCCGCGCGGGGAATCGGCAAGTCGGCCGCCACATACCCGCACAGAGGGCCGTGAACGTGATGTGCGGCACGTCGGGGACCCCCATCGCGAGCCCCTCCCGGGAATCGCCGCTGCACACGGCTTGATCACGTCTGACCGGCGGTAATGTCCCGAACCCGGACGTCTGACGGGTGTGGCACTGTGGTGCGCGCGAACGCGGGAGATGTCCCGCCGATGTCGAGAGGTGGACGGTGCGCGAGCCCAACGTGATCGGGGACTGGCAGGAGTACGACGGCGATCTGGCCGGCCTGCGCGTGCGCGTCCACGGCGTGGAGTGCGCGGAACCTCCACGGGGGCGCGACGACGCCGCCGAGGGCCTGACGTACTTCCGGTTCCGGGTGACCGTGGAGAACCGCGGCACCGAGCACCTCGGCCTCCACCTGGAGGACGGCCAGCTCGACATCCGCATGGGCCCCGACGGTGAGAGCGCCTTCCTCGACTGGCGCAACTCCCGGTTCATCGAGGGCTTCGACCTCTACCCCCTGCGCCGCGCCACCGCCGTGCTGTACGCCGCCGCCACCGAGGCCCACCTCACCCAGTTCGACATCCAGGTCCAGCTGCGGGCCGACGAGGAGTGGACCGAGCGGTATCTGTGGTCCGGCGGCATCGGCGTCGACGAGGACCTCCTCGACCCGGCGGGCGGCACGGGCCGGGAGGGCCTCGCCGGGCAGATCAGCGCGTTCCTGCACGAAGAAGCGGAGCGCGGCGCCAGTTGAGCGGGGTGCCGCGGCTCGCAGGCGCCCGGCTCATCGGGTCGCGGCGGGCGTGCGGTCGCGGGCGCGGGTCACCAGCCGCTTCAGCAGCGGCCAGGCCAGCAGCACGGCGATGATCACGTACACCGTCACCGCGAACGGCGTGTTCACCAGGCCGGTGACGCTGCCGTCGCTGATCTGCAGGGCGCGCCGCAGCTGCCGCTCGGCGTTCGGGCCGAGGATGACACCGATGACGGCGGGCAGCACCGGCAGCCCGTAGCGGCGCATACCGAACCCGATCAGGCCGATGATCAGCAGGATCACCAGATCGATCACTTCACCGCCGACCGCGTACGCGCCGACCGCCGCGAAGAACAGGATCCCCGCGTAAAGATACGGCCGCGGGATCCGCAGGAGCCTCGCCCACAGCGGGGCCAGCGGCAGGTTGAGCGCGAGCAGCAGCACCATGCCGACGAAGAGCGAGGCGATCAGGCCCCACACCAGGTCCGGCTCGCGTTCGAAGAGCAGCGGGCCCGGCTGGATGCCGTACTGCTGGAACGCGGCCAGCATGACCGCCGCGACCGCTGTGGTGGGCAGGCCGAGGGTCAGCAGGGAGACGAGGGTGCCCGCCGCCGAGGCCGCCGCCGCCGACTCCGGTCCCGCCACCCCCTCGATCGCGCCCTCGCCCCACTCGTCCTTGTGCTTCGACATCCGCTTCTCGGTGACGTACGACAGGAACGTGGGGATCTCGGCGCCGCCCGCCGGGATCGCGCCCAACGGGAACCCGATGAGCGGGCCGCGCATCCACGACTTCCAGGTCCGCTTCACATCGGAGCGGCCGAGCCATGGCCTGCCCACCGGGATCGGCTCCGGCGGACCGCGTCGCAGATGGGCGGCGACCCACAGGGCCTCGCCGATGGCGAAGAGTCCGACCGCGACGATCACCACGTCGATGCCGTCGGCCAGGTGCAGTGAACCGAAGGTCAGACGCTGCTGGCCGGTTATCCGGTCCAGGCCCACCAGGCCGATCGTCAGGCCGATCAGCAAGGAGGCGAGCCCCCGGATGCGGGACGAGCCCAGGACGGACGTCACGGCGATGAACGCCAGCACCATGATCGCGAAGTAGTCCGGAGCGCCGATGTCCACGGCCAGCCCGGCGACCGTCGGAGCCAGCGCCACCAGCAGGATCGTGCCGACCACGCCGCCCGCGAAGTGCCCGATGGCGGCCGCCGCCAGCGCCTGCGCGCCGCGCCCCGACCTGGCCATCGGGTTGCCCTCCATGGCCGCGACCACGGCCGCGCTCTCACCGGGGGTGTTGAGGAGGATCGAGGTGGTGGAACCGCCGAACATCGCGCCGTAGTAGATGCCCGCGAACATGATGAACGCGCCGACGGGGTTCAGCCCGTACGTCACCGGCAGCAGCAGCGCGACCGCCATGGCGGGCCCGATGCCCGGCAGGACGCCGATCGCCGTGCCCAGCAGGACACCGATCGCGGCCCACAGCATGTTGATCGGGGTCAGGGCCGTGCCGAAGCCGTCGAGGAGGGAGCTGAGGGCGTCCATGTCAGAGCACTCCCATCAGCGGGCCCCCGGGCAGCGGCACCCCGAGCAGGTTGTTGAAGACGGCGTACGTGACCAGGGAGATGACGGCCGCGATGAGCGGGTCGCGGTCTGGACGCCGGCTGCCGAGGACGAAGGCCGCGCCCCAGAAGAGGAGGGCACCCGCGATGGGGAAGCCGAGCGGTTCGATCAGGACGGCCGCGCCGAGGAACACCCCGGCGAGCAGCAGCACCGTGCGCCAGTCGGCGGGCTCGGACAGGTCGATGTCCTCGTCGGTCCCGGCCTGTCCCGCCCGTCGCCCGACCACCACCCCGGCAAGACGCGCTTCGCGCGGCACCCCTGTCCCGCCGCGCAACACGTCCACGGCGAGCAGCGCGGCGATCAGCAGCAGGCCGGCGCCGACGACGATCGGGACGGTCTTCGGGCCGACGGGACCGCGTTGCGCGATGTCGACGTCCATGGTGAGCGTGTCGGTCAGGACCAGGACGCCGAGGGCCAGCAGCAGGACGCAGACACCCAGCTCGGAGTGGTCGCGCAGCCAGGAGCGGCGCTCGGCGGCGGGCGCCGGGGGAGTGTCGGTGGTCTCCGTCGTCACAGCCCGAGCTCCTTCAGAACCGACACCACGCGCTTGTCCTGGGCGTCCAGGAAGTCGCCGAACTCGTCACCGGTGAGGAAGGCGTCGTCCCAGCCGTTCTGCTTCATCGACTGCTGCCACTCCGGTGAGTCGTGCAGCTCCTCGATCAGCAGGGTGAGCTTGTCGCGCTCGGCCTCGGTGAGACCGGGCGGGGCGACGATGCCGCGCCAGTTGGTGAAGTTCACGTCGTAGCCCGCCTCCTGGAGGGTCGGCGCGTCCAGCCCGGCCACCCGCTCCGGGCCGGTCACCGCGAGCAGCCGCAGCTCGCCCGCCTTGATCTGGTCCAGGTACTCGCCGACCCCGGACACCCCGAAGGCGACCTTGTTGCCGAGGATCGAGGCGAGCAGCTCGCCGCCGCCGTCGAAGGGGATGTAGTTGACGTCTTTCGGCGCGATCCCGGTGGCCTGCGCCATCAGCATCGGCGCGAGGTGGTCGGGCCCGCCCGGCGCCGACCCGCCGCCCACGGGAAGCTTGCCGGGGGCGTCCTTCCACGCCCCGATGAGATCGTCGATCGTCTTGTACGGCGAGTCCTTGCCGACCACCACGACGTCCTGCTCCTCGGTGAGGCGGGCGATCGGGGTGGTGTCGGCGAGGGTCTTCGGGGCGTCGTTGGAGCGGACGGCACCCACGACGCCGAGACCCATGGACATCGCGAGCTTGCCGTTGCCGTGCTCGCTCACCAGCCGGCTCAGGCCGACGGTGCCGCCGGCGCCGGGTAGGTTGAAGACCTCGATGTTGTGGGTGAGCCCGGCGTCCTCGGCGTTCTTCGCGGCCGTCCGGGCCGTGATGTCGTAGCCGCCGCCCGGCGTGTTCGGCACCATGAAGCGCAGTCCCGGGATGTGCGTGCCGGTCTCGCTGCCGCTGCCGGTGGTCAGCAACGGTGGTCCCACGAGCACGAGCACAGCGGCCCCGAGCAGGGCGAGGGGGGTGCGCAGATGCACGAATGCCACCACCTGTCGGTTGTGTCGAGGACGAAGAGTGACCTGGGACACAGCGTGCCTGCGGGGGGCGGGCCTGCCTCACTTGCGGAAGCAACGGAGGTTGTGGTCGTTGTGGTCACGGTGCCTGTCACCTTATGAGCACGCCCTCCACACCTCTCTTTCCCTGACCGCACCTGGGCGCCATGATTGTGCGACCCACCGCACAGCCGGCGCCTGAGCCGCCCCGAATGCCGTGTCGGCACGAGAGATGAGTCCGCCGTGGTCGCCGAGTTCCGTCGCCATACCCTCGCAGGCGAGATGCTGGTTCTCCAGCTCGCCATCGTCGTGGTGGTGCTGCTGGCTGTCGCCGCGGTCTCGCTCACCCAGTCCGCCGCGACCTTCAACCGGGTCGAGGGCCGCCGCGTCACCGCGCTCGCCGAGCAGCTGGCCGCCAATCCCCTCGTGCGCGACCGGCTCACGCAGCCTGTCGCGCACGAGGCGCTGGCACCCCTGGTGAACTCCACCCAGACCCAGTCCGGGGTGACCTCGGTCACGGTCGCCGACGCCGACGGCCGGATCGTCAGCTCCACCGACCCCACGGTGATCGGCGACCCGATGCCGGTCGGCGAGGGCGCCGCCGCGGGCCGCGGCTGGTCCGGCGCACTGACCCTGGACGGCAGCCATGAGCTCGTCGCCCAGGTGCCCGTCCTCGGCGAAACGGAGGCGAACCTCGGCCGGCTCCTGGGCACGGTGATGATCGGTGAGGCCTCCCCGACCGTATGGCAGCGCCTCAGCGGCGCCTCCTCCTACCTCCTCGCCTACCTCGGCATCGCCAGCGGCCTCGGCCTCGTCGGCTCCTGGCTGCTGGCCCGCCGCGTGAAACGGCAGACCCTCGGCCTGGAGCCGCACGAGATCGCGGGCCTCGCCGAACACCGCGAGGCCATGCTGTACGGCATCGCCGAGGGCGTGATCGCCCTGGACCCGCACCACCGGCTCACTCTCGTCAACGAGATGGGACGGCGTCTGCTCGACCTGCCCGAGGACTGCGTCGGCAAGAGCCTGGCCGATCTGGGCGTCGAGGGACGGCTGAGGGACGTGCTGGTCGGAGCGCAGGAACCGGGCGGCTCGCGCGAGGGCGGGACGGGCTCTCGCGAGGGCGCGGCCGGCCCCCGCGAGGGAGGCACCGGCTCCCGGGACGCCTCGGCCGACCGGCGCGACGAGGTCGTCATACGCCGGGGCCGGGTCCTGGTCATGAACCGGATGACCGTCACCAAGGACGGCCGCCACCTCGGCTCGGTCACCACCCTGCGGGACCGCACCGAGCTGGCCCGTCTGGAACGGGAGATCGGCTCCTTCCGCAGCTCCTCCGAACTGCTGCGGGCCCAGGCGCACGAGTTCGCCAACCAGCTGCACACCATCTCCGGGCTCATCCAGATCGGCGAACAGGACGAGGTCGTCCACTACATCCGTGCGCTGAGCCGACACCGCCACTCCCTCGACGTCACCCTCAGCCGCCGCGTCCGCGACACCGCCGTCGCCGCCCTGCTCATGGCGAAGACGTCCCTCGCCGCCGAACGCCGGGTCACCCTGCGGATCTCGGACAGCACGGCACTGGACCGGCTAGCCCCGGAGGACGCCGCCGACGTGGCGACCGTGGTCGGTAATCTCGTCGACAACGCGGTGGACGCGGCCGCCACCACGACTGCGTCCGACGGCCACGAACCCTGGGGCGGCGCCGACGACCGCGAGGCCTGGGTCGAGGTGGAGCTGCGCCAGGACGCCTCCAGCGTGGAGATCGTCGTCCGCGACTCGGGCCCCGGCGTGGCCCCCGAACTCGCCCGCGAAGTCTTCTCCCACGGCTTCACCACCAAGGCCGCGAGGGAAGGCGAACGCGGCATCGGCCTGGCCCTCACCCGCCTTGTCTGCGAACGGCACGGCGGTGAGATCTCGGTGACCAACACCCCCGACGGTGCCATGTTCACCGCCCGTATGACCGTCAGCCACCTCACCGACGCGGTGGCGGAAGGAGCGACACCATGACCGGCACGAGCAGAGAGCCCGGCCCGATCGACGTGCTCGTGGTCGACGACGACTTCATGGTGGCCCGGGTCCACCGCACCTTCGTCGAACGCGTCGAGCCGTTCCGCGTCGTCGGTGTCGCCAGCACCGGCGAACAGGCGGTCGCGGCCGTCGACGAGCTGCGCCCCGACCTGGTCCTGCTGGACCTCTACCTCCCCGACGGCTTCGGCCTCGACGTCATACCCCGGCTGCGCACCGCCGGCCACGACTGCGACGTCATGGTCATCAGCGCCGCCCGCGAGGCCGACTCCGTACGCGGCGCGGTCCGCCACGGCGTCGTCGACTACCTCCTCAAGCCCTTCGAGTTCGAGGAGCTGCGCTCCCGGTTGCAGCGGTACGCCGCCCAGCGCGGCCGCCTGCTCACCACCGTCGTACGCGGCCAGGCCGACGTCGACCGCGTCCTGGCCGGAGCCGCCGCACCCGCCACGGCGGCCGGCGCCCTGCCCAAGGGCATGAGCGTCGAGACCGCCGAGCTGATCGAAGGCACCCTCCGCGGCACCGACGGCAGCCTCTCCGCCACCGAGTGCGCCACCCTCACCGGCATCTCCCGCGTGAGCGCCCGCCGCTACCTGGAGTACTTCCACGGCATCGGCAGCGCGGACGTCTCCCTGCGCTACGGGGTGGCGGGGCGGCCGGAGCGGCGCTACAGCTGGCGGGTCTGACGGCACTGCGGCGGGGCCGGGCGGTGCGTCGGCACGGGCGGCCCCGGGCCTTTCCGTGGGCTACAGCCCCAGGTGCCGCCGTACGACGTCGACGACGTCCTGCGGCCGGTCGTTGAGGTAGAAGTGGCCGCCGGGGAACACGCACAGCTCGCTCGGCCCGTCGGTGTGGCCCGTCCAGGCACGCGCGTCCGCCACCGGGGTCACCGGGTCCTCGTCGCCGGTGAGGACGGTGACCGGGCAGGTCAGCCGGTCGCCGGGGCGCGGTTCGTACGTCTCCAGGGCCTTGTAGTCGCCGCGCAGCGCCGGCAGCACGAGCCGCACCAGCTCCTCGTCCTCGAAGACCTGGCCGTCGGTGCCGTTCAGCAGGCGTACGGCCTTGAGGAGATCGGCGTCGCTCGCCTTGTGCAGTTCCCTGCCGTCCCGGTCCGTGGAGGGGGCGCGCCGCCCCGACACGAAGAGCCGGACCGGGGCGCGGTCGGCCGCCTCCAGCCGCAGCGCCACCTCGTAGGCGACCACGGCGCCCATGCTGTGCCCGAAGACGGCGAGCGGACGGTCGTCGTCCCCGGTGACGGCCTCGGTGATCCGCTCGACCAGCTCACGGATGCTCTCCGGCGGCGGCTCGGCATAGCGGTCCTGACGCCCCGGATACTGCGCGGCCAGCACATCGACGGAGGGGGCGAGGGCCTGCGCCATGGGGTGGTAGTAGCTCGCCGAGCCGCCCGCGTGCGGCAGACACAGCAGCCGGACCGCCGCTTCGGGCGCGGGCCGGTAACGACGTATCCACACGCCGCTGTTGACCGCTGAGGTCATGAAGGACTCGCTTCCTGGTTCCGGGTTCTCTTCTTCAGCCGCCTCGTACGTGAGCCGGCAGGCCCCGACGTGCCGGATGGCGGGGTGGTCGGGCCCGAACTCGCGCTCGCGGTCTGCCACTTGGTGCTCGAAGCGCACCACGGGAACCCCCTCGACTGCCGTCCGCTCACAAACTACGCCCGATGCGCACCGGCCGTGGCAGTCCGCGTCGGGCCTCCTCCGTCGGTACGCGTTCCAGGACGCCGCCCGCGAAGACGTCGTACAGGGGGAGCGTTTCGAGGTGGACGTACCCGATGTGGCAGTCGCAGACGGCCAGGGGGCACGGGCGGGGTGCGAGCGCCGCGCGGAAGGAACCGTCGTAGAGGTTGCCGAGTTCGGCCTTGACGAAGTGGCAGCGCCGTACCGTTCCCTCGCCGTCCACGGACACGACGGTCGAGCCCGTACGGCACGCGCTCCCCGCCGAGCGGTGCGGATGGCGGCTGAAGTGGAACAAGGGGTCCAACTCGCCCCACAGCGACGCCTCTTCGTCCGTGTACGTGTGCCCCTCGGCGGCGTTCACCCACAGATACACCTGCCCCGGCAGCTCCCCGCGCAGCCGGCGGGCGTGTTCCAGATGTTCGGGAAGACCGACGATCCCCACGCTGAAGCGGATCCCCGTCCCGGCCAGTCGGCGGGTCTTGTCCAGGAACCGCTCGTAGGGGGTCTGCCCGGGGTGGTAGGTGCACCACAGGGCCACCGTGTCCGGGTCGGCCTCCGCAAGCCACTCCGTGCGGCAGCTGAGGTTCGTCTGGATCGCCACCCGGTCGATGTGCGGCTCGTGGGAGAGGTCGACGAGCGCACGCCGGTACCAGGAGCGCACCAGCCCCTCGCCCCACGGTGTGAAGAGCACCGACAGCCGGTCGCCGGTCTGCGCCCGCGCCCAGGTGGTGAAACGGTCCAGGGCCGCGCGGTCGGCCCGCAGCCGGTCCGTGGAGTCGCGGCGCTTGGCGAACGGGCAGTAGGGGCAGTCGTAGTCGCAGGAGGCGAGGGGGCCGCGATAGAGGATGGTCAGGTCCATGGTCCCCGTCACTTCAGCTCGTACTCGGCCATCGCCGCTTTTACGGCGGGGGAGAAGAAGTCGGGACCGATGGCGTCCGAGTGGGCCAGTCCCTCGGCGGAGAGCTTCAGCAGCCCGGCGCCCGCCTCCGCCAGCCAGCCGCGCGAGGCCAGCCGCTCCAGCTCCCCCGGGAAGTCCGCGTACGGGTCGGACCCGAACCGGCGCCGGTACTCCGCCACCGGCAACCCCCGCGCCTGGAGCAGCGACTGCAGCAGATGGCGACGCCGCGCCTCGTCCTCGTCGACCTCACGGCCGTGCACGGCCCGGCTGAAGTCCTCGGTGGCGGTGTAGTCGTCGATGATGCCGCGGATCTCCCGCATGGCGACCGCGTAGTCGAAGGAGTAGTGCAGCTTCGAGGTGTACGAACGGGCCCCGCAGCCCAGGCCGATCATGCCGTCCGTCTGGCAGGCGTGGTCGTCCGGGCCCTGTGGGGGCGCGTCCGCGCGGCGGAACATCCGCATGGAGACCTGCTCGTAGCCGTGCGCGAGCAGATGGTCGCGGCCCTCGCGGTAGCGGCGCAGCCGCGTCTCGTCCCAGTCACGGTCCGCGATCGTCGGATCGGCGTTGCGGCCCAGGCCCGTCAACGGCCTTACGTACAGCGGATAGAGGTAGATCTCCTCGGGCCGCCAGGCGAGGGCGGCGTCCAGGGACAGCCGCCAACTGGCCGCCGTCTGCCCGTCGATGCCGTAGATCAGATCGATGTTGAGGACCGGAACGCCGGTGTCGCGGATGCGCGACAGCGCCGCCTCCACGTCGGAGCGCCGCTGCGGTCGTACGGCCGCACGCGCCTCCTCCTCCACGAAACTCTGCACGCCGAGGCTCAGCCGTGTGGTGCCCCGCTCGGCCAGGACGGCCAGCCGGTCGGCCGTCGCCGTGGCGGGGGAGGCCTCGACCGACAGCGGGATCGCCCGCAGGTCCGCGCCCATGTGCCGCTCGGCGATGTCGCACAGCCGCTCCAGCTCGGCGGCCTCCAGATAGGTGGGCGTGCCACCGCCGAACGCGGCGTTCGCGAACCGCACCGGCGCCGCGTCCCCGAGCGCCTCCCGCACCGCGATCGCCTGCCGTTCGAGGGCGTCGAGATAGCGGCCGGCCAGCCCGTCCGGCGCGCCGATCCGGGTGAAGAGGTTGCAGAAACCGCAGCGGACCTCGCAGAACGGTATGTGCGCGTACAGCGACAGGGCCTGCCTGGACTCCGCGGCCCACAGGTCGGCGAGGAGCGGGTTGTCCGGCAGCTTCCGGTAGGCCGTCTTGTGCGGGTAGGCGTACACGTAGTGCTGGTACGGCCGCGTCGGTGGGTGAGCGGTGGCGACAGCGGTGGCGGCTGTGAGGGTCATACGGACGGCTCCAGGAAGAAGTGGCTGTAGGGGACGGTCCACACGGCCTCGTGGCCGAGCCGGTGTCCGGTGTATCCGTCCTCGCCGTACGTGGTCCCGTGGTCGGAGCAGACGACGGCGAAGCAGCGGCGCCGCGAGCTCATCGCCGCGAAGAGCCGTCCGATGTGCCGGTCGATGTACTCCAGGGCCGCCGCGTGCGTGACCAGGCTGTCGCCGGCCTCGCGGGTGGCGCCCGGCAGATGGAACCAGTTGGGCTGGTGCAGCGCCGAGGCGTTGAGGAAGAGGAACAGCCGCCGCTCGGCGGGCAGTCCGGCCACGACCCGCTCGGCGCGGGCCACCTGGGACTCGAAGGACGTCGGCGACGCCACGGAGAACCCCGGCTCCCAGTGGCTCTCCTGGAACAGGCCCGGCAGGACGCTGCCGAGCGCCCCCTGCTTGTTGAAGAACCCGACACCGCCGATGCACACCGTGCGATAGCCGTGTTCGGCGAGCGCCGACACCAGGTCGGGGCTGTCGAAGACGAAGGTCCGCCCCGCGGTCGTCTCACTGCCGGCGAACCGGCCCGCGAAGAGCCGCGGGTGCGGCCCGGGGGCCGCCGGGGTCGGCAGGAAACCCGCGAACATCGCCTGGTGCGAGGCGTAGGTGAAGCTGCCGGGCGCGTGCCGCTTCTCCCAGGTACCACCCGGAAGGCGGGCGGCGAGATTCGGCAGCCGGCCCTCCGCCGTGAGCCGCACGGCCACGTCGTACCGCAGGGTGTCGAGCGTGAGCAGCAGCAGATCGTCGCGGCCCACCACCTCGTTCATGTCGGGTGCCTGCGTGGCCTCGGTGGGCCGGTGGGCCGGGTCGGCCGTGTCAGAGGGGTGCATGGTCCTTCCTTGCCTGGGGGTGGTGCGAGGGCGCCGGGAGCGTCGCGCTCCGCACCGCCGCGAGCTGCGCCGCATAGGTGTCCAGGCCCTCCGCCGGGCCGCCCGGCAGTCCGGTCAGCCGGGGCAGCAGATCGCCGAACGCGTTGACCTCGCCGACGGCGAACCGGCGCCAGCCGATCGCCGGCAGCAGGTCCACCCCGACGCACAGCGTGTCCGGGAAGCAGGCGGCGGCCCGCTCGCAGATGTCGAGCGCCTGCCGCCAGCGGTCGCCCGCCGCGTCGACCACCGAGGCCAGATCGCCCCGAGCCCCGCCGAGATGGAGATTGGTCATGGGGAAACGGCTGGTGCGGACGACCGCGTGCGTGGCCCGGCCCGCCACGACCACGACCCGCAGGTCGGCGGACCTGCCGTGCGCGGACGCCTTCGGCAGCCAGCGTTCGATGTGCAGACCGTCGACCGCGAGGGCGTCGACGATGCCGGCGATCTCCCGCTCGTCCGTGTAGCGCCGGACCCGCAGCGAGTTGTGCAGCCGCGGCGGGATGTGCGACCGCCCGTCGGCGGCCACCTCCACCGAGGTGGTGGCCCTGATCCGCCCGTTGATCGCCGACTCGACGGCCAGCACACCGGACGCGGAGGACCCGTGGGCCGGCTTCACGAAGACGCGCGGCATGCCGTGCTCCCGCATCGCCGCCCGTACGTCGTCCCAGCCGCGCACCGGCAGCGCGTCGCCCGAGGTGGGCGACGGGGGCACCTGCACCCCCGCCGCGTCGAGCCGGGCATGGCACAGCCGCTTGTCGAACAGCACCGCCAGATCCGCCGGATCGTCCAGCCGCACCCCGCCCCGCAACGAGCCCACGGCGGCCAGGAACCGGGCGTACCAGGTGGCCGAGCCCTCCACCCGCGTCGGATCGTCGACACCCCGCAGCAGCCGGTCCACCTCGGCGTTCTCGCCCGGCGAGTCCAGCCGTACGATCTCGTCGGCGGCGAACTCGTGGCCGCCGTCGCGCAGCACGTCCCGCCACTCGACGACACGCGGCGTGCCGGCACCGGCCGCCTCGGCCGCCGCGAGGAACAGCCCGACCCGCCGGTTCTCCCCGTTCCCGACGACCACCCACCTGTACGGGCCGGGCCCCGCACCCGCCGCACCCGCTGTTCCGGTCCGACCGGACACACCGACCCCCTCACCTCGAACCCCCGTCGCCCCACGACGCCGTACGACCCGTCGCGGTACTGCCGGACCCGGGCCCACGCCTCTGTGGGCCCGGGTCCTATGCGCTCACTCGCCGACCGCGACGAAGCGCCAGACCGTGCCGTCCTCCTCCTCGTCCGACTCGGCGTCGTCGGCGTCGACGTCGACCTGGACCCCCTCGGCCTCCAGGGAGTCCCGGAGACGGTCGCTCATCGCCGGGCTGAGGTAGTTGTGGTGCAGGTCCAGCGTGGTGAGGTGGGTGAGCGGCTGGCCCGTGAGCAGCGCGGTCGCGCCGTCGTCGGTGAGGACACCCATCGACACGTCGAGGACGTCGAGACGGGCCACCACCGGGGCGGAGGCGAGCGCCGCACAGATGTCGTCCTGCATCTCGCTGTTGCGCAGCGCCAGGTGCTTGAGGGCCGGCAGCCGGGTGCCCGCGAGGATCGGCGCCAGGTCCGCCACCTCGGAGTCGCCGCCGTACTCGGAGGTTCCCAGCCACAGGTCGAGATGGACGAGGGCCGGCAGGTCGCTCTCCGCGACACCCCGGACCGCGTCGACGGGCATGCCGCCGGTCTCGATCGTCAGCGTCCGCAGCCGCTCGTGACGCACGGCGGGGAAGACGAGCCCCTGGCCGCCGCGCACGCCGAACTCCTCCAGTGCGGTGAAGGCGTTCAGCAGCGGGCTCACATCGCCCTGGTTGATCCAGGAGATCTCGCACTCCTCCATCACGATGTCGCCGAGGAACAGCGCGCGCAGCGCGGGCAGCCGGTCCTCCGCCGCCACCAGGGCCTCGATCAGGTCCTCGGGGCCGTTGTCGTACGCGTCGCTCCAGGCACCCACGACCAGCGCCCGCACCTTGGTGGTGTCGACGGAGGCGAGGAACCGGGCGAACGCGTCCTCCCACGCCTCCTCGCTGTCGTACGAGTCCACGGCGATGCTCCAGGCCACCGACTCGGGGGCGGGCAGGTGCGCGGCGCCCTCCGGGCCCTTCACCGACTTGGGGAAGCGGTGGACCGGCAGGTCGTGGAACTCCTCCAGATGGCTCCCGATGGTCATGTGCGCCCCGCCCCTTCGTTCCCTGTCCGTGGGCGGCAGCCGAGTCCGTGCACGGTCCGCCCGTTGCGCACCCGAAGCGCACACAGCGCCGCCGGGTACCGGAGTTCTACCAAGCCCCACCGACATCGTGTGCGGCGGACCCCCGTCCTGTGGACGAACAGTGGCGCGCGGCCCGACGAACAGCCTGCGCGGGCCGGTTGTCAGTGCCTGCCTCTACCGTCCTTTCCGTGGCACAGCGAGTGCCCGACGGGAGGGAGACCCATGTACCGGCAAGGAGACGTGCTCATCGTGCCGTTGGCCGAGAGCGCCGTGCCCGCCACCGCGCTCGACGCCACGTCGGAACCGCGCGACGGGCGCGGCCGGCTCGTCCTCGCCCTCGGCGAGGTCACCGGCCACGCACACGCCGTGGTCGGCCCCGGCCGCCTCGTCCGCGAGGCGAGCGTCTTCGGACCGATGCTGCTGCACGTGCCGGAGGGCGCCCGCGTCGTCCACGAGGAGCACGCGGCCATCTCCCTGCCCAAGGGCTGGTACCGGGTCATACGGCAGCGCGAGTACGTACCGGGCTCGATCCGAATCGTCGCCGACTGACGCGACAGGCGATGAAGCGGTCGCGTGCCGCCACCGGCGGGAGGGCACGCGGACGCGAGGGGACGGCGGTCGTGGCGTACGGCGGCCGGTGGGACAGGCATCGAGATCCAGGAGGAACGGCGTGACGGAACAGGCGAGTTGGCGGGCGGTGGCGGCGGCCACCGGAGCGGGTGACCGGCCGCGGGCCGAGGCGGGCGTACGGCTCGCCTACCGGCGGGCGGGGCTGCGGGAGCCCGAGCGGATCGTGTGGGCCCGCTCGCCCCTGGAGGCGGTACGCCTGTTGTCGGGAACACCGGCGGAGGACGGCGAGGCGCTGCCGCCGACCGGGGCGAGCGTCCGCGACGCCGTCCGCAACAGAGCCGTCGCCGCCGCACGGGACCGGCTGCACACCCTGCTGGGCCCCACCGGCTGGAGTGACCACTGGCGTGCGACGGGCGCCGACCTCTGGGAGACGACCCAGCCGCTCATCGACCGCGTCCGCACCGGCATCGTCGAAGCCCTGGCCCTCGCCGACCGCAAGGAGGAGACCCGTATCCGGCTCCTCCTCCTGGACGCGGTCCTGGGCCAGCACGACGTGGCCTGGCTGTGCGCCTTCGACGCCGCCCCCGGTCTCGACGGGCTCACCGAGGTGGCCCGCACGGCGGGCTGGTGGTGGCCGTACGAGAACGTCGCTGTCGTCGCCGAACGGCCCGTGGAACTGCACCGCGACGAGGCGGGCCGCCTCGACCGCGGCGACGGGCCCGCGCTCGCCTACGCCGACGGCTTCGCCCTGCACGCCTGGCGCGGGCTGCCCGTGCCAGGCGAATTCCTCGACCGCCTGGACTCGTTGACCCCCGAGCGGATCCGGGCGGAGGAGAACGCCGAGCTGCGCCGCGTGATGCTCGAGTACTACGGCTACGACCGCTACCTGGAGCAGTCCGGAGCGCAGCCGGTGCACCGCGACGAGACGGGGGTGCTGTGGCGGACAGCCCTGCCCGGCGACGAGGACGTGGTGATGGTGGAGGTCGTCAACTCCACACCGGAGCCGGACGGCACGAGCCGCACCTACTGGCTGCGGGTGCCGCCCACGACGACCACGGCCCGGGAGGGAGTGGCCTGGACGTTCGGCCTGAGCGCCGAGGCGTACGAGCCGCTGCGGCAGACCTGAGCCCGGCCACCGTCACGGGTCATTCGAACCGTGAGGTGTCGCCCGCTCCCTTGCGGATGATCTCGGCCTCGCCACTGGAGAAGTCGATGACGGTCGTCGGTTCCGTGCCGCAGTCCCCGGAGTCCACCACCGCGTCGACCAGGTAGTCCAGGCGCTCCTTGATCTCCCAGCCCTGCGTCAGCGGCTCCTCCTCGTCGGGCAGCAGCAGCGTGCTGGAGACAAGCGGTTCGCCGAGTTCCGTGAGCAGCGCCTGGGCCACGCGATGGTCGGGGATGCGCACGCCGACGGTTCGCTTCTTGGGGTGGAGGAGCTTGCGGGGCACCTCCCTGGTCGCGGGGAGGATGAAGGTGTAACTGCCCGGCGTCGACGCCTTCACGGCGCGGAACACGTCGTTGTCGACGTGCACGAACTGGCCCAGCTGCGCGAAGTTCTCGCACACCAGGGTGAAGTGGTGACGGTCGTCGAGCTGCCGGATCGAACGGATCCGCTCGATGCCGTCACGACTGCCCAGCTGGCACCCCAGCGCGAAGCAGGAGTCCGTGGGATACGCGATGAGCCCACCCTGACGAATGCTGTCGGCCACCTGCCCGATGGCACGCGGCTGGGGGTTGTCGGGGTGCACGTCGTAGTACTTGGCCATCCGCCGAGCTTATGCCTCGATCGGGGTCGCGCCCCTTCAGGGGCGCGGGGAACTGCGCGACCAGCCACGAACAACCCGCAGCCGAACAACGTCCCGCAGTCCCCGACGGCCCCTGGTGGAGCCCTACGCTTCGCTGGCCCGCAGCATGTCCTCGCGCTCGACGATCTTCACGCGCTCGCGGCCCTGCGGCTCACCCAGCGCCTTCTCGGCGGCGTCGAGCTTGTACCAGCCCTCCCACGTCGTGAAGCGGACGTTCCGCTCCGCGAGGAAGGCGTCGACGGCCTCCGGGGCGGGCGCGGAGGGCTCGTGCAGCCGCCCGTTCGAGAAGTCGTCCAGCAGGTTGGCGACGGTCTCGTTGGCGTCGCCCTTGGTGTGCCCGATGAGGCCCACCGGACCACGCCGGATCCAGCCGGTGACGTACGTCGACTGCAGGTGCGCGCCGGTCTCCTCGATGACCCGGCCGCCCTCGTCCGGGACGGTGCCCGACTCGACGTCCCAGGGCAGCTTGGGCAGCTTGTCGGAGAGGTAGCCGACCGCGCGGTAGATCCCGGTGACGTCCCAGTCCTTGAACTCGCCGGTGCCCTTGACGTTGCCCGTGCCGTCGAGTGCGGTGCGCTCGGTGCGCAGGCCGACGACCTTGCCGTCCTCGCCGAGGATCTCGGTGGGCGACTCGAAGAAGTGCAGGAAGAGCTTGTGCGGGCGGTCGCCGATGTCGCGGATCGCCCAGTTCTCCAGGGTCTTGGCGACCATGTCGGCCTGCTTGTTGCCGCGCCGGGTCGCGATGGAGCCGTCGTCGTAGTCGATGTCCTCGGGGTCGACGATGACCTCGATGTTGGGGGAGTGGTCCAGCTCCCGCAGCTCCATCGGGGAGAACTTCGCCTGCGCAGGGCCGCGGCGGCCGAAGACGTGGATCTCCAGCGCCTTGTTGGCCTTCAGACCGTCGTGGACGTTCGCGGGGATCTCGGTCGGCAGCAGTTCGTCGGCCGTCTTGGCGAGGATGCGGGCCACGTCGAGCGCGACGTTGCCGACACCGAGGACGGCGACC